>NZ_JBNDIU010000035.1:0-45307 GCF_050434565.1 Ensifer sp. 4252
TTTCGGCTACCGCCTGAGCCTTCAACTCATTTGACCAACGTCGAACCTCTCGCGGCGCGCCCTCCAGGCGACCCGCAACGGCTTCGATCATATGGAACGTTCTATGTTCGGACATAGGTTCAGACATAGCAATTCATACCAAGCTCATTCCCTGAGCTCACACGAATAAACCCGATCCACCGCTATCGCCAGACGGGGTCAATGCACCGCTTACGCCATAAGCAAGTCGGCGATGGAACGAATTCTCGCCGCTTATCGGGCGAGCGGACATAAACGTGCGCTGCCGATCGGCCCTGCTTTCGCCGGAGATCGCGCAACGGCGCCTTGATCCGAGTTTATGGCGGCGCTTCGCGCAGGGCGAATAACGGAAAGGCTCCAGCGGCCGCTCTCGAAGGAAACGACGACGCTGCGGGCGGTTTGCTGTCTATAGAACCACAGTGCGAAATACGCGTTTGCGATGCGGCGCAAGACTGTCGCCTTGCGGTCTATGTCAATAAAGGCAATCGCAGTCGTCACGCCCGACGAGAGATGGGATCGCTATGATCACGGTCTCCGATCGGGACACACGGGTGTGCTGCCGTGGCGCTCGCCACCGCGATGCCCGGGACGACATCGACCGCAATGCCCCTCTCTTCCAACCGGGCGATCTCCTCGCGGCCACGGCCGACAATCGCCGGATCACCGGATTTCAACCGGACAACCCGTTTGCCGGCGCGTGCCCAGGATACCATCATGTCGTCGAGATCTTCGTGCCTGCAACTTGTGCGCCCACCACGTTTGCCGACCAGCAGACGCTTGGCCTCGCGCCGGGCAAGCTCCAGCACGTCGTCGGAAACCAAATCGTCGAAAAGGATGACATCGGCCGCTTGCAAAGCACGCACCGCCTTCAGCGTCAGGTGCTCCGCGTCGCCCGGCCCGGCGCCGACGAGCGTGACGCGGCCGGTGTCGGTCCGGTTCGCCGCAAGGCGATCCATCTCCGTCACCAGCCGCATCTCGGCACCCTCCTCCGGTGTCTCCTGAAAGGCACGATCGACAAAGCGCTCCCAAAAAGCGCGGCGTGCCGCGCCGGGCTTGAGGCGCGCATTGACCTTGTCGCGGATCGCCTGCGCCAGCGACGCCCAGTCTTTGAGCACCGGCGGCAGCAGCGTCTCGATGCGACGACGGATTGCCTGGGCAAGGATGGGTGCGGCGCCATCCGTCGATATGGAGACGACGATCGGCGAGCGATTGACGATGGAGCCGAACTGGAACTGGCAATAGGCCGGTTTGTCGATGACGTTGACCGGCACGCCGGCCTTTTTGGCCGCCTCGAAGAAGGCTTGGGCATCGCTCTCAGCCTCGCAGTCGGCGATCGCAAGCGCCGCGCCGATGATCGCTTCCTTTGTCCAGGCCTCGCAGTGATGGACGAACCTGCCGCCCGGGTGAGAGGAACCGCTCTCGAGCAGGCGGCTGCAGACCTCTCCGAGTTCCTCAAACGGCGCATAGACATGCACTTCGGCGCCGCAGGCCGCCAACAGTTCCGCCTTCCAGGCAGCGGCGTCTGAGCCGCCGGCCACAACGACACGGCGGCCTTCGAGTCCAAAGAACACGGGCAGCTTCGCCAAAGGCATCATACGCGGCGGCTCGGCGCGCAGGCGCCTTTCATTCCGCGGCAACAGCAAGGCATCCATCGACGATCCCCCTGATCTCGGCGCGGCAGGAGCCGCAATTGGTTCCGGCATTCAGCGTCTGGCCGACGGCTTCAACCGTACGACAGCCGCCACGGACGGCAGCAACGATCTGGTTGACCCCGACATTGAAGCAGGAGCACACGGTTGCGCCCGGATCGGGCTTGTCCGCACCCGGCCGGCCGGCCACGAGCACGAAGCGCAGGCGCAGATCCGAGTGCGAGACGCCGAGCTGCTCGACCGCCCAGCTGCGAGCAACAGCGACAGGCTCCGGCGCCAGATAAAGTGCCAGCAGAAGCCGATCGCCGTCGAAGAATGCAAGCCGGCGAAGGCCCGACGGCCCGTCCGCGTAGCCGATCGGATCGATATGCCCAGGGAGGTCGAAGATGCGCCGGCACCAGGCGACCCAATCGTCAGGCTCAGTCTGCGTCGCCAGTTCCAACCGCCACCCTCCTTGCGCCTTGGCCAGCGCCCAATAGGTACTATCAAGCCCGTCCGGCCTTGCAGCGCTGACGGCAAATCCATAGGTGGAGGCGGAAAAACGGCGGGCGGAAACGGCAACGTTCTTGGAAGCCGGCTGCCCTGAAACAGGATCGGTGATCGGCGGCACCAAAGCGTCGATGCGCGCCTTGGCCGCGAACTGGTCGTTCCAGTGCATCGGCACGAACAGGTTGCCGCGCACCTGGCGTTCAGTAATCAGCGCCCGGACGATCGCCGTACCATAGGGGCTCACCAGCACCACGAGATCGGCAGGAGCGAGATCAAGCTCCATCGCATCGCGCGGGTGGATCTCGACGAAGGGCTCGCCGATATGGGCGGAGAGCCGTGCGCTCTTTCCCGTCCGGGTCATCGTGTGCCAGTGGTCGCGGACCCGGCCGGTGTTGAGGGTGAAAGGGAAGGCATCGCTGAGGCGACCGGCGATCTGGCTTGTGGTCGCGATGAAGCGTGCGCGACCATCCGGATGGTAGAAACCGCCGTCGGCGAAGAAGCGCGTCGTCGCGCTTGCCTTGCCCCGCGGCTGCGGCCATTGGAACGGCATCAGCGCATCATAGCCAGCACAATCGATTCCGGTGTGAGCGCCGATATCGAAATCGCGCCGACCGCCGTTCTCGAAGCCGGATAGACCGGCGTGTTCGCCAAAGATTTCTGACGGCGATGCGTAGGCAAACGCGCCGGCAAAACCCATGCGGCGACCAAGCTCGGCAAGTTGCCACCAGTCCGCCCGGGCCTCACCGGGGGCCGCCAGGAAGCTGCGCTGTCGGGAGATGCGCCGCTCGGAATTCGTAACAGTGCCATCCTTCTCGCCCCAGCCAAGCGAAGGCAACAACACATGCGCATGGCGGGTCGTATCGGTCTGCCTGATGACATCGGAGACGACGACGAAGGGACAGGCCTTGAGCGCCGCCTCGACGGCATCGGCATCCGGCATCGACACCACCGGATTGGTTGCCATGATCCAGATCGCCTTGATACGCCCGTCGGCGACCGCGCGAAACATGTCAACGGCCTTGAGTCCCGGCTTGGCGGCAAGCGACGGCGCGCCCCAGAAGCGCCGGACCTGATCGCGGTCTCCGGCCTTTTCGATGTCCATGTGCGCGGCCAGCATATTGGCAAGGCCGCCGACTTCACGGCCACCCATGGCGTTCGGCTGGCCGGTGAGCGAGAACGGCCCCATGCCCGGCCGGCCGATGCGGCCGGTCGCCAGATGGCAATTGATGATGGCATTGACCTTGTCGGTCCCGGCCACCGACTGGTTGATCCCCTGGCTGTAGGAGGTGACGACCTTTTCTGTTGTTTCGAATAGCTGGAAGAAGGCGGAAAGCTCGGCTTGATCCAGCCCCGTCGCGCGCGTCAGCCCCTCGGCGTCCAGTGCGCAAGCGGCGGTGAAAGCGTCAGCGAAACCGGTGGTGTGAGCGGAGATATAGGTCTGATCGACGGCCGGGCTCGTAGCCAGGTGCGCGAAGAGACCATTGAACAGCGCGACATCGCCGTCCGGCCGGATCGCCAGATGCAGGTCGGCGATGTCAGCGGTCATCGTGCGGCGCGGGTCGATGACGACGACCCGCATCTGCGGCCGGGCTGCCTTGGCCGCCACCAGCCGCTGATATAGGACCGGATGGCACCAGGCGAGGTTGGAGCCGGTCAGGACCACCAGATCCGCCAGCTCCAGATCCTCATAGCAGCCGGGCACAGTATCCGCCCCGAAGGCGCGGCGATGGCCGGCCACAGACGAGGACATGCACAGGCGCGAATTGGTGTCGATATTCGCCGAACCGATGAAGCCCTTCATCAGCTTGTTGGCGACATAGTAGTCTTCCGTCAGCAACTGACCGGAGACATAGAAAGCAACCGAATCCGGCCCATGTTCGGCAATCGTGCTTGAGAAGCGCTCGGCAATATGGTCGAGCGCTTCATCCCAATCCGCCCGTTCACCGGCGATCTCCGGATAGAGCAGCCGCCCGTCGAAATCGAGTGTCTCGGCAAGCGCCGCCCCCTTGGAGCAAAGCCGGCCGAAGTTGGCCGGATGATCCGGGTCGCCTTTCACACCGACGCCGCCGTCATCGCCAACCGTCGCGATCACGCCGCAGCCGACACCGCAATAGGGACAGGTGGTTTTGACTTCGGTTGCCATGGCTACTCCGCCGCGATCATCAGGCTTTCGAGTGCGATGAACAGCGAGCCGCCATCGTTGCGCACGGGGATCGTGCGCACGGCCCCCTCATCTGCGCCCAGCGCCTTGCCGGTCTCGAGCGAGATCACCCAGTTGTGTAAGGGGCAGGTGACGGCGGTGCCGTGGACGATGCCCTGCGACAAAGGACCGCCCTTGTGCGGGCAATGGTCCTCGATGGCGAAGACCTCGTTTTCGGCGGTGCGGAAGACGGCGATCTTGCCTTGAGGCGTTCGCACGCAGCGTGCGCCCCGAAGCGGAATGTCCGAGATGTCACCGATTGCATGCCAGTTTCCTTTTGCCCAGTTCATGTCCATCACCTCACTCCGCCGCTTCAGAAAATCCGACCGTCGCCATTGGCCGGAACTCGTGCTTGTCCTTGCCGGAGACACGCTCCGACCAGGGGTCGACCTGGGCAAATTTCTGGCTGAAGACGAAGCGGTCGAAGAACGCCTTGCGCCGTTCGGCATCGTCCATGATCTGGCGGCGGATCTCGTCTAGACCGATGCGCTTGGCCCACTTGTAGATGCGCTCGAGATAACGGGCCTGCTCGCGATACATCTGCGTCAGCGCGACGATATGTTCGAGAGCGTCGTCCTCGGTCCTCACCAGACCGAGAACCTCGGTGCCCTTGATGTCGAGCCCGGCGGCACCGGCGAAGTGGATCTCGAAACCGCTGTCGACGCAGATGACGCCGATATCCTTGCAGGTCGCCTCGGCGCAGTTTCTGGGACAGCCGGAGACCGCCATCTTCAGCTTGGCCGGCGTCCAGGATCCCCACATGAATTTCTCGATGCGAATGCCGAGACCGGTCGAATCCTGCGTACCGAAGCGGCACCAGTCGGAACCGACACAGGTCTTCACCGTGCGCAGGCCTTTGGCATAGGCCTGGCCAGAGACGAAGCCGGCTTTGCCGAGATCGGCCCAGACGGCAGGCAGGTCTTCCTTTTCGATGCCGAGCAGATCGATACGCTGACCGCCGGTCACCTTGACCATCGGGATCTCGAACTTGTCGACGACGTCGGCGATCGCGCGCAATTCCCCAGAGTTGGTGACGCCGCCCCACATGCGCGGGACGACGGAATAGGTGCCGTCCTTCTGGATATTGGCGTGCACACGCTCGTTGATGAAGCGCGACTGGTAGTCGTCGGCGTATTCGTCGGGCCAGTCGCAGACGAGGTAGTAGTTGAGCGCCGGGCGGCATTTGGCGCAGCCGCAGGATGTCTTCCACTCCAGCTCCTGCATCACAGCGGGAATGGTCTTCAAACCCTTGGCCTTGATCAGGCGGCGGACATCGTCGTGGCCAAGCTCGGTGCAGGTACACATCGGCTGGACGGTGGCGGGATTGTAGGCGTCGCCAAGCGTCAACGACATCACCTGCTCGACGAGCCCGGTGCAGGAACCGCAGGAGGCGGACGCCTTGGTGTGCGCGCGCACCTCGTCGAGCGACGTCAGCCCCTTGCCCGTGATCGTCGCGACGATCTTGCCCTTGCATATGCCGTTGCAGCCGCAGATTTCCGCATCATCCGGCAAGGCTGCAACGGCCGCCGTAGGGTCCAGCGGGGATCCTCCCTGATAGGCCTGGCCGAAGATCAGGGTCTCGCGCATGGCGGTGATATCTACGCCCCTCTTCATCAAATCGAAGAACCAGGAGCCGTCCGATGTCTCGCCGTAGAGGACGGCACCGATGATACGGTTTTCCCTGAGCACGAGACGCTTGTAGACGCCGGCGGTCGCATCGCGCAGGACGATCTCCTCGCGTCCCTCGCCATCGGCGAAGTCGCCGGCGGAGAAGAGGTTGATGCCGGTGACCTTCAGCTTCGTATTGGTGACCGAGCCATGATACTCCGCTTCGCCCCCGGCAAGCCGATCGGCAAGCACCCTGGCGCTCTCGTATAGTGGCGCCACCAGGCCGTAGCAGGTGCCGCGGTGCTCGGCGCATTCGCCGAGCGCATAGATCGACGCGTCCGACGTCATCATGCCGTCGTCGACGACGATGCCGCGGTTGACCGCAATACCGGCTTCCTTCGCCAGGCCCGACGCCGGACGGATGCCGACGGCCATGACGACCATCGACCCTTCGATGACCCGGCCGTCTTCGAGCTCGATGCCTTCGACCTTCGTCTCGCCGAGGATGCGTTTGGTATTGGCCTTGGTGACGATATCGATGCCGCGTTCGGTGAGCGCCTTTTCCAGGAGATAGGCGGCGGCCGGATCGAGCTGCCGCTCCATGATCGTCGGCATCAGGTGGATGACGGTAACGTCCATGCCCTGGCGCTTGAGGCCGTAGGCAGCCTCAAGACCGAGCAGACCCGCGCCGATGACGATGGCGCGGCCGCGGCCCCTGCTGCCGGCAAGCATTTTTTCGACGTCGTCGAGATCGCGATAGGCGAGCACGCCGGGTAGCTGATGGCCGGGCACCGGAATGATGAAGGGGCTGGAGCCGGTGGCGATCACCAGCTTGTCGTAGCTGGCGGTGATGCCGTTTTCCGAGGTTACCGTGCGAGCCGTACGGTCGATCTGAGCGACCTTTGCGCCCTTGTGCAAGGTGACGCCGTTTGCGGCGTACCAGGCGTCGTCATGAATGACGATGTCCGCATAGGCCTTTTCGCCTGAGAGCACCGGCGACAGCATGATACGGTCGTAGTTGACGCGCGGTTCAGCGTTGAAGATCGTGACTTCGTAACGATTAGGTGCTTTTTCGAACAGCTCTTCCAGCATCCGGCCTGGCGCCATGCCGTTGCCGATGATGACGAGTTTCTCGGGAGTTTGGTGAGCCATGGGAAATCACTCCGCAGCTTCGACGAAACGGTGGCGCTCGTAGAGGAACTTGAGCACCGCTTCGCGGCATTTGAGGTAGGTTCGGTCGGCCGCAAGCTCGATGCGCCGGCGCGGGCGGGCAAGCGGCACGTCGAGGATCTCGCCGATGCGCGCCGAAGGCCCGTTTGTCATCATGACGATGCGGTCGGAAAGCAGCACCGCCTCGTCGACATCATGAGTGATCATCAGCACCGTATTGCCGAGCTCGGCGTGGATCTGCATCACCTGGTCCTGCAGATGCGCCCGGGTCAGCGCATCGAGCGCACCGAACGGCTCGTCGAGCAACAGAACCTTCGGCTCCATCGCCAGTGCCCGGGCGATGCCGACGCGTTGCTTCATACCGCCGGAAACCTCCGACGGGCGCTTGTCGGCGGCATGCGCCATCTGCACCAGCTCGAGATTGCGCATGGTCCACTCATGGCGCTCCGCCTTGGACTTCGTCGAACCGAAGACCTTGTCGACGCCGAGGCGAACGTTTTCATAGACCGTCAGCCAGGGCAGCAGCGAATGGTTCTGGAAGACGACGGCGCGGTCCGGTCCCGGCTCGTCGGCGACGCGGCCATCGAGTAGCACCACGCCGGTCGTGGCCTGCGTCAGCCCGGCGACAATATTGAGCAGCGTCGACTTTCCGCAGCCGGAATGGCCGATGATCGAGATGAATTCGCCTTTGTCGACGGAAAGCGAGACCTGCCTCAGAACCTCCGTCCTGACACCGCCGCGTTCAAAACTCTTGTCGATAAGCTCAAGCGAGAGATAGCTCTTGGTCATGGTCTTTGCCTTTCTCACGCGGTTGCGGTGCCGCGGGTGACGACACGGCCGACGAGGGCGATGAGACGATCGAGAAGGAAGCCGACGATGCCGACGTAGATCAGCGCGACGATGATGTCGCTGATCAGCGAGGAGTTCCATGCGTCCCAGATGAAGAAGCCAATGCCGACGCCGCCGATCAGCATTTCCGCAGCAACGATGGCGAGCCACGAAAGGCCGATGCCGATGCGAAGGCCCGTGAAGATGTAAGGGGCAGCAGCCGGCAGCATGATCTTGCCGAAATACTCGAAGGCGTTGAGCCGCAGCACCTTGGCGACGTTCTGATAGTCCTGCGGAATGTTGCGGATGCCGACAGCGGTGTTGATGATGATCGGCCAGATGGCGGTGATGAAGATCACAAAGATCGCCGAGGGCGTGCCGTCCTGGAAGGCGGCAAGCGACAGCGGCAGCCAGGCGAGTGGCGGCACCGTGCGCAACACCTGGAAGATCGGATCGAGGCCGCGCATGGCAAGGGCGCTCTGGCCGACGAGTACGCCGAGCGCGATACCGACGACGGCAGCAAGCGCGTAACCGATCGCGACACGCTGCAGGCTGGCCGAGATATGCCAGAACAGACCCTGATCGACGCCCTGCCCGACATAGAACGGATGGGCGATCAGTTCCCAGCTTTCTTCGAGAACACGGGTCGGCGCCGGCAGGCTGGAGTCGGGTGCCGAACAGATCACCTGCCAGGCAACCAGGATGAAGCTGAGGGTGACCAAGAGCGGGACGAAGTTGGTCAAGGCGGTGGCGAGCGCTACCGGCAGCCGTTGACGGGCACCGGGTGTGGCGGCACGGGTAAAGGCGATGACACGGGCCGCCGGCCTTGGGGCGGCATCCTGCGGAAGCTTGAGATTGGTGACGGACATACCGTTCTCCTAAAGGTTCAAGTCGAGCGGCGGCGGAGTTCGGCGGCCGCCACGAAGGCTCAGGCGACGCGCGAGATGCTCAGGCTCTTCAGGTAAGCCTGCGGATCTGCCGGGTCGAACACCTTGCCATCGAAGAATTTTTCGACGCCGCGGGAGGTCGAGGACGGGATGTCGGAGACGCCGAGCTCCTTGGCAGCTTCGCGCCAGATGTCCTCACGATTGACCTTGGCGACGAGCGCCTTGATGTCGGTATCGGGAGCAAACTTGCCCCAGCGGATGTTCTCCGTCAGGAACCAGCTGTCATGGCTCTGGAAGGGATAGGAGGCGTGATCGCGCCAGAACTTCATGAAGTGCGGGCTGGCCTCGACGATCTTGCCGTTGCCGTAGTCGTATTCGCCCTTCAGACGGTCGACGATGTCCTTCGGCGGTACGTTGAACCAGCTGCGCTTGCCGACGATCTTCGCCAGCTCCTCCTTGTTGGCCATGTCGTCGCACCATTGTGCTGCTTCCTGAATGGCCATGGTCAGCGCCTTGGCGGCGCGCGGGTTCTTCTCCACCCAGTCGGCACGCATGGCGAAGGACTTTTCCGGATGTTCGTTCCAGATCTCGGCGGTGTTGACGGCGGTGTAGCCGATCTTCTGGTTAACGAGCTGCTCGTTCCAGGGCTCGCCGACACAGAAACAGTCCATGGTGCCGACCTTCATGTTGGCGACCATCTGCGGCGGCGGCACGACGATCGTCTCGACGTCGGAGTCCGGGTCGATGCCGCCGGCGGCCAGCCAATAGCGCAGCCACAGATCATGCGTGCCGCCCGGGAAGGTCATCGCCACCTTGGCGGCCGTTCCTTCCGCCTTCTTCCTGGCAAAGGCTTCCTTTAGCGCGGATGCGTCGAGCCCGACTTTCAGATCGGCATAGGCGCCACCGACAGAGATCGCCTGCGCATCGAGATTGAGGCGAGCGAGGATCGCCATCGGCAGCGGCTGGTTGTTCTGGGTCACCTTGCCGGTCGAGATCAGGTAGGGCATCGGCGTGAGAATGTGCGCGCCATCGATGCCGGCACCGGCCGAGCCGAGCACAAGGTTGTCGCGTGTCGTGCCCCAGGAAGCCTGTTTGACCACATCGACCTCGGTCATGCCGTATTTTTCGAAAAGACCTTTTTCCTTGGCGATGATCAGCGGAGCGGAGTCCGTGAGCGCAATGAAGCCGAGAACCGCCTTGGTGGTCTCGGGTCCGGCCGATTGTGCAAAGGCGCCGGAAGGGAAGGCCGTCTTGACAGCGCCGAAGAGGGCGGCCGTCGCTGTGGTCTTCAGCAGGCTGCGGCGGGTCAGGCCGCCGGTCGAAAACTTGATCATGCGCAGGTTCCTCTGCTGCTGCCGGCCGAAACCGGACATAAAAAAACGCCGCCTGGTGATTGCGTCCGGGATCGGGAGGAACCCTCGGAAAACAAAAACCGTGCGACGTCAGTGTCTCTGGCAAACGCGATCTGGCGTTTGAACTCGCTTCGATCGCCGTTGACCGAAGCAATTTCTTAAAAGCAAGGGCCGTGCCAGTTCGACAGGCCAGGAACTAATAGATTGATATCGAAGGATAAAAATACGATCGAGCGCAGTTGCCCATCAAAACGGCTATTGTAGAATCTGCTGAATTATTGTGCGCTGCACACAACCAGCTCGGCGACTCTGCCCAAACAAGCAGCGCCCGAACCATCAGTTGTCGGCGTCGAATGCGGCCGCGCCGCCCTGGGTACGCACAGGAAACGCCTCGACATAGGCCCTGATGGCGGCAGGGTCGAAAACATGCCCGTCCATGAAGCGATCCTCAATGGATGCGCCCGCGATCCCGATATCGGCATCCACCGGCGCCGCGCCGTCCCCGAGCGCGAGCCGGTAGAGGTCCGGACGATAGGCCGAAGCCGCAGCCGCCGTCCCTTCCGGACTTATGCCGGCCTGTCCCCAGCGCGCCATCTGGCTGTAGATCCAGAGCGCGTGACTGGGGCGGGGATAGTTGGCGAATCCGCGACGGAAGACGAAGTAGTCATCGATGACCCGGCGCTGCCCTTGAGCGTCAATGGTGAACTCACCGGAAAGCACGCGGCGGATGATTTCGACCGGGGCGCCGACATAGCGCTGGTCGGCGAGCGCTTCGGACAGGGCATCGCGATTTTGCGGGTCGTCGCACCACCGTGCCGCCGCATCCAGCGCCACGATCAATCGCGAAACGGTTTCCGGATTGGCCTCGGCCCATTCAGGGCGCATGCCGACGACCTTTTCGGGCGCCGACGGCCAGATATCCTGCTTGGCGGCGACGATACGCCCGACGCCGCGCTCGGATGCGACCATGTTCCAGGGAGCGCCGACGCAGAAACCGTCGATCACGCCGGCGGCGAGCGCGTCGGAGGTCATCGGCGGCGGCACGACCACCAGCTTGACGTCACGATCCGGATCAATGCCGCCGGCAGCCAGCCAATAGCGGAACTCGTAATTGTGCGACGAGAACGGATAGGTGACGCCCAAAGTCGGCGGCGCTTCGCCGTGTGACTTCATGCGCCCAAGTACGGCGGCAAGCGCCCGGGCATTGGCAAGCGCGTCCTCAGCGCCCCCGAGCGCTCCTTCCTCAGTCATGCGGGCATAGAGCCGGTTGGACAACGTAATGGCGTTGCCGCCGCGCCCGAGCGAGAAGGGCGTGATCGTCGGCGAAGGATTGGAACCGAGCCCAAGCATGGCCGCAACCGGCATGGGCGAAAGCATGTGGGCAATATCGAACTGGCGGAAGGCCAACCGGTCGCGGACATTAGCCCACGACACGTCCCTGACCAGGTCGAGTGTCAGACCTTCGCTGCGGGCAAAACCGAACTCGCAGGCGGCGATCAGGACCGATGCATCGACGAGTGGGATGAAGCCGGCACGAAGCGTGCGGGCGCCCTCGCTGCGCATCTTTTGCGGCGCCGGCAAACCGTGACCGGCCGAGGCTTGGCCGCTGCCGATATCGCCGAAATTGGCCATGCTGTTCACTCCACCTACTCCTTGCGACCAAGCCGATGCGCCGCGCCCGCCATCACATCAACAGGCCGGCGGCCGTCACCACGCTTTGCGCGATTTCAGACATCTTCTTCTTTTCGTTCATTGCCGTCTGCCGCAGCAGGGCAAAGGCTTCCTCTTCCGAGAGACCGCGGATCTTCATCAGGATGCCCTTGGCGCGCTCGATGACCTTGCGCTCCTCAAGCGCGGACCGTGCGTCGGCCAGCTCCCTTTGCAGGCGGCTGAAGGCGTTGAAACGAC
The DNA here is from genome assembly GCF_050434565.1 of Ensifer sp. 4252. Taxonomy (NCBI): domain Bacteria; kingdom Pseudomonadati; phylum Pseudomonadota; class Alphaproteobacteria; order Hyphomicrobiales; family Rhizobiaceae; genus Ensifer; species Ensifer sp. 4252. The sequence goes on from NZ_JBNDIU010000035.1 coordinate 12,110, forward strand.
TGACGGCCATGTCCAGGATCGGCTTGACGCGCTCCTTCTTCAGACCATCGACGATATAGGCCGACACGCCCGCCTCCACCGCCGCCTCGATCGAAGCGGTGTCGGAGCGATCCACGAACATCGCGATCGGCCGCCCGACCGTGCGCGTCAGTTGGAAGAGATGCTCCATCATGTCGCGATTTGGGTTTTCGATATCGATGACGATGACATCGGGCCTGAGACTGTCGATGATGCGTGCGACGCCCTGCACCTCGTGAATGACCGTGACCTTGCGATGCCCGGCCTCGTGCAATCCTTCCTCGATGATCGAGGCACGAATGGCGTTCTCGTCAATGACGAGAATGGTGAGGTCGCGGTTTGTCATGAGGCGATCATGATGCAGCGCAGCAATTTTCGCAACAGAATTGCCTATTTTCTTAACAAATCTCTCATTGCCTATTTTTTAATCTACACGGTGACGCCGGAACTTTCCCCAGGCATTGCTTTCTGCTCCGAAGCGGTCGGCACGGCGAAGCTTCAAGTCTGTAAAATCAGGCAGGATGCGCACAGCGCATTCTACGACCGATTGGCCGCTCGACAGTCGGCGTAGCGGCGAGACGTCATGCAATTGCTGCCAAGTCCGATCTGCGCCGATATGATGCACGCCGGGCGTAGGTCAGAACTGCAAGAGTTACCCAAAGCAATCTCGAGCACGGAGTGTCGGAATCTCGCTTAGTCAATCGTCTTCAAGACAGGCAAGCTATGGAGAACAGCGATGACGATCACCACCATTACGGCCTTTGAACAGTCGCCCGATCGCGGCAAGGGGCTGGCGCGTGACATGCGCGTTCGTTGGGCGCTCGAAGAAGTGGGCCAACCTTATGACGTTCGTCTTGTTTCGTTCAAGACGATGAAGGAACCCGCGCATGTCGCGCTTCAGCCGTTCGGACAGATCCCGACCTATGAAGAAGGCGATCTCGCCCTGTTCGAGTCCGGGTCCATCGTGCTCCATATCGCAGAGCGCCGTTCGGGCCTGCTGCCACGCGACGCGAACGCCCGGGCGCGCGCGATCACCTGGATGTTTGCGGCGCTCAACACCATCGAGCCGCCGATCGTGGATCGCGAAGTCGCCAGGTATCTGGAGGGCGACGAGACCTGGTACGAGCAGCGGATGTCTGCCGTCGAGGGCCGCATCCGTAAACGGCTGAGCGAACTTTCCGGGAGACTTGGCAACGCCGACTGGCTCGACGGCGAGTTCAGCGCCGGCGACCTTCTCATGGTGACGGTGCTGCGCAGGCTGGCCGGATCAGGCATATTGAACGAATATCCGAACCTCGCCGCCTATATCACCCGCGGTGAAGCGCGGCCCGCCTACCAGCGCGCTTTTGACGCTCAATTGGCGGTCTTCACCTCAGCATCAACATGACGCGAGCATCCTCGCGACCGTCCGCCCCGCCGGAGGTCGACCACAGCGACACCGGTGCCTTCGAAACTCCTGATGACGCGGTTCACGACAACCATCGCGGATCAGCGCGGCAGCCCCATTGCGCCGCTCGGGCATGTGCAGGTGCTCGCAACGCGTTGCAACCGCATCGTCTGCCGGCAGGATACAGCCCGCCAATTGCGGGCGCACATGAGCCAAGCTCAGGGTCCTTTGCGGCGTCCAATCGCCAACTCCTACCCACGCTAAACTTGCATGCTTGGCTGTCCATAATCGAGCAGATGGACGGCGTTCTTGAGGCTCCCGTCGTCAAGCGCCGTCTGCCGCCACTCTAGCAAGAGTCAGGATTTTCGCAGCATTGGGAACACCATTCCAAATGTAATCACAGCGATCGCAATGAACTGGGGAATGGTCAGCACTTCCCCGAGCACCACCATACCGATCACGGCCGTCGTCAATGGAATGCACGGCATGAACAGCGAAGCCTGTCGTGGCCCGAGTTGATGAACTGTATACGTGTAGAGAACGATCGCAACCGCACCGGCAAGGAAGCCCTGGATCACGAACTGCGTGGCGATCTCGGCTAGGGATGCGGCTGCCAGGCCACTCGGCGTCACAGTGTACAACAAGGGCAGAGGCAAAAAGGAGATGAGGACAACGGCAATCGTCGCCGTCACCGCATCGGCTGACCAGAGCCTCACCAGCACCGCATAGGCCGCGAACATGATTCCCGACCCCGCAAAGAGCAGATCGCCGCGCAGGGTGTCGCCTGTATCTACGCCTGCGGGGGAAACGAACAACAGCAGTCCGCCGATGATCGCGATAATGCCGATGATGCGCGCGCGAGAAACCTTGTCCTTGAACACGAGGCGAGAGAGCAGGAAGGAGAAGAAGACGATGGAAGCGGGAGACAGGGCCGCAGCATGGGCGGCCGGCGCGTGGGCGAGCCCCTGATTGATGATCATGGTATAGGGCAACCCCGCAAGCAGGGCCAGCAGACCCGCTTTGCACCAACCGAGATCCCTCAACTTTGCCGTGCCGGTCTTCCATAGCACCGGAAGGAAGACGAAAAGGGCGCCGGAAAATCGCAGGCCGACGATATCGGCGGCTGTCAGATGTTCGCGCAAGCTGAAGCGGGCGGCAACGAATTGCAAGGTGGTAATCCCGATGAACGCCACCCCCGCCAGGATCGCCATCCTTTTGCTGCCGTCAATCTCTGCAAAAATCGCAACACGCACGCTTGCCTCCGGGACGGCGGTGGACCCAGCCTGACCATTGGCAGGGGGTCGAAAGCTTCAGACCGCAACGACCACATCGTATTGCCTAAACGTGCGTGTCGGGATATATTGATTTCGTGTTTGTGAAGTGAATATCACTCTATACTGGATCAAACTGCGTGAAGAACGAAGTCGCAGGACTCGACGCAATCGACCGTAACCTGCTGAGGCTGCTGCAGGAAGACGGGCGCTGTACGACGCTCGAATTGGCGAACCGGGTCGGCCTGTCCCCCACCGGGGCGAGCCAGCGCGTCAAACGTCTGTTTCGGGAGGGTTATGTTAAGGCCGTCAGGGCGATCCTCGATCCGCAGAAGGTTGGCCGAGGAACGGTGGTTTTCATTCAGGTCCGCCTCGATCACACTGCTCCGCATATTTTCGAGCGCTTTTCCGAAGCGATCTCGAATGCATCGGAAGTTCTGGAATGCCACATGGTCATCGGCGGCTTCGACTATCTCGTCAAAGCAAGAATTGCCGACATGTCGATGTTTCAGGACTTTCTGGAGCGCGTGATCCTGCCTTTGCCCGGTGTAAGGGAGACCCATACCTACGCATCCGTGGCAGACGTAAAGCCCGACGCCCTGCTGCCAATATGAGGCATCGTGGCCCCAAAGACCGCTCGAAAACTCTCCGCTGATCAATCCCTTTTCGAAAGATAGTGGCGCAGCCTGATTTTCATGTGCTCGATGACGGCTGGTGAGCAAGGAACCCGCCGATCGAAATGATTTCTCGTTGTTGGCCGTCGTTGCCGAACATGATCTCCCGAGATCATCCTCTAGTCTTGCAACATAGAAACAGGCTTCCAGGCGACGGCATCTTGGTAACCGCTCCGATGGCCCATCTCGCCCCCGACTGCCTGTCTCAGGGCTAGCTTATTTCTTCAGGAATAAAGCCGCCGGTCTGGCGTTTCCACAGACGGGCAAACAGGCCGTCCTGTTCAACCAGTTCTTCGGGCCTGCCTTCTTCCACGATGCGCCCCTGATCGAGCACGATTATCCGATCCATCATGGCGATGGTCGAAAGGCGATGTGCTATGGCAATCACCGTCTTTCCCTCCATCACCAGGTTGAGTTTTTCCTGGATGGCAGCCTCGGATTCGCTGTCGAGGGCGGAGGTCGCTTCGTCCAGCACAAGGATCGGCGCATCCTTCAGCAGAACGCGGGCGATCGCCACGCGCTGCCGTTGACCGCCCGAGAGCTTGATGCCGCGGTCGCCGACGAAGGCGCCATAGCCCTTACGGCCTTCGCCATCAGCAAGATCGGTGATGAACACGTCGGCCTTCGCCGTCTTGGCCGCCTCTTCGATCTCTTCCTGCGTCGCTTCCGGCCGGCCGTAACGAATATTGTCGCCGACCGACCGGTGCAGCAGCGCTACGTCTTGCGCGATGACGCCGATATTGCGGCGAAGACTTGCCTGCGTGACATCGCGGATGTCCTGCCTGTCGATCAGGATCGCACCTTCCCCGATGTCGTAGAAGCGCAGCAGCAGGCTCACCAGCGTGGTCTTGCCGGCGCCGGAAAGGCCGACCAGCCCCACCTTCTCCCCGGGCCGCACCGTCAGCGATAGATTGGCGATGACGGGCTTCCCGGACTTGTATGCGAAACAGACGTCTTGGAAACGAATCTCGCCGCTGTTGACCACGAGATTCGTCGCTTCAGGCCGGTCTGTGATGGTCGGTGGCGTGGTCATCACGGGCATCGCATCCTTGATCGTTCCGATCGCCTGGAAGATCTGTTGGCCCATCTGCAAGAAGGTGAAGGTGTGACCGGACAGCCGTTGGAGGATATAGACCGCCCCGACGAACTGGCCGACCGTGAGAAAGTCGTTGACGAGGCCCGAAAACCCAATCGAAAGCATCGCCAGCCAGAGTGCCATGTTAAGCGCCACAACGGTCAGTTCTGACGTGCGATAGATGCGCTGTTCCCTGTGCTGCGTCTGTATGGTCTTCTGAATGATGCGACGGATAGCGCCAGCCTCGCTGTCTTCGGCAGCGAATTGCTTGATCATTTGCATGTTGGTGTAAAGGTCGGTAATGGCGCCGGCCATCAAGCTGCGCTGCTTGGCGGTGCTGCGCGAGCGTTCGACGAAGATCGGCGCCATCTTGATGGCGAGCGCCACGTTGAGCGCGATCCATACGATGACCGGCAAAGCGAGCTGCCAAGACAGGCTGCTCAGCAAGATGACGGAGCCGACCATCTGCAACAGGAAACGCGGAATGGTCTGGAAGGCCGCAATGATCTGCTGCTGAACGGCCGATGATACCTGTGATAGGCGCGAAGCGACCTGTCCGGCAAAAAGGTCGTGGAAAAACGCCAAGTCCTGCCGCTCGACCGCCTTGTGACCCTGCCATTGGATAGCGGCCGGCATGCCGACGCCGAGCGTATGCGAGTTGAGTGTGTTCAATAGAAACGAGGCGACCGGCATGGCCGGAAAGATCAGCAGCCCGAGAAAAGTCAGAAGGGGCCATTCGCTGTGCAAGAAGGCGGATGCACCCTGCTGCGATACGCCATCGACGATGACAGAAAGCCCCCAGACGATGGTGAGGTTGATGGCTTCGATCGCCATGGAGGAAAGCGCGAGCGCGATCAGCACACCACGGAACATCGATATGAAATGCAGAAGGACAGTCACCGGCCCCTTGGACGACAGCGGCCGGTAAGGAATATCCAGCGGCCGGATCAGGGTTTCGAACGGACGGTAGATCGCATCTGAAATCGACATGGGCCACTCGGTCAAATATCGGAAGGGGGAAGAGAAGGTCAGCGACGCAGATCGCAGATTATCACGCTCCTCCTGCAATCCTAATTAGAACATTTTGGCAAAATCCGGAAAGTTTGCAACTATTGGGAGGGAGCGAAGACCTCGGACATCAGTTCCCAGCCTTCAGGAAATATCGACGCCAAAATAATCGGCGATCTTGTTGCCCGGCGTCTTTGCCACGTCCCCGACTGGCATTGTGCCGTTTTGCCGCCTCGGTCGTTTTTCTGGAGCCTGTGGCCGCCGCTAGCAACGGGCGCACCAGGCGTCGGCAGCAATGAAGCCCGTGCTCGTTCGCGCGCGGTTTGGCCGGTTCACCTCAGAAGGTTCAGAATAGCGACGCCGGGGGCCGGGAAGACCACCCCGCGAGCCGCTCCAGTTGATCGAGGCCTTGTCGACATTGTCTGTCGGAAGTCCGACGTCACTGAGGTGCGACAAACACGAGCCGCTGAATGGCTGCGACGCACGGTTGGCCGCAAAGCGACAGCGGGCATATGTGCTCGCCACCGCACCCATGGCATCGGATCGTACCATCTTTCTCAGGCATCCCAGTATTCCGGCAAATCACCAGAGCGCTGGGATGCCATTCTCTTGAAGCTGAGGCGTCGGAAATTACGCGGCAGCCTCTCGCTTGGGCAGCACCCAATTCGCTCGCGGAAAGTGGCAGGTGTAGCCGTTGGGATAGCGCTCCAGGTAGTCCTGGTGCTCCGGCTCCGCTTCCCAGAAATCTCCAACCGGCTCGACTGACGTCACGGCTTTTCCTGGCCAAAGGCCCGACGCATCCACGTCCGCGATCGTATCTTCGGCTATTCGTCTTTGCTCATCGCCAAGAACGTAGATCGCAGATCGGTAGGAGCTGCCGATGTCGTTGCCCTGCCGGTCGACCGTGCTAGGGTCGTGAATCTGGAAGAAGTACTCCAGAATCCGGCGATAGCTGATCGTCTCGGGATCAAACACGATCTCGATGGCCTCGGCGTGGGTGCCGTGGTTGCGGTAGGTCGCATTCGGCACGTCGCCGCCGGTATAGCCCACACGGGTCTTGATGACGCCGGGCAACGCGCGGATTAGGTCCTGCATGCCCCAGAAACAGCCACCGGCCAAAACAGCTTTCTCGGTCATTTGAAAGTCTCCACTTGGTTGAGATAGGCACCATAGCCTTCGGCCTGCATTTCGCTGAGCGGAATGAACCGCAGCGCCGCGGAGTTGATGCAATAACGCAGCCCGCCCTGGTCAGCCGGACCGTCCGTGAACACGTGGCCGAGGTGACTGTCGGCATGAGCTGAGCGCACTTCGGTGCGGATCATGCCATGAGTACCATCAGACAATTCGCGTACGTTTGCGTGTACGATCGGCTTCGTAAAACTCGGCCAGCCGCAACCGGAATCAAACTTGTCGGCAGAGGCAAACAGCGGTTCGCCGGAAACGATGTCGACGTAGATGCCCGGTTCCTTGTTGTCATTGTACGACCCGGTAAAGGGTCGTTCAGTCGCATTTTTCTGGGTCACTTGGTACTGAATCGACGTCAGCCTGGCGATCGCGTCGTCGGTCTTTGTGTACTTCACAGCCATTACTCCTATTGGACTTGCTGGCAGAATATGGCGCTGGGTCGGCGATTTTCCCAATAGAGGGCGTGCATAGATTCAATAGCGATGTCATCGGGCGCTCAGGCCCAATCGTGACGGGCTGCCATCTGTGCGATCTTGCGCATTTCAAGTGGAGTGCCAGAACCGGAAACGGATGCCAATACCACCTCTCGCTCCAATGACATGCCTTCGATCGCGCGGGTTGCTATCCCCTCAACGACGACCGAACGCTCGGGCATGATGCAGATCGCGCGACCCTCCGCCACCAGTTGCTGGACCCAGTCCTCACGATCGGCACTGAAACGCGGTTGCATCACCGCATTGTGGTTCATCAGGTGCTCTGTGATCTGGGTATGGAACTCGCAGGCGAGCCGGTCGACATAAGGATACGAGGCGATGGCCTTGACGCTGACGACGTCATTTTCGGCGAGCGGATGCCCTTCAGCGCAGGCGAGTAGAAATCGTTCACGAAACAGCGGCACGATGTTGAGCTTAGGGTTGAAACGTGGCGCTTCTGGAAGGATGCAGGCGTGATACTTGCCCGAGAGCACCTCGGGCGCTCCCTCGCCGGCCGACAACTGATGCATATTGAGGTTTACGGCGGGCAGTTGGCTGAGCACGTCGTCAAAGAATGCCGTGAACGTGGCGGGGCCGATCGTCGGGGCAACGGCAATGTCGAGAATACGGCGGCGGCCGTGAACCGTGCTTTCTGAATGTTCGCGCACGTTTCGTAGAGCGAGTTCCACCCGCATGAATTCAGCTTGGACGTCGCGACCGAGCGCCGTCAGTCGGCTGTCCTTGCCATCGCGATAGATCAGTGGACTGCCCAGTTCCTCTTCCAGGCGCTGAATTGCGCGAGTCAAGCTCGGTTGCGACACACCGCTTCGCCGCGCGGCTTCTGTGAAGTTCAACGTTTCAGCCAGATTGAGGAAGTACGTGACCTGATTGATATCCATGTCTGACGTTCCACGTTAGTTGCCTGGATGCCGTCGCAAGACCGGCGCGCGTGCATTCTGCCGAGCGCGCAGCTTGCCGCAACCCTGCGCTCAGGTGAAGAGGACGAGCAGGATGGATTGGAACGAATCCTGTAGCCGGTCGTCGCTGCTCATATAGACTGCGCACTTCCCAGCAGCGAAGGAGCATTCCTATGGCTTTCAGTTCGCAACGGCTTCAATTTGCCGGCCATTCCGGAGCAACTCTTGCCGCCCGCCTCGACTTTCCCAGTGGGCCTCTGCGCGCCTACGCTCTGTTTGCCCATTGTTTCACCTGTTCCAAGGACCTGGCGTCGGCGCGCCGGATCGCAGCGGAACTGGCGCGGGAGGGTATCGCTGTCCTGCGTTTCGACTTCACGGGATTGGGATCGAGCGAAGGCGAATTCGCATCGACGAATTTCTCCTCGAATGTTGCCGACCTTGTCTCGGCGGCCGACTATTTACGTCATCACTTCCAGGCGCCCTCGTTGCTCGTCGGTCATTCGCTCGGCGGCGCCGCGGTGCTCGCAGCGGCCAAGGACATTCCTGAAGTCCGCGCGGTTGCAACGATTGGCGCACCGGCCGATGTCGGACACGTGTTGAAGAACTTGGGAGCGAGCCTCAAGGAGATCGAGATGTCCGGTTCGGCGGAAGTGGATCTCGCCGGACGCAAGTTTCTCGTCAAAATGCAATTTGTCGAGGATGCGCGTGCGCACCGCATCAAGGACGCCGTCGCGTCCCTGAAAAAGCCGCTGCTTGTTTTGCACGGCCCCTTGGACGAAACTGTCGGCATCGAGAACGCTACCGAAATCTTCGGCGCAGCCAAGCATCCCAAAAGCTTCGTATCGCTGGACAAGGCAGATCACCTTCTCACCGACCTTGAGGATGCAGCCTTTGCCGGACGCATCATTTCAGGATGGATGACGCGCTATCTCGCTGCCGATGCGCCCCAAGGTGCGGAGCCAATAGAGCATGTCCGGGTGACGGAGACAGGTGACGGCAAATTTCAGAACACGGTCCAGGCCGGTCGCCATCGTCTTTTCGCCGATGAACCCAAGGCCGTGGACGGGCTCGATTCCGGTCCGTCACCCTATGACTTCCTGTCCATTGCGCTCGGCGCCTGCACGTCGATGACGCTACGCCAATACGCCGATTATAAGAAGCTGCCGCTCGGACGCATCGGCGTAGATGTCTCGCATACGAAGATCCATGCCAGGGATTGTGTGGAATGCACGGAATCTGAGCGCAGCACTGGCGGCAGGATTGATCGCTTCGAACGCGTCATATCAATCGACGGCGAGGTCTCAGAGGAGCTTCGAGGCAAGATCGCTGAAATCGCCGACAAATGCCCGGTCCATCGTACGCTGGAGGGTGTCGCAAGGATAGAAACGGTCGTGAAAGCGCCGTTGCGATAACCGCTCTCGATAGAGGCGCCGCCGCAATCCGCCTGCGCGGATACAAATGATTACAGAAACGCCCCTAGGCAGACATATCCGGTATACGCGATCGCAGGAAGATGGGTTCGTTGGCATCAGATACAAACGCTTGAGAAATCAAGGTTACGTCTACATGCGCAACGAATACCAGTGTTCCAGGTGCGTTATCGATCTGTATCAAGGCGTCGAGACTTGCCTGCGGGCCATGTGGTTTGGCGGTAAATGGTCGGGGCAAGCAGCACCTGGAACACTGGCCGCGGATTGGGCGCCAATATCAAAGCAAGGCACGTGAAATGTCCGGCATCATCAATCTTTTCCTTGCCTTCTGCGTCGCCGCAGCGGCCTCCCTGTTTTACTCGGGCGATTTCAAGAGGGCACCGTTCGTGCCAATCAGTCGGTCCAGTGCCGGTCTCCTCGCCACAACTGAGGCACACGGAACGCTCGCTCCGCCTTTTCATTTCGAGGATCTCGATGAGGAGTTCTCACCCAGAACCCCGCGCCTCTAGCTGACAAGCACCGGCTGTGATTGATCGCGATCACCAGCGCTCCCATAGACTGCCCCTTGCTGGCCTCAGGCTCTGTTCTTTCGCCCTTGTGCACGCGAGTGGCGGAGTATGTTGACCGCCACCTTTGAAGGTTGGCACATTGGATCCGTGATCAGGCTGTCAGAAAAGACCGACGGATTGGGCCGGTGCCTCATCGCGACGATGTGCAGCGATGAATAATTTCCAGAAGGCGGTCACAAGACCGCTCGACATATTGCTGAGGACACGTGGCAACGCCCAAAAGCAGACCGGGTTTCGCGAAGGCCGGCGACGCGTGCCATACCGACAAGGGTGCCGGTGCCAGGCCGAACGGTAGCGTTTCGCGCACGATGGAAACATCTGGGGTGCCATCGGCGAGCCGCAACAGAACGGCCAGACCCGCCGTATCAACGGTTATCCCGTCTGCGCGCGCCTCCAGAAACCGCAGCAATGCGTCTCGGCGTGCCGTGTATGCGCGTTTCGTGCGCCGCAGATGCCGCAAGAAATGCCCCTCGCAAATAAACTCCGCGGTGGCGAGTTGTACGGATGGCCCGGGCGGAGGCGCCAAACATGCCGCCACCTCGGCGAAGCGGGCTTCCAGAGACCGCGGCACGAGGACAAAGCCGAGGCGCAATGTCGGACTTATGGTCTTGCTGAACGAGCCGATATGGATGACCCGGCCTGCACGATCAATCGAGGCGAGTGCCGGCGCGGCGCGGCCTGTCAGTTGCAACTCGCCCAAATAATCATCCTCGATTACCCAAGCTCCCGCCTGATCCGCCCAATCAAGAAGATGCAGCCGTCGCCCGAGCGAAAGCGTCATTCCAGTTGGAGCCTGCTGTCCAGGTGTCACAACGACTAGCCCCGCGTCCGGAGCGATGCGAAGGCCGTAGTCGACATCGATGCCGTCGGCGTCAACCGGGACAGGGACAGGCAACAATCTCGCCAACTCAAGCCCGCGCCGCGTGAACGGAAATCCAGGATCCTCCATCCATGCCTTGCGTCCTTCGAGCCCAAGCGCATGGAGGGTCAATCCAAGGCCGCTGGCAAAACCGCAAGTGATGAGGATCTGAGAGGGCAAACACTCGATCCCGCGCGCAATGGCAAGATAGGCGGCGATCTCTCGCCGCAGCTCGAGTTCGCCGCGTGGGTCCGGATACATCGCCGGTGCGCTCGCCTCGGCCCGCACACTTTGGGACCGGATCCTGGCGAAGAGTTTTGCGGGAAAGGTCTCCTTCGCCGGCACGCCCATCTGGAAGATTGCCGGGCCCGCGATCATCTCCTGATACCGCTCCATGAAGGAGCCAGGCTCCGGTGGGGAATCCTGTCGCCGGGATAGGATCGGTCGCTCCGTTACACGCGTTCCCGTTGAGCGAGATGGAACGATAAGCTGAGCCGCCGCCAGTTTATCGTAGGCCAGCCGAACGGTGCCACGGGCGACGCCAAGTTGGGCCGCCAAGTCTATCCAGGAGGGTAGGCGCGCGCCTGATGCCAATACGCCACTGTCGATCGCGGCAGTGATGCCCATGCAGATCTGGTCCGCCAGCGGGGTCTTCGCAGTGCGATCAATCTGCAGCTCAAGCGGTTTAGCCATTCCGTCCCGTGGTACAAGATTTTCGTGCGTTCCTGGTGCTTAATGCAGGACCAGCCGAGGGGTATTTATAGCGAGTAGATGAACAGGCTACAAAGGAGAAATGTCATCATGAATGCACGATCCATCATCGGTGCAGCCTGCGCCGCAGTCGCCATTGCCGTTGCGATGCCCGTCGCCGCGCATGATCCCCTCGAAACAGTTACGCCGGCCTTCGAGCAGAATATTCCGAACATTCCCGGCAAGTCGGTTCGCGCCGTGGTCGTCGATTACGGTCCAGGCGGAGCGTCACTGCCACATGTCCATGCAAAATCGGCGTTCATTTTTGCCTATGTTCTGTCGGGAGAAATCGAGTCACAGGTGAACGATGAGCCCAAGAGGACCTATCGTCCCGGCGAAAGCTTCTACGAGACCCCTGGCTCCAGCCACCTCGTAAGCCGCAACGCGAGCAAGACCGAACCCGCGAAGCTTCTGGCTGTCTTTGTCGTCGACACCGACGACAAGGAACTGACCACCACAGCCAACACAAAGGAATGAACAGATGTCAGCCCGTCTGGACTATAACCAAATCGCTCCTGCCGGCGCGAAAGCGCTGGGCGGTGTCTACGGTTACGTCATGCAAAGCGGCCTCCCATCCGTTTTGCTCGAGCTGGTCTATCTGCGCGTTTCCCAGATCAACAACTGTGCCTATTGTCTCGACATGCACACGCGGGATCTTTTGAAGAAGGGGCAGCAGATCGAGAAGATCGCGTTGCTTCAAGCCTGGCGGGAAGCCGGACCTCTCTTCGACGAGCGCGAGCGTGCGGCGCTCGCATGGGCCGAAACAGTGACGCGCGTGGCAGAGACGGGTGTGCCTAGTGACGCCTATGACGCTGTCAGCGCCGTCTTCAGCGAACGCGAACGCGTCGATCTCACGATCGCGATCAGCCTCATGAACGCCTACAATCGGATGGCCATAAGCTTCAGGAATGTGCCCCACGCGGCGATTGGCAGATAGCCTCGAAACAGCGCTCGCGGACCGCGGCCGATCGCGCGTCCGCAGCGCGGCCCAACGCGATTTGGCGGTGGAGCCCGGGCTGTTTCACTGTGAGCAGCGCGCTCGTCACTGCACTAACATCGAGAGGAAAACACATGCCGGATGTCTCAAAGACCTTCTCAGGAAAGGCATGGCGCGTCCATCAGTTCGGGCCGCCAGATGTAATGCAGTTGGAGCGCGTGGACACTCCAGAGCCAGGGATGAACGAGGTCATCGTCAAGGTCCATGCGGCTGGTGTTGGCCCTTGGGACGGGTGGATTCGCGCCGGCAACAGCGCCCTGCCCCAGCCTCTCCCGCTCATTCTCGGTTCGGACATCTCAGGCGAGGTCGTCGCGGTCGGCGCTGGGGTCCCGCGGTTCAAGGTTGGAGATGATGTTTATGGCGTCACCAACAAGCGCTTTTGTGGTGGATACGCGCAATACGCAGTCGCCAGTGCTTCCATGCTCGATCACAAACCAGTGTCGATTGACCACGTCGCTGCGGCATCGCTGCCCGTGATCGCGGTGACAGCATGGCAGGCACTTTTCGATCAGGCTGGTTTGGAAAGGGGCCAAACTGTGCTGATCCACGGTTCGGCGGGAAACGTCGGCGCCTATGCCGTGCAATTCGCCAGAGAAGCGGGCCTTCGGACAGTGTGCACCGCCGCGTCAGGTGACATCGAAAGCCTTGTTGCTCTCGGTGGCGAAACGGTCATCGACTATTCAAAAACCAGATTTGAGGACGAAATTCGCGATGTCGATGCCGTCATCGATCTGGTGGGCGGAGAAACCCAAACGCGATCGTTCCGGGTGCTGAAAAAGGGAGGGCGATTGATTTCGGCCGTTTCGGTTCCGGACCAGGCTCTGGCCGCACAGCACCAGGTCCTGGCCAAATTTTTTCTCGTCGACGTATCGACCGAAAGCCTTGCCGGCATCTCCTCTCTCGTCTCCCGAGGTGCACTCCGGATGAATGTCGGGGCGACATTACGGTTTGAGCAAGCGAAGGACGCGCACTTGATGCTCGAAGGCGAGCTGCCGAGACCGAAGGGAAAAATCGTCCTGGCAATGGGTGAAGCCAACTAACGAAAATCGCGCCAGGCTACTGGAGAAATGGAATGATGGGTCGCTTCAACAGGCCCTTCTTGCATGGAACACACCGATCGCCAGAACGACCCCGGCGATCAGTATCGCAACGCCGGCGCCTTCCAGAACCGTCGGTAGTCGAGCATGGACAATGAGCCCGCCAATGACGCCGAAGGCCGTTTCTGAAACGATCAATTGAGCCGCCAGCGCGACCGGCAGGCTGCGCGCGGCCACATTCCAGGTCCAGACGCCGCCAACTGTCGCCACCAGAGCGAGCGACACACCCCACAGGTACAATGGTGCAGCGGTGCCCCATCCGAAACCAAGCTTGGGAAGCTGGAACAACCCCATCGCTGCGCCAATCGGGTAGAAAACCAGCATCAAAATGCCGCCGCCGATGAGGATGAGAGCAGACCACACACCTGAAGGCATGCCCGGTCTGGCGGCCAGTGCTGCCTGGTTAGCAATGGCAAACCATACCCACAACACGACGGCTGCGATAGAAAGTGGAACCCCAATCCAGAGTGAACGCACAGAATCCAATCCGACCTCGGTGAACGCGGCGCTGTTGACAAGAACAAGACCGAACAACACCAGCATGAGCGGCATCATCAAAAATCGCCACGGCAGGGATCCCTGCCGCCGATTGCCGATGAGGGCCAGAACGATCGGGACAAGTCCGAGGAATGCGGGCGCAATCACCGGCCCGGCATAGATGGCCGCGCCCGTAACCGTGAGGAAATAGCCGACATAGCCGATGAAGGCGAGCCACGTGGCGATGAGCCAGTTGCCGGGGGTAAGGTACTGCGCCACCCCCTTTGTGATCACCAAGATATACGCGCCAACCACCGCCGAAACGACATGGCGGATCAAAGCAAAATCGAAGGTAGAGTAATCGCCGATGACGAACGGCACGATGAAGTTGAGGGAAAAGGCGAATGCGGCAAAAATCGCCGCGAAAACGCCGATATAAAACTGCCTGTCCATAACTGGCCCCGATCTGCCAAGCCAAGCGAGGCGGTCCCGCCGTCTGCTCGTTCCATGGCCAATGTTTCTCTATGCTACACAGCGATAGAGGCTTCGCGCTTCCCTTGATCTAAGACGTTCGTTCGAGGGCACTGCCGGGCGTCGACGTTGTCGCCCCTGTGCCCTCAATGGTGGTCAGTTGGCCAGGTAGCGGTCGGCGGGTTTGTTCGTAGACAGATTGTCGGCCATCGCCTGGCGGGCAGCCTCGAAGGTGTCCCACTGGCCGACATCGTGAAGGCTGGGGATCGTAACGAATTCGTTGCGGGCGAGACCGATGAGCGCGGCGTCGACCAAGGCATCGGCCGGCATGATGATTTCCTGGGGCAAGTGCTGAACGGGCAAGCCGGCGATATCCCAGAAGTCGGTCGCAGTGGCGCCTGGCAACACGACCTGCACATGAACGTTGCTGTCGGCGAGCTCCTGACGCAGGCTCTGGCTGAAGGCGAGAACAAAAGCCTTTGTGCCGCCGTAGACGCCATTCAGTCTCTCAGGTGCAACCGCCACGATCGAAGCGATATTGATGATGGTGCCCCTGTTCCGCTCGACGAAGGCAGGCACCGCGGCATAGGTGAGGCGCATCAGAGCGTCGACGTTGAGTGCGATCATCGCGCTCATGGCGTGAGCGTCAGATTGGAGCAGAGGCGCAGTTGCGCCGACGCCGGCATTATTGACCAGCATGGTTATCCGCGGATCACCGGCGATCTGCGCCGCGACCCGCGCCACATCGTCCGCGACCGTCAGGTCGGCCGTGACCGTTTCAACCGTGCGGCCCGTCTGCTCGTGAATGGTTGCAGCAGCTCGCCGCAGCCGATCGCCGTTTCGCGCGACGAGGATCAGATCATAACCCTTCCGAGCCAGGCGATCAGCGTAAAGCGCACCGATACCGCTCGATGCACCGGTAATGACAGATTTTCCCAACGTCTCTTGCATCGTCGTTCCTCTCTGATTGTGGTGAAAGCAGGCCGTCATCGCTGGCGAGCTTCGGTCTCTGCTCATGCCCTTTAGATTAGGCTGGACACCCAGCGACCGGTACTGAGGGGAAATGAGAGCCAGCCTCTCGTTTCGTAGTCTCGGGTCAGACAAGGCGCCGATATCGCGGCGCCAACTCGCCATTCACGAGATCATCGAGCAGCGTCTTGCGCGCGTGTTCGTACCGCGCCCATTGGCTTGCCTTCGCCAGAGAGGGAATGGTCAGCGGCTCGCGACGGTCGAATCCGACCAATGCGGCATCCACCACGTCGGCGGCACTCATCATTCCGGGCAGAAGTTCGGCTTCACATCCCGCAAATGGCCAGACATCGGTGCGGATTGCGGCGGTCAGAACCAATTGTACATAAACGCCGTGATGTCCCAGTTCGTGTTGCATCGTGCGGGCCAGGGCGATCAGGAAGGCCTTGCTCGCGCAGTAGACGCCGGTTGCAGTTTCGGGTGCGATGCCGACGGCCGACGCCACGTTGATAATCGCACCGTGGCGCCGAAGGGCCATGCTCCGGGCGGCGGCCGCCGAAATGCGCGTGTATGCCCTCACATTCGTGCCAATCAGGCGGTCGAGATCTGGCGCAGAAGCTTCGGCCAGTGCCTTGCCGGGAGGCAGGCCGAGATTATTGACGACGACGTCAAAGCCGGTTCCTCGCGCGAAACTGGCTTCCACGTCATCCAGGCCGCGATCGGTGCAAAGGTTTGGAGTGATGATCTCGACCGCCGCATCGGTTTCGGCTTGCAGAATACGCGCAAGCGCGGCTGGTCGATCAGCACCATTTGCAAGCATCACAACATCGTATCCGCGGCGCGCCAGCCGATCGGCATAAAGGAGACCGATCGCGCATGACGCGTAGGTCACAAGGGCCTTCGGGTGCGTTCGCGACATGACATTTCGTCCTTTCGCGACCGGTGTATGTCATTCCGCCCCGTTTGGGACTTGCCGACATCAAGAGGCTGCCTCTCGCATTCTTGCTCTACCGGCCGCGGGCGCGGCGCTCAATTCTTATGCCAGGTCCTGAGCGCGTCGCTGACGACAAGCAGGCTGATTGAACCACTATTTCCGAGCCCTCTGGGAGAGAGACATGCACATACATCTGAAACGGAAAATCGCATTCGCCCTGTCGATGGGCGTCGTGACGACGGGGATCATCTCCTTCTCGCTTCTCGCCTTCAATCTGGGCTTTTCGAATGGATTTGTCCTGACGTGGCTGCGTTCCTGGGGGATCGGCTACGTGATCGTCATTCCCGCAATCCTCCTGATCGGCCCTCGCCTTCAGGCGCAAGTCGATCGCCTGGTCTACTGATCTGACGCTACATTGAGGAAACTGACATGCCAAAATCATCCATTCGGAGGTTGTTTGCAGCCGCCGCGGTGCTTTGCTCGGCCATCGCACCGGCAAGCGCCGAAGACAGCCAACAACCAAAGGCCAACATCGACTTCCTGAAGATCGATGCAGACATCACGCTTAGAAGAATGGTAGTGCACAACCCGAGACCGAAAGGGACCGTTCTTTTCCTGCATGGGTTTCCGGAGACCCTCTATGCCTGGAAAGATGTTTCGCTCGCCCTTGGCAATGACTACGAGGTTCATGCTTTCGACTGGCCAGGCTACGGCCTCTCATCAAGGCCAGCGGTCGACAGATTTTCCTATGCACCCAAGGACTACGCGCGCGTCTTGAAGGAATACGTGGCGAAGGCGGATATCGACACATCGAAGCTGACGATCTACGCAACCGACATCGGAGCCCTGCCGGCGCTTCTCCTGGCGTTGGAAAACCCTGATATCGCCAAGACGATCATTGTCGGTGACTTCGCTCCCTTCAACAGGCCCCAGTACATGTACGAGAGCCTGCAAAGCCGGAAGGTGGCGGGAGCGACCGGTCAGGCGCGTGCCCAGCTGAACAAGAATCGCGCGGATATCCTCGAGAACGCCTTCAGACGAGGCCTGCCCAAGGAAGCGCAGTTCGAGGTTTCGCAGGAATTCAAGGACGACATGGCCAACGGCTGGAACCACGGCGCTATGACGACGGCAGACGCTTTCTCATACTACTATTCTCACTTCACGCGGGACCAGGACTATTTTGAATCGCAATTGGCCCGGTTCAAAACACCCGTAAATGTGGTTTGGGGTGAGAACGACCTCTACATCAAGAAGGAAATGGGGCTCGAACTCGCCTCAAGGCTCCCCGCAAAACTCAATCTTCTTGCCGGCGTTGGGCATTACCCTCATCTGCAGAGCCCGAAGCAAACGATCGAAGAGGTTCGAGCTTCATTTCGGTGACGGGGCGTAGCTGTCAGGCCGCCGATCCATACCCACTGCAAGTCGTACGGAGCCGCGGCAGGGCCCAGTCGATGAAGGCGCGCACTTTCAGTGCGAGTAGCCCTTGACGCGAATAAACGATGTGGATCGGTTTCGCCTCGCCGCCATAACCTTGCAGGATCGGCACAAGCGCGCCGGTGGAGAGCTCCTCTGGCACCTGGTAGTCAAAGACCCTGGAGATGCCGACTCCACCTAACGCGGCGGCAACACAATTTGCCGCCGTGTTGACTTCGAGCCGGGTGATCGGAAGAGCTTCGATCAGTTTACCGTCGACGTCAAATCCCCAGAAGAACGAGCGGTTGTTGAACATGATGCCGTCATGCTTCGGCAGGTCGCTCGGATGCTCAGGGACGCCATGCCGCTTGAGATAAGCTGGACTGGCAACCGTCAGAAGTCGAAACTCGCCAGCCTTGACTGCGTAAAGAGAGCTGTCGGCAAGTTCCCCGAGACGAATGGCAACATCCACCTGCTCGTTGACGAGATTGACTGAGCGGTCCAACGACAAGATGTTCAAGGAGACTTCCGGGTGCTTGTCCATGAAGTCCAATGCAATCGGCAGCACGTAGCGGCTTCCGAACTCCACCGGCATCGTGATCGTCAACGTTCCGCGCGGTGTTTGATATTCACCCGAGGCGCGTCGCTCGGCCTCCTCCAGGTCCGCCACGATCTTCCGCGCCGCTTCGACATAATCACGACCGGCATCAGTCAGTTGCAGGTTTCGGCTTGTGCGAATGATTAGGTTTGCACCGAGGTGCCGCTCGAGATCAGCGACTTTGCGGCTGACACTCGGCAAGGGAGCATTCAGCTTGCGGCTGCCAGCCGACAAACTTCCGGCGTCGACCACCGCAAGCAGTACCCGCATAGCATCAAGTCGATCCATTGGACCCCGCGACTAGAGTTCGGCTTCAGCTTGCCAGTGCCCTGAGAGCCAGCCGCTGGCGGGGGTATTGTAGCGCCGAACATCGCCGAGTCGCTATGGGTGCGTTTCAAACACGATCTGGCGGGCCCTGCGCAAAAGCAAGCGACTCGCCATCTTCGAAGCCTTTTGCGCTCAACCACAATGTTGTAGAAGTGTTGCAATCGACCTAAGCGGGAATCATCAGGGAGAAGTGCGCATGGAACTGCTGACGCTACAACATTTTGCGGGTTGCGTCGGGCAGGCGTTCGATCTGTCCCTTGGTGAAAGCACGGTGCCGTTGACGCTCGCGGAAGCTTCTCCGGGCACCACACAGATCCTGCCTGGCATGCGGCGCGCGCCTTTTTCCCTGGTGTTCCGCAGCAGTTCGGCGATCGTCCTGCCGCAGCAGATCTACCACCTGAGGAATGCGTCGCTCGGCGCGCTGGAGATCTTCCTCGTACCGGTCGCCAGGGACAAGCAGGGCATCGTCTACCAGGCCGTATTCAATTGATGAGGTGAAAGCCGGTCAGAGACGCCCAGTCTCGGCGAGGTTGCTGCAAGACCATTCCATCCGGACGTGTGAACCACCATTCTCCTCGGCTCGAAAACCAACACGATGGTAGAGAGCCTGCGCCCGGCAGTTATGCTGCTCGACGTGCAGGACGACGGCCTCGCAATCGGACACCGTCGCCTCGTGCTGGATGGCCGCCAACAGCGTGGTTGCGTGGCCTTGACGGCGCCATTCCGTCAGCAGTCCGATGTCGACGATGAGCCAGCGCTCCTTCGTCGCATCAAGATAGACGCGGCCGACTGGCTCGCCTTCGATCTCGACAACGAGAAAATCTGCATCGGGAAACGTCGCGGTGTAGTGGCGATGCTGGAACAGGAACTGCTGGTCGAGGAAGGCGCGCTTCTGTTCGACCGGCCACGGCACGGCCGCCAGTTCGTCCGCCCGAAACGAACGGTAGAGTTCGAGCAGAAACGGTATGTCCGCAGCCGTCGCATGACGCAGGACGATGTTTGCCACCGACAGGCGCGAAGGTTCGCACCGCGCCGGAAAGTCGATCTCGGCAATCTCGACGGGCGGCATCACCCGAACGACGGGTAGACGCCGTTGAGCGCGATGCAGAAATTTACGGCCAGGTAGGGCTGGCGGTTTTCATGCGGGAGGTTCCCTCCCGCTAAGCCGATCATGTTGGGAGCAAACTGGGCGTTGCTCTCTACACGTATGCGCGCGTCAGCGGCGCCTTGCCGCCGGGGCTGGAGCTTTCTTCTGGCGGTGTGATTTCCGGAACGCCGACCGGTTCCGGCCCGTACAACTTCACGGTGCGCGTCACGGACGCCACCACACCGACGCCGATTACCTTCGACAAGAGCTACAACGTGACAATCGCGGCGCCCGTGATCGACGCGACGCCGGACAACCCGCCTGACGGCGGCATCGGGGTCGCCTATAGCTTACAGTTTTCGGCAAGCGGCGGCACCCCAGGCTATACCTATACGCGCGACAGCGGCACCCTGCCGAACGGCTTGAGCCTTTCGACCGGCGGGCTGCTGTCCGGTACGCCCACGACGGCTGGAAGTTTCACTTTCAAGCTGAAAGTTCAGGACAGTACGACGATTTCGACCGGCGGCGTCCACTTCCTGGCGCAGGACGTTACAATCACCATCAACACCTTCCCACCCGTGACCCTGTCGCCGGCGAGCGGTTCGGCGCTTTCCGGCGGTACGGTGGGCACGGCCTATTCGAACACGTCCGTCTCGGCCAGCGGCGGCTCGGGTACGATCACCTATGCGGTGACGGCAGGTTCATTGCCCGCCGGCCTCGCGCTGAGCGGATCGACGGGCGCGATCAGCGGGACGCCGACCGCCGCGGCGAGCGGCACGGCGACCTTCACGGTGACAGCGACCGCCGCGACCGCCGGTTCGGCTTCTGCAAATTACTCCATCACGGTGGCCGCGCCGCCGGTGGTGCTGTCACCGGCGAACGGAGCCCTGTTGGCTGGAACGGTCGGCGTTGCCTATGCGAACAGTTCGATTTCGGCCACCGGCGGCGTTGGCGCGATCACCTACGCCTTGACATCCGGTTCGTTGCCGGCGGGCCTCAGCATCAATGCCTCGACTGGCGCCATCACCGGCACGCCGTTGGCCGGCGCGTTCGGAACCGCAAACTTCACGGTGAAGGCGACCGCGGCAACCGTCGGGTCGGATTCGAAGAACTACTCGATCACGATCGCAGAGCCGCCAGTGGTGCTGGCGCCAGCAGCCGGCGCCTTGGCGGGCGGCGTCGTTGACGTGGCCTATCCGGGGGCATCGGTGTCTGCGAGCGGCGGCTTGGGGACGATCACCTATGCGGTGACGGCGGGTGCGCTTCCCAATGGCCTTGTTCTGGACCCCTCGACGGGCACGATTTCCGGCACCCCGACGGCGGCCGGGTATGGCACGGCAAACTTCACGATAAAGGCGACGGCCGCAACCGCAGGCACGGCAGCTGCCAGTTACTCGATCACGATCACGGCACCGCCGATGACGCTGACGCCGGGGGGCGCGTTGACCGGTGCTACCGCTGGTGTCCCCTATTCAGAGACGTCGATCAAGGCGACGGACGGACTGGGCACGGTCGTCTATTCGGTATCGTCCGGAACCTTTCCGCCGGGCTTGACCCTGAATGGATCGACCGCTGCGATCAGCGGCACGCCATCGCTTGCGGGTACTTTCAACTTTGCGGTCACAGCGACCGATGCGCATAGCCGGACCGCCACTGAGAGCTACAGCATCACCGTGGCTGCTACGGTTCCTGACGCACCGACCGCCGCTGCGGCGACAGGCGGTGACAGCAGCGCAGATGTGAGCTTTGCTGCACCCGCTTTTAGCGGCGGCACGCCGATCACCAGCTACACCGTAACCTCAAATCCGGACGGCATCACCGGAACAGGACCGTCGAGCCCGATCACGGTGCCCGGCCTTTCCAACGGCACCAGCTATACATTCACTGTGACCGCGACCAACAGCACCGGCACAGGCCCTTCGTCAGGCGCTTCCAACGCGGTTACACCGAAGGCTGCGCAAACCATCACCTTCGCCAATCCGGGCGCACAGAACTTCGGCACAACACCCACATTGACGGCAGCATCGAGTTCCGGACTGACGGTTACCTTTACGTCGTCTTCCGCCGCGGTGTGCGAGGTCAGCCCGGGCGGGCAGTTGACCTTCCACCTCGCCGGTCCTTGCTCCATCAATGCCGACCAGGCGGGCGACGGCAGCCACTTGGCCGCGCCGCAGGTCACACAGACTTTCACCGTCAACGCGGTCGCCCCCGGTGCGCCGACAGGCACGAGCGCAACGGCCGGTGTCGCGGCCGCCACTGTCTCGTTCACCGCGCCCTCGAACACGGGCGGTGCGACGATCGCCAGCTATACCGTCACCTCAAGTCCGGGCGGCTTCACGGGAACGGGACCGTCGAGCCCGATCACGGTGCCCGGCCTTTCCAACGGCACCAGCTATACATTCACCGTGACCGCGACCAACAGCGCTGGGCCGGGTCCGGCGTCCAGCGCATCCAATGCGGTCACGCCGAGGTCGTCCCAGACGATTGCCTTCGGCAATCCGGGCGCGCAGAACTTCGGCACCGCTCCGACTTTGACGGCGAACGCGAGTTCCGGTCTGCCCGTTGCCTTTGCGTCCTCGACCACGGGGGTGTGCACGGTTACTCCCGGCGGAACGCTGACCTTCCAGCAGACCGGTATATGCACCATTGAAGCCTCTCAGTCGGGCGATGGCACCTACCTCCCCGCACCGGCGGTCGCACAAAGCTTCGCCGTCAATCCCATCGTGCCGGGTGCGCCGACGGCGGCTTCTGCGACCGCCGGCGACACGCAGGCGATGGTATCCTTCGCCGCACCGTCGAGCACGGGCGGTGCGACGATTACCGGTTATACCGTCACGTCAAACCTTGGCGGCATCACGGGGACCGGCGCATCGAGCCCGATTGCCGTGAGCGGCCTTACCAACGGCATCAGCTATACATTCACGGTGACTGCGACCAACAGCGCTGGCACGGGTCCGGCGTCCACTGCCTCCAACGCGGTCATCCCGAAGGCGGCACAAACCATCACCTTCGCCAATCCCGGCCCGCAGGACTATGCGGCACCCGTGACGCTGAGCGCGAGCGCCGACTCCGGGCTCACCCCAGTCTTCCAATCGCTGACGTCAAGCGTCTGCGTGATCACGCCAGGCGGCGCCTTGACCTTCCGCAATGGCGGCACCTGCACCATCGAAGTATCGCAGCCGGGCAACGGTTCCTATCTGGCTGCCCCGAATGTCAGCCAGTCCTTCCTGGTTTCGGCGCCGATTTTCGCCTTCACGCCGGCCGCCGGCGCATTGCCGGTCGCGACCGTGGCGACGGCCTACAATCAGAGCTTTGGTGTCAGCGGCGGAACGGCGCCCTATAGCTTTGCGATCGCCGGCGGTGCGCTTCCGGGCGGCTTGACGCTCGACACTTCGACCGGTGCGCTTACCGGTACCCCGACGGCTGATGGCGCGTTCAATTTCACGGTGCAGGCGACCGACAGCTACGGCGCGGCCGGGACCAGCAGTTATAGCCTGACCGTTCGCATCCAGGCACCGATCGCGGGTGCCACGACTGCAACGGTTGCGGCCAATTCGTCCGCCAATACTATCACGCCCAATCTTTCCGGCGGCGCAGCCGCGTCTGTCGCTATCGTCGCGGCGCCATCGCATGGTGCAGCTAACGTGACGGGAACCACAATCAGCTATACGCCGGCGACCGGTTACTCCGGCGCCGACAGTTTCACCTACACTGCGACGAACGCAACGGGCACGTCGGCGACGGCGACGGTTACCGTCACGGTGTCGCCGCCGACGCTCGCCTTCACGCCGGCGCCAGGCGCGCTTGCCGGTACGACGGTCGCGCAATCGTACGATCAGACGATCACGGTTGCGAATGGAACGGCGCCCTATAGCTACGCGATCACTGCCGGAGCGCTTCCCGCGGGCTTGACGCTCGCCGGCGATGGCCGCCTTTCCGGGACGCCGACAGTTGACGGACCGGCGACCTTCACCGTCACGGCGACCGACGCGAACGGCGCCACGGGCGATGCGGCCTACAGTCTGGCCGTAGCCGTTCAGGCACCATCTGCCGGTGCGGTTTCTGTCACCATCGCCGCGAATTCTGCAGCAAACGCCATTACGCCCAATCTTTCCGGCGGAGCGGCTGTGTCCGTCGCGCTTGCGAGCGCGCCGGTCCACGGAGCCGCGTCGGTGTCAGGCACGTCGATCCTTTATACGCCGGCGGCCGGCTACTCGGGCACTGACAGCTTTACCTATATGGCGACGAACGCAACGGGGACGTCTGCGTCCGCGACGATCACAGTGACGGTCTCGCCGCCGGTCCTGGCGTTTTCGCCACCTGGCGGCACACTCGCCAATGCAATCCCCGGCGTTTCCTACAGCCAGATCATAACGGCGAGCACGGGAACGGCACCCTACAGCTACACGATCGCGTCCGGTGCTCTGCCAGGGGGGCTGACGCTGGACGGGTCGAGTGGGACCATTTCCGGACGGCCGACCGGCGATGGCGACTTCCGTTTCACCGTGACGGCGACGGACGCCAACGGCGCGACAGGTCAGGCGAGCTACCAGATCGCCGTCGTCTCCAGCAATTTCGTCTTTAGCCCGCCCGCCGGCGCACTGCCGGATGCGATGGTCGGCGAAGCCTATTCTTCGCGCATTTCGGCGACCGGCGGGGTTGGCGCTCTGGTCTACAGCGTCACGAGCGGCGACCTGCCGAAAGGCATGGTTCTCAACGTCTCCACCGGCGAACTGACCGGGCCGCTCGCCAATGATGCGACGCCCGATACCTATCGTTTCACCATCGGGGTAGCTGACAGCCGTGGTGCCAGCGGATCGGCGGCTTATAGCCTGCAACTGAAGGCCCGCGCCGTCACCGCGCCGGATATCTTCGTCGAGGTCCCTGCCGGCTCGACACCGAATAACGTGTACCTCAACAGCGGCGCCACCGGAGGCCCGTTCATCGGCGCCGCGGTCGCCTCGGTCTCGCCGCCGATCGCCGGCGCGGCCGAGATCATCGAGGGTGAACTCGCCGCTGCCGGCAGCTTCACGCCGGTCGGCTTTTACCTCAAGTTCACGCCGAACCCTTCTTATTCCGGCCCTGCCGTTGTTGGTTACACGCTGCAGAGCGCGATCGGCTCCTCCAATGTCGGGCGTGTCACCTACAAGATCGCGCTCGATCGTGTGGCGGCCGGGGAGGAAATCGACAGCCTCGTGCGCGACTTCGTCCGAAACCGGCAGAACCTGCTGTCGTCGACGGTCAAGGTGCCGGGCCTTCTCGATCGACGCCGGGCTGCGACGAGTACCGATCCGGTGACGACGGCTGTAACGCCCTCGGACAAGGGCGCACGGCTCGGCTTCTCCTCCAGCCTCGCCCAGATCCAGGCAGCGCGTGATGCAGCCGATGCGGCTGCAGCCGGCCAAACTTTCGTGAAGACTGACCGGCTCTTTGACATCTGGGTGAACGGTAGCTTCCTGTTCCACAAGGACGAAGATGACAAAAGCGACAAATGGGGCAATTTCGCCCTGTTCTCCGCCGGCGCCGATTATCTCCTCAGTGACCGCGCGCTGGTCGGCCTCTCGGTCCACTACGATTACATGACGGATCCGACCGACGAGGACGCTGAACTGACCGGCAACGGTTGGCTCGCCGGTCCCTATGCCTCGTTCGAAATCGGGCAGAATGTTTTTCTCGATGCTAACCTGCTCTACGGCGGCTCGTCGAACGACATCGACACCGGCATTTTCCGTGGCGGCTTCGATACAAGCCGCTGGCTGGCGGATGTGAAGCTCACCGGCGAATGGCAACTCGACGAGATCACCATTTTGACGCCGAAACTCAGAGCCGTCTATATCAACGAGGAGACTGACGATTACACCGTGAAGAACGCGATCGGCGAGACGATCGATCTAAAGGGCTTCATCGAGGAACAGGCGCGCTTCAGCGTGGGGTTCGACGTCGAGCGGACGCTTGAGCTGGAAAACGGCCTGACGTTGTCGCCCTCGGTCGGTGCAGATGTCGGCTTCGCTTCACTTGACGGGGAAGGCCTGTTCGGACGGGTCTCGGCTGGCCTTGCGCTTTCCAACAACAACAACTGGGATCTCGATTTCTCGCTGCTGTTCAATGTTGAGGGTGACGGCTCGCGATCCGGTGGTGCGAAAATCGGCGCACGCGTAAGCTTCTGACTATAACGCCCCGGCTCACTGACACGGGCAATGGAGTAGCGATCAAGGGCAAGTCGGCGCGGACAAGTTGGGGATCCCTCTCCGGCCGCTTCGGTCTGCTGGTACCGTTCCCAGCCACCGGCCGCGAGCACCCCTGGACTGCATGTGACCAGCGATGCTCTGCGCTCGATCGGCAATGGTCTGGAAGAATTGTGCCGCGTCGACCTGCGACTATCGAGAGCTTGGCGCTTCTTCTCGATCGCAGGCGAGTGCCATCTACTGACCGTGACGGTGAGCCCACTTGCCCTTCGAGGCAAGAGCCATATCAAAGACCTGACGCGAAGTGGGCGACGCGGCAGTCGCCACGGCCCCGGCACCGAAGGTCACAGCACTACGCGCGCACAGGTCCAAGTGCTGAGACGCTTCCAGCGTTCTGAGCAAGCTTCCGTGGGCAGTCGAATCCTAGCTCTTCTCGACCTGTTCCGCGAGCCGTCGCAGCCCCGGCAGATCGCAGAGAAGCAGCTTCTGTCGCCCGCCCTGTACCAGTCCCCGTCCCTCCCAGGCGCTGAGAATGCGCGAGACGGTGTGGAGCGTCGTGCCGGTCATTTCGGCAATGTCCTGACGGGAAATTGGAAAGTCGATACGCACGCCGAGCTCTTCGCGTTTTCCGGCCTGGTCGGCCAGGCGCAGAACCGCGTGCGCGACGCGGCGTTCGACTTCCTCGGTCGACATCTCGCGGATGCGGGTATGGGCCTCGTCGAGCCGCTGGCCGATCGTGTGCATCGCATTGATGGCCAGATGCGGATTGCTCTCGACGAACACGTTCCAGAGCTCGGTCGGCCAGGCGAGGACGAGGCTTTCCGTTGCCGTCATCGCCGTGCCCGGATAGTCGCTGCGCTGCAAGGCGCGGGCAAAACCGAACAGATCGCCCGGGTTGACGACACGGACGATGATCTGCTGTCCGTCGCGGGTGACCTGGGTGACCTTAAGGCGTCCGTGCAGGAGCAGGTAGAACGAATCCGCCGCAGCCCCCTGCTCGAAGACGGCCTCATTCTGCGGGACGCGCCGCACGGTCGCATGCGCCAAGAGCTTGTCCAGCTCCTGATCGCTCATCTTCTGAAACAGCGGGAGTGATTTGACGAGTGTTCGGTCCAGTGCAGCCACGTCGTTTCCTGTCTCCTGCGGATCGGCGATGCGGGCTGCTATATCACGTGCGATCGGGAGGAAGAAGCGGACAACACCCTTTCGCCGCCCTTAAGCGGCGATATTCAAGGCCCCGCGCTGTTACACCGCACCGGGGAAACGGCGCTCGAAGGCGTACAGCATGTCCGCATACCAACGATCGTCGCGAACCAGGCGGAAGCCGAGATTGTCCGGCGGCACGCCGACCGCGCAACCGCCGCTCTTCGGATCGCGAATGAAGAAGCTCATCGACGCACGGTGCTTGCCGTCGACGACGTAGATCCCGCAGGCTTGCGATATCTTCAGCACTTCGCCATCGACGCCGATCGTCACGCGACGGTGGCAGGTCTGCGTCCATTCCCAGACATTGCCGTCGAGATCGGCGACGCCGAATTCGTTTTCGCCGAACGTGCCCGACGGTTGCGGCATTGGGTTCTTCGACTTCTGCCGCGCGGATTCGCGCTCGTAGTCGGCAAGCCACCTCAGCGCCGGATTGTCCTTGCTGCCGTCAATGCCGAGCGCGTCGTCGGGAAATTTCCGGCCGGCCGCGAAGGCCCATTGCCGATCGGTCGGCAAACGCCAGACCTGCCCCGTCTTTTCCGTCAGCCAGGCGGCATAATTGCTGGCGTCGGTGTAGTTGACGCCGGTCATCGGCGTATCATTGCCGAGGCTTGCCGCCGGCTCACCCTTTTCGCAAGCGCCGTCTTCGACGCATCGCTGAAAATCCGTGCGGCTAACCTGGTACTTCATGATCCTGAACGGTTTCGCCAGCGTCGCATCAACCAGCGGTGCATCGACGGCAAAGCCATTCTTGATGAAGTGGCCTTCGGCCCGGTATTCCATGCGGCGCGGCTCGATCGTCACTGTCACTGGCGCTTCGATGCGGGTGTCGACCGTTGCGTCGAGGTCATCCAGCAGCCCGACCTTGGCCGAAAGCACCCCGCCGATGGCAACCAGCAGCAAAGCTGGAACGGCGACGGAAAACACCGAAACCGAATTCTTGTGACGTCTATCGCGCATGTTCTTCCCCTTCTATTGGCATGCGCCGATGGATCCGGCGCATGCCCTTGTCGCTGCCTCGTGCTGCCCAAAGACCTCTTCGGGCAACGTGGCCGATTGTCATGTCGGGGCTACATCGACGCCGGCTTGACGACCGAGGTCATCAGATCGTCGTTCCACTCGCCGGTGACCTTGAAGTGTCCGGCCGCGCCCAACTCGAAGGCCTCGATCAGGTTGTGGTTGACGTAGGCATAGATGCCCGGCTGCCGGAATGTGTAGAAAGCCGCGCCGGCCGTGCCGCCCGGAATGAACCAGGTTTCCTGATCGAGCTCGGGCGGATTACGGAATTTGCCGGTTGCCCAGACATAGTCGCCGTGTCCACCGATCAGGTGTGGCCGTGTATCGCGGTTGGCCTGCGAGTGGATGACGAGCACATGTTCGCCAACGGCCGCTGTCAGCGCCCTCTCTCCAGTCAGCGCTCCGACCGCGCCATTGAAGACGACGTGGGTCGGGGTCAGCGTGCGCATCACCTTGACGGTATCTTCATAGGCTTCGCCCGGCGTTTCGTATTTCTTGTAATTGCCGGCTTCGTCGCGCGGGATGTAGAAATCCTGCTCGCCCACGTAGTAGACCTTGTCATAGGTCAGCGGCTGTCCCTTCTCATCCTTAAGCCCGTCACGCGGCAGCACCATGATGGCGCCGTTCATGCCCGAGGTTACGTGCCAGGGCACCATGCCTTCCGGCGCGCAATGGTAGACGAAGACGCCAGGCTTGGTCGCCTTGAAGCGCAAGGTCGTCTCCTCGCCGGGATTGACCTGCGTCAGGCCGCCACCGCCCAAGGCCCCCGTTGCTGCGTGAAAGTCGATATTGTGCAGCAGCGTGTTGGTGGCGGGGTTGATCAATCTGAGTTCGACATAGTCGTTCTCGTGGACGACCATCAGCGGACCGGGAACCGAGCCATTGAAGGTCATGGCGTGCACTTCGGTGCCGTCGCCGTCAATGACCAGCTTCTTTTCTTCGATGGTCATGGTGAACTCGACCACGCGCGGGCCGGTCTTGGCGACCTGATCGTGAGCATGAACGAAGGGCGGAGCGACGAGGTCGACCTTGACCCGTTCCAGTGTCGCAATGTCGACCGGCGCCGTGTCCGCTGCCGCGGGAGCGGGAGCGGCGGCCGTTGCGGCCTGGGTCGAGGTCGCCGTCAGGATCGGCGTCAGCGCGCCAGCGAAGGCGGCGCCGGCCAGAATCGTCCGGCGAGTCATCTGCAGCTGTTCTGTCATCATTGCTCTCCTTGGGCATGACCGCGCGACCGGAGTGGCCGTCCGAAAATCATGCCGAAATTCAACGTGTTACGGTGTCCTCTGCCGTCCGTGGCGGGCTCACCTCAGGTTTTGACCACCGGTTTTTCAGTAGTCATGCCTCAAGTAGAACCGAGAGCGAATGACGTCTTTGTCTTGGAACAAATCGCCCCGGAAAGTGGATGTTTTTCTGCAAATCTTCGCGGGGGCGGCGTTCGCCAGGCTCTATAATTGCGTTTTCGCAAAGATGCCTCGGCAAGCCCCGGATAAATCGATCCCATCCACCCGTCCGCTCGACGAAAGAACAGGATCGAACAATGTTTAGTTACTTCAGCAAACCAAGGCCCAGCGGAGGAATCCCGCGCGGAATCGCCACCACCGGTCCCGTTCTCTTTTCCTATGGCTTCAGACCCTTCTTCCTCGGCGCCAGTCTCTGGGCGATCTTCGCCATGGCCGGATGGATCGCCACCCTAACCACGGGTATCGATATTGCCGGTGAATATGGGCCTGCCCACTGGCACGCCCACGAGATGCTCTTCGGGTTCTCGTCCGCCGTACTCGCAGGCTTCCTTTTGACCGCGGTTCCGAACTGGACCGGAAGATTACCCGTTTCCGGCAGGCCGCTCGCCTACCTGTTCTCCCTGTGGATTGCCGGGCGGCTGGCGCTGCTTGCAACAGATGTCATCGGGTTGAAGTCGGCAGTCATCATTGAAGCCGCGTTCATGCCGGCATTGCTCGCGATCTGCGCGCGCGAAATCATCGTCGGTCGGAAGTGGAAGGATCTGAAAATCGTCATTGGACTGGTCCTCCTCTCGGCGGCCAATGTGTGGTTCCACATTTCCGTCGTCCGGGAATTTGACGTCGACGCGGCGGCGCGGCTGGCGATCGGCGCCTATGTCATGCTGATCATGATCGTCGGCGGCAGAATTCTGCCGAGCTTCACCCGCAACTGGTTGAACAAGTTCGGCCGGACCGACTTTCCGGTTCCCTATAACCGCTTCGACACAATGACTATTCTTGTCGGCGTCGCTGCTCTTGCCTGCTGGACCTTCGCGCCGCAGCACATCGTCACGGCCACGATAGCGTCCGCCGCCTCGTTGCTGCAGGCGGCCCGGCTTATCCGCTGGCGCGGCTGGACCACCTGGCCGGACAAGATCGTGTTCATCCTGCACGCGGCCTACGCCTTCGTGCCGCTCGGCTTCGCAGCCGTTGCTGCAGGTGCCGTCGGCGCCCTCGACGGCTATCCCGTCATGCATGTGATGACCGTTGGCGTCATGGCCTGCATGATGCTGGCCGTCATGACGCGTGCGAGCCGTGGACACACCGGACGGCCCTTGGCTGCGTCGAACCTCAGCTGCGTTTCTTACATCGCCATTATCGGCGCGGCGCTGGCGCGCCCCTTCGCCGAAATCCTGCCGGCGCACTATCATCATCTGATCGCGCTATCGGGAGCACTCTGGATTACAGCCTTTGCGCTGTTCTGCATCGAATACGGACCGATGCTGGTTCGCGATCGGCGCTCGCCACGTGGCGCCGCCTAGCGACCGCGGGAAACTCACCTTGCACAAATGAAATGGAGGTTGCCGTAGACACGGCAACCTCCATTAGGCGTTTTCAGATTACTGTACGATTGATCCCTCGAGCATCATCTCCGGGGTCCACGGCGGTTCGTAGGTCAGCCGTACTTCGGCATATTCGACGCCCGGCACGTACCAGACGCAGGTCTGCACGGCCTCTTTTAGAAAAGCCGTCGCGGGGCATCCCTTTATCGTCGTCGTCATCGTCACCCGGACAAGTCCACCGTCCTGGACGGCAATGTCGTAGATCAGACCGAGATCGACCACATTGGACCCCATTTCCGGGTCGACAATCATCCGCAGGGCGCTGCGTATCCGTTCGATCAGGTCTTCGCGTTCAGTCGGCTGCATTTTCGTGCCCCTTGCGTCCACCCACACGGATCAGGATGCGATAGGTCTCGCCCGCCGCGTCGAAATTTCCGGCCCATTTGTGACCGCGCTTGGCTAGTTCGGGGTAGAGAAACAGCGGCTCTCGCGCGAGCAAGGCGAAAAGCACCTCGCCGGCCTGCATCCTTTCCACCACGGCCAGAATGCGAACCATCGGCTCGGGCGGGTCCAGATCCGTCAGATCGAGTTGGCGCACGGGATCCGGCCAGGCATCCAGATCTGTGTCTCCGGACGAGACCCTGATCTCGTCCACCTGTCCCTCCGGCGTGAACAGAACCTCCCAGTCGCCGTTGCCGAGCGGCTGGTCCTCGTGGGCAAAGCCGCGGCCGGCCATGACGCTGAAAAGCGGCACCGGCCTGAACGTCGCGATCAGTTTCAGCGGTTGTCCGGGTGCCAGACCGTCGACAGCACTCATGATGGCCTGGAACGGGTCGTTACCGCTCTTCAAAAGCGGCCTGACATCGAGCTCGTAGGGGTCTTTGGTCATGGTTGTCTCCAATGAAAGAACTCAAGGGGTAAAACACCTTCATTTGGCGGCTTTTCCCTGGGTTCGGTTATATTTTGACCGGCATTGGCGCCGATCGGCAGAATCCTGCTCTCCGCCGGGCAGACCGCGTTTGGCTGTCCTTCGGTTTTTGAACCAGTCTCCAATTCGTGACCCTGATGCCTTCTCGGCTTCGGTCACAGCGTGGCGTTCGGCTCCCGGTTTCCCATTCTCCGCTAGGAGCGCAGCCCAGTCCTGCCGGGCTCGCTAAACAACCATCAGGACAGCCGGGATATCGTCGACGCGCCTTCCGTGGTGCTGGTGCCGTGCGGCTCGAAAGCGCGCTGGTCACGCAGGATCTGGAAGGCGATCGTCAAAAGCTTGCGCGCAATCGCAACCCGCGCCTTGTTGGTTCCTCTGATCTTCAGGTGCTCGTACTGGGCTCGCAGCTGTGCATCGCTGGTGATGGCTGGAGCAACTGCTTCGACGAAAGCCCAGCGCAGCCACTTGTTGCCCTGCTTGATGATCTTGCCGTGATAGGTCTTGCCGCCGCTCGAATAGGTCGAGGGCACCAGCCCGG
Organism: Ensifer sp. 4252; assembly: GCF_050434565.1. Classification (NCBI taxonomy): domain Bacteria; kingdom Pseudomonadati; phylum Pseudomonadota; class Alphaproteobacteria; order Hyphomicrobiales; family Rhizobiaceae; genus Ensifer; species Ensifer sp. 4252. The sequence goes on from NZ_JBNDIU010000035.1 coordinate 44,749, forward strand.
CATAGGCGGCCAGCTTCTTCGGGTTGCGGAACCGCGCTATGTCATCGATCTCCGCGTCGATCAGACGGGCAAAGAACTCGCCGATGCCGGGGATCGTCTTCAACAGCCTGACATTGGCGTTGGCTTTGGTCATCGCCCGGATCGTCGCTTCCGACTGCTTGATCCGCTCATTGATGGCGCCAATGAAAGCGAGGCCACGGTCGATCTGGATGCGGTCGATCTCAGAGACGTTGACCTGCGAAAGCTGAATGCGGCCGGCCTTACCAAACAGATCGCCGAGCGTCTTCAGTTGCGCCGTCTGCTCCGGATAGCGATCAAACACCGTGACGATGCGGTTCTTCGTCATCGTGCGCAGCCGCACGTAGAACATCCGCTCCCGCAGGGCGACACGTAGCTCTCGGGCACGTTCGCCTGGCGCCCAGGCTTCCGGCACCAGGTCGGCGCGCAGCAAATGCGCCAGCACGGTCGCATCGATCTTGTCGGTCTTGATCTTGGCGTCGGCGATCGCCTTGACCTTCAACGGATGGGCGAGAACGACATCATCACAAATGTCGTCGAG
>NZ_JBNDIU010000036.1:0-44432 GCF_050434565.1 Ensifer sp. 4252
CCTCAGCCTGACTGAGACGAAAATGGACGGGCGAACAACAACCACGTAGCAATTTGATCTCGTAGGGTTGGGACCAACATCCCTCACAGGGGCCTCTGAGCGAACGGAGAAGCCTTTCACATACCTTGGCAAAAACCGATCCCCGGCCTCTCTCAACCGGAGAGGCTTCAGACAGATGCTTGCGTAGTCGTCCTTGCGACACTGGAAATTCAAGCTGAGTTTCAAACTAGCTCGCCGTCGACCCGATAATTCACATCTGGACAAACGGTACAAGAACCTTGCGGCCGGCAGAGGACCCGCCCCCAGCAGATATACCTGTTACCCGACCGCCCGCGCTGCAACCCCGTTCGTTCGCAGTAACGCCATTAGCACCGGACCTAGCGAGAATTCTCCGCGGCGCGCCTTCGCCGTCAAATCTCTAAGATATTCGGCCATCTGCGTCGGCCCCCACTCGACAGCCTTGAAGTGGTTGCGGCATTCTGTGACGGAGAAGAGGTCGCAGATGTCGCCGAGCGCCTGCGCGATGGCGTCGAGGCTGCGCGCGGTCCGTTTTCGCAAGGGTGTCTTGAGTTTGGCGAAAGCCGTCTCGATCGGGTTGAGATCGGGGACTAGGGTGGTAGGAACAAGAGCCACGCACCCAGGGTATGCACTACCCGATCGCTTAAGGTCGTATTTCGCCCGCTCCCGCAAACGACCCCAATATGGTCAACCACTCCTCCCGAGACGTCTTGCCGCTCCCTAAATCAGCGTGGCGAAGTTACCGCGGAAAGGTTGTCCCCACAAAGCACAGGTCTTGGGCATGATTAGGTTCCGCCGCTACATATCCTCATAGATCGCCTCGATACGGGAGGCCTCCTCCTCGGTAAGTGCGGCAAATTCCCGCTCCCGAGCACGCTTTGACAGTTTGCCGTTGTTCTGGCGCAGGAATCGGAACAGCAGATCGAGTAGCCTGTCTGGCATGTCGATCATTGCCTGTATCTGCGCTTTGAAATTGTCGTATGTCCTGAGGAACGCAGTCTCTGCCGGCAGATCGACGTCGACCGTGCGGGCGACGCATTCAAACAGAAATTCAACATGCGGCGTTGCGTCGAAGTAGCGGTAGAAGTCCGCTGTCTCGTTTTCCACCTCGACGTTCCCTTGGTCCGTCGGCCGCCATCGAATATGCGGCAGGAGACGACGGGAGTAGGTCTCCAGAACCCTGCGATAGTCGTCGATCCTGTCGAGGATGACGGCCGAGACGGGAAAGGCCAGGCCAGGCGGGTTGAAACCGCGTTCAGCCAGGACATGATGGATAAGATAGCGGTGCAGGCGTCCATTGCCGTCTTCGAAAGGATGGATGTAGACGAAGCCGAAGGCAAGAACCGCCGCGCCGAGCACCGGATCGAGATGTCGTGCCGCACCGCGATCGAAGGCAGTCAACCCGTCGACCAACGCCGGCAGATCCTCATGCCGCGCGCTGATGTGATCGGGGATCGGCGCGCCGCTCAAGCGGTCATGCTCGCCGACAAAACCGCCCTCGACACGCAAGCCGAGGTGGACGAAACGAGCATCGCCAATGACAATGCGCTGCAATCGCTCCAGTTCCACACGATCGACGGGGCGGCGGCCTGCCTCGCCGATCACTTGCCCCCAACGCTGGATTCGATCCTGCGGCGGATCTTCGCCTTCGATCTCGAAGCTCGAGCGGGAATCCTTGAGCAACAGGAATGCAGCTGTGCGTGCAAGCAAATCCGCCGGTACATCCGCGATAAGGCGCCGTGCCTCGTCGCCGAGCCTGCGGGCCACAAAATCATCGAGCACGGGCGTCCGAAAGACCATCGGGCAATAGGCCGGCGTTCCCGGCAGGTTGTTTTTTACCCGATGACGCGGCGACGTCGTGGTATCGATGGCCCATTGCCGCGCCGGGTCGACGACGAGCGCATAGCTGCCATGGGTCGCGTCGGGCAGGTCTAATCTTTCATCGAGCAACCATTCATAGAGAAACCAGAGCCGTCGGGCATAAGCGCCTGTCGGGGAGGCGTTAACGATTGCCGTGATCGGTTCTGGGCCGGTGGCACGAAACAGGGTCTTCAGGACGGCAAGATCAAGCCCCTCATAACGCAGGGCGAAGACAAGATGTGCCTCTAGGTCCGTATCCGGCTGATGACGCGGAGTGTAAAGATGCCACCCATCCGCCTGATAGACTTTGTGGCGCTGGCCAATCGCCGTGAGCGTGATCGGCATCGGCACGTTCAGATCATAGGCGTCGATCAGCGCGGCATAGCCAACGGGTATTGCGGCCTCTGGCAGCCAGCGGCCATGAAAAACGGTTACTTCTCGTGAAAAAGGCTTCTGCTGCCCAAACTCCATGAAATCCGATACTTTCTCCTGAAAAATGATTCCCAGGAGACAATTTCATGAAAAACGATAACATGCAATGCAGATAAACGCCCACCTTCGCCTTGCGCCCTAAGAACTGGCTCGTTTAGTTGGCTGCAACTGTACATACTCATGGGAGGACAATGAACCGCACCGGGTTTGCCGGAGGCCGTTTGGTGAAAGTTATGCGGCCATGGCTGGCGGGTCCCGCCTGGCGTAATACTGATCTGCTTCGGCTGGCGGTATGTTGCCGATGGTTAAACCAGCCTACCCATTCGAGTGGGGCGCATTCAACAGCTTCGAAGTTGCGTCACCGCCCGCGTCGACTGGGTCACTCGGACCGGTCTCGGGACCATGTTTGTAAGTTCCACAATATAACTTACGCAACTAACTTATTGATTTTATTAATTAATTCGACGAAGCAAACCGTTCGCTCGCTGGATGTCTGCGCCATCAGGCCCGTGCCCACCGGTATCTTCGACCCGGCGTATGAAATCAGACATATCAACAACGTGAATCGGTTCGCCCCAACCGATTCAAACACTTCTGTGGTTGCCGCCCGGGATGCAAGAAGATTTGATCTGAATGTGCGAGTGATCGAGTGCGGACTTCTGTAAGGCCTGTATCTACGGAATTTTCAGAAGCCGCTGGCAACAAATCAATTTGCGCCCGCAGCGGAATGCTCGCGAGATGGCAAGGAGTGGCCTGCGAACCAGTAGTAAGGCCTGCCAATTGCTTCGGTGCTCTCTTTCCCGTCGTCGAGCGCTTTACCAGCCAGGAGCCGCCGGATTCCAACAACACGCCGATTACCGAAATGGTTGTAAACTCGATGATCACCAATCTCGAGGACGGGGCGGAAGTCAAAGCCGGCCAGCCGGTCGATCTTCAGGGCATCGCCTGGGATGGCGGTTACGTCATCGTCGAAGTCGCTGTCTCCATCGATGACGGCAGTAGCTGGACATCGACGCAATTGGGCGAAGACCTTGGCCGATTCTCCTGGCGGCAATGGACGCATCGGCTCACCGCACAGCAAGCGGGCACCGTCACCGTCATGGTTCGCGCCCGCAACAAGATCGGACAAACGCAGGTTGAGGCCTTGCTGTTCAACGGGGCCGGATACCACAACAATATTGTGCAGACGCTCGGTCTAAAGTTTGTTTGAGGAAGTCGCCATGCCCGTCTCCCTGAAAGCTCTTCTGATGTCTGGCGTCCTTGCGGCTCTATCCTTTGAGGCGAAGGCGGATGGACCCGAATTCCAATTGAAACAGGGCGCCAATCTTGATGTCGTTGAAGAGAATTGCGCCGCCTGCCACAGCCTGGACTATATCGAGATGAATTCTCCCTTCCTCGATGAGAAGGGGTGGCAGGCATCGGTCGCCAAAATGGTGAAAGCGTTTGGAGCGCCGATCGAAACTGCCGATCAACAGAAAATCGTGGAATATCTTCTGGCCAATTACGGCAAGAAGTGAATAGCCCATCCGCCGCGGCGCAGTTGTTGCCAGCCCTCTTCGCGCGAGCAACCATCATTGCACATTGTGCAAGTGGGCGCGGGTACAGTCGACTTCTTGGCGCGTGTTCATGGCGCCTGACGTCCTGGCCAGTTCCCGGCCGCCTTGGAAAAGCACCAATGTCGGAATACGCCGGATGCCGAGCTTTGCGGCGACCAGCTGATCTCCTCGGAATTGAGTTTGACGGCGCGTATGCCTGGCTCGAGGATTTTCGCTGCCTCCGCATAAGCAGGGGCCATGCTGGACTGCCAGTCGAAGCGCCCGCCTGAGATTCAGGCGCGACAATGCCGAGAGTGATCGTATTGCGAACGTCCGAAGACAATGCTTCGTCATTGGCCCTCCGATTGCGAAGGACAGCATCGGGTCGGCTCGCGCCATAGCGAGAACATACCCGAACTCCGCAGAGGGGTCCGACAGTCGGGGCTGCGCGTGCAGGCGCCAGAGATCTGCTCTGAACGTGGAATTCTGCGCGTCCAAATCCTTAGGGTAGGATATGGCCCCCGCAAGCGATTCCCAATGGCTCTCGCGCTCCCGCTATCATTTCACTGCTCGGACGTCAGGGCGTAGACGCGACCGAAGGTCGCCGCCAAGCTACAGGGGGAGATCGCTAGCGACAAGCGAACGAAGTCACGATCGGTTCCGCCGCAACCGCCTCATCTAACTAATGTTTCATCATCAACGGTATCGTGGCATGCGCTAGCAGGTAGCGCGTGACGCGGCCAAGGAGCAGTTCGAGGAAATAACTGTGCTTGAATGCGCCGATAAGCAAGCAGGTCGAATACGCCGAATTTGCGAAGTCTAGAACTGCTTCCCCGACCGGGCGGCCTTCCGAGCTGATCGCCACGACATCACCTTTTACGCCAAGCTGGTCGAGAAGTTCTCTCGCCGTGAACTGGTAGTTGCCGTCCGGCTTGTCGTTTACGCACAGGACCGTGACCTGCTCCGCCGCAACCAGCCAGCGCCTTGCCGCGACGACGGCGTCGCGCGCATGAGCATGCGGCTTCCAGCCGATCAAGACATGCCGGAGCAGATCGCCCGAGTACTTGCCTACAGGTGGCACAAGCACCAGCTTCCGCTCGTTGAAAAGCAGGTCGTGGAAGGCGTCGCGAGCATCCAAATTGCCATGGGCGGGTAAGACGACAAGCGCGGTCTCGTGACATTCGCTCGCCACGCAACGGCCGAGATCGCCGCGGCAGTCGTCAAGCAGGATTTCACCGCGCTCAGGCTTAGCCAACTTCCACTCCTCGAATGCCCGCTCGACGCGCTCGAGACGCTCATGCGGCGAGCCTTCGTCGAGGTCGCGCAGCATTTGCAGGTCGATCTCCTCGGGTGCCGCGATCATCGCCTCCGGATCGGCCCCGACATGGGCGGCGGCCATGCAGCCTCCGATGGAGCGGGCGGCATCTTCCGCGATGTCCAGGCAGATGCGGGTGCTTGCCGCGTCGGGCAACAAGGCGACGACGTCCGAGTTGACGGTCGAAGCGCGAGCCTCGCGAGTGGACGCAAAACCAGCCGACGGGGCCTTTCTGGCGCTGCTCTTTGAAGTGGCTGTGTTCATCAGGACCTCCTCCGGCGATGCTCCCACATCGCGTCTGGTCCAGGTGCGTGCGCCATGCAAGAGAGGCTGCGGCGTGGGCGACAAGCGAATGTTACTCCCGCATCCGATTGGTAGCAATCTCGCCACGACCGATAGAGCTTAGACGGACGGTTGTGGCGCTGGTGGAGATGGCTGCCGAAGATGGTTCGGTAGAGGTCCTCGCCGAAGCTAGTGCGCAGCGGCTCTCCCTCGATCAGCTTGAAGGTCCGTGTTCCGTCTTCCCGCCGTTCGGCATGCGGGAATGCCACGTCCGGCCGCGCTTCCTCGGCAAAACTGTTGGCGAACTCGTACATGTGGCTGCTGCAGGCGCTCGGCTGTCAGCCCGCGTTTCTCGGCGATCGTCAGGGCATAGGATCGGCCGGTCGCCGGTCGCCGGACGACTTTGAACGTCCGGATCGCGTGATCGTCGGTATCGACGGTGCTGATCATGCTGACGGTCCGCTCGGAATGGGAGGCAAGCTCGTGGATGAAGGTCACCCAGACGGCGACCGCGTCGAGCGCGAGGATCTCCTCCTGCACCTTGCTGCTCAGAAAAGTGGCATCCCGCAAAGTGGTCGAGGTGAAGAACGTCTTTAGGTCGTATTCCTCGCGCCCAGCCTTGACCGAAGCGATGATCTGGTCGAGATTCAGATCGCCAAAGCAATTGGGCTGCGGTGACGGCCCAGCGGATTGGCCCGGCGCCGGAAACAGAATGCTATGGAACGGCAGCAGGCGTGCAGCCTCCTCGTCGGCGGCCGACGCGGTAGCGACCTCCTTCTGGGGTGAGGCCGAATGCAGTGCTGTGTCCGACGAAGCGAGCGTCGATCCCGCCGTGTTTCGCCGGAGGCGGGGGCGTTTCAGGGAGGCGTTGTGACCGTCCATGGAGCGGGCTCCTGCTGTTGATCGAGCAGGAGACATTGCCCGCAGCGGCTGTTATCCGGTGAACTCCACCACCTTTGAACGCACAATAATCAAGCCGTAGGACCACAACGTCAAGTTAAGCAATTGTGAGCTTCGAAACCCATTATTGACAGAATCGCTGCCATCTTTGTATCCGCAAGATCAACGGCAATGGTTTCTGCCGGGCCACAGTGACCGAACCGCTTCCCCCGATGAAGCTGATGACTCCTATTCGAACGCTAATTGGGCGTGGGAGTGGAGTCGTGCCTGAATTCCGTCTGTGCCATTCTCCCGTGAAAAATCTGTTAGTCGATCAGCGGCGAGACGCCGCGACGCGATTGCTCCTTGTCGAAGAAGGCCCGAGCAGCGGGTAGAAGGTGGAAGATTATGGCGTATTTGATCGTTTTTCTTGGTGCCGGCGTGGGCGGAGCTGCGCGTCACGGTGTCAATCAGCTCGCCGCGCATCTGTTCGGCCCGGCGTTTCCTTATGGAACGCTCGGCGTCAATTTCGCAGGTTCCCTCCTCATGGGAATTCTGGCCGAGTATTTCGCATTCCGCGGCGGGCTCTCCCAAGACGTTCGACTGTTCGTGACGACGGGATTTCTCGGCGGATTCACCACGTTTTCGACCTTTTCGCTCGACGCGATCAGCCTTTGGGAACGAGGACAGTGGGGAATTGCGGCAACCTATGTGGGGGCCTCGCTCGTTCTTTCTCTTGGAGGGCTGCTTGCCGGGCTGACAGTCATCCGTTTTCTTCTTCAAGGACAACCGGGATGAAGAATCTGCTTCCGCAGTCGGCGCTGGGTCGCTGCTCTATGGGGTCTGCTGAGGACCGGCTGGAGCTGCTGGCCGACGCGTTCGTCAAGCTGACCGATCATGACCAGTTGTCGCGCGAAACGGTGCGCCGTCGCCTGGCCGAGAACGATCTCAAGCCATGGCGCAAGGCGAAAGTTACCGAACGGCCGGCCGACTTCGCCCACTGCATGCGCGATCTCGTCGATGTCCATTATCCCGGCCGCCTACATCCGCGTGGTGCTCGACAATCTGTCGACCCACACACCCGCCGCGCTCTATCAAGCCCTGCCGGCCGCTGAGGCGCGCCGCATTCTCAGGCGGCTGGAATTCCACTACACGCCCAAGCACGCCAGCTGGATCTCAACATGGTCGAGATCGAAATCGGCGTCCTGCGCGACCAATACCTCGACCGCCGTATCGAAAGCCGCGACCGTCTCGTCGCCGAGGTCGCAGCCTGGGAACGCCGACGCAAGGCCAGTGGTGCTCGCATCAAATGGATCTTCTCCACCGAGCAAGCCCGCCTCAAATTGGCCAAAGCCTACCCCCCCCACGGCCAAAGAGTCATAACTCTGTGCAGAGACACTAGTGCTGCTTGTCGCATAGCGGCCTAACCCATCCATCGTCCCGGTGAAGGGACCTTGCTCCGGAGGGCTGATGGCTGCGTCCGTCCGAAGGACTTGCCTTGTTACCTCCTTCCGGTCAGGCCGCCATGGCTGGCTCGGTCGCGTGAGGAGGACGTTGGCCGCCTCGTAGAGCGCGGTTCGCACGCCCACATCGCCGATTGTCGACATGCGGCCGCTATGATCGGTCTCACCCGATTGATACTTCTTCGGCGTCAATCCGAAATGCGGCCCCACCGCTCGGGATGACCGGAAACGCTCCGGCGCATCAACGGCCGACACAAATGTCAGCGCCACCAAGACGTCAACGCCTGGCGTCGTCATCAACCGAAGTGAACAAGACAGCTCGACCGTCGCGAACGCACCGTCCAATCCAGTATATTCGATCTTTTTGCCGGGCACGAGATCGGCCGTGAATTGAAAGCCATGTCTCAGTGGCAGGATGAGCATGGCGAGGTGCTGAGCCGAGTGACAGAGGATCTGCGCCGACAAGGGGCAAGGAAACCGGCCGCGAGGGGCTGCCGGCCGAGGCTGTGCTGCGCTGCGCGCTGCTCAAGCAGCATCGCCAGTTGAGTTATCAGGAACTGGCCTTCCATCTCGAAGACTCCGCCTCGTTCCGCACCTTTGCCCGGCTGCCCTGGGGATGGAGCCCGAAGAAGTCGGTCTTGCACAAGACGATCAGCGCGATCCGGGCGCAAACCTTTGAAGAGATCAACCGGGTGCTGCTGGCGAGCGCCCTGCAGGAGAAGCTCGAAAGTGGCAAGGTCGTGCGCGTGGATAGCACCGTCACCGCCGCACTGATCCATGAGCCGAGCGACAGTAGCCTATTATGGGACGCTGACCGGGTGATGGTACGGCTGTTGCAGCAGGCCGATGGACTGGGTAGCACCATCCAATGGCACGATCATTGCCGCGCGGCGAAGAAGCGGGCTAGAGCGATCGAATATACCCGCGGTCGCCCGAAACGGGTGAACCACTACCGCGAACTGCTCAAGATCACGCGCACGACCTTGAGTTATCTGCAGCAGGCGAGTGAACAGTTGCCCCTGACGGCGGGCCCGGCCGGCGAACTGTGGCAGACCCAGCTCGGCCACTATAAGCCGCTGATCGAGCGGATCATCGCCCAGACCGAACGGCGGGTCCTGGCCGGCGAGCCGGTACCGGCTGGCGAGAAGCTGGTGAGCCTGTTCGAGCCGCATGCCGACATCATCGTCAAAGGCAGCCGCGACGTCGACTACGGCCACAAACTCAATCTGACCACCGGCAGAAGCGGACTGGTCCTCGACCTCGTCGTCGAAACCGGCAACCCGGCCGACAGCGAGCGCTTGCTGCCGATGCTGGAACGCCACATCGCCTTTTATGGCGAGGCGCCGCGTCAGGCGGCGGCCGACGGCGGCTATGCCAGCCGCGATAATTTGAGCGGAGCCAAAGCCTGTGGCATCCGCGACATGGCCTTCCACAAGAAGTGCGGCCTCAAGATCGAAGACATGGTCAAGAGCCGTTGGGTCTATCGCAAGCTCAGAAACTTCCGCGCCGGCATCGAGGCCGGCATCTCATGTCTGAAGCGCGCTTATGGCTTGGGGCGCTGCACCTGGCGCGGGCTCGACCACTTTAAGGCTTATGTCTGGTCCTCGGTGGTCGCTTACAATCTCGCCCTCCTTGCCCGCCTCAGGCCGACCTCACGCTCCTGATCCGGTAGCGTTCAGAGCAAGCCCGGCGAGCGTCAGCCGATACCCCACGACCCCATTGCCGCCAGATCGCTCTTCGGCCATAACCTGCGCGGCCTTCTGCCATCACGCGTCCTAAGAAACGATGGCAGCCGGCAAACAACCTTTCAAAACCGCAGAAAAACAGGCGTTTATGGACGGGCACTAGCTAGTTCGGATTAGAGCTGTCCTTCCGATAGGACGCCTCTGGCAAAAGGCATTCATCGGCCGCCCCGATCACAAGGCTGGCCGCCCTGTCTCGTCTCGAATGGAACGCGACGCGAAGTGTAATGGCAGGTCGACCCATCAAAGTCGAGCGGACTGCCGCAAAGTGGCGGCTATATGGTACCGTCTTGCTGGTTTGCCGACAGAAGGCGAGCCGGTACAATAATTTCGCAGATGGCGCCGCGTCTTTTCCGGAGACGAGTCAAGATGATGCTCAAAGTTCTATCGATGATCCTGGCATTCAGCGGACTCGCGCTTCAGACGATGGCAGCCGAGCCGGTTGATGTCGAACTCATGCTCGCGCTCGACATATCCGGTTCGATGGACATGGAAGAAGCGCGGGTGCAGCGGGCTGGCTATGTCGAGGCGCTGAGGCACCCGGATTTTTTGGACGCAGTTAAGGGCGGCTACCTTGGACGAATTGCCTTAGGTTATTTCGAATGGGCAGGGGTGGTAAACGAGAACTCAGTCATCGCTTGGCAAGTAATTGATGATGCAGAGGATGCCAAAGCGTTCGCAGCCAAGCTCGAGGCCCGACCAATTGGAACACGGCGTGCGACCTCAGTCTCAAACGCGATCTCCTTTGCTACGTCGCTAATTGAGGGGAATGAATTTTCTGGTATGCGACGAATCTTAGATATTTCAGGAGATGGACCAAACAACACCGGACCTCCCGTGATTACTGCACGCGCTGATACTCTGGCCCGCGGCATTGTCATCAACGGACTTGCCATCATGATTCGGCCCTCTGTCTCTTTCGGTCCTCTGGACCGGTATTATCGAGACTGCGTCATCGGCGGCCCCGGTTCCTTCGTGCTTGCCGTGCACGAGCCAGAGGACTTTGCCGTCGCTATCCGTCAAAAGCTAGTTATGGAAGTGAGCGGACGTTCGCCCGCTGACCGCTTTCAGCTCGCAGCAGGCGAACCGGCTACAGACTGTACGATTGGGGAAAAACTCTTACTGGCTCCATAAAGGCACGCGTGTCAGATCCTTTGCGTTGATCAGCGTACTGGTGCAATTTTTTGCTTCTGTCCTGAATTGATGACAGAGATCGCGTCCGGCACGCGCGTCAGGCGTGTGGTGCCTTTTCCGTCTGTAGACCACGTGAACGCTTTTGCTAAGCAAGCGGCTGTCGCTGCTGACCATTTAAGTGGGCGCCGGTCCAGTCAACAATTTGGCGCGTGTTCATGGCGCCTGAAGTCCTGGCGAGTTCCCGGCCGCCTTGGAAAAGCAATAACGTCGGAATGCCTCGGACGCCGAGCTCTGCGGCGACCTGTTGATGCTCTTCGGAATTGAGCTTCACCACGCGTATGCCCGGCTCGAGTATTTTCGCAGCCTCCGCATAAGCGGGAGCCATCATCCGGCAAGGACTGCACCAGGGTGCCCAGACATCAACAAGAACGGGGATGTCGTTGCGACTGATCTGGTGCCTGAACATCTCCGCGTCTGCGTCGACCGGATGTCCGTCGAACAGGGCTTGCTTGCAGACACCGCACTTAGCCAATTTCGCGTCACGGTTTGTCGCTAACCGGTTCACCCCGGCACAATGAGGACACACAACATGTCTACTCGTACTCACATCGAATTCCTGTGCTGAGCGCGAAACTCCCAGGGCGTGACCCGTCCATCCTTGTCAGTATCGGCCGCTTCGAAGCGAGCTTTGCCGGCCACCATGAACTCCGCCTTGCTGACCTTGCCGTTCTTGTCGGGGTCCATTTGAGCGAACCGGGTCTTCTTTCGTTCCTGCATGATCTTCTGCCGCGCTTCATTAAAGCCTCGTCCAGGGCCCATGCGCACACTCAAATATTCGTCCTCGGTCAACTCACCGTCATCATCACCGTCCATCGCGGCGAACACCAATTCCACCTGGGCGGCCGCTTCGTCATCGCTGATCATGCCGTCGTCGTTGATATCGATAGCACCTAGACGCTGCATCATTCCAGGACCAGGCCCCTGTCCCCAACCCCACCGCGGTCCGACGTCGTCATCGGCGAGCGCTTGCCCTGACCACCCAAGGGTCAACAGTACAATCATGAAGGCCTTGAACATCGCTGTACTCCTGCTTAGTGAGCATCAATGATAAGTCGCTGACCAACATTTGGTCATTGATCGGCATCAAATGTGCGAACCGAAGTCTCTGGCCGACAACGAGTGGCTCTGATTTTCTTTGCCTTATGATTGTGAGCGAGACGACCGGTCAAAGTCCCTCGACGACGCTCTGAAGCATCGACCGCACTAGCTTGGCGGTCTCCAAAAGCGTTGGATTGCCGATCGCCTGCATCGAGGCGACAGGATCAATTGCGGCGACCTCGATTTTGCCGCCACCAGCGTCCTGTACGATGACGTTACAAGGCAGCATCGTCCCAACCTTATCCTCGATCTTGAGCGCTTCATACGCCATTCGCGGGTTACAGGCACCGAGGATTCGATAGGGACGGAAGTCCACGTCGATCTTCTTCTTCAGCGTCTCCTTGACGTCTATTTCGGAGATGATGCCAAAGCCGGCGGCCTTCAATGCACCCGTCGTTCGCTGTACCGCTTCGTCAAAGCCGCATGACAATGTTTTTGCGAAATAGTAGCTCATTGGACTTCCTTTCATCGGTTTTCGTCGGTGCATTGCTACTTTCTTCAGAAATTCATGCTCGACCGAAATGTCCGCACAGGCGTCCATCGAAATGGATGCTTCGGTGCGCGTGCGATCAAGCCGCAATAATCTGGCCCACGCCTCTATAGATCATGTAGCCGGCGACCACGAAGATCAGTGAGGCGAACAATCTATTGAGCACGCCTTTCCTGGCCGAAAGATGTGCTGCGACGAATGCGCCAAGCGCTCCTCCTGCGACGCCGCCGAGAATGAAGACCGCTGCGAGCGCCCAATCGACATAGCCAGAAAAAGCGTAGTTCAGGGCCGTTGTCAGCCCAAGGGCTGTGACGGCGACGAGCGAGGAGCCAATGGCATTGATGATCGGCATGCCTGTCGCCGCAATCAGCCCGGGGACGATGAGGAACCCGCCGCCAATCCCGAAGAAACCGGATAGAATGCCGGTCATGCCGCCAAAACCCAGGACTTTGGAGGCATTCTCGGTATTGCATTGGGCTCCCGGATTGCCTTCGGCATCCCCCCGCTTGAACATCAGGGCGCCGATGACCAGCATCAACAGGGCGAACAGTATCAGCAGGTGCTGGCCGCTCACCATCTTGCCGAGCGTTGAACCGAGGAATGCCCCGGCGATCCCTGCGGCACTGTAGACGGAGGCGCAGCGCCATTTGACGTTCCCGAGGCGCGCGTGGGCGACAAGGTTCGTGAAGGCGTTGGCGGCAACTGCGAGCGCGCTGGTGCCGATCGCCAGGTGCGCGCTTGGCACTCCGACCAGATAGACCATCAGCGGGACGGCGAGTATCGAGCCACCGCCGCCGAACAGGCCGAGAGTGAAACCAACCAGGACACCGGAGAGCCCGCCGAACAAATATTGCAGAGTGTCGAGATACATGGGCAATTCCGTGGGCCCTAGGCCCTAGTGTTAGCGGAGGGGCTGGTTTTCAACGTGCCGCCGAGCGAAACGCGATAGGCCGCCATGCCGAGCACCATCGCCGCAACGAACACGGCGGCCTCCCATCGGCCGGTCGACAATGCGGCGATCGCTGGACCGGGGCAGAGCCCCACCAATCCCCAGCCCAGCCCGAAAAGGGCCGCGCCAGTCACCAGCTTCCAGTCGATCGAAGCATTTTCCGGCACATGCTGATAAGTAAGCGAACCGCTCCTGAGGAGCGTTGTACAATAAACATGCGCCGCTTCAGGTGCGTCCACCTCATTGAGGTCTGCCTTAAAGCCGGCTGACGGCATTTCATTGACCGACATCAAGGTCGCTAGCTTCCAAGGCAAGTTAGTCTAGCGCTATGGATTTCGGTCTGTCGCGAGCGTCCGTGTTCAAAAAGTGGAGTTGAGTATGGAACCCGAAGTGACCAGGGCGGAGACTTTACCGCACCGGTCGCACGCCCTCTCGGTAGCGGCCGTTGCGGATCATTTTGGTGTGGACCCGGCAGTTGGACTAACCCAGAAGGAGGTAGCGCGGCGGCTTGGCCGTTTCGGGCCGAACAAAGTCGCCCCGCGCAGGCCGGTCACCGAAATGGCCCTGATCCTGCGGCAGTTTGCCAGCTCCGTCGTGGCATTACTGGCGGCAGCATTGGTCCTCTCGCTCATTTATGCAGAATGGAAACAGGCAGCGACGATCGCCGCCGTGCTCGTGATCAATGCAGCCATAGGCTATTACACAGAGCGGCAAGCTGTGCGCTCCATGGAAGCGCTGCGGCAAATCGCGGCGCGTAACGCGCGGGTGCGGAGGGACGGCCAGTCTCGTCAGATTTCGGCCGACCAGCTTGTGCCCGGTGACGTGGTGGTCATCGACGCGGGCGACGTCGTGCCGGCCGACATGCGATGCGCAAGCAGTGCCGCATTGAGCGTGGACGAGTCTGCACTCACTGGCGAATCCCTCCCGGTCGAGAAAGGTGTCGAGACCAATCCCGAATTCGCGGCGCTTACCGAACGCAGCGCCATGCTGTTCAAAGGCACGCACATCGTGCGGGGCAGCGGCGAGGCTATCGTCACCGGCACGGGAATCGCCACCGAGATCGGGCGTATCGCCGAACTCGTCGAGGGGGCAGCGAGTGGCGAATCGCCACTGGAGCGGCAACTCGCACTCCTCTCCCGTCAGCTCATCTGGCTCACGCTCGCGCTCGCCGCCGTCGTCGCCGCGGCCGGCATCTATTCCGGGAAGCCGATCTTCCTGATGGCGGAGACTTCGATCGCGCTCGCCGTGGCGGCAATCCCGGAAGGTCTGCCGATCGTCGCCACGCTGGCGCTCGCCCGCGGCATGATGCGCATGGCCGGTCGCAATGCGCTCGTTGAGAACCTGGCGGCGGTGGAGACGCTCGGCTCCACCACACTCATCCTCACCGACAAGACCGGCACCCTCACCGAGAACCGTATGGAAGTGGAGCGCGTCCTCACCCCGTCCGGCGAGTACTCCATCGACCACTTGCGAGCTGTGATCCTGAAGGACCGGAACCCGGTCGACCCCGCCACTGATCCGGGGCTGATGCGGGCGCTGCTTGTCGGCGTACTCTGCTCAAACGCCGAATATGACCACCATGCGGGTTTCGGCACAGGTGACCCAATGGAAGTGGCGCTCTTGCGTGCCGGCGGCTTTGCAGGACTCCACCGCCGCGAGCAGATCGACACCTATCCGGAAGTGGCGGAGCATCCTTTCGATACGGCGACCAAGCGGATGGCGACTGTGCACCGCCACGGCGACGGCCACTTCGCCGCCGTCAAAGGCGCACCGGAAGAAGTGCTGGCGTCGGCCGATCGGATCGGCGTCGAGGCGGCCCCGCTGGACGACACCGCGCGAGCAGCATGGCTCGGCAGTGCCGAACGCCTGGCGGCGGATGGCTTGCGTGTGCTCGCTGTCGCCATCCACCCGGAAGCAGAGCCGGCGGAACCGATTGCCCGTAGTCTCGCCTTTCTCGGCCTTGTCGCCTTCCGCGATCCCCCACGGCACGATATCGCCGATGCTGTCGCGGCAATGCGCAGCGCCGGCATCCGCGTCGTGATGGCAACCGGCGATCATCCGAGCACGGCGCTCAGCATCGCCCGGGCCGTCGGCATGACGGAGCCCGATGCGACGGTGACGGCCGGGGCAGAACTGTCGCGCCTCGGGGAAGTGGCGGAAGCCGAGCGCAAGAAGATCGCTCGCGGAGATGTCTTCGCCCGCATGACTCCGGAGCAGAAGCTCAACCTGATCGACCTTTTCCAGCGCGAGGGCGAGGTGGTTGCCATGATCGGCGACGGTGTCAACGATGCGCCGGCGCTGACCAAGGCCAATATCGGCATCGCCATGGGTCAGCGTGGCACCGACGTGGCGCGCGAGGCGGCCGACATGGTGCTGCTCGATGATGCCTTTTCCACCATTGTCCATGCAGTGCGCGAGGGGCGGATCATCTTCGACAACATCCGTCGCTTCTCGACCTATCTGCTCTCCTGCAATCTCGCCGAGGTGCTGGTGGTCGGCCTCGCCGTCTTTTCCGGCCTTCCGCTACCACTGATGCCGTTGCAGATTCTCTTCCTCAATCTAGTGACAGATGTCTTCCCTGCCTTCGCGCTCGCCACTGGAGAGGGGGAGGGAGACGTGCTGGCCCGTCCGCCCCGCCCGCCGAAGGAGCCGATGGTTTCAGCCGAACAGTGGCGCGCAGTGGTGAGCTACGGGTTGGCGATTGCGGCAAGCACGCTGATCGCGCTCGTCGTCGCTACCAACTGGCTCGAGCTTGGAGAGCAGGAGGCGACGACGATCTCCTTCCTCACCATTGCGCTTGCCCAGCTCTGGCACGTTTTCAACATGCGCAGCCGCGGCAGTGGACTATGGCGGAACGCCGTTACGAAAAACCGCCTCGTCTGGTATGCGCTCGCGCTGTGTTTCGGGCTGATCTTAGCAGCTGTCACAGTGCCGGTCTTGGCTGAAGCGCTTCAGATTGTGCAGATTGGGGCCGCCGGATGGGCACTGGCGCTCGGGTGCAGCTTGCTGCCGCTGATTGGAGGGCAGGCATGGCTGGTAGGTAGGCGCGGCCGGACGACCCCTGCTTTCAGGAATGTCTGTCTAGGCGCCCACAAGGCCAGGAGCGAGTTGTAAGGAAGCGCCGTTAGCCATGTGCCCCACTGATATCTACGCGCGGTATGCCGCGCGTCGGCTCCCATAGCTCGACCGGGTTGCCTTCAGGATCGTGGATCCGCGCAAAGCGACCGCTTTGGTCTCAATCTCACCCACGCATTCGGGATTGATCATGCCCCACGCGCCAGGGCGTCATCGCGGGCGAGTGCGATTTGGCAGTCCCGTGTTGTTGTGCCCCTCACCGGAGGGTCGAGGATGCGGCGCGCTCTGAAATGGGCGTTGGTTTCGATCAGTTTCGTGCCAAAACGGATTGCCACTAAAGACCGAGGTGCCGGGTCGCGTGCCGACCGGGCGGAACGCACGACGCCGCAAAATATCCTGGCCATGCGGCGCGAGCGACCGTCTTGACGATCTTCCGCCAACCTTGTTCATTCGGGTAATGTTCAAACCCGCAAACACCGTGCAGATCAGAGTTTCCATTGATGAGATCGAGCCGGGCGCCTGGCGCCGTCTGGTCCTGTCAGGCCATTGGAACCTGGAGTATCTGCATCTCGGAATTCAGGCCGCGTTCAACTGGTGGAACTATCATCTCTATGAGTTCCGCATCGGTGGTCTGCGATATGGAGACGTCGATATCCTGACGGAGGATGCGACCGACGACGTGAATTAGCGACCGACGACGATCCTCGAGTCTTCGATCAGAGAGAGGTTCGCTTGCTGGACTTCGAGCAAGGTGCTGTCTTTAGCTACCACTATGATTTCGGGGATGGCTGGCGGCACACCGTCGCGGTCGAGGAATTCTTAACGCTCGCTGCTACGCCCAAACACGGGACCTGCGTCGCCGGCGAAAGGGCCCGACCGCCCGAGGATGTTGGCGGCGTGTCGTGTTATGAGCGGTTTCTGGAGATCATCGCGGACCGGGAAGATCCCGAATAGGACGAAACCATTCGGTGGTGCGGTGGCTACTTTGATCCGGAATGGTTCGACCTTTCCACCGCGGACAAGGATGTTCGCAATGCTTTGCGCTCCAACGTCAAGCGGCGCTTGTATCAACCCAGGCCGAAAGCCGTCCCAAAGAAGTGACTCCGCGAGGGTTCGAAGTGAGCACCTTGAGTAGAATCGAACCTCAGACTATAGGCCCTCGCGCTTGGTGGACGCCCGGCGGCCCGTTTTGCCCAACGTCTGATGCTTCCCGTCAGCAACGACACCTTGCTACGCGTCATCCGCAGGCAAGGCCTTCCGCCATCAGCCCCACCCTCGGTGATAGGCATCGATGATTGGGCCTGGCGTCGCAACCATCGCTACGGCACGATCGTGTGTGATCTGGAACGGCGGCGGCCGGTCAGTCTGCTGCCAGACCGCGAGCCAGCGACGGCGGAGGCTTGGCTGCGGCAGAACCCCCAAATCCAAATCGTTGCCCGCGACCGTGGCGGCGCTTACGGGCTGGCGGCCGCAAGCGCGTTGCCTGATGCAGTGCAGGTCGCTGATCGATGGCATTTGATGGAGAATGCCAGCCGTGCATTCCTGGACGCGGTCCGCAAATCGATGCGGCAAATCCGCAAGACGCTCGGCGCAACGCGCGTCGATCCGAAGCTGCTGACTGCGGCCGAACGCCTTCAATACGAAGGCTATCTCCGGGCCTTTATCAACCAAAGACAGCGACTGCTGATTTGACGATGATGCCACCATCCGGACTCCTGCGCATTTGACGGCCGGTAGCGGCGCGGAAGACCTGCAGCAATTGCAGCGCCGGCGGCACCCGCGACCACAGGGTTTTCATGCGTTCCCTGCCATTTCGGCTTTTTCGCACAGCCTGGCCCGTCACAATGCGCTGTGACCAGCGGAAACCGATCTCGTGGAAATACAGGAAGGTCGCAGCAGAGATCGACGGGCTGGTGCGAGACTTCGTCCGAACAAGGCAAAATCTCCTGTCGACAATGATTGAGGTGCCGGGCCTGATCGAGCGTCGCAAGGTGGGCCGCGCGGGTAGCGACCCGATCTCGACCAGAATGTCGCCCTCCGAGAACGGA
This sequence comes from Ensifer sp. 4252, assembly GCF_050434565.1. Taxonomy (NCBI): domain Bacteria; kingdom Pseudomonadati; phylum Pseudomonadota; class Alphaproteobacteria; order Hyphomicrobiales; family Rhizobiaceae; genus Ensifer; species Ensifer sp. 4252. The sequence goes on from NZ_JBNDIU010000036.1 coordinate 18,381, forward strand.
ATGACGCTTGGCTTTTCGACCAGTCTGGCGCAGCTTCGTCCCGCCGAAGAGATAGAAAAGGGGGGTGAAAACGCGCCGGCAGTTTCACCGTTCAATGTCTGGATCGACGGCACCGCAACGGTGCACAAACGTGATGAAGATGGCGGACGCTGGGGTACTTTCGGGATGCAGCCTTAGTTCGCCTTGAGGGCTGCCGCAATGGTCGCGAACATTGTCTCGACCTCGTCTTCTCCAATCGTCAGCGGTGGCGACAGCACAATCGTGTTTGCCACGGGGCGAACAAGCACGCCCTTCTCGAAGCAGAACTCGTAGACTTTCTTGGCCAGCACCCTGCCGCTGACGGCATCCTCTCCGAGTTCGATGCCGGCGAGCAGACCCAGATTGCGGATGTCGACGATCCCGGGAAGACCCTTCAGGCTATGCGCACATGTCTGCCAGTGCGGCTCCAGCCTTGCCGCCTTTTCAAACAAACCCTCGGAAACATAGACATACAGCGCGGCGAGCCCCGCCGCCGCTGCCAGCGGATGGCCCGAATAAGATGGGAAAGTTCGACCGCTCCTGCCTGAGCCTTGGCGGCAATCGGCTCATAGACTGCGGCATTGACGATCACGCCACCCATCGGGACCGCGCCGTTGGTCATGCCTTTTGCGACCATCAGCAGATCGGGTTTCACCGCGAAACGATCAGCGGCGAAAGGCCGGCCGAGCCGCCCGAATTGGCCGCCTGAGCGCGCTGAAAAGTTCTCGGGCCACCGGCCGCCGCCCAATCCAGCATCCGGGAAACCGTGCCGTAGACATCCGGCTTTTCCAATTGCGTTCCCATGAAGACGCCGAAAAGCGATTGGTTCGCCTGAAGCGCCAGCCACAGATCGATACTGAGCTGCGAACCGCCGGCGTTGCCGACGAAGACCAGACGCCCCTCGGGGCGCAAAGCCGCACGAGAGCTTTGCAGGGTCGCCCCTACCGGGTCCACGACCAGATCGACGCCGCAACCGGCCAATCGCTCTCTTCAATCTCCGCTGGCAAGGCGATGGATGGATCCGACGGCTACACGATTAACCTCGTTGACGCACCGGTTGCGCAGACGGCCAAGAAGATTCTCGGCGCCAACAGCTCAGTCAAATCGCTCCGCTTACACGAACATCATAACGACCATGTAGCCCACAATAACGAGCAATAAGCCACCGACCAGCATTGGCACGAGTGTACTTCCCGACTGACGATCGTTCATGTTGCAATTCCGCCTATTTTTTGGTTTCGTTTGTTGGCTAAATGACTTTGGTCGGGCCCTGCCCAGCGCTTTCTGCTGACCGACGAGGATGGTCGACGAACGCAGCTAGCCTCCCAAGGTCGAAGGTCGCCTAAGGTCAAGGGACTCCTCACTGACAATGCAGTTGTCGGCGTCGACAATGCCCCGCCAGACCGAGTTGCCGTTGCGCACAGTCAGGCGCTTGCGGCCTTCGTCGCTATCGACGCCGCGCTCTACTATGCTGGTCACGAGGCCAAGACGCATTCGGCGCCGAAGTTCACTCGCCTCCATCGAAAGCCGCACCGCCAGAAATTCCGGGTCCAGAACATAATCTCCGGCCTGGTCAAGCTCGAGCCTCATCTGGCCCCTCATCGAATGTACGCCGCCAGTAGCGGCAAAAAGATACATTGACGATATATGTTTTCGTCCGCATAGTGAAGCGCATTTTCATCACACACCCATCGTCGTTGGACGACAAAGGGCCGCATCGGCCTGATAGAGGGCTGAATCCAGGCATGAGCAAAGGCGCAAAGGACAAACCAACCATCGTAATCGACGGCCGGGTGCTGCCCGAGCAGTTAGACGAGCAGATGATCCACGAGGTGGTTCACGGCTTCTACGACGAGATCCGCAAGGATGCTCTGCTCGGGCCGGTGTTCAACAGCGCCATCGCGCGGCATGAGTGGCTACAGCATCTGACGAAAATGTGCGCCTTCTGGTCATCTTTGATGCTTCGCAGCGGCCGCTATGACGGCCGCCCGCTGCCGCCGCACCTGGCCCTTCCTGACCTGGGCGAACAGCATTTCCGGCAATGGCTGGGTTTGTTTCGCGCTACCGTCGAAAAACTCTGCCCGCCGGAGATTGCGGCGCTGTTCATGGAACGGGCATTGCGCATTGCGCATTCCTTCCGCCTTGCACTGGCCTACAATCGCGGTGAAAACACGTTGTCCGTCGAACCGATCACGGCCGACAGCCTATGACCTTCCGGGGCAACCGGCAGGATCGGCATGCGCAAAGGTTGGAGCGAAATGAGGCTGACGAACTTTTCCGACTACACGCTGCGCATGCTGATGTTCGCGGCGTCCGCTGGGGACCGGCTGTTTACGATCGAGGAAACGGCGCGCGCCTTCGGCGTGTCCAAGGCGCATCTCAACAAGGTGGCCAACACGCTCACCCGTGCCGGATACCTGACGGCGGTTCGCGGCAGATCGGGTGGGCTGACGCTCGGACGTCGTCCGGAAGACATCCGCATAGGTGACGTGATCCGGTTAACCGAGCCGGACTTCGCCCTGGTCGAATGCTTTGCCACCGGCAACCAGTGCACGATCACGCGTTGCTGCAAGCTTTCCGGCATGCTGCGCGACGCGCTGTCGTCGTTCCAAAACACCCTCGACCGTTACACGCTTGCCGACATCGCACTGACGCGCCAGGATTTCCTGGTGGATACGCCCCGCACCTAGTGACTGCCCCGGCGCGGGAACGACCGCGCTTGGCTCCGGTTGGCCATATCGCAAAAATTGCACGCAACTGCAGGTCAAATTCACTTGCCTGGGAGCGGGAATGGCGGACAATCCCGGATGAGTTGCCTGTTGGGTCGGTAAGCCCAGCGTCGCAGTGACGATACCGGCAGCTGCCCTTCGACGGAGGAGAAGATGTCCGGTAACCCTTCAGACCCGAGCGGACCCGACCTCGCCGTCGGCCTTGCGCTCGCCGATCTTCCCGATGGCGGCAAGCTGGTCGGTCATCGCGATGGCGAGCCGGTGCTTCTGCTGCGCCGCGGATCCGAGATATTCGCAATAGCCGCCAACTGCTCGCATTACGGTGGGCCGCTGGTCGATGGCCTCGTCGCCGACGACACTGTCCGCTGCCCCTGGCATCACGCCTGCTTTCACCTGCGCACCGGTGAGGCCCTGCGTGCTCCGGCGTTATCGCCGCTCGCATGCTGGTCGGTTGAACAGCGCGGCGACAGAATAATCGTTGGCGAGAAGCGCAAGAAGCAGACGCCGGCCCCACGCGAGGGTGATGCCGGGGCGGCTCCCGAAAAGATCGTCATCGTCGGTGGTGGCGCCGCCGGCTTTGCCGCCGCCGAGAGGCTGCGGCGCGAACAATTTCAGGGCGCCATCGTCATGATCAGCGATGACGAGGCGCTGCCCGTCGACCGCCCTAACCTTTCGAAGGACTATCTCGCCGGTAAGGCTCCGGAGGATTGGATCCCGCTGCGCAAGGAGGGCTTCTATGCCAAGAACGGCATCGACTTGCGCCTGGGAACCAGGGTTGCTGGCATCGATGTCCGCGCCAGCGAAATCTTGCTCGCCGATGGGGCTCGGGTCGCCTTCGACAGACTGTTGCTGGCAACGGGCGCCGAACCGGTTCGCCTGACCATCCCCGGCGCCGACCAGCCTCATGTCCACACGCTGCGCTCGCTTGCCGACAGCCGGAAGATCATCGTGCAAGCTGGAACCGCACGCAGTGCCATCGTCCTGGGCGCCAGCTTCATCGGCCTCGAAGTTGCCGCCGCCCTTCGGACCCGCGGTGTCAAAGTGCATGTCGTGGCGCCCGAGGAACGCCCGATGGAACGGATACTGGGGCCGCAGATCGGCGATTTCATCCGCGCCCTGCATGAGGAAAATGGCGTCATCTTCCACCTTGGAGATACCGTGGTAAGCATTGGCGCGAGTGAGGTCCGGCTGAGCGGCGGCAGCACCCTGGCCGCCGACATGGTCGTCGTCGGCATCGGTGTGCGGCCGCGGGTCGATCTCGCTGAAAGGGCCGGTCTCGCCACCGATCGGGGCGTCCTGGTCGATGCCTATCTTGAGACCAGCGTGCCGGGCATATATGCGGCCGGTGATATTGCCCGGTGGCCCGATCCCCACAGCGGCGAGAACATCAGGGTGGAGCACTGGGTGGTGGCGCAGCGGCAAGGTGCTGTGGCCGCACTCAACATGCTCGGACACCGGCAGAAATTCACGGATGTGCCTTTCTTTTGGAGCCAACATTACGACGTTCCGATCAACTATGTCGGCCATGCCGAGGGATGGGACGAGATCGAGGTCGAGGGCGACATTCCCGCCAGGGACTGCCTCCTGCGCTTCAAGCGCGGCGGACGTGTGCTGGCGGTCGCCACGATCTTGCGCGACACCGAGAGCCTTGAGGCAGAACTGGCGATGGAGCGGGATGAGGCCTAGTAGGACGAACTACTACCCGAGATCCTGCCCTACTCTTTCTGGACGAGGCGAGTTCGGCGCTCGACGGAGCCACCGATCGCGACATCATGGAGCGTATCCGCCTACTCTCGCTGGACGTAGCCGTGCTCGCGATCACCCATCGGCGAACGGTGATCGCTCCAACGGATATGATCGTCAATCTTTGATCAGAGAGTGCGAAAGATAGCTAGAGACCCGGCCGTCGCTCGTGGCCAAAACCGCAGACGACGCCGCAGACATATCGGCCGAGCGTGCCAGGCGCGTGGCAGCAAAGCTGCTGGCGTCCTTTCTCGCGCGGCTTGACCGGTTAAAAGGGTCACACAGAAAAGTAAGCCGCCGGTGTCTCGATCATCTGCCCGACCGATTATATCGTCGCCGCACCCCGGACAGTCTTCATCCCGCTCCTTTCTCGATATGCGCAGAATGGCGCTGCTTCGATGAAATGCTGCTGGAGGTCACGAGGCTGGATATCGTCTGCTATCTCAGCCAGATCGCAACAAGGTTGATCGACCAGGGATCGCTCTCAGGCCCGAACTGCGGATTTTTCAGGACAAGAGGAATAGATCCAAGCTCCCTCGACGCGTGGGTCCAGTTATCGGTCGCGGCTCAGAAAGCCGTAAATCGGAGTGCCTGCGCGCATTTCATGAGGCATTTCCCGACGAGGAGTTCGTGCAACAAGTCGTTTCGCAATTACCCTGGGACCATAACGTTAAGCTCATCGAGGCGCTCAAGGCTCCGGAAGAGCGGCTTTTGCCCGTCAGGCAATCGAATACGGGTGGTCTCGCCTACCAGATCGAAAGCGGTCCTATCTACGGCAGGGAAAGGCGCTGAGCCAGCGATTTCATCGATACCCGCCGTCAGGGCAGATATCTCCGCCAAGCCTACAACGGCGGTAGCGAAGGCTTGCACAACACTGAAAATCACACGAAGGGCATTCTGCGTCGTCTCTCAACGCGGCGGATTCTGAGATGCACGAGTAAAACGTGAGGGCGAAATTGTCTAACGCCGCTTCGCCAGCATAGATCGAGACAGCACAACCGCGAGGCCGATCAGAATTGTCGCGACGATGAAGAGGAATGCCGCTGCCGCTATCGCCGGGCTGATGTTCTCGCGGATACTGGAAAACATCTGCCGGGCCAGCGTACGCTGGTTGGGACCAGCGACAAAGAGCGTCAGCACAACCTCGTCCAGCGAGGTGGCAAAGGCCAGCACCGCGCCGGAGAGCACCCCGGGCATGGCGAGCGGAAGGGTCACGCGGCGGAAGACCGTTGCGGGCGAAGCGCCGAGGCTTTGTGCGGCGAGTTCCACGCGCTCGTCGATGCCGGCAAGCGCTCCGATGACGCTGACCACGACGAAGGGCACGGCGACGACAGTGTGGGCGATGATCACGCCGGCATAGCTGTTCGTCAGGCCGAAACCCGCAAGCAGCACCTGCATGCCCACACCGAGCACGACAGCGGGTACCACCATGGGGAGTAGGAAAAGTGTGCGTATCGACCCGCGGAAGAAGAGGAGGCGGTTGCGCAAGCCGAGCGAGGCGGCGGTGCCAAGGACGGTCGCGAGCAGCGTCGTGCCCGTCCCGATGATCAGGCTGTTAAAGATCGCCCGCCGCCAGGCATCCGCCGTGAACAACTCCTCAAACCAGCGCAGCGACCAGGACGGGATCGGGTAGGTGAGGATGACGCTCGAGGTGAAGGCGAGCGGCAGGATGGCGATGAGTGGCGCTACGAGAAAGAGGATAGTCAGCGAGGCGAAAGCGAACTTGGTGAGCTTCATCGGCATGACCTAGCGCCTCCCCGGCTCGTCAGTGGAGAGCCGCGCATAGACACTGTAGAGCAGCAGCGTCGCGACAAGCAGCACGACGCCAAGCGCCCCGGCCATGCCCCAGTTCGCAGAACCTGTGGCATAGAAGGCGATGATCGAGCTGATCATCTGATCGCCCGGCCCGCCAATCAGTGCCGGCGTGATGTAGTAGCCAATCGCAGAAATGAAGACGAGGAGGCTGCCGGAGGCGACGCCGCGCAGGCTCAGCGGCAGCAGCACGCGCAAGAACGCACGCAAAGGTGGCGCTCCGAGCGAGGCGGCCGCCGGCATCAGGTTCTTCGGGATGGTAATCAGCACCGAATAGATCGGCAGCACCATGAAAGGCAGCAGCACATGGGTCATGGCGATGATGACGCCGGTGCGATTGAAGATCAACGGCAGCGGCGCATCGATCAGGCCGAGCGTTTGCAGAAGGTCGTTGATCAGCCCTTGTTCCTGCAACAGGATGAACCAGGCGGCGGTGCGTACCAGAAGCGAGGTCCAAAGCGGTAGCAGCACGGCAGCCAGCATCAGGTCGCGCTTCCAGCCGGTAAGCGAAGCCGCGATCATTGCATAGGGGAAGCCGATACCGGCGCAGGCGAAGGTGACGAGTGCGGCGATCCAGAAAGTGCGCACGAGGATAACGCGGTTGACGGACCGGTCGGCTGGCAAGTGCTCGATATCGCCGGCGGCATTGCGGCCGAGATCGACTGCGGCGAGCAGGTTGCGATCGGTGAGCGGCGAAAGCGCATCGGCAATGGCCAGCCAGAATTCCGGTTTCTCCCAACGCTTGTCGATGGAGACGAGGTCGGCGGGCGGGTTCGCCATGTCGTCGAGCGCGCTGGTCGTCTTGGACATGAGCGTGCGGAAGCCGGAACGGGCGCTGTTGAGGCGGCGGACCATATCGCCAAGCGCCTGGTCGTCATCGACGGCCCTCAGGTCCTCCATCAGCGCCGTTTGCATGGGCATGGTCGGCGGCGACTTTCGATCCCAGTCCGTAAGCACTTCGGCGCTACGTGGAAGCAGGCGCAGCACGGCCGGATCCGACACGGCCTGCGACATCATGCTGAACAGCGGCCAGACGAAGAAGCCCAGGAGGAAGAGAAGCAGCGGCGCTAGAAGAACGAGCGACCGCCCGGCCCGGGACAAAACTGCACTCATGGCGCGATGACCCGGCAATCGCCGGCTGAAAAGGCCGCATAGACCTTGGTGCCCGGCGGGAATTCGCGCGATCGGCGACCGAGCTTGGCGATCAGCGGTTGCGCGGCGTTCTGCAACTGCACGCGAAGATGATCGCCCTGATAGACGGAATCGGTCACTTCCGTTTCCAGGCAATTGCGCGCTTCGCTGCGCGTTTCGCTGAGATCGACCCGCTCCGGCCGGATGGAGAGAAAGACGGGCTGGCCGGAGGCGACGCTGCCGGAAACGGCAGAAACAATATGCGCGCCGGACCGCAGGCGCACGGTCGCCTCCTGCCCCTGCACCGCCTCGATGACACCCTCGACGAGATTGGTCTCTCCGATAAATTCCGCGACGAAGCGCGTCGCCGGTTCGTCATAGACCTGCCGCGGCGTGCCGATCTGCTCAATCTTACCCTTGTTGAAGACGGCGACGCGGTCCGACATGGTCAGTGCCTCCGACTGGTCATGTGTGACGAAGACAATCGTCACGCCGAGGCGGCGGTGCAGGTCGCGAATGTCGAGCTGCATCTGCTCGCGCAACTGCTTGTCGAGCGCGCCGAGCGGCTCGTCCATCAGCACGACGCGCGGCTCGAAGACCAGCGCGCGGGAAAGCGCCACACGCTGTTGCTGCCCACCGGAGAGTTGCGAAGGCCGGCGGTCGACGAAGGCCGACAGCTGCACCATGTCCAGCGCCCGCGCCACGCGCTCGGCGATCTCCGCCTTGCCCAGCTTACGCATCTGCAAGGGGAAGGCGACGTTCTCGCCGACCGACATATGCGGGAACAAAGCATAACTCTGGAAAACGACCCCCATATCCCGCTTGTGGGTCGGCACGTCGTTGATCGCCGTCCCCTCCAGCAGGATATTGCCGGAGGTCGGCTGCTCGAAACCAGCCAGCATCATGAGGAGCGTCGTTTTGCCGGAGCCGGAGGGGCCGAGCAGGCTTACGAACTCGCCCTTCCCAATGCCGAGAGCCAGGTTTTCAACCACGCAGAGCGGGCCGTAGAATTTAGTGATGCGGTCAAATCGAATGAACTCGGCCACGGAAGACTCCATCGCTAGAGGCGAAGGATGCGCCACCCGGGAAACCCGTGGGAACGCATCGGCCCATCCAGGAAGGGCGCCCGTCCGGGCGCCCTTCGCGGCGGATGCTCTTACTGGGCGAGCCAGGCGTTGAAGCGCTGCGTCAGCGTCTCGGCGTTGTCGATCCAGAAGTCCACATTCAGCGAGATCGACTCCTTCATGTTCGACGGATCGGTCGGCAGGTCCTTGGCGAATTCCGCCGGAACCTTGGCTGCAGCTTCCTTGTTCGGGAGGCCGTAGGCGACGAATTCCGGCAGCTTCGCCTGATGTTCGGGCAGGCTTGCGAAGGCGATGAAGTCCTGTGCAGCGTCCTTGTTTTCCGCATCCTTGAGCACCACCCAGCTATCGACGGCGTAGATGCTGCCCGGCCAGACGACCTTGAAGTTCTTGCCTTCCGTGCGGTTGATGCCGGTGATGCGGCCGTTATAGGCCGACGTCATTGCCACTTCGCCGGAGGCGAGGAACTGCAGCGGCTGGGCGCCCGATTCCCACCAGACGATGTGCGGCTTCAGCTCGTCGAGCTTCTTGAACGCGCGCTCGACCCCTTCGTCGGTCCCAAGCACGTCGTACAGTTCGTCCTTAGAGACGCCATCGGCGAGCAGTGCGAATTCGAGCGTATATTTCGGGCCCTTGCGCAGCGAGCGCTTGCCGGGGAATTTTTCGACGTTCCAGAAATCCGCCCAGGAGGCCGGGCCCTCCTTCAACTTGTCGCCGTCATAGGCGATCGCCGTCGACCAGACAATGGCACCGACACCACAGTCATTGACAGCGGTATCGAGGAACTTGTCTTTTCCGCCCATCTTGTCCCAGTCGATCTTTTCATAGAGACCGTCGGCACAGCCGAGCGCCAACTCTTCGGCTTCCACCTGCACGGCATCCCAGTTCGGTGCGCCAGCCTTGACCTTCGACTGGATAACACCGATGCCGCCGTCCCAGGCTTCGTCGAGCACAGGCTTGCCGGACTTTTCGGCGAAGGGCTTGAAATAAATGTCGCGCTGCGCATCCTGATAGTTGCCGCCCCAGGAGACGACGGTCAGATCCCGCGCGAATGCTGGTGCGGCAAGGCTTGCAGACAGCACGACGACAGCGGTCGCCAGAACACCCGCTTTAAAGATAGTCTTCATTGCACTCCCCTTTTCTTCGTTTGTGAAGGACCGACGTCAGCCTCCGGCCCCCGTTGACGATCTCATGCGGACTGCTGACCCGTCCCTGTCTTTGGCGTATCGCGATGATTGCAGCCTCTCCGGTCGTCGCGCCCTTTCTCCCCGGGCGTTTGTCCGACCGAATGAAGCATTCTGGTCCTTATCCGTCAGCGGGGGATTTTCCCCGGGTGACCATCGTCACACGTGTTGACCTCCGTTGATGTGAATTTCCGCGCCGTTGATGTATGACGATGGCTCGGTGCAAAGGAAGTAGATGGTCTCCGCGACTTCGCGCGGTTCGCCCAGTCTTCGCATCGGCACTTCCGCCGCCACCAATTCATCCGTTCCGGGCGACAGGATCGACGTTTCAATCTCGCCCGGCGCGATGGCATTCGCCCTGACCCCGCGTTGGCCGAATTCGTGCGCCATTTCTCGGGTCAGTGAGCCAAGCGCCGCCTTGGACGCTGCATAAGCAACGCCCGCGAAGGGGTGGACCCGCGTGCCGGCGATCGACGTAACATTGACGATCGAGCCCTTCGCCGCTTCCAGTTCTGGCATGAGCGCGCGGGCGATCAAAGCAGTCGAGACAAGATTGACATTGAGCACGTGCGTCCAGACATCGGCCTCGGTATCCAGCACACCGAGGCGGCTCTTGCCCGGCCCCTTCGGCGAAATGCCGGCGTTGTTGACGAGCGCGTGCAGCCGGCCGTTCGGCAGGCGCTCGCGCACCGTCGCTGCCAGGCGGTCGATCTGCGTGAGATCCGCGAGGTCGGCCTGGATATGGCTTTCGCGGGCGGAGGGCCAGGCGCATTCCTCGGAAAAGGATTGACGGGAAACGGTGAGAATGCGCCAGCCCTTCGACTGGAAGAGCTTCACCGTCGCGTGACCGATCCCGCGGCTCGCCCCCGTCAGCAACATGTAACGGCATTCTTCGGTCATGAGCGTATCTCTGTTGATGCTTGATACATCGTAATGGGCGCCCCGTGAATTGCAAGCTTCCTCTTCCCAGCGGTGTCAGGCCCGGCGCGCCTCCTTCTCCGTGCTACGTTCGATGCGCTCGAGGATCGGCTTGCCGCCGAGCAGAATATCGTCGACGATCGCCATTGAGGCGGCGGCGGGATCGTGCCGTTTCAGCGCTTCGACGACCGGGTAGTGATGGTCGATCATGGCGCGTCCGCCCTCTATATAGGCATCGGAAATGTGCGGTCCCATCTGCAGCCAGAGCCGACGCAGGATGCCGTTCAGCACCGGGAGCCCTGCGATCTGCGGCAGCAGGAAGTGGAAGGCCTGGTTGAGTTGCGTGCCCTTCAGCCGGTCACCAGCCTCGATTGCCTGTTCGTTTTCGCGCAAGATGCGTTCCAACGCCTCGATATCCGTGCTCGTCGCCACCTGGGCGGCAGTTTCCGCCGCCAACCCCTCCAGCCGGACACGGATTGCGCGGATCTCGCGGTAGCGGTTTTCGCTCAAACCCGGGATGCGAATGTCGCGCGGCGAGCGGAAGGTGATCGCCTCGTCATTGGCAAGCCGAAGGATGGCGTCGCGTATTGGTGTGACGCTCGTGCCGAATTGTTCCGCCAGATCGCGGATCTTCAGCCGGTCGCCGGGCTGGAATCGTCCTTGGATCAGTGCATCGCACAACGCACCGTAAACGGCGCTGTTGAGGTTCTCATGATCTAGTGACGTGAATTGAGGCATGGAATTGGTCCGCAAAATCGAGTAACAAGATACTTGATGCATCTTTTTGGGCCTGTTTCAAGTATGACGTGTCGCGCGCATCTTCCGCCAAACGGCTTGCCGCGGCGATGTAGCGGCGCAGTGGTCGGCAGATGGCACGGACACTCGAAGGAAATGCGGGAAACCGCACCAACGGAGCAAACATGACGGAGCCATCGCCCACCGCCAAGAAGGCCGATTCCATGTCGGCGACGTGGAGTGTAACATCGCTTGCCGATGCCGAGGCCGCGGTGGCGCAGGTCTATGGCATGGGCGGCACGATCAGGCGGCTTTCCAGCGAAAGGGACGAGACCTTTCGTTTCACCCGCTCGGACGAAACTGACTTCATCCTCAAAATCGCCAATCCCGCCGAGGACCGGGCCGCGCTGGAATTCCAGGACGGTGCGCTCCTGCATCTGGAGGCTGCCGCCCCCGCCGTACCGGTACCACGTCTCCTACTCACGAAAAGCGGAGAGCCGAGCCACACGCTTTCCACAGCCGATGGCCCGCGCATCATGCGCCTGCTCACTTTCCTGCGCGGCGAATTGCAGTACCGCACACCCGCCTCTGAGGCGCAGAGCCGCAACGTCGGCCGGGCACTTGCGGAACTCGGGCTTGGCCTTGAGGACTATGACGGACGCCCGCCAGCGGGAAAGCTGATGTGGGACATTTCCCACACGCTCGATCTCGTCGCCGTCGTCGGCCATGTCGCGCCCGAACGTCGGGCGCAGGCGGAAACCGTGCTGGCGGAGTTCGAGCGGGCGCTTCCCGCCATCAGCAAGCTCAAGCGGCGGCAGATCATCCACAACGACTTCAACCCCCACAATGTCTTGCTCGATCCGGCCGCACCCACCGCGGTCGTCGGCATCATCGATTTCGGCGACATGGTCCATGCGCCGCTGATCAACGACCTTGCCGTCGCGCTTTCCTATCACCTGGCGACGGAAAACTGGGCGGCACGCACCAGCTCCTTCTTGGAGGGGTTCCTTTCGGCACGTGCGTTGGAGCCTGCCGAAATGGAGCTTCTGCCGGTGTTGACCCGGTCGCGGCTGGCGATGTCCCTCATCGTCGCCGAGTGGCGCTCCACCCGCTTCCCGGAAAACCGCGACTATATCATGCGCAACCACGCCACCGCCTGGCGGGGGCTTCAAAACATATCCGATCTGACGCCGGCCGGGCTGAAAAGGCTCGTGCCCAACCTTTCCGAGGCCTGATCATGTCGATGGTGAATGCTTTCTCGCGCGAAGATTTCGAACGGCTCGACGAAGCCGAACGGGCGCTGATCGCGCGCCGGGAAAAAGTGCTCGGACCCGCCTACCGCCTCTTCTATGAAAAACCGTTGCATCTCGTGCGCGGTGAAGGCGTATATCTCTATGACGCGGCCGGCGAACGATATCTCGATGCCTACAACAACGTCGCCTCGCTCGGCCATTGCCACCCGCGCGTGGTGGAGGCGATCACCAGGCAAACCGCTGTGCTTAACACCCACACGCGCTACCTGCACGAAGGCATCGTCGAGTATGCAGAGGCGCTGACGGCCACCTTCCCCGAGGCGCTCAGCCAGGCCATGTTCACCTGTACCGGCAGCGAGGCGAATGACCTTGCGGTGCGCATCGCCCGCTTCGTCACTGGCGGCACAGGCATCATCGCGACGGAGCTTGCATATCACGGCCTCACGAGCGCCGTCGCCGAATTTTCGCCCTCACTCGGCGAAGCGGTAACGCTGGGGCCGCATGTGCGCACAGTGCCCGCCCCGGACAGCTACCGTCATTCCGCCGAAGAGATGATGGAAAAGTTCGGCCGCGATGTACGCGCGGCGATTGCCGACCTGAAGCGCCACGGCATCAAGCCGGCCATGCTGATCACCGACACGATCTTTTCGAGCGACGGTATTTTCGAGGGGCCGAAAGGCTTTCTGAAGCCGGCGGTAGACGCCATCCATGAGGCAGGCGGTCTCTTCGTGGCGGATGAAGTACAGCCCGGCTTCGGCCGCACCGGTGAGGCCATGTGGGGCTTCGAACGCCACGGCGTCGCGCCCGATATGGTGACGATCGGCAAGCCGATGGGCAATGGCTACCCGATGGCCGGCATCGTTCTGCGCCCGGAGGTCATTGCCGAGTTCGGTCCTCGGGCGCGCTATTTCAACACGTTCGGCGGTAATCCAGTTGCTGCCGCCGCCGGCAAAGCTGTGCTGGACACGATCCGCATTGAAGGGCTCCAGCAGAATGCGCTGGTGGTTGGTCGCTACCTGATGGACAGGGTGAAGAGCCTCACAGCTACCCACCCGGTGATCGGCGACGTGCGCGGGTCTGGGCTCTTCATCGGCGTCGAGATCAGCGCCGACCCGGCCACAAAGCGTCCTGACGCGGCCCTGACGACGCGCATTGTCAACGGCCTGCGGGAGCGCCGCATCCTGATCAGCGCGTCTGGCCCCAATGCTAACGTTCTGAAGATCCGTCCCCCCCTCATCTTCTCCCGCGAGAACGCCGACATGCTGGCTGATGCACTCGCCGACGTGCTGAAGACGCTCTGAAAGAAGGGTAATCGGGTGGTGTGAGGCTAAATCCGCAAAGAGCAAGTTTTGGCCGGATCCCTGCCTCAGGTTGCCATTCAGGCAACAACTTTCCAATGCGCATTGCGATCGGAGCATGTAGGAGTCCGACAGCTAGCGGGTAGAATCTGACGCCTGGTACCCGCGCAAAAACCTCCGTCCCGGTCGTGGAAGGCCGGTTGCATTTCATGCGCAATGTGCCGGCGCAGCCGGCAAGAGCGGTCGCCGTGTTGTCTCTGCCTTCATCGCTATCGCCTTCGCCCAGGAGGCCGTGAGCAGACAATGGCGCAACCCAGATCCGTTGGCGCCCCGTCACAGAAACCGATGCATGATCAAGGTACCGCCAGACACTGGTATCGTGCTCTATTCGCTTGGTTCTTTAGGGCTTCCAGTTGCCGATTTGAGCGATTCGAGGTGGGTGCGACAGGCTGTTTCGACGAGATTAATGAGTGCACCGGTCCGGCCCAGAAGCCAAATCAATGCTTCCTCGGTAATTTCATAGTGCCGGGAATAACGTGCTTTTACATAGGCTTCATTGACAATATTAAACCAAGCGGCGAAGCGTTGCTGATCGCGCGGCCAGATCTCCGCCAGCTCGCGATGCTGCTCTTCGGCGCGACGCCGCAGGAAGTTCAGGTTATGGGAGGCTGGGCTGTAGTTCGTCAGAACCAAAAGAAGTGTGGCGTATGCTTGTTCGATCGACTGATGCAGGAGGAAGGCGGCCTCCTTCAGGTTGTTTTCGCTCACGCAAAATCGAGCCGTCTTAGAAAATACCCTTGCATGCGGGAGACGGTCCTCGAAATAATTCGTCGCGATCCGCAATGCATCCACTTTTGAAAGCGGTCTTGGGACAGCTAGTGGTTCATCATCAAGTTCGTAGAGCACGATGCCATCGTTTCGAATCTCAACAAAGAAATATTGACCTTCGTAGAGAGAGGTATTCACTTCGCGACGGGAGTGGACGATCAAGCTAGGCGGTGTTTCGATCCCAGAGAGCCGCAGCAAGCGGTCCTGCGCTTTCGCCCAGTAGCGCGCGAAGTCCGTGAGCTTGCTATTGTTCACAACAACAAGGATATCGTAGTCCGAGCGGTAACCCTTTTTCGTGTGCGGCTCATCCACCCAGTTTCCGCGTGCGTAGGAACCAAACAAAATGATCTTCAGTATGCGGCCGCGTTTCTTGAAGTCAGCGGTGCCGTCCTTCAGTGCGTCCTCGAACTCTTCATGCAGCACCTCGACAACGCGCGCGAGCTCACGCTGCTTACGCTCAGGAAGATGAGCAATACTCGACCTCATCGGCGCGTGGCTATGTTGTGGGCCCTGCATTCGTCAACCTGTGGCATATGATTCGCGGCAGTCTAGACCGATGCTATGGCAGTGAGAACCCTAGCAATATTATGAAACAGCAGGAAGATTTCAGCGCTAGCGCTTGACCCGACGATGCCATCCTAACCCATTGCCTGCACAGACTCGATCGCCTCCATACCACCGACCTTGCCGGCGTAAGCGGCCCAGACCTTCCGAGCGCCCGCGATCCATTGGTCGCGATCCACTGCGGCATGAATGCTCGCGCCACCAGCTTTTGCCGTCTCGACCGAAGCCACCTCATCGGCAACGATCAATGCGTTGAAATGCTGCGCACCCTCTGTAGCGGCATCCCGGAAGACCTGTTGCTCCTCGGCTGAAAGTCCGTTCCAGAACGGTTTAGCAAAAACGATCGCGCCAGATGCCCAGATGTGGCCAGTCTCGATCACATCAGGGACCACTTCGTAGAGCTTGAAGCCGGCATAGGCGGACTTCGTCAGGTCCATGCCATCGACGACGCCGGTTGCAAGCGCGTTATAGGTCTCGGTGATCGGCAGGCCGACGGGAACGGCGCCGAAACTCTCCCATAGCGTTGCATGCAACGGGCTCTGGATGACACGCAATCGCTTGCCGGCAACGTCGCCGGGACGCGTGAGCGATTCCTTGGCAAGCAGATGTCGTGCACCGTAGTTGACATAATCTCCGACAATGAAACCTTCCCCTTCGAGCTTCGCTTTCAGCACGTCTCCCGGCTTGGAAGTAACTGTCGCGCGCACATGGGCAGCATCGCGGAAGAGAAACGGCATATCGAAAAGCTGGCTCTCGGGCGCCCAGGCAGACAGGGCCGAAAGCGTGGAGAGGCTGCCCTGGATGGCACCCAGACGCAGTCCCTCGTTGACATCTTTTTCGCCACCGAGTGCTGCATTCGGCACAATATTGAAGGAAAATCGTCCCGGAAGCTTTGCTTCGACGAGATCGCGTATCTTGAACCAGATTTTTGTTTCCGGCTTGTTTTCACCCAGCAGCGAAGCAATGAGCACGGGGCGTGCCGCCGAGGCCCGTCCCATCAAAACCGGCGTGGCAATTGCTGCGACGCCGGTTGCAAGCAGGCGCAGGTTGAATGCACGGCGATTGAGGCGAAGCATATCCATTCCCTCCTTGGGGTTCAAAAGCAGGCGGCAAGCGCCGCAGAAAAACTGAGAAGTGCAAGCGCCGACAGCAGCGCGAGCAGATAGGGCCGCGATGCGGAAAACAGTGCGACCACGGGGACACCGGAAGCGTTGCCGACGGTCTGCACGAGGATGCCAACGGGTGGCGTCAAACCGCCGATCATCAGATTGACGACCAGGATGACGCCGAAATGAGTTGGGTCGATACCGGCCGAGACGGCAACAGGCAGCGTGAGCGGCGCAAACAGCAGAATCGCCGCACCGATATCGAGGAAAAGTCCAACGCCGAGCAAAAGTAGATTAAGCGCAGCAATCACGATAAACGGATTGGACCCAAGCCAACTCGCAGCAGACGACACCTGGGCTGCGATGCCATCAACCGCGATAAGAAACGCAAAAGGGGCAGCCGAGCCGATCAACAGCAGAATTGCCGCAGTTTCGCGCGCTGATTGCCGGAAGGCAGCGCCGATTTCTTGAACAGCCGTTCGCTTTACGATGGCCGCAACCAAGGTATAGGCGGCCGCAAGTGCGGCAGCCTCGGTAGGTGCCACCACGCCGGCGCGAATGCCGGCAACAACGATGATGCCGAGACCGAAGGCGGGCAGCGCCCGCACGCCAAATCGTCGGCACTCTCCTGCCGAGGCCCTGTTGGCGCTCGCTGCCGTCGCACCGTTGAGATGGATGGCAACTGCAAGCGTTGCCGCCATGACCAAGCCAGCAACAAACCCGCCTGCCAAGAGCTTGCCGGTCGATAGGTCCGCGGCCGCAGCAAGGATCAAAAAGGCGATCGACGGCGGGATGATGTTGTCGAGCACGGAGACGGCGGCAATCAGCGCACCAGCACGCTCTGGAGGCATCCCGCGGGCAGTCAGTTGCGGCATGAACGCGGCGGTACCGAACGCTGCATTGGCGATCGACGAGCCGGAGGCTCCGGAAAAGAGAACGCCTGTTAACAGAACCGTTTGACCGAGCCCGGCGCGGCGGTGGCCGACAAGGGCGGCGGCAAAGCGAACCAAGTCACGGGCGATCCCGGAGGCTGTCAGAAGCGCGCCGGCGAGCAGGAAGAATGGAATGGCAGTGAGCAGATATCGGGACAGGCCGGACAATGCGGCCGCCACCATGGCCTCCTCCGGCATCGACGCACCGAAGGCAACGGTAACATAGGCTGCAGCGATGAAGGCATGGGGTAGCGGCGTTCCGCCAAGAATTGCCGCAAGTGCAAGACAGCAAAGCATGACGCTGGGCGATGCTAAGCCCAGGGTCGGCGCGACGCCGGCCGCCCAATGCAATCCGACGGCAACCGAAAGCATCAACACGAACGCGACAAGCCGGCTTTCCGCCAGGTGGCGGAGCAGAATCGCAACGATCGCCAACATGCCCCCGGCGCTCAGCATGGCCGGACGCAACCCTTCTGAGAGACCGAGTGACGGCGACACGCCACCAAGATCCAGTGCCGCCTTGCCGCTGCCGGAGATCACCACGATGCAGGCAAGCAGGGTGATGGCGCCGGAAAACAATGCGCGCAGGTCCCGAGGTGCGCAACGCCTCGTCCAAAGCGATGTTTTGCCGTTGCGACGACCGACGCTCTGCGACAAACCGCGCGCGGCTAGTGCTTGACCCGACGCCGGTCCTCGCTCGAACAGATCGATCCGCAATCCGCTAGCGGTCGAGGCCAGCGGCAAGCCGATTGAGACAAGTGCCACAAGCAACCAACTTGCGGCTTCCTCTGCACCAACGAAACCGCTTGCCGCCACATATCGCAGAACAACCGAGAGTGTGACGGTGGCGAGCAGGAGCGCAAGCAGAAGCGCCCCGCCAAGCTCGAGCGTCCGCTCCAGCCGCAGCGATAACGCTTGGGCGACGCTAGCGAGCATCGGGTCGCCACCAGCGATGGAAGTGATGGACCGGGCCCCGGCCCTGCCCGACGTTGAGATCGCCAGCGGCGACGATGGCGGCATGCAGATAGTCCTTGGCGGCTACAACTGCATCCACAAGAGGCAGCCCACGCGCGAGCCCGGCAGCAATCGCCGCCGACAGCGTGCAGCCCGTGCCGTGGTCATTCGTGGTTTCGATGCGCGACGCCATCAGCCGAACGGGCTCCCCCCCGTCGAAGAAGACATCCGTAGACTCGGGGCCGCGCCCATGTCCGCCCTTGATCAACACCGAACGAGCGCCGGCCTTCAGAATGATCTCGGCCTGATGCGCCATCTCTGCCTCATGCATCGCGATTGCACGGCCGGTCAGCAATGCCGCCTCCGGCAGGTTGGGCGTGGCTATCAGCGCCAGCGGCAGCAACTGCTCCCTTAGCGCCGCAATTGCATCCGGCCGCAACAGCGGGTCACCGGATGTGGCGACCATTACAGGATCGAGGATCGCCATTTTGCCGTATCGGCGAAGCCCCTCGGCGATGATCGCGATCGTCGCCTCGCGAGACACCATGCCGATCTTCACGGCGCCAACGGCGAGGTCCGAAAACACCGCATCGATCTGCGCGTCGACAATTGTCGGCGAGATATCCTCGACCGCCACTACACCTCTGGTGTTCTGCGCCGTGATCGCGGTGATGACGCTCGCGCCGTAAACGCCGAGCGCGGAAAAGGTCTTGAGATCCGCCTGAATGCCCGCCCCGCCACCGGAATCGGAGCCCGCAATGGTGACAGCAATTGCGGTCATCGCGCAGCCTCCTTCAGGGCCCCATCGACACAAGCGCGCAATTCGCGTGTGGCCACTGCTGGATCTGAAGCAGCGAAGATCGTTGAGATCACCGCAACACCATCGGCTCCGGCGGCAACAACCTCCGCGACCCGCGGCGCATTGATGCCGGCAATAGCGCCAACCGGCAGGTCCGGCTTGGCCGCCAGAAGCGCAGCACGAAGCCTGGCGAACCCTAAGAGGCCAACCGGCGGATCGGGGTTGTGCTTCGACAGCGTCTCATAAACCCCGCCGATGCAAGCATAGTCGATCGGCGAGGCGATCGCCGCCTCTGCGTCCGCTTCGTTCTTGACCGTCAGACCGATGATCGCGGTATCGCCCATGATCGATCGCGCCATTGCCGCATCCATATCGTCCCGACCGAGATGCACGCCATTGGCGCCCGCTGCGAGCGCCACGTCGACGCGATCGTTGACGACGAAGGGTACGCCGGTGTCGGCAAGGGCAGCGCCGATCGCCCGCGCCTGTTCGATCATCGTCCGCGTCGCGTTGGTCTTGTCGCGGTACTGGATCAACGTCGCACCATTCAGCGCGGCGACACGCGCGAGACCAGCCAAATGGTCCCCGTCTCCAAGACGTGCGTCGACGAGGGCATTGAGGCGATAATTAACCTTCGGCATAGGAAATCCTGGCATTGGCAATGATGTCGTCGGGGCGGAGCGCTGCGAGCGCATCGCGGAAGGCGGCCTCGAACGTCCCGGGCCCATTCGAGCTTTGCGCGGCGATTTCGGCGGCGATGCCGCTCGTCAAAAGCGCACCCGTGGCTGCCGTCAAGCGATCCGGCTCGACGGCCATGAAAGCCGCGATCAAGGCGCCGGAGAGGCACCCGGTTCCCGTGACTTGCGCCATATGGGGGTGGCCGTTCTCAACCCGGATCCTATGTCGATCCAGCGTGAGTTCATCGACCGGCCCGGTCTTGATCTTCAAGACACCATTGGCCCCCCCGATAAGCTCCATCTCGCTTGCATTGCCACGAACAACGGAAGGTCCGGATGCGATGAGTTCGCGGGCGAAGGCAAGCCGCGACGGCGAATAGTCGCAATGTACGGGATCGACGATCCAAGGCTTGTCCGCATCGCGCGCAGCGGCGGTTGCCAGACGGATTGCCGTGCGGCGCTCTTCATCAAGCGTACCGAGGTTGACGACGAGCGCATCGGCGCGGCGGGCAAATGCCTCGACCTCCTCCGATGCCGATGTCATCGAGGGGATCGCACCCAACGCTGCTAACCCATCGGCTACAAACTTCTGCACCACCGTGTTCATCAGGCAATGCACCCGCGGCCGCTGCTCCCGCACAAGCGCCAGCGATGCAGCAGCATTTTCGACGAGACTCGATGTACCGGTCATCGGATTTCCACCGCGATATCGTCGACAGCAGGTGCCTTATCGATCAAGCCACTTTCGGCGAGAAAAGCGCCAAACCGCTCGTATCGGCCACGGTCAAGCGCCGCCGGCCTTTTGGCGAAGCGCGGCAGCGTGTCCGTAAATGCGCTGCGGTTAAGTTCGTCATCCAGGTTCGGATAGGCCCTGACGAACAGCTTCCAGGCTTCATCCGGATGATTGGTGAGGAAAATCGCCCCCTGCTCCGCCGCCGCCAGGAAGGGCTGTAAGCGCTTGTCGGAAACCTTCGCTCGGTCGGAGACGAAGATGAGCTCGTCATAGACAGGAACGCCATGCTCTTCGGGGAAGAAGGACCGGCCTTCATGCCCCTCGATACGCATCTGTGTCAGCTCGAAATTCCTGAAACCGCCGATTGTTGCATCGACCTTGCCGGCAATCAGCGACGGCGACAGCGCGAAGTTGACGTTGATCAGTTCGACGTCTTCCTTCTTGAGACCGGCCGAGGCAAGCATTCGGCCGAGCATCGCATCCTCGAAACCGGAGACGGAAAAGCCGACCTTCTTGCCCTTCAGATCGGCAAGGCTGCGGATCGGACCGTCGCCAAGCACGGTGACGGTGTTGAGCGGCGTCTCGACCAGAGTGCCAATGCGAACCAGAGGGAGGCCCGCGGCATGGTCAAGATAGAGGTTCGGCTGATAATGCACGCCGATATCCGCCTGCCCAGCTGCGACCAGACGCGGCACACTCGAAGGGTCAGCCGGTGGTACGAGTTCGACATCGAGCCCTGCCTTTTCGAACAGGCCGAGCTCCTTGGCGACGACGATCGGGGCGTGGTCGGGATTGACGAACCACTCAAGCATCACCGTCAGTTTTTCTCCGGCTATTGCGGAGCCGGCTGAAAGGACGACGCCGAGCGCGAGGCCGGCGGAAAGCAAAGATTTGCGGATCATGATGTTATGAACTCTCCCAATTGATTGCAGAAATTCAGGTTTCTCGGGCCCAGTGCGCGAGTGGACGGGTTGCCTCATCGACGAGAAGCCTGAGGGCGACGGCAAGCACCGCAAGAATGGCCATCGCAGCAAAGACGACATCGGTCTGCATGCGGGCATTCGCCTGGACGATGACGAAGCCGAGGCCGGCCGAAGCGCCGACCCATTCGCCGACGACCGCGCCGAGCGGCGCCAAAGGAGCCGCAACGCGCAGGCCAGTCACCAGCCCCGGCAACGCCAGCGGCAATCGCACAAGCCGCAGGGCCTGCCAGTGGCTCGCCTTGGTCAGCGCAACGGCATCAAGGATCTGCGTATCGGTACGGCGTAGACCGTCCGAGAACGCAGACACAACAGGAAAGAAGATGATGATCGCCGCCATCACGATCTTCGAGACCATGCCGAAGCCGAACCACAGCACCAGCAATGGCGCGATGACGAAGACGGGAAAGGCTTGAAGGACGAGTACGAAGGGCCAGACAAGCTTTCCGAGCCGCGGAAAAGCCGCAAGTCCGATAGCCGTTGCCACGCCGAACGCCGTACCAACCGCGAGACCGGCCAGCATTTCGGCAATCGTCACAAGGCTCTGCTCAAGCAGAAATGCAGGCTGTCGCGCAAACACGGCCAGCACCTCGATCGGCGTCGGTAACAGATAGCGGGGCAGCGCAAAAACAAACACCGCCGCCTGCCAGAGGACAGCCAACACAACTAGGCTACGCACAAATGTGAACGGCAGGCCCATAGCCGGTCAACCGACGCAGCAACCCAGACAAAATGCGAACCCGCCATCTGGCGACAACTTGGCAAACGACAGCATCGATCGATCTCCAGACAAAACATCAAGGAGACCCAGGTGAAAGCGAAGACGCGATTAGATTGCCGAAAGCGGCTCTTTTCCCGTTCCTACGCCGGCATGACCCGGATCAGGTTCAAGGGTCCGGCTCACCGCCATCTCAGCACTGTCAAGTGCTCCCCTCGGAATGAGAGAAAACTAACCATAGAACAATGGTTGTCAATATCATCACACCTGAACGCGTCAGAAACGACGCAATTCAGCGTCAGATTCCTCTCCCTGATCATTTGACCCGCCCTCTGCTGGAGAGCGACTAGCGAATACTCACTAGTCTGCCCCGAGATGCCTTGACTGCTTCCAACAGACAATGGGAAAATAAAGTTGGGAAAACTTGCCGACCCGATGTGAACTCTAATGTCATAAGGTTACAGAGTGACTTTCATTGAAAGCCACTAGAGCTTTTCGAAGGCGATGAGACTAACCAAACAATGCTAAATGGTAGGCGCACAGCGCACACACTAATGGGTTGGAATAAAATTGGGAACTGCAGAAATCAACGAGTACTGGAATTACTACTATCTGCACTCTAAACAAAAGAAAGATCCTAGTTCGTTCGCGACATTTATAGCAGATTCGTATCCCGAAAGACGTTACATTATCGACTTAGGGTGTGGAGATGGTAGGGATTCTGTTTTCTTCGCTGCGCAAGGGCGTTCAGTTATTGGCATAGACGCTAGTGTCGCCGCTATCGAGGTGTGCAGGTCCCGACTGGCTGGCGAAGATGAAAATTGTCGATTTCTTGTCGGTAGTATCACCGATGGCTCGTTGACAAACACGATGCTTTTTAATGACTTGGTCGTCGCTGATAGCATTATCTACTCAAGATTCTTCCTACACGCGGTAACGGAAGACGTCGAGGATTGCTTACTGGCAACCGCCAGCGAATTCCTGCACAAGGGTGCATTGTTATGTATGGAGTTTCGGACAACCGACGACGAGAAGTTGGTCAAAGTCGAGAAAGAGCATTTTCGACGGTTTATTTCTCCGAGTATAGTTCTAGAGAAATGTCGACGCCACGGCATGAGCCAAGTATACTTAGAGATTGGGAACGGCCTCGCGCCCTATAACGGCGAAGACCCTATAGTTGCTCGCATGATTCTTTCTGGAAACGTTACAGATGCTATTGACAGTTGATCAGGAACACAACAGAGAAAATTTCCTGCGGGTTTATAGCGTCGTAAAGCATCTCAATGCGTTTCCCTTCTTCGGTACGCTTCTGGGCCTCACTCGCGAAAACGATATCCTCAGCCATGATGATGATGTCGATTTCTATGTCGACATGAAGCATAGAGACGAAATTATAGCACGAATCCGCGATCTTGGTTTCGAACTTGATGAAAACGTGTATCCGAATACTACTCAGTACTTCCTTCAGGGGCGTCGAGAGATTGACGGCGTCGTCACCTTTGTCGACTTCTATCTGTACGAAGACAAACAGGAGTGGCCTTACATACTAGATAGGTGGAATTTCCCGGGGATGCCGGAAGATGAAACGATGCACCTACGGGTCGATAAAAGCGCAGTGTTCCCCCTAACGGCTCGTATCTATTTTGGGGTGGAGGTAATGTTGCCTGCAAACCCAGAGGAATGCTGTAGGTTTCTATATGGTGACGAATGGAAGCAGAAGCGGTCGAAGGCTGATGGCGAGTACAGGGTTGTTCTCCATAATTACCGTCCCGTCATAGCTACAAGGGGTGGCCTTACACTAGCGCTGCTAGATGAAAGGGTGACTCTCCAAGAGGAGAATAGGAATCTCGTTGGCAATAACGAACGCCTCGCAGAAGAGGCCCTACATCTATTAAATAATTGCAATGACTTACGCACCGAAATCGACGACCTTCATACTGAACGGGATAGACTTACTATCGCATTGGCAAGCGCCCAGCACGAAATTGAGCTTAACATAGCCGACAGGGAAGGACTTCATGCGCAACTGGATCAGCAGAAACGGGAAGCGCAAGTAATTATAGCTGAGAACAGCCGTGTACTAGCTGCCTACAGTGGCATGCTTTCCTATAATGCAAATCTGGAGAAACGACTGCGTGAAGTAACTGACGAGAAAGACCATCTCGGGTCGATTCTCGATGAGAAGATTTGCACGCCCACCGTTTTGACTCAGATCCTATTAGACAATAGGCTCCCAATATTATCCAAACTCGCGGAGCGGAAGGAGATGAAGCGATTGAGCGGAATTGGCTTCAATAGCGATATCTATTTAAGTAGAAATTTGGATGTTCACAAAACTGGAATGAATGCGCTACGCCATTTCGTGCGATACGGAAGAAGAGAAGGCAGAAGGGCATACTTTTACTAGAGCCTGACTCGTGATCCACGCCTGTGCTGAGACGATGGATTTCTAAGTTCTTGGCCAGTCTTCTGCATCGCCCCAGCCACGCGTAGGTCCGCTCCAAGACCAACTACGCGGCAGGATTTCGAAACTCATAGCCTTGTCGGAACGCCTGATGATTTCGAGCGTCCAGCTGCCGATTTTCCGCAATCGCGTTTTCAGCTTGTCACCCGCATAGCCGAAACATGAAGCACTCATGGCCACCCCACTCGTATTTGGAGCGCTTGCCGATGGAAATTGCCTGTGTGTTGTAAGAACGTGCAGACTATGTGGCGCACCTAATCCGGGGGCCAGCGGCGTTGCGGACAGGTACAAAAATCGTTAGTTTCGTCCTGCAACAAAGCCTGGTGAGATATGCAAACATTGATTTCGAACGATGCCAAAGGCCCATCGAGCGGCTTTAGGCAAATGATGAATGTTATGCATGCGGTAATCCTAAGGGACATCAGAAGCAGGTTTTTCAACCACGGGCTTGGCTTCTTGATAGTCCCTCTATTACCGCTTGCGCATGTGGGCTTACTTCTGACGATCTATCATGTCACGAACAGAGAAGTGGTGTTTGGCGATGACCTGCAGCTTTTTTTTGCCACTGGGTTAGCACCCGCGTTGGGCTTTAACTACCTCTCTCGCTTTATGTCTGTCTCGTTGCAAGCCAACAAAGGAATGACAGCCTTTCCGGTAGTTCGCGTGTTGGACATCATGCTGGCGCGCGCATTCCTTGAATTCATGGGAATGAACCTAGCGATCTTCGTGCTGTTAATAGCGCTCACAATCTCTGGGTCGGATATCTTCCCGCGCGACCCTGCCGCCGCTCTGCAGGCGTATGCTGTAACGATGACAATGGGTGTTGGCGTCGGCATCATCATTAGTGTTTTTGCGGCTATATGGCCGCTGGCAGCGCTGTTTTGGGCTTTATTCATTGTCGTCCTATATCTCGCCTCGGATGGCCCCATCTACCTTCATGCCTTTCCTGGATCTGTTCTTCAAGCCGCGTCTTGGAACCCGGTTTTTCACGCCGTACAGTGGGTTCGATCAGCCTACTATCCTGGCTACCCAACCGAATATCTCGATAAAACCTACCTAATAAGCTGGGCCTTCGCGAGTGTCGCGGTTGGTCTGTTGCTAGAGCGGTTGTTGAAGAGACAAATCCTTAGGGGCTAGGCGTGTAGGCGTGTACGTGCCCTCACTTGGATCTTTATTGTCAGCATGCATGCTGCCCCCAGTCGGGAGAGACCAGTGCAGCAAATCAGGTATATTCACTCGCCGCAGTCAGTCATGAAGAGCGGAGAAATGGTTTCCTTCCGCTCGGTGGATAGGTCTGGTCTTCCGTCTGCGCATCATGTCCTCGCTCAAAAACACGAGGGCAAAGTGCCAGATCGGCGCTCACGAAAATCGATCTAAATCCGCCGCTATGCCTG
>NZ_JBNDIU010000037.1:0-44202 GCF_050434565.1 Ensifer sp. 4252
CCGACGACGCCGAGCGCCTCTCGGCGCACGATCATCTCAGCGCCGGCAAGGTGGCTGGTGACGCTTTCGGCATTCAGCCGTTTGCCTTCTTCGGCATACCAGTCGAAGAAGGACGCAGCGTAGTCGATCTCTCCGCGTGCCTCGGCGATCGGCTTGCCCTGCTCCAGCGTCATGATCAAGGCCAGATCGTCTCTGGCGGCAAGCATCAGTTCGCCCCATTTCCGGAGCAAAGCAGCGCGCTCTTGCGGCAGCAGGTCGCGCCAACCGGCAAAAGCCCGGGTAGCCGCGTCGATCGCTGAGGTCGTCTCATCGCCGTCGAGCGACGCGACCCAGACAAGTGTCGCGCCTGTTGCCGGATCGGTCACCACATAGTTGTTACCCTGGCTCGAAGAGGTCCAACGACCGCCGACATAGGCAAGCTGGCGCAATAG
Organism: Ensifer sp. 4252; assembly: GCF_050434565.1. Classification (NCBI taxonomy): domain Bacteria; kingdom Pseudomonadati; phylum Pseudomonadota; class Alphaproteobacteria; order Hyphomicrobiales; family Rhizobiaceae; genus Ensifer; species Ensifer sp. 4252. The sequence continues at coordinate 432 of NZ_JBNDIU010000037.1, forward strand.
ATGGCGATCCGTAAGCTGGTTCAGCGTGCCGTGAAACGGTGTGCGGGCGAAAACGGCGGTCATCGGCAACTCCTCGGCATGTGTTGAGGAGATAGTGACAGCAGGCGAGAGAGAGATTGTCCGTTCAGCTAGCGCTCACAAGATATTTTGTCTGAATTCACGCTGCAAGGCAGAGAAATGGTCTAGGAGGAAGTCGGAAGCAACACGGCGAGTGGGAGAACCGTTTCTTCCTTGACGGTCTTCGTCACGATGTATGTGAAGTAGCGGTCGATTCCGACTTCGCGATCGAGCAGGCCGTCCACCAGCCGCTGGTAGGCGTCGATGTCGGCTGCGACGATCTTCAGGATATAGTCGACGCCACCGCCCACCGACCAACAGGCGGTTATTTCGGGTATGGTCGAGACGGCGCGCTCGAAGCGTTCAAAATCAACCTGTCGGTGATTGCCGAGCGTCACTTCCATCATCACGCTCGCCACCGGGGCCAGGCGGCGCACAGCCACGCGGGCATGGTAGCCGACAATGATGCCGGCCTTCTCCAGTTTGCGAAGCCGCATCCAGCACGGCGTTGGCGACAGGCCCGCCTTTTCAGCAAGCGCCAGCTTGGTGATGCGGCCGTCCTCCTGGACAGCCTCAAGGATGCGCAGGTCGATGGCGTCGAGTTTCATTTCGGGGCTTTCGCGCGTGCTGTTTCATATCAAATCTGGAAAAAGAGATTGGGTGCTGATTTTGGCGTTGTCAATTGACCTGATTTTCAGCAGTGTGAAATCATGACAAATTGGCGCCCCGACCCTGCCCAGCTCCGCCGTCCGGCCTACCTCTCGTTGGCGGAGCAATTCGCGCGCGCCATCCAGGAAGGCAAGCTGACCAACGGGCAGCGCCTTCCGACCCATCGCAATCTCGCCGATGACCTGTCACTATCCGTGCAGACGGTCAGCCGCGCCTACGATGAACTCATCCGCCGGGGGCTCGTGTCCGGTGAGATCGGGCGGGGCAGCTTCGTACAAACTCAGGCGAAGGAACCCGAGCCTCCCTATCTGCCGGAGCGCCTCGGGGAACTGATCGACCTGTCGATCCTCAAGCCCGTTTGCGAACAGCTGCATCTCCAGAAGATGCGCGGCGCGTTTGCCTGGCTTGCGGAGAACCTCCCCTCGAGTTCGGCGCTTTCCTTCCGCCCCAACATGGTCTTCCCGCGCCACCGCAGCGTGGCGGCCGAATGGCTTGGGCGCTGCGGTCTGGAGGTATCGCCGCTCAACATCAGTCTCACCAACGGTGCGACATCGGCGATGACAGTGGCGCTGATGAGCGTTTCGCCTCCCGGATCGACGATTGCGACCGAGGCGGTCAGCCACCATACGCTGGTGCCGCTGTCTACCTATCTTGGCATCCATCTCGAGGGCTTGCCCATCGATCATGACGGCATGATCCCGGAAGCGCTGGAAGTGGCCTGCCGGAAGGGCGTCATTCGGGCAATTTTCCTGCAGCCGTCGGTCATCAATCCGACAGCAACGCTGATGAGCGAGGCGCGTCGCTCGGCACTTGCCGAAGTCGCACGCCGTCATGACATCGCGATCATCGAGAACGATATTCTCGGCCCACTGGTCGATGCGGGTTTGAAGCCGGTTGCAGCCTTTGCGCCGGAAAGGACGCTCTACATCACCAGTTTCACCAAGATCACAGTGCCGGGCCTGCGTATCGGTTATCTGGTCGCGCCAGACCGCTACGTTGCGGCCGTCGCCAACCGGCATCTCGTCTCGAACTGGATGGCAACACCGGCAATCGCCGAGATCGCGACGCATTGGGTGGGTGACGGAACGGCGATCGAGCTTGTGGACTGGCAGCGGCGGGCACTGGCCGTCCGCCACGCGATTGCCGCCGAAGCGTTCGGCAATCTCGAGTATCGCTCGCACCCACAAAGCCTGCATATCTGGCTGCCACTGCCGGAAGGCCATACTGAGGAAGGGTTCGTTTCCCAGGCGCGGCTGCGTGGCGTCGCCATCGCACCCGGCTCTTCGTTCCGCACCGCCGACCTCGGTTGGCGGCCCGCCGTGCGCATATCTCTCGGCTCGACAACCGAGCAGGAACTGCGACAGGGCCTCGGCATCGTCGCGTCGCTTGCGATGGGCAATCCCGAAGCGCTGCTGCTTGCGATTTGAGGCGATCGCCTACTTCACGAGCAGAATCGGAATAATTGTCATGATATTATTATTCCAATTGACATGATTTCGATGGACGATCATCGTTAAGGCATCACCGGTCCCCACCAGGGAAAGACGTGAATGCCCGAACCCATCATCCGCATCGAAAACATCATCAAGCGCTACGGTCCGCTGACCGTGCTCGACGGCTTGTCGATGCAGGTCATGCCGGGCGAAAAGCTCGCGCTCATCGGTCCGTCAGGCTCCGGCAAGACGACGATCCTGCGCATCTTGATGACCCTGGAGACGATCAGCGGCGGGCATATTCAGGTTGATGGCGAGCAGCTCTATCACATGCCCCGGAGCGGCGGCCTTGTCGCCGCCGACGAGCGCTATCTCCAGCGGATGCGCGAGAAGATCGGAATGGTCTTCCAGCACTTCAACCTGTTTCCGCACAAATGTGTTCTCGACAACGTGACGCTCGCGCCGATGCTGACGAAGGGCACGGCAAGACCGGCTGCGGAAAAGCGGGCAATGGAGCTTCTCGACATGGTCGGCATGGCCGACAAGGCCAAGAGCATGCCGGCGCAGCTGTCGGGTGGACAGAAACAGCGGGTCGCGATCGCTCGCGCACTCGCACTGTCGCCAAAGATCATGCTGTTTGACGAAGTCACGTCGGCGCTTGATCCTGAGCTGGTCGAGGAAGTCCTCAACGTCATGCGCAAACTCGCGGCCGAGACCGACATGACGATGCTGCTCGTGACCCATGAGATGGGGTTCGCCCACGATTTTGCCGACCGGATCCTTTTTTTCGACCGCGGCAGGATCGTCGAGGAGGGCAAACCCGACGAGATCTTTCGTCATCCCAAGCAGGAGCGCACGCAAACGTTCCTGCGCAAGATAATCGCGGCAGGGCACCGCGTCTGAGCGCTCGCGCCGGGATGTGCCCCAACCAAAAAGATGAAGAACAGCCAGAGGAGCCGATACCGATGAAAATCACGCATTTCATGACAATGGCCGCAAGCGTTTCGACGTTGATGGTTCTTTTTGCAGCGGCACCGGCACTGGCCGATGACGACAAGCTGCAGCAGCTGAAGGAACAAGGCTTTGCCCGCATCGCGATTGCCAACGAGCCTCCGTTCACAGCGGTAGGCGCCGACGGCAAGGTATCGGGTGCTGCACCGGATGTCGCCCGCGAAATCTTCAAGCGCCTCGGTGTCGCCGATGTCGCCGCGTCGATCTCCGAATATGGCGCGATGATCCCGGGCCTTCAGGCCGGGCGGCATGATGCGATCACCGCAGGTCTCTTCATGAAGCCGGAGCGCTGTGCGGCGGTTGCCTATTCGGAGCCGGTGCTCTGCGACGCGGAAGCCTTCGCGTTGAAGAAGGGTAATCCGCTGAAGCTGATGAGCTACAAGGACATCGCCGACAATCCGGACGTCAAGATCGGTGCGCCTGGCGGCGGCACGGAGGAGAAACTGGCGCTCGAAGCCGGCGTGCCGCGTGATCGCGTCATCGTCGTGCCGGACGGCCAGAGCGGATTGAAGATGCTGCAGGACGGCCGCATCGACGTCTATTCCTTGCCGGTCCTGTCGATCAACGACCTGATGTCGAAGGCCAACGATCCGAACCTGGAAGTTGTCGCTCCCGTCGAGGGCGCACCAGTCTATTGCGACGGAGCCGCCTTCAAGAAGGGGGACGAGGCCCTGCGCGATGCATTCGACGTCGAATTGGCCAAGCTGAAGGAATCCGGCGAATTCGCCAAGATCATCGAGCCTTATGGCTTTTCCGCCAAGGCGGCGATGTCGACGACGCGCGAGAAGCTCTGCGCCGCCAAGTAAAACGTCAGGCTCCCCTTTCCGCGCCTGTGGCCGGGGAGCCGGTCCCAACGGCTCACGATGACTGGAATGTGAACAACGATGATCGACTGGTCCGGCTATATAGGGCTCATATTGCAGGGCGCCCTGGTGACGCTGCAACTGACGGTGCTGGGCTCTGCGCTTGCCGTCGTGATGGCCTTTACTGCAGGTCTTGCCCGCGTCAGCCGGTTCTTCGCGGTGCGGGCGCTGGCGACGACCTATATCGAGTTCTTTCGCGGCACCTCGATTTTCGTGCAGCTCTTCTGGGTGTATTTCGTCCTGCCTTTCGCGGGCATAACGCTGACGCCGCTGCAGGCGGGCGTCCTCGCGCTCGGCCTGAACGTCGGGGCCTATGGCGCCGAGGTGGTGCGCGGTGCGGTCAAGGCGATCGGCCGGGAGCAGCGCGAAGCCTGCATCGCGCTCAACCTGACGCGTCACCAGGCAATGCGGCACATCATCCTGCCCCAGGCCTTGCCGCTGATGTTGCCAACCTTCTGCAACAACGCCATCGAACTCCTCAAGGGAACGGCCGTCGTTTCCTTGATCTCGCTGACGGACATGACGTTTCAGGCACAGGTCGTGCGTGCGCAGACCGGCAATACGCTGATCCCGTTCACCGTGATCCTCGTTCTCTACTTCCTGATGTCCTGGGTCATATCGCGTAGCATGCGGTGGCTCGAACGACGCATGACGCGCGGCCTTGACGGCGTGAGGGCCTGATCGATGGAATGGGACTGGAATTTCGTCTGGCAGATCATGCCGACCCTCATCGAGGGGCTTAAGATCACCATCCTGGCCACTGTTCTGGGAGCAGCCGTCGCCGCCGTCGTCGGCCTCCTCTTCGCGATCCTGAGGCTTTCGGCCCCCAAGCCGATCGCCCGCGTTGTCGGCTTCCTCGTCGAATTCATTCGCGGCACGCCGCTGCTCGTGCAGCTCTATTTCATCTTCTACGTGCTCCCCGATATCGGCATCAGCCTGCCGGCACTCGTCGCCGGCGTAATCGGGCTTGGCATCCACTACGGCACCTATACGGCCGAGGTCTACCGTGCCGGCATCGAGAACGTTCCGCGCGGCCAATGGGAAGCAGCGCGGGCGACCAACCTGACAATGCGTCAGACCTGGTTGCACGTCATCCTACCGCAGGCGATACCGCCGATGATCCCGGCGCTCGCGAACTACCTGATTGCGATGTTCAAGGAGACGCCTCTGTTGTCGGCAATTACCGTTCTCGAATTGATGAATCAGGCGAAAAGCATCGCCAACAGCAATTATCGTTACATCGAGCCAATGACACTCGTCGGCGTGTTCTTCCTGGTCATGAGCCTGATCTCGGTCGTGTTCCTGAGATGGCTGGAAGAACGTTACAGCCGGGGGGAGGAACGTTGATGGAAAAGACCCTCTCTCTGTCACTCGCCTCACGTGCACCGAAGCTTGACGGGCGCCCGCTTGAAAAACGCGTCGGGCTGATCATCCTTGCCACCGATCACACGACCGAGCCGGACTTTCGCCGCATGGTCGCAAGCGAGCGGATCGGCGTCTATGTCGCGCGCATTCATTATGCCAACCCTGTCACGCCGGAGAACCTGCGCGCAATGCAGCCATCGCTGACGACAGCCGCCGGTCTTATCTTGCCCGACGAGCAGCTGGACGTCGTCATGTATTCCTGCACCTCGGCCTCGGTCGTCATCGGCGACGATGAGGTGACGGCGGCAATCCATGCAGCAAAGCCCGGAGTGCCGGTCGTCACACCGACTGCTGCGGCCGTCGAAGGACTACGCACGCTAGGAGCCAGCCGAATTTCGGTTCTGACGCCCTATACTCTCGAGACCAGCCGACCCATGGCGGATTATTTCGCCGAAAGTGGTTTCGCGATCGATCGGTTTACCTGCCTTGGCCTGACGGACGACCGGGAAATGGCGCGCATCGGCCTCGACGAACTCGTCACCTTCGCGCGTGAGGCGATGGCGCCCCAATCCGAGGCCTTGTTCATCTCCTGTACGGCGGTGCGCGCGGCCGCCGTCGCCGCACGGATCGAGGATGCGATCGGCAAGCCCGTCGTCACCAGCAATCTTGCGACCGCCTGGGCTTGCCTGCGGCTGTGCGGCGACCACGATCACCGTCCTCAGCTCGGCCGGTTGATGACCCTGCCGATGGCCGGAGCTTGCGCATGACCGGATGTCCCCTGCCCGTTGACTACGACGACATCGAAAGGGCGGCCCGCCGAATTTCGGCGCATGTGCTGAGAACCCCCTTCGCTCTTTCGCCATCTCTGTCCGAATTGCTGGATGTGCCCGTCGGCCTCAAGCTCGAACATCATCAGACCACCGGCAGCTTCAAATTGCGCGGCGCCTGCAATGCGCTCCTGTCCCTGTCGCCCGACGAGCGCAAGCGCGGCATTGTGGCTGCCTCGACCGGCAACCATGGCCGGGCTCTCGCCCACGCAGCAAAAGCCGAAGGCACGCTGGCGACGATCTGCATGTCGCACCTCGTTCCCGATAACAAGGTTTCCGAAATTCGCTGCCTTGGCGCCAGGGTCCATATCACGGGCACCTCGCAGGATGACGCACAGCGCGAAGTAGAGAGGCTCGTCGAACAAGATGGGCTTGTGATGGTGCCGCCATTCGACAATCCGGCCGTTGTTGCCGGCCAGGGCACGCTTGGTCTGGAAATTGCCGACAGCATGCCGGAGGTCGGAACGGTGCTTGTCCCGCTTTCAGGCGGTGGACTCGCCTCGGGCGTAGCGCTGGCGGTCAAGACGCGCCATTCGAGCGTACGTGTCATCGGCATCACCATGGAGCGTGGCGCGGCGATGAAAGCGAGCCTCGACGCGGGCCGCCCTGTTGAGGTTTCTGAAGTGCCAAGCCTTGCGGATTCGCTCGGCGGCGGCATCGGCCTTGGCAATCGTGTGACCTTTGCCATGTGTCACGCGCTGCTCGATGATGTCGTCTTGCTCTCCGAAAAGGAGATCGCAGCCGGCATGCGACACGCCTACGCACAAGAGCGCGAGATCGTCGAAGGGGCTGGTGCAGTCGGCATCGCCGCCTTGCTTGCCGGCAAGGTCGACCCGCTTGGCCGCCCGGTTGCGCTTATCCTATCAGGCCGCAACGTCGACATGGGACTACATCGACGCATCATGAATGGTGAGAGTGATCTGTTGCAGGAGGACGCGGCATGACGCGCATGGCCGTTCTTACCGAGGCTGATTTGCGGGCGATCGTGCCGTTGGATCTTGCCGCTATCGATTGCGTCGAAAATGCGTTTCGCGCGCTTGCCACGAAAGCCGTGGTGATGCCACCGATCCTGCGTCTCGACATTCCCGAACATCGTGGCGAAGTCGACGTCAAAACCGCCTATGTGCCAGGTCTCGACGGTTTTGCGATCAAGATCAGCCCCGGCTTCTTCGACAATCCCAATCTCGGCCTGCCGAGCACCAACGGCATGATGGTGCTTTTGTCGGCAACGACAGGTGTCGTCCAAGCGCTGTTGCTCGACAACGGCTATCTGACCGACATCCGCACGGCAGCAGCGGGCGCCGTTGCCGCAAAGCATGTCTCGCGCCCGGATGCCTCTGTCGCAGCCGTTTTCGGCGCAGGCATGCAGGCGATGCTGCAGCTTGAGGCGCTCTGCCTGGTGCGGCCGATCCGGGAAGCGCGGATCTGGGCTCGCGACGGCGAAAAGGCGAAGCTCGCCGCCCGTACCTTGACGCGGAAGCTGGGTTTTCCAGTACGTGCGGAAGGTGATCCGAAAAGGGCTGTCGAAGGCGCCGACGTCATCGTGACGACCACACCGGCAGAAAGCCCAATCCTCAAATCCGCGTGGCTGCAGCCCGGCCAGCATCTGACCGCCATGGGCTCCGACGCCGAACACAAGAACGAGGTCGAACCCGAGGCGATCGCCCGGGCGTCGCTCTATGTCGCCGACAGCCTGAAGCAGACGCGACGTCTCGGTGAGCTGCACCACGCCATCCAGGCAGGCTGCGTTGCCGCCGACGCCGACTTTGCCGAGCTCGGTCAAATCATCGCCGGGCAGCGGCCGGGACGCATCGGCGCCGACCAGGTTACGATCGTCGACCTGACGGGGACCGGCATTCAGGACACCGCCATCGCCACGCTCGCCTTTGCCCGCGCAAGGGAGCGCGGCAAAGGCATGACTTTTGAAAGTTGAGACCGGCAAAAACCGGAGAATGAGGGAGAAACATGACCCAACCCAACCTCAAATTTTCCCTTGGGGAGTATGATGCGCGACTGCAAAAGACGCGCAAGGCGATGGAGGAGAAGGGCGTCGATCTGCTTATCGTCAGCGATCCGACCAACATGGCCTGGCTCACCGGCTATGACGGCTGGTCGTTCTACGTGCATCAGGCCGTGGTGGTGCCGCCGACGGGCGAGCCGATCTGGTACGGACGTGGCCAGGATGCCAATGGCGCAAAGTTTACGGCCTATCTCGGCCACGAAAACATAATCGGCTATCCCGATCACTATGTGCAGTCCACGGAACGCCATCCGATGGACTATCTCGCCGCAAAGCTTGCCGAGCGGGGCCTCGACAAGCTGATCATCGGTGTCGAGATGGACAATTACTGGTTTTCGGCTGCAGCCTATGCGGCCCTGCAGAAACATCTGCCGAACGCCCGCTTCGTCGATACGACCGCGCTGGTCAACTGGCAGCGCGCAGTAAAGAGCCAAACGGAAATCACCTATATGCGCAACGCCGCGCGCATCGTCGAAGGCATGCACCAGCGTATTTTCGACAAGATCGAGGTCGGGATGCGCAAATGCGATCTCGTCGCCGAGATCTACGATGCCGGCACGCGCGGCGTCGACGGCATCGGCGGTGACTATCCAGCAATCGTGCCCTTGCTTCCGTCCGGCGTCGAGGCATCGGCACCGCATCTGACCTGGGACGATCGTCCGATGAAATCGGGGGAAGGCACGTTCTTCGAAATCGCCGGCTGCTACAATCGTTATCATCTGCCGCTGTCGCGCACGGTCTTCCTCGGCAAGCCGACCCAAGCATTTCTCGATGCGGAGAAGGCGACGCTCGAAGGCATGGAAGCGGGTCTTGCCGAGGCGCGGCCGGGCAACACCTGCGAGGATATCGCCAAGGCGTTCTTTGCGGTCCTCAAGAAATACGGCATCGTCAAGGACAACCGCACGGGCTACTCGATCGGCATGTCCTATCCGCCGGATTGGGGCGAGCGCACCATGAGCCTGCGCCCCGGTGACAGGACCGAGTTGAAGCCTGGTATGACGTTCCACTTCATGACTGGTCTATGGCTAGAGGATATGGGTTTCGAGACGACAGAAAGCATCCTGATCACCGAGACGGGGGTCGAATGCCTCGCCAACGTGCCGCGCAAGCTTTTCGTGAAGGACTGACCATGACGGTTTCTGAGCTGCGGCCGTCCGCAATTTCGCCGACGGTGGACTTCTCGATTAACGGCGTCCAGCATGGTTTCCTGCGGCTGCCCTATAGCCGCGACGACTCCGCCTGGGGCTCGGTGATGATCCCCGTCACCGTGGTGAAGAACGGCGATGGGCCAACGGCTCTTTTGACCGGCGGCAACCACGGCGACGAGTATGAGGGGCCGATCGCCCTCTTCGATCTTGCGCGGACGCTGAAGGCAGAAGACGTGGCCGGTCGCGTCATTATTCTGCCTGCCATGAACTATCCGGCCTTCGTATCGGGAACCCGTACATCGCCGATCGACAAGGGCAATATGAACCGCAGCTTCCCGGGCAGGCCCGATGGCACAGTGACGCAGAAGATCGCCGATTATTTCCAGCGCGAACTGTTGCCGCTCGCCGATATCGTCCTGGATTTTCACTCCGGCGGGAAGACGCTCGATTTCCTGCCGTTCTGCGCAGCACATATCCTGCCGGACAAGGAGCAGGAGGCGCGGTCGTTCGAACTTGTGGACGCATTTTGCGCACCCTACTCTATGAAGATGCTCGAGATCGACGCGGTCGGCATGTACGACAGCGCGGCAGAGGAAATGGGCAAGATTTTCATCACGACGGAACTTGGCGGCGGCGGAACCGCGACCGCAAAGAGCGCGGGGATCGCCAAACAAGGTGTGGCCAACGTTCTGCGCAAGGCCGGCATTCTGAAGGGCGAGGACAGGCCGACCGCTGGCCGGACGCAATGGCTGGATATGCCTGACGGCAATTGCTTTTCCTTTGCAGAAGAAGGCGGCTTGATCGAGCCGCTTGTCGATATGGGAGAGGGCGTCGTTGCAGATCAGGTCGTCGCCCGCATCCACCCGATCGGCAAGACCGGCGCCGCGCCTACCGATGTGTGCGCGAAGATGGACGGCATCCTGTGCGCCCGACATTTCCCCGGCCTCGTCAAGGCAGGAGATTGCGTCGCGGTCGTCGCGGTTGCCGTGTAGTTAGGTCAAACCGGTTGCGTGTGAGCCGGCTCCCGTTGTCGCGAGCCGGTTACACCATTGCCCGCCGCCGCCAATGCGCCAGCTTGTCTGCATGTGCCTTCACGAAGCACGGGCGGGAAATAGCGCGCGCGACATAGTTGCGCCAGGCTGGAGCACGCACTTGAACCTGGCCTGCGATCTTTTCTATCGTTAACCGCAGAGGCACATGGAGACCACGTCGTGAGCGAGTGGCGCGCCACAGGTCGTCCCGCGCTGGGCCCTAGTGGAAGTTCCGGCTCCTGACCTTCAAGGTATCGATATGCAGGTCCGGGATGAAAATGTCTCTTGGCCTCACCGACGCGGACCTTTCACGGGAGTCCGGACTACCCGGCGATCCATGCGCAAACTCGTCGCCGCGACCGGTCGGCAGCCTGAATGCTTCGTCTCGATCGGCAAGGGAAGAAAGATCGCCGGTCAGATCGAACAATTGCTGGGCGATGAGATGGACGACCTCCCCTTCACGCTGGATGCGGCCATTGATTGCCATCATGCTCGATCCGAGCACGACACGTCTGCTGCGCTCAAAGAGTTTCGGCCAGACGACCACGTTGGCCGGCCCGGTTTCATCCTCGATGGTCAGGAACATGACGCCTTTGGCAGATCCCGGCTTCTGGCGAACGAGAACAAGCCCCGCCGTCATCAGCCAGCGGCCGTCGCGGGCTGACATCGCTTCCTCGCAGGTCAGAATGCTGCGCGAGGCGAGATCCTTGCGCAGGAAGGCGATTGGATGCTGGCGCAGCGTCAGGCCTGTGTGGCTATAATCCTTGATGACGTTATGGCCGTCGCTCATCTGCCGAAGGGCGACTTCCGGTTCCAGTTGTTCGACAACCGTCCTCATCTCACGCTCGGTCGCAGCCGCAAACAGAGGGAGCGGCTCGTCGCGAAGCGCCTTGATCGCCCAGAGCGCATCACGGCGCAGCAGTTTAAGCGATGGAAGGAACGCATCGGCTTCGGCAAGCTCGACCAGCGATGCCGCAGGCACGTTTGCGCGCCGCCACATGTCGTCGACGCTGTCGAAGGGCTGGTGGGCGCGTGCAGCAACGATGCGCGCCGCGTCACCGGCGGCAAGGTTTCGAACGAGCCGCATGCCGAGACGCACCGCATGGCGTTGCTCATCTTCGTCCAGAGGCTCGAGCGTACAGTCCCATCGCGATCGATTGACGCAGACAGGCCTGATTTCGACCCCGTGCTTTTTCGCGTCGCCGACAATCTGCGCCACCGCATAAAAGCCCATCGGCTGACTGTTCATCAAGGCCGCGCAAAACGCATCGGGGAAATGGCATTTCACGTAACTGGAGGCATAGGCAATGAGCGCGAAACTGGCAGCGTGGCTTTCCGGAAAGCCGTAGGAACCGAAGCCTTCAAGCTGCGAAAAGGTCTTTTCGGCAAACTCCGGCGAGTATCCATTCTTCACCATGCCGCTGACGAGCTTGTCCTTAAATCTCGATACACCACCGGTGAACTTGAATGTGGCCATGGATTTTCGAAGCTGGTCTGCCTCGCCGCCGGTAAATCCGGCGCAGGTCATCGCCACTCGCATCGCGCTTTCCTGAAACAGCGGGACCCCGAGTGTCTTTCCGAGCACCGCCTCCAGCTCAGGGGTGGGATATTCGACCGGCTCTTTGCCTTCACGCCGGCGCAGATAGGGATGGACCATGTCGCCTTGGATCGGTCCGGGACGGACAATCGCGACCTGGATCACCAAATCGTAGAATGTCCTCGGTTTCATCCGCGGTAGCATCGCCATCTGGGCACGCGATTCGATCTGAAACGTTCCAAGCGTGTCTGCCTTGCGGATCATCGCGTAGGTGGAGGGGTCCTCCTGTCTTATGCTGGCAAGATCGAGAGCCTCTCCCTTGTGAACTTCGATGAGCGCGAAAGCCTTCGACATGCAGGTGAGCATGCCGAGCGCCAGCACATCGACCTTCATGAACTTCAGGGCTTCGACGTCGTCCTTGTCCCATTCGATGACCTGGCGATCGGCCATCGACGCCGGCTCGATGGGCACCAGATCATCCAACCGATCATGCGTCAGCACGAAACCGCCGGGGTGCTGGCCGAGATGTCGGGGTGCCCCCATCAGCTGCTGGGCCAGTTTCAAGGTCAGAGCCAGGCGCTGGTCATCGGGATTGAGGTTGAGGTCGCGAAGGTTCCGCTCGGCGACCAGTTCGGCAGACCACGACCACATGCCTGCAGAAAGGGCCTTGATCATGTCCTCCGGCAGGCTGAGCGCCTTGCCGACGTCGCGAATTGCGCCCTTAGCACGATATCTCGTCACGGTCGCGCAGAGGGCCGCCTTCTGATGCGTATAGGTTCTGTAGATCCACTGGATCACTTCCTCGCGCCGCTCATGCTCGAAGTCGACATCGATATCGGGAGGCTCGTCGCGCTCCTGCGACACGAAACGCTCGAACAGCAGATCGTTGGTTTCGGGATCGATGGACGTGATCCCCAGGATGTAGCAGACGGCCGAATTGGCAGCCGACCCCCGCCCCTGGCAGAGAATGCCCTGGCTTCGGGCATAACGCACGATCGAGAACACCGTGAGAAAATAAGGTGCGTATCTCATGGCCCGGATGAGGTTGAGCTCATGACGTACGATTTTTAGAACCTTGGGCGGCATTCCCTCCGGATAGCGCTTGGGAACACACTCGAAGACATAGTGTTCCAATGATGCCTGGGCATCCTTGCCGGGCACGATCGCCTCCTGCGGATACTGATAGGTGAGTTCATCCAGCGAGAAGCGACAGCGCTCGACGATCTCCAGCGTTCGTGCGAGCGCTTGACCGTAGCGCGGAAACAGCCGTTCCATTTCTTCCGGCGGCTTCAGATACCGGTCCGCATGGCGTTCGCGTTCGAAGCCCACATCGTCGATGGTGGTGCCCGTGCGGACACAGGTGATGACGTCCTGCAGCTGCCGGCGTGACGGCTCGTGGAAGAGAACGTCGTTGGTAACGACCGTCTTCACCTTGAAGCAGGTTGCCATATTGGACAGTTCGTGCAGCCGCAATTGGTCGTTCGGACGCCGTCGAAGACAAAGGGAAAGATAGGCCCGGTCACCGAAGATCTCGGCCATCTTTCTAAGCTGAACTGCGCAAGTGTCGTCGGCAAGATCGGGCACGAGAATGCCGATCAATCCATCGGCATAGAGCGCCACATCGTCGAAGGCGAGGATGCAGTTTGCCTTGCCACCCCGTGCCTTGCCGAGGGTCAAAAGCCGTGTCAGGCGCGAATAGGCCGCCCGGTTCGTCGGATAGACGAGGATCGAGGTGCTATCGACCAAATCGAGGCGACAGCCGACGACCAGGCGGATGCCTGTCGCCCGGGAAGCTTCCAGAGCCCGCACGATACCGGCGAGCGAGTTGCGATCAACGACGCCAATCGCCTTGATGCCGAGGACTTTGGCTGCCGCAAAAAGCTCGTCTGCCGAGGATGCTCCGCGCAGGAACGAGAAATGCGTCGTGACCTGGAGTTCGGCGTAACTCATGCGAAGATCCCGTGCATGAACCATTTGTGCGAGCCTGTTGCCGCATCGACGCCGTCGCCGGACCGGAAAATCCAGAAGCGCTCACCGCCATCGTCCTCGATGACGAAGTAGTCGCGCACCGCGTCGAATTCGGAGCTTTTCGTCCACCACTCCCCGAAGATGCGCTCCGGACCGTCGGCACGTCTCACCCGGCGTCGTTTGCCTCGCCAGGTGATCGAGACGGGCGGATGATCGGGCAAAAGGGCAATCACCTCGATCAAATCCGGACGGGCGAGCAGACGCACCGGTCTTGGCCAATGCAAGGTCCACGATCCTCCGGCCGGCGCCGTTGCCACTCCGATCTGCCTGACACTGCGCTCAGGGACGTCGCTCGCAACCGGTGCAACGCGATAGACCCGCTGGCCCCGGTTGCCGATGATGTCGATCAGCGGCGCGATATCGACCACCTCTTCTTCAATAAGCGATGACGTCTTTTGAGCCTCCGCAAGAGGTTCGCTCATGATCGCTGCAAGCGAGAGCCGCTCAATTCCAAAGCCCGGCTCGATCTTCTCGATCCGGTCCTTGAACAGCTTCGTCAGCCAGGCGACGTCACGGGCGGGCTTTGCGGTTCCGGCCCGGATCGCCTGCATCGTGTTGTCGACCTTGTGGACGATCAGGTCGGTGCGGCGGACGCCCAGTCCCTTCTTCTGAAGCGCGTCGCAAAGCTGAACCACCAGCCGCGACACATATTTTGCGATGGTTTCGGGGGCGCCTATCGGTTCTGCAAATGCGCGCGAGACTTCGATCAGTTCGGCCGGCTTTATGGGTTCGATCGGTTCTGGAAGACGAGCGTAAATCTGGTCGAGGCGGCGACCGATCTCGGGCCCGAAGCGCAACGCCAGCGGTGCCCGCGGTGTGGAAGAGAGCTCGCCGATCGTCTGAAACCCGAGCGTGCGCAGGCTTGCAACGACGTCAGGGCTGAGCCGGAGCGAAGAAATCGGCAGCCTCTCGACAAAGCGGACGGTCTCACCGGGCGTAACAAGGACGGTGTCCCGTTTGCCTACCCGCGCCAGCGCGTGGGCGGCTCCCCAGCTGTCGGCGATCGCCACTCTGGCGGTCAGTCCCCTGCCATGGAACCGATTGACGATGCCCGACAGCATCAGCTCTTCGCCGCCCTGCAGATGGTCGGCGCCTTCGGTATCCATGACGATGCCGTCGGGCGCATCCATCGCGACAACAGGGGAATATTGGGTGAGCGCCCAAAGCGCGATGCGTTCGAGTGCCGCCGCATCGCCAACCGGATCGGCATCCACGAACTGCAGCTTGCCTATGATGGCCTGGGCCTGGGCGGCCGGCATACCAACATGAAGACCGGCTTGCCGGGCCTTGCGATCAAGCGCGGTAATCCAGCGCTGCGAACCGCTTTTGGCGATCATGACCAGCGGCAGGTCAGCCGAAAGCCGTCCCTCGCCGTCCGCCCGCCTGATCCTCTCGATCGCCAGATCCGGGAGATAGATGGATACGACCCGTGGCATCGCACGCTCCTACGATAAATTCTGCGCACTCCCCCGCTTTCACCCGCATCAATTCCAGGAGCCATCGCGGCCGCCCGACGCCTGGAACCGGAAGATCCTCCGACGGCATCACGCTGACCCGCCACCTTGTGGCCGATGCGGTCGGCTGGCCAAAGTCGGAGGCCTCGGTCTGACGGCGCCATCGCCTAACGACCAATCCCATCGTGCCTGTCTTTTCTGCCGCAAGCTGAAGCCGTCGCGACGTGGTCATGGGAAGCCGAACGATCTCTCCGACCACAGCTCCCAGACCGCCATAGGAAAGCCCCTCCTCCATACTGGCGAGCACATCTTCCTCCCTGTCGGCCTCGGCAAAAATGAGCCGCTCGGCAGAAAGCCCGGCTTGCGCCAATGCCGGAAAGAAGAGGTCCGGACGCGTCAGACACCACAGGATCGGCCCCTTCGTGCGAGCCGCAATTCCGGCCACGCAAAGAGCAGCCGCCGCGCCATCGACAGTTCCAGCTCCACCTCCGGCAAATTCGTGAAGGGCGCCATAGGACAGCCCCCCTCCCGGCAACGCGCCGTCGATCTCGGGCACGCCAAAGGCAAGACAAGCCGCCTTCCTGGCCGCACTGCCTTCGAGGGCGGCAATGCGGTCGCGCAGATCCGAAATCACCCTGTGGCGGGCAGCAGTCATCGTTCGCGTTCCCTCAAAGGTCGCGTTGAAGGGTCGACATCATGTCGTTCAAATGCAGATGTTCCCTATCTGTTCCCATCTCCCGACAGTGTCAAGCAACCGAAAATAGGAATATTATCCCTCAGTTTTAGGGGGTCGAAAGATTCGCGTTAGGAATCATAGACCTAGATATTTTGAGCCGGCCTGAGCTTGTTGAAAAATCTTGGGAGGAGCAGCGGCTCGACATGCGATTGGCAGCCAGCCGCGGGATCGGTTACGATTGCGCCGAAGTCACGGGGAGCAGTCGCAACAATGTGCAATCTCTACCGCATGGAAGACAAGGATTGGGTCAACAAGTGGGCTCAGGACGCCGAGAGCTTTATCAACCTGATGCCCGCCTACCAGATGAACCCGGACCAGAGGGGTCCGATCGTGCGCAAAACGACGGACGGAAGAAAACAGCTGGTGCACGCGCGCTGGGGCCTGCCTTCCCCGCTGTTCGCCCTGAAGAAGGAGGCGGAAAAAAAGGCCGACAAACTGCGGGCCAAGGGAAAGGAAGTCGATTTCGACACCTTGCTTCGCGAACAGCTGGATGGCGGAACGACGAATGTCCGTAACCTGAACTTTCCCCATTGGAAACGCTGGTACGGCGTCGAGCATCGCTGCCTCGTGCCCGTGACCAGCTTTGCCGAGCCGGACCCCGCCGCCAAGGAAGAAGGCGGAAGGACCCCGAACGCCTGGTTTGCGCGCGACGAAAGCAAGCCGCTGATGTTCTTTGCGGGGCTTCAAGTCCCTCAGTGGACAAGCGTGCGCAAGGTGAGGGATGGCCTGACCACCGACGACCTCTACGGCTTCCTGACGACGGATGCCAATGGCCTGGTAAAGCCCATCCATGAAAAGGCGATGCCTGTCTTGCTTCTGACCCAAGAGGAGACTGATTTGTGGCTGCGCGCACCATGGGAGGAGGCTAAGGCGCTTGCCCGCCCGCTACCCGACGACGCGCTAGTCGTCATTTCGCGCGAACCCTACGGCTCAACGATCGTGACGGCCGCCGGTGAGCCGATCGCCCAGTTGAACATTCTCTAGCCACGGCGAACCGCCTAAATCAACTCGATCCATACTGGCGCGTGATCGCTGGTGTGATCCCAGCTTCTGACCGACTTGTCGACCTTTGCCCGCCTCAAATCGGCAGCAAGTGCCGGGCTCAACAGAAAATGATCAATGCGCAGACCGGCATCGCGGGCAAAGGCATTTCGGAAATACTTCCAGAATGTGTAGATCCGCTCGTTGGGATGGAGGTGTCTGACCGCATCTGTCCAGCCCTGATCAAGCAGGCCGGCATAGGCTGATTTGACTTCCGGCCTGAAGAGCGCATCGTCGCGCCAGCGCTCGGGTTTGTAGACGTCGAGATCGGTCGGCATGACATTGAAATCGCCTACAAGGGCAGCCGGGACCTCGAGATCGATCAGCTCTGCTGCATAATCGTGAAGTCGCTCGAACCATCGCAGCTTGTAGTCGAACCTGGGGCCCGGGGCAGGATTGCCGTTTGGCAGATACAGGCACCCGATAACAATACCGTCGACAGCCGCTTCGATGTAGCGACTATGGCTGTCGTCGGGATCGCCGGGAAGTCCGCGCCGCGTCTCTATCGGATCCTCGCCACGGGCGAGAATCGCCACGCCATTCCAGGACTTTTGCCCGTGCCAGATCGCGCCATAACCGGCCTTCTCGATTTCACGGCGCGGAAACCTGTTATCGGGTGCTTTCAGTTCCTGCAGACATACGACGTCCGGCCCGGCCTCTTCCAGCCACCGCAGCAAAACGTCGAGGCGACTGTTGATGCCGTTGACATTGTACGTGGCAAGTTTCACCGGGTTTGATCCATGCTTTTTGCCGCCCACGACGCCACGGCTAATTGATCGTCTGATCTTCGGCATTGACGCTGGTAAAACGCGCTCAATCGACAAAAGATGCATTGAATCAGGGCGCTAGGTCGAATGTGAAGACAGGCGGGGCAAATCCGTCCAGATTCATGGAAAAAGGTTTCGCACCCACGGGGAACGAATTGCTGCCTCATCGGTTGAATCGGGTTGGTTGCGTCAGGAGAATTGGCTTTATGGCTTCCCCCAGAGCGAATTGGAAAGGCTTCATCAAATTCGGAGAGGTTGCCTGCGCCGTGGCCCTCTACACGGCAGCATCGTCATCCGAACGGATCGCCTTCAACACTCTTAATCGCAAAACGGGAAACCGGGTCAGGCGCGAGTTCGTCGATAGCGAGACAGGCGATCCGGTCGACCGCGACGACGAGGTCAAGGGCTACGAGATCGAGAATGGCCAGTACGTCGTGCTTGAACCCGAAGAAGTGGCCGAAGCGGTTCCCGACAGCGACAAGACCTTGAAGATCGAGGCCTTCATTCCCTGTTCGCAGATCGACACGACCTATTTCGACAAGCCCTATTATCTGGCTCCCGACAAGATGGGGGCCGACGCCTTCCTGCTTCTACGTGACGGCATGAGGAAGGAAAAGGTTGCCGCTCTCGCCCGGACAGTGCTTTTCAGGCGGATGCGCACCGTCCTCATTCGCGCGCACGGCCGCGGATTGATCGCATCCACCCTCAACTTCGACTACGAAGTGCGCTCGGCCGACAAGGCCTTCGAGGACCTCCCTGACCTGAAGATCGAAGGCGAGATGCTCGACCTCGCCGAGCACATCATCGAAAAAAAGGAGGGCAGTTTCGACGCCAGCAAGTTTGATGACCGATATGAGGCCGCGGTTGTGGAACTGGTCAAGGCCAAGCTCGAGGGGCGTTCGCTTCCCAAAAAGAAGGCGCCCGTCGCCTCGAAGCCGGGCGATCTTCTCAAGGCCCTGCGCGAAAGCGCGGGCTCGGGCGCGAAAGCGACCAAGACAAAACGCGCGGCAGCAAATGCCAACAAGGACGCCAACCGCCAAAAGCCTGTCAAACCCGCCGCGACCAAATCGAAATCCGCTCCAGCACAAAAGCGGCGCGCCAGCTAATCGGAGAACGCATCCATGGCAGTTCGTCCCTATTGGAAAGGCTATCTCAAGCTCTCGCTGGTCACCTGCCCGGTGCAGATGATGCCGGCCATCTCCGACAATGAAAAGGTCCGTTTTCATACGCTGAACCGCGAGACTCAGAACCGCGTCATCAGCCACTACGTGGATTCGGTGACCGGCGAGGAAGTCGAGGAGGACGACCAGGTCAAGGGTTATCAGCGTGGAGAAGACGAATACCTGGTGCTGGAGGACGACGAACTGGAAAATGTGGCATTGGACAGCACCAACACGATTGAAATCTCGACGTTCACACCGCGCGACAGCGTCGAATGGATCTGGTTCGATACGCCCTACTATCTCTCTCCCAACGACCCCGTCGGCGAGGAAGCGTTTTCCGTCATCCGCGATGCGATGGAGGCCAAGGAGATGGTCGGGATTTCCCGACTGGTCATCACCCGTCGCGAGCGCGCCGTTTTGCTGGAGCCGCGCGGGAAGGGCATCGTGCTGTGGACTTTGCGCTACGGTGACGAGGTCAGAGACGAGAAAGCCTACTTCTCCGATATAGGCAACGCAAAGGCCGACTCCGACCTGATGCCGCTCGTCCTGCAACTGATCAAAAAGAAGACCACCGACTGGAATCCGAAGCTGGTCGTGGATCCGGTCCAGGACCGGTTGCTCGACATCATCAACGCCAGAAAGAAGCAGCTGAAAAAGCCGAGGAAGGCCAAGACGACGTCAAGCGAGCCGGAGCCCAGCAACGTCATCAACATCATGGACGCATTGCGCAAATCGGTTGCTGCAGAAACCCGATCTAAGAAATAGGGGCACATAAGCGTGCTTGCGCACGACCCGGTTCGCGACCGGTCTGAGGCAATAATCAGGCAGCCGCTTTCCTTGCTCTGGCCAGGCGCTTGATCGCCTGTTCCAGCGATCGCTGGCTGTCGCAGTAGTCCTGCCAAGCCGTGCCCGAATTGATTAGCTTGGGCGCAGTTCGCATGGTAAAACGCTTCGGGTCGAGCCCCGCCTTGACCTGGCTCCAGTTGAGCGGCATCGACACCGTTGCCCCCGGCCGGGCCCGCGGTGACAGGGGGGCGACTGCGGTCGACATCCTGTCGTTGCGCAGGTAGTCGAGGAAGATGCGGCCCTCGCGCTGGTTCTTCGCCATCTTGATCAGGTAGAGATGCGGATTGTCACGAGCCATGCCCTGGCAGACATCGTGGGCGAAACGCTTGGCCTCGTCCCAACTCAGTTTCTTTCCTCGTGACATAGCAAGGGGCGTCACGACGTGAAGTCCCTTTCCACCCGTCGTCTTGCAAAAGCTGACCAACCCAAGTTCCTCAAGCCGGTCGCGGATTTCGCGAGCCGCTTCGATGACTTTCGAAAACTCGACGTCGGGACCCGGATCGAGGTCGAACACAAGGCGGCCGGGCACTTCCGGCTGGCCGGGCTCGCAGTTCCAGGGATGCAGTTCGACACCGCCCATCTGGGCGATTGCGGCGAGACCTTCCACGCGATCGATCTGTAGATAGGGCTTCCTATCGCCAAATACCGTGACGAGTTCCAGAAGGTTCGATGTTCCGGGCATGGCATGGCGCTGGAAGAATTGCTCCCCGCCGATGCCGTCTGGCGAGCGGATGATGGAACAGGGTCGCCCCTTGATGTGGTCGATCAGCCAGTAGCCGACGGCCTCGTAATAGCCGGCAAGATCGACCTTGGTGACCGGCGCTCCATCATCCCCATCAGGCCATAGCGGCTTTTGCGGGCTGGACAGCATGACGCCCATGACCTCAACCTTCCCGCCCTTGCGCAGACGATTAGCAGCGGCCTTTGCTGTTGAGGGTTCCAATACTTCGGTTTTCGAAGGGCTCGCCTGCGGCTCGACTTCCACAACGGCTGCCGGTCTGTCTTCCCGCAGCCCCTTGAAGGCAGCCTGGCGTACCTGACCGTCTGCTGTCCAACCCGCGAACTCAATCTCGGCGACAAGCTCCGGTTTCAGCCAGACGATACTCTGATCCTTCTTCGGCGCACCGATACCGGTGAAGGGCGATCTGACCGTCTCCAGCTTCTGCAGCTTGGGCAGCAGCATTTCAACTGTCCTTGCGCCATAGCCTGTCCCCACCCGGCCCACATAGACGAAATGATCACCGCGATTGACCCCCACAAGGAGAGACCGGAATTTGCCATTTGTCTTGGCGTAGGCGCCAATGACGACTTCATGGCCGCCCCGGCATTTCGATTTCGCCCAGGTGTCGGTGCGCCCGGACTGGTATCGTGCATCCGCCTTCTTCGACACGATGCCCTCGAGCGACAGCCGGCAGGCCGATCGCAACACGGCGTCACCGCCCGTTTCGAAGTGCTCGACGAAGCGCAGACGCGCATCGTCGCCGGTATCCGATAGCATCGTTTCGAGCCGGTCCTTGCGTTCTGTGAGCGCAAGGTCGCGCAAATCCTCGTCACCGGCAAAAAGGAGATCGAACGCAAAGTAGACCAGGGCACCCGTATTGCCCTCGGAAAGTGCTGCCTGCAGTGCCGCAAAATCCGGTGCGCCCCTTTCGTCGAGAGCGCAGATCTCGCCATCGATGATGGCGTCGGCAAGTGCTGCCCCAGACTTGGCGATGGCGGGAAATTTGCCCGTCCAGTCGAGTCCCTTGCGTGTTTTCAGGATTGCCTTGCCATCCTCGATACGCATCTGAATACGATAGCCGTCAAACTTGATCTCATGGATCCAGCCGCCTGCCGTCGGCGGACGCGCCAGCGTTTCGCAAAGCTGCGGCTCGATGAACGCCGGCATGTCGGATTTCTGGCGCTTGGCGGGTGCCTTTTTTTTCCTGGTCCTGGTGGTTCCCGCCTTGCGCTCTTCTGCGGCGAGGCCGTGGTCGCTGTCCCAAATGGCGTCCGCATCGAGCGCGCCATCTTTGACCATGAAAGGCTTCGGCTTCCTGCCCTTTCCCGATGCGATTGCTTCCATGGAGCGCCCCGAGGCGACCGAGGTGTCATTCTCTTCAAGGATTGCCGCGCCATTCCCTTCAACGGAAAAATCGTCGTGATGCTTGATCAGAAGCCAGTTGGTTCGCTTGCCACCATCCCGATCGTGCCGCATACGCACCAGCACGAAACTGCCCTGCAGCCGCGTGCCCTCCAACGTGAATTTGAAGTCTCCCTTGGCGAGCCCCTCTTCCGGGGCTCTGTTGCCCTCGGGCTCCCAAAATCCGCGGTCCCAAAGCATCACGGTGCCGCCGCCATACTGACCTTTCGGAATGGTGCCTTCGAAGTCGCCATAGTCGAGCGGATGGTCCTCTACCTCCACCGCAAGGCGTTTGTCATGAGGATCAAGCGACGGCCCCTTGGTCACGGCCCAGGATTTGAAGACCCCATCGAGTTCGAGACGCAGGTCGTAATGGAGCCGAGAGGCGTCATGTTTCTGGATGACGAAGCGCCGCCGATTGGAAGGATTGAGCTTGGCCGATCCGCTCGGCTCTTTGGTCAGTTTGAAGTCACGCTTTTGCTTGTAGGTCGAGAGTTTATCGCTGGGCATGGGCAGTCCCCGAAGTACGTGCGTCATCCGCACCCATTCTTCGGCGTGGGGGTGCGCGCCGAAGGCCTTCGGCCGCCAATCGGTCCGATCGACACAGCTTGAAGCCTCACGAGACAAAAGCATTTCGGGCGCGTTTGGTTCCCCTTGTGAGGATCGGCGGGTGGTCACCGAAATCAGCAAGCGCCGTTGCCACTTCGCTCGGGACTTCCTAGGCCATGCGATGCCTATTATCGACACTCCGGCCGACCATGCCAGGCGCCACTCGCGCCGGCGTTTTTAGCGAATCTCCGGACAATTCTTCCAGCTCATCGCGTTTCGACGTAAGAAGGAGCGCCGGGCACTGGACTGTCCTTTTCGCCCGGTTGGTGCTTGGGGGCGACAGCGGAACCGTCATCCGCGCTCCAACCCGAGTTCCTGCTTGCGAAGTCGTCGACAGGATTGATTACGCATTTGATTTCGCGCGAATTTCGGCCAACAGGATATTGGCGAGGTCGACGAACTGGCCCCGCGGATATTTCGACAAATACGCTTCGATCATTTCCGCGTTGCCGGTGTCTCTCACAGTTTCCCAGAAGGAAACCTCGATACCGGGATCGAGTTCACCAGATCCGCCTTGTTCGACGCGCGCGGCTGCCAGTTCGGCGAACTGGCCCTCCGGAAACCGCTGCAGATAAAGAAGATACTCGGCGGGATCGTTGCTCTCTTGCACCGATTTCCAGAAGGCGACCTCCACACGGCGCTCCTCGTCATCGGTGTTGGGCCCTTGTGACAGTGACTGTTGGACGGAAGAGCGTCCCTCAGGCGCTTCGAGGGGCGCCAGCTCCATCTCGAGTTTCGGTTCTGCCTGCGGGTCAAACAGGACACGGAAGACCCGGAGCGGGCGGGCAATGTTCTTGACCTGGTGTTCTCCCAGATCCTCGAAGGTGGCCTCGACCCGATCACGCAAATGATCGCGCACCCCCTCGTTACGCAGATACCGCCCACATCGGCGAGGCCTTGCAACCGGGCTGCTATGTTAACGCCGTCTCCAAAGATGTCGCCGTCCTTCACCAGAACATCGCCGACGTTGATCCCGATGCGGAAATTCATCCTCCGATCGTTGGCGAGCGACTGGTTTGCTTGCCAAATGGACTGTTGGATAGCCACGGCGGCATTGAATGCATGGACGATCGAGGGGAATTCGGCCAGGACGCTGTCGCCGGCAGTCCCGAAAATTTGGCCATGGGCTTTTTCGATGAGCCGATCGATGATGGAACGATGCGACGTCAACGTCGCCAGCGTCTGCTCTTCGTCAGCGTTCATTAGTCTAGAATAGCCCTCGACATCGGCTGCGAGGATGGCTGCAAGCTTTCTCTCAAGTGGTGGCGCTTCCATGCGAACGGTCCGAGCCACGCCTTCCGTGTCCCTTGTGCGGTAGATGCTCATCAACCGTTGACAATGCCCGTTTGTTCCGTCGCGGAAGACGGTTGGGAGTCTTTCAAGCCAATGACCAGTTCGGGAATGGCGGGGACTTCGATGCGAATCAGTTTCGCTGTTTTCAGCATGAAGCTCGAAATAACGCGTGGCATGATGCGCCGGTTGGATGCAAGCGTGACATACTGCGTGGCATCAAGAGGCATAAGGCTGGCAAATGACTAAAGCAGTTTCCACACGCGTCAACGCCGACTTGGTGCTGCAGGTTCTGGAACGTCTGCGGGCGCGCACGAAAAAGCAACTTCCCCCCGAAGACACAACGACGCCCGATGCCTTGAACCAATCGACTACGTCGGTATCGATATTGGGCGTTAGTTTCGCCCCTTGGCTCGCGAGGATGCAGGAGGTTCCTCGAAATGCGATGGGCTCGACAAGGATGCTTGACCAACCGACTCAAACAATAGCCCGGAGGGGCACGAAGTGAGGAGGGTCTCGATACCAGCCGCGTCTCTTCTTCTGTTCTTGGCGGGGTGCGAAACAGCGAGCTTGACGGAAGAACAGGGTTATGGCCCTACCCCGCAATTGCCGAAACCAAATCCAACGCTCTTGCCAACAGTCAACGTGGCCGAGGCCTCACGATGGGGCCAAGGAGAAAGACCGACAGCCGCATCGGGTTTTTCCGTCAGTGCATTCGCCACCGGCCTGGAACACCCCCGTTGGCTGTACGTCCTGCCCAATGGCGACGTACTGGTCGCCGAGACGAACAAACCTCCAAAGGAAAACAAGAGCTTCAGTCTTCGCGGCTGGGTAATGGGATTGTTCATGGCACGCGCAGGCGCAGAGGTGCCGAGCGCCAATCGCATTTCGCTTTTGAGGGATCGCGACGGTGATGGCGTTGCAGAGACCCGTTCGGTATTGCTCGAAAACCTCAACTCGCCTTTCGGCATGACCCTTTCGAAAGGCGTTCTTTACGTTGCAAATACCGATGCGATCGTGGCGTTTCCCTATAAGGAGGGTGAAACGAGGATCGCAGCCGACGGGGAGAAAATTGTCGACCTGCCCGCGGGCCCCATCAACCATCACTGGACGAAGGATGTCATCGCGAGCCGCGACGGAAAGAAACTTTACGCGACTGTCGGTTCCAACAGCAACGTCGCGGAGAATGGCATCGAGGCTGAGAGAAACAGGGCAGCGGTGCTTGAAATCGATCTTGCGACCCGGAACCTGCGCGTGTTCGCGTCGGGGCTGCGCAATCCGAACGGGCTATCGTGGCAGCCGCAGTCGGGCGAGCTCTGGGTGGCGGTCAATGAACGCGACGAGATCGGCAGCGACTTGGTTCCGGACTACATGACATCTGTCAAGGACGGCGGCTTCTACGGCTGGCCCTACAGCTATTTCGGCAAACATATCGACACAAGGGTCCGGCCCCAAAGACCGGAACTGGTCGAAAAGGCGATCGTGCCCGACTATGGGCTTGGGCCGCACACGGCGTCGCTCGGTCTCGCCTTCTATACCGGGCGTCTCTTCGGCGCACAGTATCGCAATGGGGCCTTTGTTGGTCAGCACGGGTCCTGGAATCGCCGACCGCGGAGCGGCTATAGGGTCATCTTCGTGCCATTTGCTAACGGCAAGCCAGCGGGCACGCCGAAAGATGTCCTTACCGGCTTTATCGGACCGGATGACAAAGCACGTGGGCGGCCGGTTGGCGTCGCTGTCGATCGGCGGGGTGCGTTGCTTGTTGCAGACGACGTCGGCAATGTGGTCTGGCGGATCACGCCGTCGAATGGAGCTGCAGCCGTTGGTTTGCAATCGCGCTTACAATATCGAACCAGCAGACTGAACTTCGCGCCGCCCTAAATTGCGTGTCTCGCGCGATCGCGCAGGGCATCGATGACCAATGCGGCATCCTTCGACGCGATACGGTCAGAGAAAACCAGACCTCACTCCTGTCTTTCCGTTGGCGCGGGTTCTGGTAGTGCTGAATGTATTCCCTTCGGACGCGCGCTCCAGGATCTCCTGTCGTGTCGCTCCGGCACCAAGGTCATGATGGATCTGCCGACGATTTCGTCAGGCTCCGTTGGCGATCACAGGCTTGGCGAAGCGGTGGACTGGTTTCAGGCGGGCCGCTGCAGGTTGTGGATCCGAACGAGCCGATTATTTTAGGAATACCTTGCGAAAATGATCCGGCGCAACGGAACGAAGGATGTGCAGGCGCGTTGCTTGCAAAATGATGGTCGAGGATGATCATGACGGATCGCGCGGAAAAGGAGTTTGACGTCATTGGGTTGCTTCCTTCGCTGAGGCGATTTGCCAGGTCGCTTGAAGGGGATCCCGAGCGATCCCAGCAGCTCGTTCAAAGGACCTTTCGACGGGCCATCTCGGAGCTGCCTTCTTACCGCACC
Organism: Ensifer sp. 4252; assembly: GCF_050434565.1. NCBI lineage: Bacteria > Pseudomonadati > Pseudomonadota > Alphaproteobacteria > Hyphomicrobiales > Rhizobiaceae > Ensifer > Ensifer sp. 4252. The sequence goes on from NZ_JBNDIU010000037.1 coordinate 26,875, forward strand.
GGTACAGATGTTCGCCGCTGGCTGTTCCGCTTGATGCTCGAGATAGTGGAGCTGCGGGCATCGCACGGGAAGGTCGTCTCTTTACCCAGACCAGATGGTCCACGACATATTCGCCTCTCGTGATGCCGAGAAGATCCCCGCAATGTCGCTGAAGGTTCGAGGAGATTTGTTGAATGTCTTCGCGGCGGAAAGGCGATCCCACAGGGGCGACACCCAACGCCTCGAAGGTTACAGAGAAAGGAGAAAGGCTCCTGAGCCTAGACTTTTGGCGACGGTCGTGCCCGGTTTGCCATCGCATGGCCTTTTCATTTTCGCCTCCCTTGTTTGCTCTCATCCATAAACAGAAATGCGGCGGCATGTTCCACTCGATCCCGGAGGAACGACGCCGGCGGTCGACGGTTGGGAGGCTTTTTGAACACGATGAATCCATCCGCGACCACCGGTAGATTGTCCCGCGGTTTGCCTTCCCCTAGCGCTCGAGCGCGGGGATGTGGCGATCTCCTACTCGGCGAACGCGAGGACGCCGCGGCGATCAAAGGTCGAAAAGCTGTTCTCATCCCCAAAGACGAAATCCACCGCTTGGCCACACCAGCCATCCTCCTCGGCACCAAGCACCGCGCCTGACGAATTCTTACGCGTGCAGGAACCTAATCGGCAGTGACACATTAAATTCCAGGAACTCCCATTCTGGCAGCCAAGCGGCCTTTGAGCGAAGGGTGGCGTCATGCCGCAATCTTTATGCCCACAGAATCCCCCAATAGAAACGCGGTTGCAGAGGCAGGTTGTCGACCTTATTCCGGCCCTTCGTGCGTTTGCCCGCACATTTACCTCAACGCCGTTCGATGCGGATGATCTGGTTCAGGAGACGCTGTTCCGGGCGCTGCGCAGCATCGACCGTTTCAAACCGGGTACAAACCTGAAATCCTGGCTTTTCACTATCATGCACAATGCGTTCCGCACGCAATACAAGGTGCGCAAACGGGAAGCGCCGGGCACGACCAACTGTGCCGAGTTGCCCTTGCCGACGGCCGCTACACAAGACTGGATTGTGATGGACCGTGAATTGCGTGTCGCGCTTGATACCTTGTCGCCCGAGCACAGGGAGGTGCTTGTTCTCGTTGCTGGATACGGCCTGAGCTACAAAGAGGCTGCCGATCATTGCACGTGCGCAATCGGCACGATCAAGAGCCGCCTCAGTCGCGCACGGGACGAATTGGCCGAGCATATGCACGGCAATCCGTTGCTATGAGACCTTTTGCAACCTCTCAGACGACGACGCTGCCCCTTTTCGCGCGGATCACAGTGTCGAGCAACTCAAGACCGCGCCAATATTTTCCTCCGTCCTGCCCGATGGACCTGACCTGTGAAAGATTGCCCTGAAGATCCGCACGCTTCACCGCGTTACTCATATCCGTCGTGCAGGCACGTTTCACGCGTCACTTGCGCATAATAATGCTCGACAAAGGGCCGCCCCATCTTGTCAATCTGATCGGCATGCACCCTCATGGCGATCTCGTTTGCCCTCTATTTTCTCCTCGGGCCTTAGGCTTCCAGCGCCTGATCCACACGCGGGGCCGTGTTTCTCCATTCCGCCCCCAGGGGAACATTTCTTCGATTCGATGATTGGATGGCCTGCAGCGAGGTTGGTAACATGCCGGAACTCGTCAGGTTCACGATTTTCCATATGTCCTATGGCGCGCTACTCGGCACCGTCACGGTTATCGTCATGATTCTGATCAGTCCCGATGCCCTTGGCCATGGCAGTTGCATCCACCCTCTCGCCCTGCTTCTCCAACTCTATGCCTTCAGCGCGGCATTCGCTCTCGGCAGCCTTGCGACGGCACTCGCCATGCTTGGCGAACCGTAAGCAGCGGCCAAGACTCTGATATTATCGTCGGGCCTGCCAGACGGAACCACGGGCAGCGACGGCTGGGCTTTCTTTCGGGAAGTCCGGCAAGTGCCGTGAACGGAGCTACTGGAAAGCCTCTCGTTGGCGAGGCACAAGACCGACGTCATGGCGGCATTTCATGGCCACTTGCGTGGCACGGCCAACTCGCGCCGACGATCGGGTAGGTCGTCCACGCAGGTCGTTAGTGATAGCCGCAGCGTTCTTTTCGGCAAGCGCTTAGGTCAGTCCGAAAAAGGACAGAATGACCACCACGACGACAACGAGACCGACGAGATAGATGATCTGGTTCATGTGAATCCTCCTTAGTTCTGACAAAGTAACAGCGAGAGAGCAAAGGTGTTCCCCAAAATTTTTTACAGTCCGTTTTTACCCGATCCTTTTCCCGAGCCCTAATGGAGCACTTTCGCCCGAGCCGTTGGAGCCCAACAACGAGAAGCGGGGGCCTGCAGAGGCAAATGCCGGTGTCGCCCTGACTTACTCGCTGCCACGCAATGAGCCGTCGGTGGCCGCTTTCAAATTCTGGCTAGCGCCGGTCGATAAATTTATTGAAACGACTGATCTTTCCATCCGCGGTCTGGTCCTGATGCAAGAACAGGAGTTTGTTGTGGTCGAAGATTTCGAAGAATTCTTCCCACGAGATGGGTTCCAACTCTTCTTCACGCTCCCCGAAATCGATCCGCAACACGCCGCCGCTTGCGGCACCCTTTATCCGCGATGGACGGCCTTTTCTCTTCTCGACCCAGGTCCTGATCGTCTCATGATTGTCTGTTTTCACGGCTTCGCTCATCGGTTCCTCCCATCGTTAGCGATGGTCCAACCAGCCCGTGCGAAGATTGTTCCTTGCAGGATCGGACTAACACAGACGATTTCGGCCGGGAGGCAAGATGCGCGCGGAGCATTTAGGCTGCTACCGCTGTGCTTTCGCTAGTGATCGCGGACGAGGGCAATGACCTCGATGTTGAACCTCGCGATCGCTTTGTCAGCGATAAAGGTCTGTCCGTCGACGCCCGTCCAGTTTGCCCTAGGTGGTGCCCCTGATGGAGCTGCGACTTGGCGTGGAGCGGAATGCTAATTTGGCCCGGAGGGGCTTTTGCGAAAAGGGTCGCGACCAAGACGCGCCTGACGATTTGACATGGCGGCACATCCCTTGTTCGAGGACGCAAAGCTCAATGCTTCTTCACGCGGCTTCCCTTTTTGACGCCCGATCGAACCACGCATGCGTCAAGTGCCTTTTGCAGGCGGGCGGCAAGCACCAACAGCGCGTCAGGCGTATCATCAACCAGTACGGCGGCGGCGCCAAGACTCTCGTCTTCCATGGAGCCCTAGCGCAACAACTCACAACCCCCATCGCTTTTATCTTGTGATGCCACGACAATCGCCCCTGCTCTTGCAGTCGCGCTTCCTGGCGCACCAGCGCATCACAATACGGCTTCACGGTTCACAAACCAAGCGAACTTCCGCCGCCAACCGAACGCCGATCGAATAGTGGTGTTTTACAGTCGACGAAGCTGTATCGATGAATTCGAGGCACAGGAGATCGGGCAGATCTCCGACGGCGCGAAGAAGATCGAGGCTACGAAAGAACTGACCATGCCAAAGGAAGCCATGGCGGCGAATGACTTGGAAAAATGCAAGTCGCATCTGGGCAATGCCGTCAAGGGCAAGGACGCCATGTCGTTGGTGTCGAGGGGCGGGCTCGATCCCTCGCCCCTCGACGTCCCCCATCTTACGAACGCGCTTATCCAACTCTGGCGTTTTTCCCATGCATGCAGAACCGCCATCGCGTTGTGGCGGGCCATCTACAGCCACGGCCAATCATCCTTGACGCGGTCGGGAAGGCGCAGCGCGAATGTCGACAGACGAGGTGCCTAAAGCGCGCGGGTTTCACCCTTCACGTCGAGGAAATCGGCGGTCGTGCGAAGTGTCAGTAGGGTCGAGAATCGATCTGCATGTCGATGCAAAGGTGCACCCAGCTTTGCGTTGACCTCGATATTACCTCCCTGCGTGCCGCCATGCCGACCCGAACCATTCCCGTTCAAACTCACCGCAGTGGTCATCGTTCCCCGGTGGAAGTAAGCAAGTTCCTGAACGAGCACGATAACGTGCCGGCTTGGGAAGAACCCTCCTCGCAGGCATCGCAAGCTGCATTGGGAACTGTCGGGATGTCCCTTCCGAGTTTGGAGTGCGAGGCGAAGTGGCGGTGGAGCGGAACGGCCGGCAAGCGCCATATTTTACCGATCATACCCGCGATCGTGAGGCCCCGTAGCGTTGAGAAGTACGATTTGAGACCGTGGTCACGCAATTTCATGTTGATCTGCTGTGGATATCTCGCGGGTTCATGCCGTGCCCTTTCGATTGCACAAGCGGCGAACCTTGAACTGGCAGGTTGTTCCTACCGCGCGTAGCGGCCAGTTTTGCGTTGACCTGGAACATTGGGCCTCAGTCTCTGTTCCTCATGGGAGCGTGAAACTGGAGGTTTGGACATGCGGCACATAGATACAACGGTCAGTCGTCTATTCGGAATGGTCACTGTTCACTTCATCGGTGAGGACGACGAGCACGTGGAGGTGACCTTGCACGATACCGGTCAGCAGTGCGGTGAAGACCAATTGATAGCGCGCGCCAAGGCGGCGATGATCCAATTGACCGCCTTCGGCACGAGAGACGGTGGAGGCAGCGTCAACACCTACGACGCCCTCAGCAATGGCAATCTGGATGGGGGCGAACCTCTGATGCACGAACCAAGCCCCGCATCGCCGGACGACCCGGGGCCTCGGCAATGATCAACAGGCTCGGAAGCTGCCGTTGTGGGCAGGTGAAATACGAGGTCCGCGGGGCGCCTAAAAGGGTCGGAATTTGTCATTGTAAGGACTGTCGAACGGAGAGCGGTTCGGCCTTCACCTTTTTCGCGATTTGGGCGCTCCGCGAATTCAGCACGACTGGAGAAGCCGTGCTTCATGGAGGGCGCCGGTTTTGCCCCAAGTGTGGCTCAAGAATGTTCAGCTATGATGAGGCGGAAGCTGAGATCAAGCTGGGAACATTGGCGGATGCACCGACACCATATCGTCCAACATACGAGTTATGGGTCAAACGACGCGAGCCATGGCTCGCGCCGATAGAAGGGGCCGAGCAGCATTGGGAGGATCGCCACGTAAGGCGGGTGGATGGCGAGGCGACCGAATGATCGCAACAAGGGGGTAGTCAACGAGACGATCGAACTTGCGATCGGTGAGGCCGGCTTGGCCCCAATCAGTCAAAAGAATCCCGAGCTCGCGACCCTCGAACTTGTCTGGAGCACAACCGCTGAGGTCGTACTCTACAAAGACGGTAGGATCCGCTCGTCACCCAATAGAGCATTCCAACTGGTACAGCGCCGCCCCAAAGACGCGACCAAGGTAGGACGGTTGCAGGTCCATCGGGATGGGCGCTCGATCCTTCCGCGCTAGGGGAACCCAAATCGGCATTAGATGATTTTGCCATGAAAGCGAACGGAACCAAACGTTTTCCAAGTGGTTTGGCAGTCATCGTGAAACAAGGAGAATTCCATGCGCTTTGCGCTTTCGGTACCGTTCGCTTTGCCGGTCTTCGCCCAATCGACCACGACTGTCGTACTCCCGGGGGAAGTTCGTACCTACGTCCTTGAGCAAAGAACGCCCTCAGTTGTCTATGAGGGTCAAGTAGTGGTCGGGCACCCGTTGCCGGACACGATCAAGCTCTATCCGGTGCCGGATCAGGACTACAGCTATGCGATTGTGAATGAACGCAGGGTGATTATTGATCGCAACACCCATGCGGTCGTCGAGATACTGGAGTAGCGACGTGGTTTCCGGATCAACGGGCATTCGCATCGCACCGCCGACCCGGCAACCGGACGATCCGGATTACGGCGTCGAGTGTCAGGCTGCGCTCGATGATCACATTCGCGCCCTATGCGACAATGCCGGCATTGTTGGTTGGGATCAGACGACCGTCCATCGGGCGATCGCGCAGATCATCGAGCGGTTAATACGTGAATATGGCGAGGATCCAGATCCCTCAGAGAGTGCTGTTGAGGTTTCAATCGACCTGTCCGATTTGTCGTGAAGGAATCTGCCAAACGGGGTCTGCAAATGGCGTTGGTCGAACAGGTATACCTGCGATGAGGAGGATAGCGTTCACCTCGATTGCCAGGACTCCACATCGATTTCGGATCTCGCCGCTTGTTATGAGAATTGTGTGATCGGTGGAGATAGGGCCTGCCATCCTTCGTCACGACTTCTGCTCAAACATCTGAGATCGGCATCGACCGCGAACCAATTGTTATGCGCTCACTCGACCAAGACCCTTCAACCTCCTCGGGCGAACGTGAGCACGGGGAGCTTTGAGGCATTTTCGGCGACTGCCCTTCTGATGCCGGGTACTCATGTGAGCGGCGTCATTTACGTTGCCGTAAACCGGGCAACCAGCGTCGCTTGCAGCCTCCACCATGACCGTCGCCTCACCCAATCGAGATCACGATCGGGCCAGTTTGGATTGAAGCTGACCAATCCGAGGATTTCTTCGATGTCCTGAACGACATCGAGGAATACACGTGAGCCTCATGTGCCCTGCTATCCCTGCGCCGCAAGGCTCGTTCTGATTCCGGCCTCTGCAAATCGGGTCAGCTGCATCTGGCTCGCCTCTTCCGTGTAGAGCACGTGCACAGCATGGCCGCTTGTGGTCAGCCTTTCCGCCTCCTTGAAGGCCTGTTCAAAGCTGACGGGAATTGCATCTGAAGGTTTAGTCGGATCATCCTGCTCCAAGACGTAAAACGTCGCGTTTCTAATATCGGTGGTCATCGGCGCGCTCCTTTTCAGCAACAATCGCTGACGAGTGCGATAGTTCCGGCGATGCGGCGACACGATCAACTCTGGCGATTTGCTCGTCGTTGGATCATCGCAGCCAATGCCGCGAGCCGACTTTGGGGCAGCTTGACGATGGAAGTATCCATATCTCTTCCGAAACTCGACCACGCCTTATCGCCGACGAACCCGGCTCGACGAGTCGCGCGGGAACCTTTTGCCGAAACGTGATTTTTGCTGATCAAGCAGCCCAACCACATGCCGCAAAACAACCCATGTCGAGATCGCGCACGATTGCGCATCCATGCATTAAGATTTCGGTCACCATCTATACTTGACTGATAGATGTTGATCACCATATATCTCGCACAACAAATTTTCTCGGACAGGAGTGAGCCGTGAGAGTGAGCCGTGCGCAGGCGGAGGAAAACCGCCGAACAGTGATCGACGTCGCCAGTCGCCTCTTCCGGGAGAAGGGATTTGACGGCATCGGCTTGAACGACCTAATGAAGGGCGCCGGCCTGACGCAGGGCGGCTTTTACAAGCAGTTCGAATCCAAGGACGATCTCATCGTCCAGGCCTCCGACAAGGCGCTCGAGAATGGCGTGGCGAATTGGACGGGTGTCGTGGCGAAGGCCCCTCGAAAGCCGCTTCGAGCACTTGTTCGCTTTTACCTCTCGGATCAGCACATCCAGGAAAAGGCCGAGGGATGCGCCCTGGCCGCACTGGCGCCGGAGGCGGCGCGCCGCGGCCCGGCCCTGCGCCACGCTTTCGAAGCCGGCATCAACAAGCATCTCGACATTCTCGATGAACTTATCTCGACCACGGCAGGTGAAAAGGTCCGCGACCTGTCAATCGCCGCGCTCTCAACGATGGTCGGCGCGCTGGTGCTTTCGCGCGCCGTCGACGACGAGCAACTCTCGAAGCGATTGCTGCGGGCCGCAACCAACAGCCTGCTTCTGAAACAGCTCGACGATGGCGCCCCTCACAGCCCGGCGCAGTAACGGGCGCCAACGGTTTTTCAGGGTCTTTCACGCGTTTCCTCCAGCCGGAAAGGTTCGGAATGTCTAACTCATCTGATCCGATCGTCATCGTTTCGGCCGTGCGCACGCCGCTCGGTCGCTTGCTCGGAAATCTTGCACCGGTCCGGGCGCCGGTACTCGGCGCCCACGTCATCCGCGCAGCACTTGAACGGGCGCAAATCGCTCCTCACCGGGCGAACGAGGTGCTGATGGGCTGCGTACTTCCCGCCGGCCAGGGACAGGCACCGGCGCGGCAGGCGGCCCGTGGCGCCGGCCTGCCCGATAACGTCGGGGCCACGACAATCAACAAGGTTTGCGGTTCCGGCATGAAGGCGACCATGCTGGCGCACGACCTCATCCTCGCCGGGTCGATCGACATCGCCGTTGCCGGCGGCATGGAGTCGATGTCGAACGCGCCCTATCTGCTCGACAAGGCGCGGGCCGGATTTCGCGCCGGGCATGACCGCATCTTCGACCATATGATGCTTGACGGGCTCGAGGATGCCTATCAGCCCGGGCGGCCGATGGGCGATTTCGGCGAGGCGACGGCCGAGACTTACCATTTCACCCGCGCCGACCAGGACGCCTATGCGGTTGAGACGCTGACGCGCGCCCGCACCGCGATCGAAACCGGTGCTTTTGCGCGCGAAATCGCGCCGCTGACGATCGCCGGCAAGGACGGTGATAAGATCGTCGACACCGACGAACATCCGCTGAAGGTGTCGCCCGAGAAGATCCCGAACCTGAAACCCGCCTTTCGCGCCAATGGCACGATCACGGCCGCAAGCGCGTCGGCCAACGCCGACGGTGCGGCAGCGCTCATCCTGGCCCGCCGCTCGATCGCCGAGCGCGAGGGCATGCCGATCCTCGCCGAGATCAGGGCGCACGTGACCCATAGCCAGGAACCCGCCTGGTATACCACCGCCCCTATCCCCGCGATCCGCAAGCTACTGGCAAAGACCGGTTGGGTTGCCAACGACGTCGATCTCTTTGAGATCAACGAAGCCTTCGCAGTGGTGGCGATGGCCGCGGCCAGGGACCTAGGTATTGCCCGTGACCGGCTGAACGTCAACGGCGGCGCCTGCGCACTCGGCCATCCGATCGGCGCCACCGGGGCCCGCCTGATCGTAACGCTCCTCCATGCCTTGGCACGCAGAGGGCTTTCGAAGGGTGTCGCTGCACTCTGCATCGGCGGCGGGGAAGCCACCGCCATTGCAATCGAACGCCTTCGCTGAGAGCCAGTCAGCACCCCTAATGAAGGCGTCTTAGCTCCTATCTACCTAGTCATCACCACGTCAGGAGAACAGATGCGTCGCATCGTCGTAACGGGAATGGGAGCTGTCAGCCCTCTTGCAGCAAGCGTCGAGACAAGCTGGTCACGTCTATTGGGCGGAAACTCCGGCGTTCGACGCTTGCCGGAGGAGACCGTCACCGAGCTCGGCAGCAAGATCGGTGGAACAGTACCCACGCTCGCAGATGACGCAGCAGGTGGTTTCGATGCCGATCGGATTGTTCCGCCGAAGGACCAGCGCAAGATGGACCGCTTCATCCTACTGGCTCTGGCGGCGGCCGACGAAGCGATCGCGCAGTCCGGTTGGAACCCCGCCACCGAACTCGACCAACAGCGTACCGCGACTGTCATTGCCTCCGGTATCGGCGGCTTCCCGGCAATCTCAGAGGCCGTACGAACGGTGGATCAACGTGGCGTGCGAAGGCTCTCGCCGTTCACGGTCCCCTCGTTTCTCGTCAATCTCGCCGCAGGCCAGGTCTCAATTCGCCACGGGTTCAAAGGTCCGATCGGCGCGCCGGTGACCGCCTGCGCCGCGGGCGTTCAGGCGATCGGCGACGCCGCCCGTCTGATCCGGGCGAACGAGGCCGACATTGCGATCTGCGGCGGAACGGAAGCCTGCATCAACACGATAAGTCTGGGCGGCTTCGCGGCGGCTCGCTCGCTCTCGACCGGTTTCAACGACACGCCTCACCGCGCCTCGCGACCTTTCGATGTCGGCCGCGACGGCTTCGTCATGGGCGAAGGCGCCGGCATCATCGTGATAGAGGCGCTGGAGCATGCGCTCGCACGCGGCGCGATACCGATCGCAGAGCTCGTCGGCTATGGCACAACGGCGGATGCCCACCACATCACCTCAGGTCCGGAGGACGGGGCCGGGGCCCGGCGCGCGATGGAGCTCGCCATTACCCAGGCCGGCATCCAGGCGGGCGATATCGGCCATCTCAATGCTCATGCGACTTCGACGCAGGTCGGAGACAAGGGAGAAATAGCAGCGATCAAGTCGGTCTTTGGCCGCAACGGCGAAATCGCCGTCAGCGCAACGAAGTCCGCCATCGGACACCTGCTGGGCGCGGCAGGTGGTCTGGAAGCGATCTTCACGGTCCTTGCCCTACGCGACCAGATTGCGCCGCCGACCCTGAACTTCGAAACGCCCGACCCCGACGCCGATGGCATCGATATCGTGGCGGGCTCGGCGCGGAGTTTGTCGTTCGAGCATGCCATTTCCAACGGATTCGGCTTTGGCGGCGTGAATGCCAGCATTGTCTTCCGTCGCTGGGCGGGGTGATGCGCTGCGTCTTGAGTATGTCTCGTTGGTGATGGGCGCGGGGCTTCCAGGTGGGATAAGCATTCCCCATCCAACCGAAATCCCGAAACGGTCTAACGCTAAGGGCGAGCGAGCAAAACAGTCATGCCAACATCATCCGCGGGCTGATCCGCTTCCAAGCGAACAAGAAAGCTGTTGAGGTCATGGTCGCCGACGGCACGAGCCGCACGCCAGGTGGCAAACTCGCCACCGGCATCGGCGAGATAAGCGGCGCATATGGATCCGCATGCCGCCGGTTCGAATGGTGTTCCCGTGGATGTAGCGGGCATCGTAGGTCATCGACACCAGCGTGGTCGGTAGTCGACCGGCATGCGCCAAGACAAACTTCGGAACCGCGGTCGTTAGGATGCAACTGCATGTATCGACGTTGCGATTTGTGAGAGCTACCCAGAGATAAAGGGCCTGCTTGCGGTGCGCACGAGCCCGAAGCCGTCACAATGGACGACTTCACATCAATGCGAGGCTTCGCCGAGGCGTTCCCGCGCCGCGTATCGCGTCGCGCCTGATACATAACCGGATTCATCCATCTCTCCGGCGGGAGGCAAAGGACGCCACCACCAATGGCGCTGGAACTCAAAGGCGACCAACCTGCCGCATAGACGGCGGTCATTGGGTGGTCGCGTCACGAATTTCTCACATTCTGAGCCTGAAGTGAGTGATGGACAAATCCGGCCTCATCTTCATCGCGCTGCTATGCATCCTCGTGGGGATCGTCCTTGGTATTATGGCGTTTGAACCGGATTTCGGATCAGAGACAGCCCCGACACCACCAATCACCCGTTGAACTAGAACCGCCGAGCCGCCTCTCCGCCGGGCGGCAATCATGGATGCTCCTGCCCCTGGTGGAGGGCCGGTATTTGCAACCAATGCTTTTCCGCACTAAACGGAGCCAACGATGACCCAAGACGACGACGCGCGCCTGATGGCGGAGATTAACGCCCAGGCAAACGCAGCGGAGGAACACCGAACAATCCTTGCGAACCTCAGGGCGATGGCCTCACGCCTTGCAGCCAATTATCCGCATAGATCCGCTGATGAAATCGAAGCCAAGGCGAAAATAGTCTGGCGGGCCCGTCGCTTGCACTGGAAGGAATGAACCTGCGACCGATATCCCATAGGCTGCAATCGCCGCATGGTCGCGCCACTTTCAAGCCACATCTAAAACGCGAGAACGAGCAGCGAACATCCACAGGACATACCGCGCCTTTTTAATCTGGATTAGCTCGTCGGAAGTAGGAACAAATTGAGATTATGAGGCCATGAAAAAAGGCCGGGGCGAAACCGCACCGACCTTCCTCAACATCGCTTACCAACCAGTGCCAGTACATCCGTGGTCAAAAGTCTAAAAACGATGAGGCATTTGCGAGCGGCGAAGCAGCGCTCATAACCAATGCCGATGGCGAGTATATAATGGGCCAATGTGTTCGAAACAAGTTGGTAACCCTGCGAGGTGTCGCGGTCCCGTTGAGCCGTCGAAATACGACACCTGACCGTATGTCGCCGGCTCGAGTCCTAGGCCAAGTCTCTCGCACTCCTTGGCGCGAGGTTCGAACCTAGGAGACTACCAATGAAGATCGTTGTCGCCGCCCTGGCGTCCTTTCGCGACTTCCGCCGTTGCTGCCGTGTCATCGGCGCCTGCCGAAAAGCAGTCCACCGAAAATCGCCAGCCAGATTGACTTGGCGAATGGGGAAGCGCGTCTCGGCCGCAGCTTAAATTCCAAAGATAGCAGGAACACATCCAAAGCCGCGGGCGCTGGCAAAAAAGACGCGTGGGAGTAGTAAAAGCAATGTGATCGGCATTTCCAATGCGAGGGCGGCAGAATGACCGATCTACTCCGCTAGGTGCTTTGGCGGCTTGTCGTTTTCATCCGGGTTCGGGTTGGGAATCTCGTCCGGAAGGACGTCCGGCTCGGGCTCTTCGATCGGTGGCTGCGGCAGGTCCGGCGGCAGCCCTGGCGGCAGATCGGGAGGACCGGGTTTCGGACTCGGTTCACTAGGTATTGTGCTCATGAAATCCTCCTCTTTAAAAAGGCAACTGACACCGCGCCGTGTTTGTTCCACGAGGATTGCAGGAAGCCGATCGAGGCTGTCGGTGCGCGGGCGCGGGGAGACAGGGGATGACGCGGATTGATCGCCTCTACCTGTAACCGCATTGATGATGGAGGGGCGCGATGCGATTCAGCGGACATCGGTGTCACCAACATTCGCGTTGATCATGTCGGCTCAGATCAATCCTATGGAAGTGGAGGCTGGAGTACCGTTAGATGATGGACGCAACATCGACCGCGAGAAATCCCACGTCCAAATGAGAGTTTTGAACCGGTCGTGGCCGATCGATTCATATCTGTCACCGTATGCCATCTCGATCTCCCGTGGGGAAATTCGAGGCTTGAAGCTGAAAATGATCTGCTCCTTCAACCAGGTTGCGGGAGAACGATAATAATATCTATAATTGGTCGCATAGCATAGGTTCCAGAACTCGTGTTGACACGGCCGACGCGGCGTCATCGAAGATTGGTGCACGAACGCCCGCATCGGGAACCTGACGAATACAAGCGGTCGCGACTTCGCTCTTCGCAACTTCAGTCTCGCTAGCCGTCACCCGCGCAACGAAAGAGGTCTGCCTGCTCCCGGGGTAACTTGATGGGAACCATTGCTTTTTCGTGGGGTTTTATCAGTTGGCTACTGGGGTCAGGGATGACGGCGAACTCAGTAATTTAGCCGACGTTCTTGGCGGGATTAGCCGCCTGTACTCATAGCGGGATAGCCGCCCGCAGCGAAGGTATGGAAACTATGTCACTCACCGGAGTCTTGATCGGGGCTGCCCTTGTGATCGGCGGCGTGCTCCAGCTGTTTTGGGGGGCACTCAGGGGTCGGCCCCTCAGCGACGCTCGCCGATCCGCCTCAACTGCAAAGCCGACCTTGGAACCCAGAGCACAGGGATTGGGGTTCTTGGGATTAATGAGGAACTGGGCAGGTGCAAGCATGATTGCGATCGGAATGGCGCTCCTCATCATATATGCGTAGGCTAAACTGACCGAGCGAAAAAAGAGACCGAGCACGGTAATCGTCAGCAGCACCCATAATGGGAAGACGACGAGGTCTGCGCTACCACTCTATCCGCCTTTATTTCCCGCAGCCTCCCGGAAATGTCCTGCCGGAAGGCAGGACCAATTGGATCCCGCGCGAATTCGGGGAACTCCCTCCTGGTCGCTCAAATCAGGATATGCCCGATCCGCTGGCGCCGACTTCATTTGAAGGGTGCTTTATCCTTCGGCGTGAAGTTGGCCATTGCTGTGACCAGCTAGTTCCTCGTCAGCGCGTCGGCCAAAGGCGTTTCTTCCTGGCGCCCGCTTTCGCGCCCGCTTTTCAGTGCCGTTTTCAAACCACCTATGGAACTTAGACAAGGAAAACGGATTTTTCTGAGAAGCCCGTAAACACAGGATGGTAGGCCTTGCCCTCTTCCTTGATTCAAAAGTTCGAATACGATCCGAAACGCCGGATCCTATCGGTTTGGCTACTGCCTTCTGGGCGACGGTATGACTATCATGAGGTTCCGGCCGATACCTTCGAAAATTTCAAGTCGGCATTCGCCAAAGGAAAATTCTTCAATGCCTTCATACGCAATCAGTTCGCATTTAGGATAGGGGATACTAGGGATCCGTAGCATTTTGCGTCAAACAAAGGAGATCAACGTCACCGCAAGAAACCTGCGTCACGCGCCGCTTTCACAAAGGCCCATCGCGCGATGTAACCAGGCACATGGCCGCTCATAGCCTCTAAACATGCTGTTACGGCAGCTTGATATACTGAGCCGGACTTGGGTGCGGGCCAGTTGTCTTTCAAAACTGATGCCGCTTGGCTAGCCGACCCAACCACCACATCATGTTCTGCATTAGGTGGACGGATTACCACAGCCTCGTTCCAGGGCGCCAGTTGCTTGCCCTTTGGTTTGCCGCCGTCGGGCCCGTGGCGTTCCTCGCGTTCCCACCGATCCTCTGCCATGGTCATATCTCCTTGTCGAATGATACCAAACAGCCGAAGCGGGCAGCTTGTTCCCTGACGGATCTGGGGGAACGAATTCAGCGCACGAGGGGTTGTGCCACGTGAACATCCGATCAGAAGGAACATGAAAAATGACCTTAACCCATCAAATCTCGGCGCCACGTCGCGAGGGTCCGTACGAAGGGCGGGAGGCCGACTGTGTTGCCGCTATGAGGCCGGGCGTGGCGGAATTTTTCACCACGCAACCTGACGAGCTGGCATCAGCGCTTCAAGGTGAAATCCGTGAACATTTAGCTCCCTTGGCTCGTCGGGCCGAAGCCGCCGGATGGGGTGTCGAGGAGGTTCGTACCGCGCTCTCCCGGCTGGCACGCGAATATGAAGGAGCAAAGGGCGCAATATTCGACTAGCGAGAAGCTATTGTCCGTTCCGCAATCCGAAGCGGCGATGCGGAAGCGCCTGTTTCTACATGGGCGAGAAGGCGGCCCGCTCACCTGCAAGCCGCCAACGACGCATCAGACGGTTGGAAGTTCGCAGGCTGACCAACTGCTTTCACCTGGCTAGTTTGCCTCGTAAGGCGTTTCGCAAGGTGGGTAGTATTGCGCGCATAGATGCCATGTAGAACGAAACGCGGGCGACCCATGTATCGACTATGTTTAGCTCGAAGGGTCTAGTTTCAGCGTCGATTTCCAATCGAAGGCCAGACCGCAAGGTCGGCATTACCAAACCTTGCGGTCTGCATGCAATTGGTGCGTTAGGCCGCTTTCGCCTTTATGTTAGCGGCTGCAACCGACAATTGGCTAAGCGCCTTATCTGTAGCGCCCTCCTCCTGGAGCGTGGCATCCAGCAACGGGACTGCTTCCTTCAGACCGAGTTGCTGCGCCCACGTCTTGAGCGTTCCGTACCGCGCGATTTCGTAATGCTCCACCGCTTGCGCGGCGGAGATCAGCCCCGCATCGATCGCCGGGGAACCCTTGAACTCGTCAATGATTTCTTCGCCCTCGGCGATTATGCCTTGTATCGCTTCGCAGGTCTTGCCTTGAGCACGCTTGCCTAGGATTTCAAATACCTGGGTTAGTCTCTCAACATGTCCTTCGGTCTCATCACGGTGCTTTTCGAAAGCCGCTTTGGTTTCCGCGGACTGTGCGGCGCGAGCCATCTTCGGCAATGCCTTCAGAATTTGCCGCTCCGCAAAGTAGATGTCTTTCAACGTATCATGAAAGAGTTTTTCGAGATTTGCTTCTGCCATGGTTCGCCTCCTTGTTAGCCCGACATAACCACGCTCATCAGCAAAGGTTCCGAACCTCGCAAAGCGCTCAAGGGCCTGCAAACTTTTGGGTGGCACGCTCTAGCCTAGGCTCCAGACTCAACACCAGATGACGATGCCGGCGATGTGGACGGCCGCCTTTGTTGCGAGTTTGTCATTGCGCGTTGCGATCCGCCGCCCATCCTTGAGACGGCCGAACATCCGCTCGATGACATTGCGGTTGCGATAGACCCTTGCATCGAAGGGATGGTGGCGCTTTCTTGTTGTGTTGTTGGGAATGACCGGAATGGTTCCGCGCTCGGCCAGATACTGGCGCAGAGTATCCCTGTCGTAAGCGGTGTCGGCAGCCAGGAAGTCGGCGGGCGGTAATGGCTGTAACAATGGCATGGCGGCGGGCGAGATTTGCGGCCGAGCGGACGACCGCGCCCGTCTACGACGGCGTGGATTTTCGTCGTCCAGCCGCCGCGGGAGCGACCGATTGCTTTCGTCTGCGCCCCCTTTTCCGCCGGCCTCCGAGCGATGGGCTTTCGCGGTCGTGCTGTCGATCACCTGCATGTCATACGGATCGGCCGCGACCAGGGCCGAAAAAACAGCTTCTGCCACAGGCCGAGACCGGCCCAGCCATTGAAGCGATTGTAAATTGTGGTCGGTGGGCCATAGACGGCCGGGCAATCCGATCGATGCGGCCAGGATGATCCATGGCGGCACGAAAGGCGACATAGCTGCCGCGGCATCCCTTTGACACTGGGCGACAAACTCATCCGACAGCCCGCGTTGAGTGTGAGCGACAACGCCGCTCAGCCGGCCCATTGGCGCCAGCGTTCGGGGACCTGCTCTGGACATAGAAAAAGCGGCCCTCCTCTGTGGAATTGAAACGGGAAGACCGCAATATCAGCAATGCCTAAATATACACTTCAATATGGTGACTGGCGAGAGCCATTGCGATGTTGGCAAGTGACGCCAGCCAATTTTATTCCCTTCCAGAAAAGCGTACCTCGGTCGTTTGTAAGTGGTACGACGTCCCGTGCCCAGTGTTCGGTATGAACGATTGGCCGCGCTGTCTGCGAGTGCCATGGGACGGGAGGCAAAGCAGTCAAGCGCGGAAACAGAACACAGACATAACCGCACTTCCGCATGAGGCGACAAGAAACTGTTTGGCGTCAACGCGTGACGATCTTGAGACGTTCGGATCTTTCAGCCGTGTCCCCGTGGGGTTCGGCACACCCGCTAACGCGTTCTGCCATTGGCCGGTTACCTAGTGCGGTCCCCGGCATTACAGTTAGGCCTCACCGCCACGCAGGCCAGATCGCTCAGCCGCCCGCTAGCAGAAGCTGCTGACAAACAAGATCCACCCCACTGACCCAATCCATCGGGCGGAAGCTGGTGAAATACGTAATACCCCGGGGATACGCATACTACGCAACGGCGCCGAGCGGCCGGTTGTGGTTAAGGAAATACTTGTTCGATTGAAGCAGAAGCCGGCGTTGAATCGTTGAACCCGAAGGGCGCGATCAAGTACACACAGACATTGGGTGCCGATCTTATCACGGCACTCAACAGCGAAGGATGGCGCTTGCGACTGTCATTGCCGGACGAGCTGTCATCGGGCGATGAATATTCCGCAAAAAGGGGCAACGAAAATTCCCTAGTTGACGCCGTCGCCGCCAATGCCGGGACGCGTCCCGGCATTGGC
>NZ_JBNDIU010000038.1:0-29336 GCF_050434565.1 Ensifer sp. 4252
CCCCCCCCCGCCCCCGCCCCGCCCCCCCCCCCCCCCCCCCCCACCCCCCCCCCCCCCCCCGGCCCCCCCCCCCCCCCCCCCCCCCCCCCCCCCACGACTGCCTGCAATCGACTGACGACAAGAAAGACTTCCGCGCCACCGGCAGCCGGAGTCCGCAAGCCTCAGACAGAAATAGCATGATTGCTTTCGCCTAGCCAGGCGGTGTCACCGCCGCACGCAAGAGCCGCATAAACAGCCTTGTGTCGTCTCCAAGGCCCGGCTCCTCCCCTTGCATTTCCTTGATGCCGCTCATCGCCGCGAGAATTATGCCGGCAAGGCCGGCGGGTTGGGCCTCGACAGCGCCAAGGTCGATTTCCCCCTTGTCCGCAGCCTCGCGCAAAGCCAGCGACAAAAGATCGAGAAGCCGCTCCCGCGTCTCGAGCGTAATATCGGCGGCCAGCGCCATATTGACCTCGAACAGTTCCCTTGCATCCGCACTTCCGCCGAAGGGGGCGATCAGTCCCCGCTGAAAGGTGGCAATCGTCGCTTCAATGCGGTCAAAGACGCTCCCCTGCCCTTTCAGCGCCACCTCGACCTCGGCCATGGTTTGCCGGTGCGCGCGCGCCGAGCCGGCTCGAAACAGGTCTTCCTTGCTGTTGAAGCTCAGATAGAGCGAGGCCCGCGAGATTCCGGCAGCACGCGCAATGTCGGCCATCGTCGCCTTGCGAAAGCCAAAGCGCACGAACACCGGCAACGCGGCATCGAGGATGTGCGTCGTTTTCTGTTCAGTCGATATCATGCAGACACATTGACACTTTGGGCCCATAGTGTCAAGAATACAATTAGACATATAGAGTCCATTTGTCTAATTCGAAAAAGGCCGCCATTCCGGCATGGCCAGAAGGAACCTTGATGCGCATTGCCGAAACAAAGGACCAGGATGACACCGTGCTGGTCACGGGCATTGGCGGTTTCCTCGCGAGCCATGTTGCCTTGCAGCTGCTCAAGCGTGGCTATCGGGTTCGAGGCAGCCTGCGAAACATGGGAAAGCGTGACGTCATCCGAAGCCAACTTGGCGCGCAAGCGCCTGGCGAGTTGCAGCGGCTGAGCCTCGTGCAGGCCGATCTCGATGCAGATGATGGCTGGCGTGAGGCCGTCGAAGGGTGCCGCTATGTCATTCACACGGCATCGCCGTTTCCTCCGGGCTTTCCCGAAAATGAGCAGGCATTGATTGACACGGCGCGCGAAGGCGCGTTGCGTGCCCTCGGCGCCGCACGCCGGGCACGCGTCGAGCGGGTCGTTCTTACCTCGTCGGTTGCCGCCACCAATCACGGCGACGGGCAGGCCCCCTTTACCGAAGAGAACTGGACCGACCCGGAAAGCCCGCGGGCGACGCCTTACTACAAATCCAAGACCCTGACCGAGCGCGCTGCCTGGGCATTCGCGCGCGAGACCGGCCTCGACCTCACCGTCATCAATCCGAGCGTCATCCTTGGTCCGTTGCTCGGGTGCGATTTCGGGACCTCAGTCGGATTGATCTACCATCTGATGACCGGTCGCTTCGAAGGCATCCCGCGCTTCGGCTTTTCGGTCGTGGACGTGCGCGACGTCGCCGATGCTCATATCAGGGCGATGACCAATCCTGATGCCGGCGGCCATCGCTTCATTGTCGGCGGTCGGTTTTTCTGGCTCAAGGAACTGGTGGCCCTCCTTGCCCGCACCTTTCCCGAGCATGCCGCACAACTGCCGGTCGGCGAAGTCCCGGACGAGATCATCAGGACGATGGCATCAACCGATCCCAACGCCCGCACGATCGTTCACGAGCTTAACCGCGACCTGAGCGTGGACGCGTCGAAAGCCAGGCGCCTGCTGAACTGGCACTCACGCCCGGAGGAGGAGTGCATCTGCGCCAGTGCACAAAGCCTCATTGCCTTGGGATTGGCGCCCGTCGTTTCCGTCGGCAGATAAGATCACCCCCTAGCGGCGAACGTTCACGACATATGGAGATCAAACGATCTCTCACCCTTTCAGACGGAGAATACCCATGACGCAAGCAGCAACCGACACCGCAGGACCGATGCATGAGGCCAACGTTCTGCGCGAAACGGAGCGCGCCCGGCTTCGCGCCCTGGTCAGCGCCGATGTCGCACTAGCACGCCAGTTTCACGCTCCCGACTTCCAGTTGATAACACCCATCGGCGTATCCCTTTCAAGAGACGAGTATCTGGGGGCGATTGCGGCCGGCCGGATCAAGTATCTGGCTTGGGAGCCTGCCGATATTGCTGTGCGCCTCTACGAAGGGTCTGCGGTCATCCGCTATCGCGCCCAGCTCGAAGTCGTCTTCGACGGACACAACGTCCCCCTCAGCGAATACTGGCACACCGATGCATTCGAATATCACGACGACCGATGGATGGTCGTCTGGTCGCAGGCAACCTCAATCCGCTAGCGATAGGCGCGGCAGACGCCTTTGTGCTCTTGCGGAATGGCCGTCGAAAAACCCTCAAGGGGCGTGCCGAGGCATGCCCCTTTTGCGTTTCCGATGTCCGCCCGCCACTTCGGTTCACCTCGGTCCCACACCACCAAAAGCAATAGTATTGACTAATCAATCAGTATACACTAATCATTTGATCATGATTGAAGCCGCACCCATTACCGCCATCATGCGCGCCCTTGCGGATCCGACCCGGCGTGCCGTGTTCGAGCGCATCGCCAATGCCGACGAGATCACGGTGGTCGAGCTGACGCGCGGCAGCGGCGTGACGCAGGGCGCCATTTCGCAGCACCTCAAATCGTTGAAGCAGGCGGGACTGGTCATTGAGCGCCCCGAAGGCCGCAACGTCTACTACCGCACTGAGCCCGAGGGCCTCGAGCCGCTTGTCGACTGGATGAGCCATTACGGCGTCTTCTGGCGCGAACGGTTTGCAAACCTCCGCACTCTCTTGAAGGAGATCGATCCATGAATGAAGCAGCGTTGCAGGCCCACACGCAGGACATCGTGGTCGACGAGGTCTTCCCCCATAGCCCGGAGACAATCTGGAAAACGCTGACGAGCGGCGCTTTGATGAGCCGCTGGATGATGGTTCCGACAGGCTTCGAGCCGGTCGAGGGCAATCGTTTCACCTTTCAGACGACGCCGGCCGGCGAATGGGATGGCGTCATCCACTGCCGGGTGCTGGAGGTGCTGCCGAACGAACGTTTCGTCTACGCCTGGAAGGGCGGACACGAGGGCAACGCCGGCTATGGCTCACGGCTGAACACAGTCGTCACCTGGACGCTTTCCAGGGTCGACAATGGAACGCGCCTTCGCCTGGTCCATTCCGGCTTCGTGACGCCAAGGAACGACACTGCTTTCAAGAACATGAGCCAAGGCTGGAAGAAGGTTCTGTCGCAGATCGGCGCCGTCAGCGACGAACAGAGCTGATCGCGTCTCGCAGACTGCGGCGCGGTTTGCACACTGGACAGGCATGACGTCGGATCGTCAGGCGCGCAGATCGGCTCAGATGCCGAGCGCCTGCACCGAGCCGATATTCGCCCTGAGCCGACCCCAAAAAAATTGAGGCAATGGAAGAGAACGGCCGGCGTCGCCGACGGCTGTGGCACGCCTGCTTCCCCGTACCCAACCCAGGAGGAATGAGATGAGCAAGGCCTATATCGGTGGATGCGCCTGCGGCGCGATCCGTTACCAGATCTCAGGAGAACCGATTTTCTCGAACGATTGCCAGTGTCGTGACTGCCAGCGCGAGAGCGGCACCGGGCACGGATCGCACCTGAGCTTCAGGCGAGACGGGGTGAAGCTCGAAGGCAAGGCGACACTTTGGGACATGGTCGCCGATAGCGGCAATGTGAAAACGCGGGCGTTTTGCCCCACCTGCGGGTCACCCGTCTACATGACCTTTGCCGCAATGCCCGACGTCTTCACCGTGCGTGCGGCGAGCCTCGACGACCCGAGCCGCTACAAGCCCGACGCCGTCACCTACGGATCACGCGGCTATTCCTGGGATCAGCTCGATCCGGCGCTGCCGAAGTTCGACAAGATGCCGCCGGCGTAATAGCGCCCGGAGAAAGAGCATCGAAGGTTTTTCGAGGCAGCACCTTGGCGTGCCCTCCCGGCATCCCCATCGCCTGACGATCAAAGAAAAAACGATGTGCGGTGAAGCAACCAATCGACTTGCCGTTGATGGAGGGTCGCATGCCGATCGATCAGTTTTGCCTGGATTTGGGGTCGCCGCCGCCACGACGGCCGGTCGACCTGCTTTATTTTGCCGTGCTTCCTGACACCGCCGCCGCCGAGAAGGCTTTGCGGCTAGCAGCAGACGATCAGAAATGGCACGGAGCCGCAGGCGAAATCTACGATCCCGACCGCCTGCATGTCTCTCTCCAGCGGATGTGGAAGAAACCTGGATTGCCGAACGAGGCCATCCGACACGCCATGCGCATCGGCTCACGCGTCGATGCGGCCTCATTCGACATTCGGTTCGATCGCCTCGTCAGCATCGATCAGGGTCGCCGATACCCCAGGGTATTGACGTGCGGCCACGGAAGCAAATCGCTCAATGATCTGGTTCACCAGCTTTCCGATGGCGAGGTTGCGAAAGGCGAAGTCGTCCCGCACATGACGCTTTACTACGGCGAGCGCTCGGCGCCCTACATGGACCTGCGAACGTCGATCATCTGGACGGCGCTCGACTTTGCCCTGGTCCACACCCGCAAGGGCCTCGGCACATCCGAGGTTCTGCGGCGCTGGCCGCTTTCAAGGCCGACGTGAACCATTGCCGCTGCGGCGTTCGGCATCGCCGAACAGTAAGTCCGCTTTCCGACGGCTAGTTCGAACAGCGCGCGACTGTCATCTTCTCTCCATCGAAAAGCCATTCGGCGACACCGACAAACAGGAGAGACCAATGCTTCGTTCCCTCATTACCGGCGCGGCCGTCGCATTCGCTGCCCCGGCACTCGCCGACGTTCAGCCCTATCCGGCGACGTTTACGACGGAAGATATCGCCACCAACGGCACGACCCTTCACGTCCGCGTCGGCGGCTCCGGACCGACGGTCGTGCTGCTGCACGGCTATGGCGAGACCGGCGACATGTGGGCGCCGCTTGCGGCCGAACTCGTCCGCAACCACCGCGTCATCGTGCCCGATCTCAGGGGCATGGGGCTCTCGGAAAAGCCGGAGACCGGCTATGACAAAAAGACCGAAGCCCAGGATATTGCCGGCGTGCTCGACGCGTTGAAGGCCGACAAGGTCGACGTGGTAGCCCATGACATCGGCAACATGGTCGGTTACGCCTTTGCCGCCCAGTATCCGGCACGAACGACAAAGCTGGTGCTGATGGACGCGCCGCTTCCCGGCGTCGGTCCCTGGGAAGAGATCCTGAAAAACCCGTTGCTGTGGCACTTCCGTTTCGGCGGATCTGATATGGAACGTCTCGTTGCCGGCCGCGAGCGCATCTATCTCGACCGTTTCTGGAACGAATTCTCCGCCGATCCGAAGAAGTGGAACGAGGCGTCGCGCGAACACTACGCCAAGCTCTATGCCCAGCCGGGCGCGATGCGGGCGGGCTTCGCCCAGTTCGCCGCCTTCGACCAGGACGCGATCGACAACCAGGCCTTCCTGAAACAGGGCAAGCTCGGAATGCCCGTCTTGGCCGTCGGTGGCGAGAAATCCTTCGGCCCGACAATGGCAGTCGTGGCCCGCTTTGCCGCCGACAATGTCACCGAGGTGGTCATTCCCGCGTCCGGTCATTGGCTGATGGAGGAACAACCCGAGGCGACGGTGAAGGCGATCCGCGACTTTCTCGATATAGAATGATCCAAGGCCTTTTGAGAAACGGCCTCTGCCGGAGCCGGCGCAAAGACTATGCGCCGGCTCTTGCACATCATGGCCGGCGCGCGGCACGATAGCCCACAAGCCCCGGTTGGGCCTCAGGTCGGAGGGATGAAAGGCTGGCTGATCGCCTGGAACACGGCCAGCGCCTCCAGCTTTTCACTGTGCGCCCGCAAGGCCGGATAGTTGGAAATCGCGATCAGCTCGGGATGGACCTCGCACAGGAAACGCAGCACCACTGCCACGGCGATATCGGCATGGCCGACATGCTCCCCGAACCAGAACTCCGAAGCACCCTCCGACCGGCCGGCCTCCAAGACGCCGAGCGTCGCCTCGATCTGGCTGCGGCAGCGATCGACCCAGAGGGCCGAAACCTCGCCGTGCAGACGCTTCTCGTAGAACAGACTGACGGCCTTGTCGCCGAGCCCGGTTGCGAGCGCCGCAACCTTGAGCGCCCGATGCCGGGCGGGCTCGGACGTTGGAAACATGGCGCGATCGTCGGGAATGAGGCTGTCGAGATAGTCGAGAATGATGTGGCTGTCGATCAACGCGGTGCCATCGTCCAGCACCAGGGTCGGCACACGCGTCAGCGGGTTATAGACGCGAAGCCTGTCCGCATCGCCGAAGGAGGACCAGGGGCGATGCTCGAATTCCATGCCGTAAAGAGTGAGCGCGATGCCGACGCGGCGGACGAAGGGAGAGTCATATTGGCCGATCAGGATCATCTGCGGTTTCCCCTCTGGTGCGAACGCTGCCAGAAAACAACGGTTGAAGGTCAAAAGTCAAAGCCTCACTCCGCCCTCTGGCGCTGTCCGTGCTCCCCGTTTCTAGCCACTTGCGAAGCGTATCGGGAATGCCGATAAGCCTTCGAGATGAGACAAGCGGGGGGAGACCATGGATATCTCGGGAATCACCATCGCCGGCGACACCGCCGGCATCGAATGGCGCCTGCCGGTCTTCCGTTTCAAGGGCAAGAACCCCGACGCGCCGAAGACCTATATTCAGGCGGCATTGCACGCCAACGAATTGCCCGGCACGGCGCTTGCCCATTTCCTCCTGCAGATGCTCGCCGAGGCTGAGAAGAACGGTGCCATTCTCGGAGACATCACCGTCGTGCCGCAGGCAAACCCGATCGGCACCGCCCAATCGCATTTCGGCGAGCTGCAGGGCCGGTTCGACCTCGGTTCGCGCACCAATTTCAACCGCGACTTTCCGTTGATCGCACTCGGCGAGCGCGACAGCCTTCTCGCGGATCTCGATCGCTACTCGGCGACGGATCGCCTGAAACGGCAATTGCTGCACATGGCGCTCGACGCCGAGTTGATGCTCGACCTGCACTGCGATGACGAAGCGCTGCAGTATGCCTATATCGACGACGCCTTCTGGCCGGAAGCGAGCGACCTCGCCTCAGCGCTCGACATGGAAGCGGTGTTTCTTTCCGACGGCGAAAGTTCCGCCTTCGAGGAGGCCGTCGCCTATGCCTGGAAGTATGAGACGGCCGAGCAGAAGACGAAGCAACTGCCCGGGCGGCTTTCCGTCACTGTCGAGCTTCGCGGCACACGCGACGTCTACCCTGATATGGCCCGCAAGGACGCCGAAGGCGTGTTGCGCTTCCTCGTTGCACGCGGCGTCGTCGCCGGGGACAGGACAGCACTTCCCGCATTCGACGGCATCGTCGCGCCACTCGACAACATTGAGATGATCCGCGCGCCGGAATCCGGCGCCATTCTCTTCCACCGCGATATCGGCGAGAAGGTGAAGGCCGGCGATCTGCTCGCGACGATCCTTAACCGTCCCGGCCAGCCAGGCGGCGCCATCGAAGTCCGCGCACCGCAGGATGGGCTGATCGTTACCCGGGTATCGACAAGGCTCGCCCGCCGCCGCTCGGACCTGATGAAGATCGCCTGCTCAGGCGTCTCCAGCGCCGCACGCAAGCCCGGCCCGCTGGAAGCCTGACGGAAATACCGGACCGGTGTGCTCATCCGGAACGCCCGCCGGGCGTTCCGGCCTTCACGGCGCCATCGTCGCGGTCATCTTCGGGCTATCGAGAAGGATGGTCGAGCGCAGCGTCTTGATCTCCGCGATCTGCTCGAACTCGCTCCACAGCAGACGCTTGTAGTCGGCGACATCGCGCACCGCGATCTTCAGCAAAAAGTCGAAATCGCCCGCAACCGTGTGGCACTCCACCACCTCGGGCATGCGCGATACCAGTTCGATGAAGCGCTGCCCGACCTTGCTTGCGGTCCGCTCCAGCGTTACCTCGAGAAAGGCCTGGAAGCCGACCCCCGCCGCCTTCGGGTCGATCACGACCGTTTGCCGGATAACACCTGCCGAATAGAGCCGCGCCAGCCGGCGTGAAAGCGGCGCAGGCGACAGCCCGACCCTTGCCGCAAGCTCATTGTTACTTCGCGTCGCGTCCTCGACCAGCAGCCGAATGATCCGCCTGTCGATCGCATCGAGTTTGGTCGCACCGCGCTCAGCCATGGCCAGCCTCCGCCACATTTTCCGGCATCTGCGCAAATCGGCAAAAGAAATGCGTCAGATCACGCAATTCGATCTATGCGAATATTGTCTCCGTGGCAAATCCGGCATCGATTTTGCGCTGCCGGTGACTTAAAGAAGAAGCCTGTCGAGGGCCAGAGGGCGGTTCTCGGCACGACCTTCGCGACCGCCCATCGCTACTCTGTCACTGCCAAGGGGGAATTCCGGCATGTTCGACGCTCTGACCCGCCAACCCGACGATCCGTTGCTGGCCCTGATCGGGCTCTATCGCAAGGACGAGCGCCCCGGAAAAGTCGATCTCGGCGTCGGCGTCTACCGTGACGAAACCGGCCACACGCCGATCTTCCGCGCGGTCAAGGAAGCGGAAAAGCGGCTGCTCGCAACGCAGGACAGCAAGGCCTATGTCGGCCCCGAGGGCGATCTCGTCTTCGTCGATCATCTCTGGACGCTGGTCGGCGGTGACACGGTCAACCGCAGCCATCTTGCCGGCGTGCAGACGCCCGGCGGCTCCGGCGCGCTCCGTCTTGCGGCCGACCTCATCCGCCAGATGGGCGGCAAGCGCATCTGGATCGGCCTGCCGAGCTGGCCGAACCATGCCAGCATCTTCAAGGCTGCGGGCGTTGAGACAGTCGGCTATCCGTTCTTCGACATCCCGTCCCAGACCGTTCTCGTCGACAACCTAATGAGCGCGCTCGAAGGCGCTTCGGCCGGCGACGCCGTGCTGCTGCATGCCGGCTGCCACAACCCGACGGGCGGCGTGATTACCGACGTACAATGGCTGGAGTTCGCCGCCGTTGTCGCCGAGCGCGGCTTGCTGCCGGTCATCGACCTTGCCTATCAAGGTTTCGGTCGCGGGCTGGACGAGGATGTCGTGGGCCTTCGCCACCTTATCGGCATCGTCCCGGAAACCCTCATCGCCGTCTCCTGCTCGAAGTCGTTCGGGCTCTACCGCGAACGCACCGGCGCCATCTTTGCCGTGACCGCCTCGTCCTCGTCGGCCGATACGGTCCGCTCCAACCTCGCCGGCCTGGCACGCACCAGCTACTCGATGCCGCCGGACCATGGTGCCGCGATCGTGCGCACCATCCTGTCGGATGCGGAACTGGCGCGCGACTGGCGAGAAGAGCTCGAAACCATGCGTCTGCGCATATCGGGCATTCGCCACTCGCTTTCCGAAGGCTTGCGGGACCGCTGGCAGGCACTCGGCGCCATCGCCGGCCAGGAGGGCATGTTCTCGCTGCTGCCGCTTTCGGAAGCGGATGTCATGCGGCTCAGGAACGAACACGGCATCTACATGCCGGGCTCCGGCCGCATCAACATTGCCGGACTGAAGACGGCCGAGGTCGAGGACGTCATTGGCAAGTTCAAGAACCTCTAAGGACTGAAAAGACTGTGAAGGCCGAGCGAATGATCGACGCAACCGAAGAGCCCGCCGAGCGCCACCGCCTCTATGAGGATGCACTGGCGATCCTGACAGGCACGCTGATCATGTCGCTCGGCGTCATCATCTACAGCAAGGCGATGTTGCTGACCGGCAGCACCTCCGGTCTAGCACTGCTCCTGCAGTATGCGACCGGTGCGCAATTCTGGCTGGTGTTCTCGCTGATCAATCTGCCGTTCTATGTTCTTGCGATCAAACGGCTCGGCTGGATGTTTGCGCTGCGCACCTTTCTTGCGGTCACCCTGGTGGCGCTGTTTTCGAAATTGACGGCGGGATGGGTGGAATTCGCCAGGCTGGACCCGATCTACGCGACCATCGTCGGCGGCGGGTTGATGGGCACCGGCCTTCTGATCCTCTTTCGCCATCGCACCGGGCTCGGCGGCATCAACATTCTGGCGATCTATCTGCAGGAGAAGTTCGGCATCCGCGCCGGCTATTTCCAGCTTGCCGTGGATCTCGCGATCCTTGCAGCCGCCTTCTTCGTGCTGCCGCCGGACAATCTGGTTCTCTCGGTGGTGGGTGCTGCCGTCGTCAACATGACGCTCGCCATCAACCACAAGCCCGGCCGCTACGCCGGCGTGACCTGAGACATCGGCGAGAGTCAGGATCTAGGTCTTCCCTCTCCTTGAGAGGGAGGCTATCACTCCCAGCGCGAATTTGCCGAAAGGCAGGAAGGGTATGGGGATGACGGTCACGATTTACGGCATCAAGAACTGCGACACGATGAAAAAGGCGCGCACCTGGCTCGATAGCCAGGGCATCGCCTATCGCTTCCACGACTACAAGGCCGAAGGGATCGACCGCGCCCATCTCGATCGCTGGTGCAAAGAGGCAGGCTGGGAGATCGTGCTCAACCGCGCCGGCACCACCTTCCGCAACCTGCCCGATGCCGACAAACAGAACCTCGATACCGACAAGGCGATCGCGCTGATGCTGGCGCAACCCTCGATGATCAAGCGCCCGGTGCTCGAAGCCAACGGCAGTCTGCTGATCGGCTTCAAACCGGACCTTTACCAAGCCCTGTTCGACAAGGCGAACGCCTGACGTCCGCTGCATAACTCCTTAAATCGGAATCGATTTAGAGAGTTATGCAGCAAACTTATAATGACAGCGTCCTTGGCGCGCCATACTCGGCGCGCGGCGCTGTAGAGAGGCATAATGTCCAAGACCACCCGTGCGACGCAGGCGCTTGCCAAGGCCGGTGTTTCCTTCACCGTCCACACTTACGACTACGATCCGACCGCCGAGCGCGTCGGCCTGCAGGCGGCAGAAGCGCTCGGCGAGGATCCGAGCCGGGTGCTGAAGACACTGATGGCCGAGGTCGACGGCAAGCCGGTCTGCTGCGTGGTGCCGTCCGATCGCGAAGTCAGCATGAAGAAACTGGCCGCGGCCTTCGGCGGCAAGTCGGCGGCGATGATGAAGCCGGCCGATGCCGAACGTCTGACCGGGTATCATGTCGGCGGCATCAGCCCGTTCGGCCAGAAGAAGCTGGTGCCGACCGCTATCGAGGAGGCCGCCCTTTCCGAGGTGCAGGTCTATATCAACGGTGGCCAGCGCGGGCTTCAGGTGCGGTTGGCACCCGGCGACGCGAAGGCGGCACTAAAGGCCGTGGCGGCGCCGCTGATCGCCTGACGCCGACATGAACGTTCCCTCTTGGACATTCCAAAAGCGTTCTGAGACCTAGCGAAGCCTTGCGAGCAGGCCGGCCAGTTGCTGCGCGTCGTCCGTACTCAGTTTCGCGCCGACATGGGTTTCGATCGAGCCGGAATAGACCTCCCACATACGCTCGCGCATCGCGCGCCCCTTATCGGTGACGACCACCCAACGACCGCGCCCGTCGGCGTCAAAAGTCGCGCGCCGGACCAGCCCTTCCCGTTCAAGCCGGTCGATCAAACGCGAGAGATTGTATTGGGCAAGCAAGATGCGGGACTCGATTTCGAAGGGACGCAGCTTGCCGTCCTCCGCCTGCACCAACTCCCAGAGCACATCATACCAGCCGAGCGGCGGCAGACCGGCCCTCTTGAAATCCGCCTCGATCGCCGAAAGCATGCGCCGCTGTGCGCGCATGAGGCCGATCCAGGCCTGCGTGGCAACCGACGTCGGCCGCAGCTCTGCGGACTTCGAAATATCGCTCATAGATGCAATTACATCGATCTTGAAAGTGTTGGCAAGCGCACATACATGCAAATGCATCTATCTTAACTACCCAGGAGATCACCATGAGCAGTGCCCTCACCCTGATCAGCCATCATCTCTGCCCCTATGTGCAGCGTGCTGCGATCGCGCTTGGCGAAAAAGGCGTCGCCTTCGATCGCGTCAACATCGATCTGGCCGCCAAGCCCGACTGGTTCCTGAAAATCTCGCCGCTCGGCAAGGTGCCGCTGCTGCAGATCCCGCAGGCGACCGGCGAAGCCGTGCTGTTCGAAAGCTCGGTGATCTGCGAATACCTGGAGGAAACGCAGGCAGGTGCAAGGCTGCACCCAACCGATGCGTTGGAGCGCGCGCGCCACCGCGGCTGGATGGAATACGGCTCGTCGATCCTATCGGACCTCTGGGGTTTTGAGACCACCGGGGATGCAGACACTTTCGAGCAGAAGCGCCAGGCGGTCGCGGCAAAATTCGCAACGATCGAAATTGTGCTGGGCGACGGTCCCTATTTCGCCGGAACGGATTTCTCGCTGGTGGACGCGGTCTTTGCGCCGGTGTTCCGCTATTTCGACCTGTTCGATACGTTGGTCGACCACGGGATTTTCAACGGCCTTGCCCGCGTTTCTGCCTGGCGGCAGGCCCTGGCGGACCGCCCGAGCGTCAGGAATGCGGTGACTGCTGACTACGGCGAGCGTCTGATGACCTTCCTGAGAGAGCACGACGCCTATCTGCTGCCCGCGCAGTAGAGCATCCTGCCGGCCCTTCTTTTTCAGTGCGCGCCGTCCTAAGACGGGTGCAAACCTTTGGGAGGAGCAAGCCGCCATGCCTGAGACGTCGACCCTGACGATATTGCAGCCCTATCCCGGCATCTTCGCCTATTACGACGGGCGGATTGCCGGGTCCCGGCTGCATTCCGAAGGACCAAACTGGCTGGACGACGGCGCCTATGCGCTGGGCGTCGCTTCCTATGCCATCGTCGATGACGGCGAGGCACTCGTCTACGACACCCACATCTCCGTGGCTCATGCCGAAGCCATTCGCGCCCATCTCGAAGGCCTCGGTGTGACCTCGATCCGCGTCGTGCTCAGCCATTGGCACAAGGACCACGTGGCCGGAAACGCCGTCTTTGCCGATTGCGAGATCATCGCACTGGCGCTGACGGCAGAACGGCTTGCCGAAAACCGCGCGAAGATCGAGACCGCGACGCCGCCGATCCATCCCCTGGTCATGCCCAACCGCCTGTTTGAGGGCAGGCTCGACCTCAAGGTGGGACATCGGAAGGTGGAACTGCATCATTTCGCCATTCACAGTGCCGACGGCAATGTGCTCTGGCTGCCCGATGAAAAGCTGCTGCTGGCCGGGGACACGGTCGAAGACTGCGCCACCTTTATCGCCGAAGCCGAGCACGTCGCCACGCATATCGCCGAACTGAAGCGCCTGCGGGACTGGCCGATCGCCCGCATCCTGCCAAGCCACGGCGATCGCGACCGCATCGCTACGGGCGGCTACGGCGTGGCGTTGATCGATGCGAACCGAAGCTACCTCGAACGCTTGACGGACGCGGTGGCAAATGACCCAATCGGGCCGCTCAAGGACTTCGCTGCAGACGAGATCGCCGCCGGCTCGATCCTCTATTTCGCGCCCTATGAAGAAGTTCACGACAGCAATGTCGCCAGAATGCGCGCAGCGGCCAAGAGCATTTGACGTTTGCAGCCACCAGCCTTCATTTTCGCCGCAAAGCGCACTAAGTCTTCTGACATCGATTTCATAACGACAGGCAGATCATGACCTATCCCGCCAATACCCCCACCCCGATCGATCCAGTGAAACTCGACAAGCTCGCGGAAGTCGCCATCAAGGTCGGCCTGCAGCTGCAGAAAGGCCAGGACCTGGTGATGACGGCGCCGATAGCCGCCATGCCGCTGGTGCGCGACATCACCAAGCACGCCTACAAGGCCGGCGCCGGTCTGGTGACCACCTTCTACTCCGACGAGGAAACGACGCTTTCGCGCTATGCCTATGCGCCGGACGAAAGCTTCGACCGGGCCAGCGACTGGCTCTACGAAGGCATGGCCAAGGCCTTTGCCGGCGGCGCGGCGCGCCTGGCGATCTCCGGCGACAACCCGATGATGCTGGCCGCCCAGGACCCGAGTAAAGTCGCGCGCGCCAACAAGGCCAATTCCATCGCCTACAAACCGGCGCTCGAAAAAATCACGAACTTCGACATCAACTGGAACATCGTCTCCTATCCGAACCCCTCCTGGGCGCGACTGGTGTTCCCGAACGATCCCGAGCCAATCGCGGTGGAGAAGCTGGCCAACGCCATCTTCGCCGCGTCGCGCGTCGATCTCGACGATCCGGTTGCCGCCTGGAACGAGCACAATGCCAATCTGGCGCGACGCTCGGCCTGGTTGAACGGTGAACGCTTCGCCTCGCTGCATTTCACCGGCCCCGGCACCGATCTCGTCGTTGGGCTGGCCGATGGTCATCTGTGGTGTGGCGGCGCGTCGGAAGCGAAGAACGGCATCATCTGCAACCCCAATATCCCGACCGAAGAGGTCTTCACGACGCCGCACGCGCTGCGTGTCGAGGGATATGTCTCCAGCACCAAGCCGCTGTCGCATCAGGGTACGCTGATCGACAACATTCAGGTCCGGTTCGAAGGCGGACGCATCGTCGAGGCGAAGGCTTCGCGCGGCGAGGAAGTGCTGAACAAGGTGCTCGATACCGACGAGGGCGCGCGCAGGCTCGGCGAAGTGGCCCTCGTGCCGCATTCCTCGCCGATCTCGGCAAGCGGCATCCTGTTCTACAACACCCTGTTCGACGAAAACGCCTCGTGCCACATCGCGCTCGGCCAGTGCTACTCGGGCTGCTTCGTCGACGACACGAGCCTGACGCCGGAACAGATCCGTGCCCAGGGCGGCAATTCGAGCCTGATCCACATCGACTGGATGATCGGTTCCGGCCAGGTGGATATCGACGGCGTGCGCGCCGACGGCAGCCGCGTGCCGGTCATGCGTCAGGGCGAATGGGCTTGACGCAGCTCGGCGTCATCGGTGGCGGCGGCTGGCTGGGCAAGGCCCTCCTGCTGCCCGCCCTTGCCGATGGCGTGATCGCGGGGGAGGCGTTGACCGTCTCCTCGCGCAGCGCCGCCGTCCCGGGCTTCGGGCCCTGGCCGGCCGTCCGCCAGACGAAAAGCAACACCCAGCTCGCAGCCGATGCGGATGTGGTGATGCTGTCCGTGCGCCCTCAGGATCTCGACGCCATCGCACTCGATCTCTCGGGCAAGCTGGTCATTTCGGTGATGGCGATGGTTTCGCTTGCCGACCTCGCCGCCCGCTTCAAGGCTCGCCGCATCATCCGGGCGATGCCGAACGCTGCCGCCGAAAAGCGACTCTCCTTCACGCCCTGGCTTGCAAGCCCCGATGCCACGGATGCGGATTGCGCTTTCGCCGAACGTTTCTTCAATGCATCCGGCCAGACACAACGGATCAAGACGGAAGCGGAACTCGATTATTTCACCGCATTGACCGGTTCCGGGCCTGCCTTTCTTGCCGCCTTTGCCGATGCGATGATCAGCGACGCCGTGACAAAAGGCGTCGAGAGAGACATCGCCGAGCGCGCGGTGCGCCAGCTCTTCCTCGGCGGCAGCACCTTGCTGGCAGGCAGCAAGCAGACGCCCGGCGAAATCGTACAGACCTTCCTCGATTACGCCGGCACGACCGCGGCAGGGCTCGAGGCCATGGCCGCGGCCGATATCGGCACGCCGATTGCTCGGGGCCTGACGGCCGCAGCGGCAAGGGCAGCGGCCCGAGCGGGCAGCCGATAGGCCGGCCGCGTTTTTCTCAAGGCCCCGATTTTCGCACGGCAGTATTTCTCTGCTTTGGTCGGGTGAGCCCGCCCAACGCAGGCTCATCCCTTCATGCGCGGGCCGGCCGAGCCCGGGGCGCCAGTTGCGCCCGCTGGCTCAGCCAGACGCTCGCCAAAACGACGAGAATGCCCAGCGCCTGGACCGGCGTCAGACGTTCATCAAGCACGCCCCAGCCGAGCAGGATCGCGACGACCGGGCTCAGGAAGCCGAGCGGCGCCACGGCCGACGGCTCGAGGCGCGACAGCCCCCGGAACCAGAGCAGATAGGTGAAGGCGGCACCGATCAGGCCGAGATAGGCCAGACCCGCGTAGTTCGCCACCGTCAGGGTCGGCAAGGCCGGCTCGAAGAAGAGAGCGACGGGCACCAGCAGCAATCCGCCGGCGGCAAGCTGCCAGGCGGTGAAGGTCAAGGGCGGCACCGGCGGCGCCCAGTGGCGGCTCAGAACCGTGCCGAAGGCCATCGACACGGCACCGGCAAGACCGGCGACGACGCCGAGCGGATCGAGCGTCGCACCCGGTGTCAAGACGAGCAGACCGACGCCGACGATGCCGGCAATGCCGGCGATAATGCTGAGCGCGCGAATCGGCGAGCCGAGAAAGACGCGCGACAACAGGATGACGATCAGCGGCTGGATCGCGCCGACGGTGGCCGCGACACCGCCGGGCAACCGGTACGCGGACACGAACAGCATCGCCCAGAAGAACGAGAAATTGAGGGCACCGAGCAGGAACGTGCGCGGCCACCAGATGCCTGCCGGCAGCTGGCGAACGATGAGCAGAAGCAGGAGCCCCGCCGGCAAGGCGCGCAGCATGGCGACCGTCAAGGGATAGCCCGGCGGCAGCAGTTCGGTTGTGACCAGATAGGTGCTGCCCCAGATGGCTGGTGCCAGCGCGGTCAGGGCGAGGTCGGCGTTGCGATTGGCGTTCATGTCTTTTCCTCAAGTATCTCTACATCAAGATATCTCCGTTATAACCGATATTATCTTGACGTCAAGATATATTCACATTAGGCATTTCGAACGAACGGAAGGAGGCTAGGATGGATCACGTCGACAGGATTCTGGCGCAGTGGCAGCGCGAAAGACCGGATCTGGATGTTTCGGCCATGGGTCTTCTCGGCCGCTTCACGCGGGTGCGCAACCATATCGGACGCGAGATCGAAAAGACCTTCGCCGAGCGCGGATTGACGTCGGCGAGTTTCGACGTACTTGCCGCCCTGCGGCGCTCCGGGCCACCCTTTCAGGTCTCCCCTGGCGACCTGCTGTCAACCACCATGGTCAGTTCCGGCACCATGACCAACCGCATCGACCAGCTGGAAAAGCAGGGGCTTGTCCAGCGGCTCGATAATCCGGATGACCGCCGCGGCGTGATCATTGCGCTGACGCAGGAAGGTCTGGAACGCGTCGACGAGGCTGCGACTGCCCATGTCGCCAACCAACACCGGGTCGTTGCAAGCCTTGCTCCGGACGAGCGCGAAGCGTTCGATGCGCTGCTGCGAAAGCTGCTCGCCACCTTCGAATAAAGCTACCGATCAGATGCGCCCGGTGAGTTGCCGCACGCGCGCAAGGTGACGCTTGCGCTTCTCTTCGGTTGCCCGGTCCATGTCGTGCAGGCTGACCATCCGGAAATCGAGGCCCTTGGCACAAAACGCGGCGATGCCGCGCTTCAACAACCGCCGCACGGGGTTGCCCATATAGAGATACACCACCCACCAGGGCGATCCCGTTGTCGTCAGCGCCCAGAAGAGTTTGATGTTCTTCAGCCGCGGGATGATGCGGCCGCCGGCCGGATCATTGTCGAAGGCGACGCCCGGCACGAAGACCCGATCGAAGAAGCCCTTGAGGATTGCCGGGAAATTGAACCACCATTGCGGAAAGACCAGCACGATCCCGTCCGCCGCCTGCAGCCGGGCGATCAATCCGGACGTCAAGCTGGCATCGTAGTTGTCGCTGAAGTAGCTGCCGCGCTCCGCCTTGCTCAGCCGCGGATCGAAGTCCTCGCGATAGAGGTCGAGCAGATCGACGGAATGGCCACCGGCCACAAGTGCCTGCTGCGCTTCGCGGGTGACGCTGGCGGCAAAGCTGTCTTCAAGCGGGTGGGCAAGCACGAGCAGAATACGCATCCCTTGTTCCTACTGCATAAGACCTGGGGTCGAGATCACAGAGGGAGAAAATGATCTAAACAATCAATTCATTACAACGACATTCTTTCGGGCCACGGCACTACTCACCCGAAACGAATGCAGGTCACTCGAAAATCCGCCAGATCCGTGGGTGTCCGCCAGGCGAGCCCTTGCTTAGTGACCGGAGGAATAGCCCGGTGCTGCGCGCGCTTCCAGAGCGAGCTCTTCGAAAACGGATGGCGACCGGCGCGACGCCCAGGCAGAAATCAGTTGTGCAGTGTTCTCTTCAACAGCCTGTCCTGAACGCAGCTGGAGGTCGTAGCGCTGTCCCTCGTGAATGCGATAGAAATCGTCTGCAGCGCTGCCGATCGGCCGGTCTGCGCGCAGCGTTTCCCGGCGGACGAGTTCCTCAAGCTCACAGTGGAGCGCGACGAAGAAGACATCGAAGGGCTGCAGCATCAATGCCAGGTCAGAGGCCCATTGGGGCTCTTCGAGAATGTGCTCCAGCAGGAGATTGTTGCCGGCCGAGGCATAGGCGACCAGAGACCGATGGAACCCTTCGAAGAAGCGGGCACGGTATTCCTTCCACCGAAAATCACCGCGCCGGAATCGTTCCATCGGCACCATGCCCGAGTCACGAAGATGATCGATCGAGACATGCCAGAACGGCTCGCCGATTTGTGCCTGGACCGCACGCGCCAAAGTCGATTTTCCACTGCTGGAAGCGCCATGAATGAAGATGATCTTGGCTCGTTCGCCCATGTCTGACTTCCGTCCCGCATAGTGAGGTTGCCGGTGGCGTTATGCTGCATCCGTAACAGGGCGATGAAACGCGGGCGTCGTCGATGCCGAAACCGCACGGTCAACCTTAACCTAATTGCACAGTTGAGCGCTCAGCTGATCGCAAACCTTGCCTAAAAGAGGCTGCCCTGCTTCGACGGATCACCGCCGGGACCGCCGGTTTTCGGCTGCTTCTTCCGGGTGGCCGCCTGCGCGGGCGGCTCGCCATCCTCGCCGGCGATGGCCGAAACGCTGCCGTCGGCAAATTCCAGCAACAGGGCCATGCCGGGCGCAACGGCAGCCGCCTGGCGAACCGGGCCGCCCTCGCCGTCGCGCACCAGCACAAAACCGCGCTGCAGGACGTTGCGATAGGACAGCGATTGCAGGATGCGGTCCTGCGCGGCGATCACACCCGTCAAGCGGCGGATATCCGTGCGAATTGCCGCGTCGGAGCGAGCGACAAGGCCGGCGACACGATCCGCCGAGCGGTGGATCTGGGCCAGCAGGCGCGACGGCAGCGCCCGCAGCGACGCGTCTGCTGCCGACACACGCGACTGGCCACGATGGACCTGCCGCTCGATGACGCGCTCGGCGCGGTTCATCGCATCACCTATCCGTTGCCGACGATCGCCGAGCCGTGCCTTGACCAGATCCGGCCGAAGCTCCGCCGAAGCGCGCTCGAACAGCCGGCGCTTGTTCGTAGTATTCATCATCAGGCCACGTCCGAGGCCGAGCGCGGCCTCGTCGAAACGGCGGCGCGGCAACGCCAGCAACTGATCGAGCGACGGCAGCGCGCGGGCAAGCGACCGCACCGCCTGGCGACGATTTTCCATCTGCCTGGCGATGCCGGCTTTCAGCCGCGCCGAAAGGCCGGACACTTCCGCTTCCAGATCGGCCTTGACCGGCACGGCCATTTCCGCCGCCCCCGTCGGTGTCGGCGCCCGCTGGTCGGCGGCGTAGTCGATCAACGTCCAGTCGGTTTCGTGGCCGACGGCGGAGATCAGTGGGATCTCGGAGGCTGCCGCCGCGCGCACGACCGCCTCGTCGTTGAAGCCCCAGAGATCTTCGAGGCTGCCGCCGCCACGCGCGACGATCAGGACGTCGGGCCGGGCGATCGGCCCGCCGGGTTCACATTCGTTGAAGCCGCGAATGGCCGCCGCTACCTCGTCCCCCGAGCCTTCGCCCTGGACCCGCACGGGCCAGACGACGACGTGGACGGGGAACCGGTCGGCGATGCGGTGGAGGATATCGCGAATGACGGCGCCCGTCGGCGAGGTGACCACGCCGATCACTCTGGGCATATAGGGCAGCGGCCGCTTGCGCGTCGCGTCGAACAGGCCCTCGGCGCCAAGCTTGCGCTTGCGCTCCTCCAGCAGAGCCATCAGCGCGCCGGCCCCGGCCGGCTCCAGCGTCTCGATGACGATCTGGTATTTCGACGAACCGGGGAAGGTCGTGACCTTGCCGGTGGCGATCACTTCCATGCCCTCTTCCGGGCGGAAGCGCAGCCGCGAGAACGTGCCCTTCCAGATCACCGCGTCGATACGCGCCCGGTCGTCCTTGAGCGCGAAATAGGCGTGCCCCGAAGAATGCGGCCCGCGATAGCCCGAGATCTCGCCGCGCACACGGACCTGATCGAAGGCCTGCTCGACCGTGCGCCTGATCGAGCCGGAAAGCTCAGAGACCGAATATTCGGTGAGGTTGCTCGGAGAATCGTTATCGAAAATGGAGCTCATGATGGCAGTTTGCCGCCAGCGCCGGCCGAAGGCCAGCCTCCAGTGCCATGCTCAACAGGCCTTTTGCCATTCTGGGACGGCCGAGAGCGGAAAAGGCCAGAGTTCGCCGCGACGGTTAAACGAAATTTAGCGCCGTTGCGGCAGGATGATTGGCGTTCTTCCTGAAACGGAATTCCATGATCGTCATCGCCGCCTTCGCTCTTGGCATCACCGCCTGCTGTCTGCGCTCTGCGCCGGCATGCGTGCTCATTGCCGTTGCGCTTGCTGCAGCGGGCGCGCTGTCCGGCTCGATCACCGGGACCGACAGTTGGCTGGAGGTCGCAGCGGCGATCGGCGGCTACAATATGGGTGTTGCGCTCGCGTTGTGCGGCGCCATCATCGCGGGCGTGCACAACAGCTGAAACGTCAGCCCTTTCGCTCGAAGAAGTTCTTCGTTTCCTCATCGGCAGGAAAGAAGGATTCGATCAGCACGCCTTCCACCAAGGCGTCCTGCGTCGAGCCGAAGGTCTGGAGCGTGGTGATGAAGCTGAGATTCACCGGCCCGACGCGCAGCTCGACCGGCAGAACCGGCAACCGGTCGGTATCCGGATAGTTCTCGACCGCGCGCTTGACGGCGGGATCGGCCGCCAGCCTCTCGAGCCTCTTGCCAAGGCGGCTCCTCGGCCCCTGCAGCCAGGCTTCGGTACGAACGCGCTGGACGAGATCGGCGGCCGCAGCCTCCCAGTTGACCACAAGCGAGCGGACATTTTCCGAAGAGAGAAAGGCATCGAGAAAATTCTGGCCGGGATTGAAGGGAACATCGGCCGAGACGGCGAGTGCTGCCAGTGCCGGGTTGACGATCAGGAGCGTGTATTCGTGATCGAGCACGAGGCCCGGATAGGGATCGTGCCGGGCAAGGATGAGCCGGATGGCATTGGCGACGGCCGGCGGCATGGCATCGAGCCCAGAGGCCGGACGCGTCGTCATGCGTGGACGG
The DNA here is from genome assembly GCF_050434565.1 of Ensifer sp. 4252. Lineage (NCBI taxonomy): Bacteria > Pseudomonadati > Pseudomonadota > Alphaproteobacteria > Hyphomicrobiales > Rhizobiaceae > Ensifer > Ensifer sp. 4252. The sequence continues at coordinate 21,380 of NZ_JBNDIU010000038.1, forward strand.
AACCCGGCAGCCGAAAACAGAGTGCCCTGATCGCGCGCCGGAATGTCGAGCACCGAAGCCAGACGCAGGATCATGCCTTCCGACGGCTTCGAGCGGCCGGTCTCGAGGAAGGAGAGGTGCCGCGTCGAGATGCCGGCAGCCACGGCCAGGTCAAGCTGGCTCATGCGGCGGTGCCCGCGCCATTCCTTCAGGTGATTGCCGAATTCCATCGATGCCGATCTCCGTTGTGCCGGCAGATTGGCGCAGGCGCTGTATAAAATCCATTACCCCTGAGGTAATTGGTTTCATGATCGCGAGACGGCAACATCCGGATATCGACAAACAAATGGAGCCGAAAATGCTGACCCTTTCCAACCGCAGCCTGCTCAACAAGACCTTCCTCGCCGACGGCGCATTTTCGCTCCTGGTCGCCGCTATCCTCATCCTCGGTGCGGCCCCGCTCGCCGCTCTCATCAGCCCGGCCGCCACGCCGCTGATGATGAAGCTGCTCGGCGTCGGACTTCTCGCCTGGGGAATTTTCCATCTCTCGGCCGCCCGCAACGGCGGTCCGGTATCGGCTGCCGCCCGCATCAGCATCGGCGGCGACATCCTTTGGCAGATCGCAAGTATCGCCCTGCTTGTGGCTGCCTATGGCTCGCTGACGGCTATCGGCGTCGGACTTATGATCGTCGGCCTGGTCGGTGTCGGCGACTTCCTGTTCTTCAAGTTGAAGGGTTTTTCCAGGGAGCGTGCGGCCCTCGCCTGATCCCGCAAGAACGAGAAAAGCCCGCCGGGTTGCGCCGGCGGGCTTTTCTCGTTCATTAGCCGGCTCAGATTTTTTCCCAGCTATCCTTGTCGCTGGCGCGATAGATCGCGTCGATGAGCTTCTGGTTGAGCCGGGAGTTTTCAAGCGTCACCACCTCCTCGGCCTCACCCTGGGCAGCGCGCGCAAACGCTTCCGCCTGCAGCTTGTACTGGCGCGCATCCTGGAAGCGGAAAAGCTGCGACTGGGCGTGGTTCTGGTTGGTGAGTTCGACTTCCTCGCGGCCGTAGCGGTCGGCGTTGAACGGCGACTTCACCTCAATGAAGCCCTTGTCGCCGTGGAAGACCATGACCTGGCGGGCGGCAAGCTGGGTGGAGATATAGAAGCTCAGCTCGAAATCGCCGAAGTCGGCGCGCACGCTCGAATAGATGTCGGTGCCGAATTCCGGATCGCGATCGGTGCTTGCCTGCACGCGCACCGGCTCCTTGCCCGTCACGAAGCGCGTGGTGATCGTCGGATAGACTCCGATATCCGGCAGGCCGCCGCCACCGAGCGCCGGAATGTTGCGCATATTGCCGGGGTCGCGGTTGAAGTAGGTGAAGGCGCCCTGCACGTGCCGCAGACGGCCGATCGCCCCCTCGGCCAGCAGCGAACGAACCTTGCGCCATACGGGGCTGTAGGTGACCATGAAGGCTTCGGCGATCAGCACCCTGTTGCGATCGCGCGCGGCAATCAGCGCATCGATCTCGGATGCCCGAAGCGCAATCGGCTTTTCACAGAGCACATGTTTGCCGGCGTTGGCGGCCTTGATCGTCCATTCCACATGCTGCGACGTCGGCAGCGGAATGTAGACCGCATCGATCGTGTCTGAGGCGAGCATCTCCTCATAGGATCCGAATGCGTGCGGCGCGGAAAAGCGGTCGGCCATGGCGCGCGCCTTTGCGAGATCGCGGCTGGCGACTGCCGAAACGACGCAGTTCTCGGCGTCCTGGATGGCGGGCACGACGAGATCGCGGCCGATCTTGGCCGTGGACAGAATTCCGAAACGAAACATGGCGGGGCTCCCTGATTGAGGGCCAGAGACTAACGGCGAGGTACGTACCTATCAAGCGGCGGCGGCCGATAAAAAAGACGTGCGGCAGGTGACAAGCTTTGTTCGCTTGCCTTATGTTCCTGCCGGCAATCCTCCCGATCGCGCACTTGCTTTCATCCAGTCCAATGGAGCGAAACCATGGAAAAACGCAGACTTGGCCGAACCGACCTATCCATCGCGCCGCTTGTCTTCGGCGGCAACGTCTTCGGCTGGACGGCCGACGAAAAGACGTCCTTCGCCCTGCTCGACGCCTTCTTCGATGCCGGCTTCAATGCCATCGACACCGCCGACGTCTACTCCTCCTGGGCGCCAGGAAACCAGGGTGGCGAATCCGAGACGATCATCGGCAAATGGCTGAAACAGTCCAGTCGCAGCCGCGACCAGGCGGTGGTCGTCACCAAGGTCGGATCCGAACTTGGGCCGGACCGCAAGGGCCTGTCGCGTCGCTGGATCCTGCAGGCGGTCGAGGATTCGCTGAAGCGGCTGCAGACGGATCATATCGACCTTTACCTGTCGCATTGGCCCGATCCCGAAACCCCTTACGAAGAAACGCTTGCCGCCTACGACCAGTTGCTGTCCGAGGGCAAGGTGCGCGCCGTCGGCGCGTCGAACCTGAACTCGCTTCAACTGCGCGACGCGCTGGATGTCGCCGCCAATGGTGGCCTGCCACGCTATGCGGTGCTGCAGCCGGAATACAATCTCTACGATCGCGACAGCTTCGACGGGCCGCTGCGCGATCTCTGCATCAGCGAGGAGATCGGCGTCATCAGCTATTTCGGGCTGGCGCGTGGTTTCCTCTCGGGCAAATATCGCACGCACAAGGATCTCGAGGGGTCGGCGCGCGGCTCGGGCGTCGAAAAATATCTCGATGGCCGCGGCATGCGCATCCTCGGCGTGCTTGATGAAATCGCTGAAGAGACCGGAGCGACACAGGCCGAGATTGCGCTTGCCTGGGTCAGAAACCGCAAGGGCATCACCGCCCCCATCGCCAGCGCCACCAATCTCGACCAGTTGACGAGCCTCATCCGTTCGGCCCAGCTGACGTTGAGCGACGAGGCGATTCGCCAGCTCAATGACGTGGGCGAATAGCAGGAGCAAGGCAGGAACGATGGCATTGAGCATACGGGCGGCGACCGCCGGTGACGAAACCCATTGGCGCCGCCTGTGGGCCGGCTATGTCTCCTTCTCCGGCACGGAATTGGCGGAGGACATCATCAGCCTGACGTGGAGCCGCCTGATCGATCCCGCCGCCCCGCTCTTGGCGCGACTGGCAATTGCCGATGGCAAACCGGTTGGTTTCGCCATCTGCCAGGAGCAGCTCGCAACCTTCTTCCGGCGACCCATCTGCTACATCGAGGATCTCTATGTCGATCCGTCGGCACGCGGCCGGGGCGTCGCCGGCGCCATGATCGACGACCTGATCGCGCTCTGCCAGGCGTCGGACTGGGACCGGCTCTATTGGTATACCGAACGCGAGAATACCGTCGCGCGCCGTCTCTATGACCGCTACTCGGCGACCGCGACCATGTCCGTTACAAGCTGAATTTCGGCACGTTCGCCAACTCCGGGAAGAGCGCATAGGACACATGGTGGCTGCCGTGCTGGTTTGCCATGCCCGGCTTGGTCAGCATGCCACGCGGCTCGGCGAAGCTTCGGATCCGGCGCGCCGGCCGCTCGTGCCACTGGATATTGAACGCCCAGAGTTTTGGAAAGAAACAGAGCGATGAATAGGGCAGATGGTCGTGGATCCACCAGGCGATCGACTGCCAGCCGCCAACCTCGCCGCGGCGGTCCCAGACCCAGGGAATGACAATGCAGGCGGATGCGCCGATGCAGCCGTCCGCATCGCGCATGTCCCAGATGTGATCGGCCGCCGACGCCGCATTGCTCGAGCAGTTGAGGCCGTGGGCGTTGCCAAAACCGTTGACCGCGCGGTTTCGGTATCCGGAGCGAATGGTCAAACGGCCGAAGGTCGCCTCCAGCGGTTCCAGCAGTTCCTCGCACAACCGCCGCCCCGCCTCGATCGCCAGCTCGGGATCATCGGGGATGTTCGGGATGCGATGGACATCGGCGATCTCCGAATGCAGGAACTCGCGCAGGAAGAAGTTTTTCGACAGCCGCACGCGCCCGAGATCTTCCAATGATTTCACCGAACCGGGTTTCTTCACTGCGCTTTCCCCTCGTGGCAATCCGCGTCAGCGCGACTGTGCCCGGCCGGCTGGCAATTGCAAGTCCATGATCAGGGAGAGGTAGGTCGGCTTACGCACGCTGCATTGCCGTTTGTTTCCGCGGGTGCTCCGGCATCACGCGACCGATGGCATGAAAATCCCGGGCCTGCGGAACAAACCATCACGGCAGAGGTTGTCCTCGCGTTCCCACCCCAGAAAGGACGGCAACAATGGCCAAGGAAAAGACACTGGACGACCTGTTCCACGACACTCTGAAGGACATCTACTACGCCGAACGCAAGATCCTGAAGGCTCTGCCGAAGATGGCGCGAGGCGCGCAGGCGCCGGAGCTGAAGGCGGCATTCGAAAAGCATAGAGATCAGACCGAAACCCATGTCGAACGGCTTCAGCAGGTCTTCGAACTGATCGGTAAGCGGGCGCAGGGCAAGACCTGCGAAGCGATCGAGGGCATCCTCGCCGAGGGCGAAGAGATCCTCGACGAATTCAAGGGTACGGCGGCGCTGGATGCCGGCCTGATCTCCGCGGCCCAGGCGGTCGAGCACTACGAAATCGCCCGCTACGGCACGCTGAAGACCTGGGCGCAGACGATGGGCCTGAAGGATGCGGTGAAGCTGCTCGACGCGACGCTAAAGGAAGAGGCCGTCACCGACGGTGATCTGACCAAGCTCGCCACCGCGAACTCCAACAGGAAGGCGATGAAGGCCGCCTGATCAGGAACCGGCGGCCGGCCCGTCTGCCGGTCGCCCCCTTACCCGACATACCGGAAGAAATCGATGAAGGCGCGAAGAGCCGGGCGCATCTGGCGCCGGCTCGGATAGTAGAGAAACGGGCCGGCATAGGGCGCGCACCAATCTTCGAGCACGCGGGTCAACCTCCCTTCAGCGATCGCCGTTTCCACCCGTGAGAGGAAGAGATAGGCAAGCCCTGCCCCACCCATCGCCGCCTTGATGATCGGCCTGTCTTCACCGAGGATAAGCGGCCCTTCGACGGCAACCGTCAACTCCTCCCCTTGCCGCTCGAACTCCCAGCGATAGAGCGTGCCATTGGAAAAGCGTCGCCGGATGCAGCGGTGATCAGCAAGATCGCGCGGATGCAGGGGCCGACCGAAACGCTCGAAATAATCGGCCGATGCGACGACAGCACTTTCGAGCTCCGGTCCGACCTTGACGGCGATCATGTCGACCTCAAGGCTTTCGCCGAGGCGTATTCCGGCATCGTATCCCTGCTCGACGATGTCGGTGAAGCCGTCTTCGTTGGCGATCTCCAGCACAATCTCGGGGTAGCGGTTGAGAAACGCGCCAAGCCGGGGCGCCAGGATGAGATCGGCGGCAAACCGCGGTGCCGTGATGCGCAGATTGCCGGCAGGCCGGTCGCGCGTATCAGTGGCCGCCACCAGCGCGTGGGCGATCTCGTCGAGCGCCGGCGCCAGCCGCTCCAGAAGCCGCCGGCCCTCCTCAGTCGGCGCGACGCTGCGGGTGGTCCGCGCCAAAAGCCGCACACCCAGGCTCGCTTCAAGGCTGCCGACCGCGTGGCTGACCGCCGACGGTGCGATGGCAAGCTCGCGGGCGGCACCGCGAAAACTGCCATGGGCGGCGACGGCGGCAAGGACCGCGAGTTGGGAAAGCTGGGTTCTGTTCATTGATCTAAATAATAGAACAGCCCGTGAGAATTGACAGAGATTTTCACGCGCACTCCCCGCCCCTATCCTTTCCCAATCGTCGCGGCCAAGCGGCACCGGGAAGTGCGGCACGCAGGAGCGCCGCTTGGAGCCGACTGGCCAGCGCCGGCGAATGCCTGTTGTTTCGATGCGTTCGCGCGCCATCTTGGCGCGCCTGCATGACCGCCCTTACCCCGAAAGGATACGACATGAAGACCCGCAAACTCGGGAATGAACTGACCGTCTCGGCCATCGGCCTCGGCTGCATGGGGATGAGCTTTGCCTATGGCGGCGCCGACGAGGCGGACTCGATCCGCACGCTGCAGCGCGCCGTCGACCTCGGCGTCACCTTCTTCGACACGGCTGAAGTCTATGGCCCCTACGAGAATGAAAAGCTCGTCGGCCGGGCGCTGAAGCCTTTGCGTGACAAGGTGACGATCGCCACCAAATTCGGCTTCAGGATCGAGTCCGGCAAGCCGGCGGCGGAGGCGATCAAAGGCATTGACAGCCGACCGGAAAACGCCAGAGCCGTGGCGGATGCCTCGCTTAAGAGACTGGGGATCGACGTGATCGACCTCTACTACCAGCACCGCGTCGACCCCGAGGTCCCGATCGAGGAAACCGTCGGCGCGATGGCCGATCTGGTGCGTCAGGGCAAGGTGCGGACACTCGGCCTTTCCGAGGCAAGCTCCGAAACGATCCGTCGTGCCCATCAGGCGCATCCGATCGCGGCGGTCCAAAGCGAATATTCGCTCTGGTCGCGGGACCCGGAAGAGGACGTGCTGGCGACCTGCCGCGAACTCGGCATCGGCTTCGTGCCCTATAGCCCGCTCGGGCGCGGCATGCTGACCGGCACGATCCGCAAGGCCGACGATCTGGCCGCCGACGATTTCCGTCGTTCGTTGCCACGCTTCCAGGCGGAAAACCTCGGCGCCAACGCCGCGCTTGTCGAAACGCTGGAAGCGCTCGCGCGCGAAAAGGGCGTGACCGCCGCCCAACTGGCGCTCGCCTGGGTGATCAACCAGGGCGACTTCATCGTGCCCATTCCCGGCGCGCGCAAGCTCCACCACCTGGAGCAGAACGCGGCCGCGGCCGATATCGTGCTGACCGGCGACGAGCTCGCCCGGCTCGGCGATGCGCTGTCGCCGGCATTGGTTGCCGGCAAGCGCTATACGGATGCGTCACTGGCGCTCACCAATCGTTGAACGCATATGCCCCGCCTCCTTGCAGAGGCGGGGCATCCCCCCATCGAATTTTACGCCGGACGCACTACCTCTCCTGTCGTGACCAACAATTCCGGAGGATCGGGAATGTCCGACGAGCAGGCGATCAGCGCGGTGGTGCATCTCTATGTCGACGGCATGGCCTTTGCCAACGAGGGTGCGTTGCGCAAGGCGTTTCACCCAGACGCAGCGATCATCGGCAACTACAGAGGCGCGCTCGAATGGATGACGCGCGACGGCTTCATCAAGGCGGTGCTGGACCAGGGAGGCGCGCCGCCCGGGACCCAGCCGGAGATGGATGTGGAAATGACCGACATCAGCGGCGATGCGGCAACGGTCAAGGTGATCGACAGCTTCGCCGGCGACCGTTTTTCCGACTATCTGTCGCTGGTCAAGATCGACGGGCGCTGGGTCATCGTCAACAAGATCTACCACCTTCACGCCTGATGGCGGGGCCCGCCGAGAGCCCGGAGCCGACCGGTCAAATCATGGGGCTCGACCATGTCCGGCTGGCCATGCCTGCCGGGATGGAGGGTGCAGCACGAGGCTTCTACGAGGGGCTTCTCGGCCTAGCCGAGGTGCCGAAGCCATTGAACCTTGCCGGACGTGGTGGCTGCTGGTTCGAGCGGGGAGAGGCAAGAATTCATCTCGGTATCGACCCGGCCTTCTCGCCGGCGCGCAAGGCTCATCCGGCCCTTCTTGTCGACGATCTTTCTCGCTTTCTTCTGCGGCTCGAGGCCGCGGGCGTGCCGATCATGCAGGACGCGCCGCTTGCCGGCTGCGAGCGATGTTATGTCAGCGATCCTTTCGGCAACCGGATCGAGCTCATGCAATGCACTGGTTAGAGCGCTTCACCTTTAAACGGAAGCGATTCTGTTGGCTCAAAACGGCCGTTCCACACGAAGGATGGCGCAGAGCGATGCGAATCCATCGGGCAAGCCATCCGACACAGTGGGCGGCCGTTTTGAGCCAACCCGAAGGGCCGGATGAATTTCTGCCATTACCGGCGGGGGGGGGGGGGTGTGGGTCGGTGTGTGGGGGGCTTGGACACGC
>NZ_JBNDIU010000039.1:0-28764 GCF_050434565.1 Ensifer sp. 4252
GTACCTGTCTCAACGTCCATTAGTCCCTCCTAAGGTCTGAAAGAGGGACCAGTTTTAGGTGTCGCTACCGGACCAGTTTTACATGTCGCCTGACAGTAGAGACTGGATTTCATGGCCACTAAATTGAGTAGGACTGCGTACCACGGTAACCGAGCTAGCCTCTCACCGACGAAGCGATGGAAACTGATGGGTACCGGCGCACTGGGCGTAACTGGTATCCCTGCGATGGCGCTCGGTGTCTGTTTCGCCGAAGCACGAGTTCGTCATCATAGGGAAGGGTTTAGAAGCAAGCGCCCGGAGCCTAGAAGGATGACCTCCTTTGGGCGGAGGTCATCCCTGCACACGATCCCGACGGATCATCATCTGGATCGCTTTTTGTGCGTGCACAGATATAACCACAAAAGCGGAGAATTGTTCCAAGCCTTTGTGATGGCGCGCTGCCAGACGGCTCCTTCGATAAGAGATACACGGCCAACTGCTTCAGCGCCTCGTGATCGTGGATGCCACTTTGAAAAAGGCTGATCAGCCGGGGTCGCAAGCACTTCGGCTTCCTCGCTGTCCAAAGGTGAGATGCCACCCAAACCGGATATCGGCTACAAGCTTCGCTGAAGCCATCGCGCCTCTAGCAGGGGAAGCAGTTCGACGACATCCGCCTGCAGGTTGCGGCAAATTTCCTGGTATTCCTCGATCAGCGCCTCTCGACGGGGAAGTTCGCGTTGAAGATTATCTAGTGTCGTTGATGCCAGCGCGTAGCACTCAAAGAGGTCGTCCAATCGCTGGTCCTTGGTAGCGAGCAATCCGCCACGATGGCGCGGTGGCGCCATCCCCAGGCGAGCCCGCCCCAGCTTTAACAAGCTCATTTTCGCCTCCGGCCGTCCCGGCTATTTGGGCGCTAAATAGTTATTTCGCCTCAACCGGGGGGAGGTACACGGCGACATCCCGGCCATTGTTGTCGAGAATTTCGCCTCCAACGAACAGGTAAACGGCAATCGCTATGACCGAAAGAAGCATCACGCCGATCGGCAGTCCGGTGAATGCGGTCTTTTCCGGCTGTCCATATCTGGGTCTTTCGTACATCCTGATATCTCCCATGGTCTCCTCCAATTGGTACCAGCCCCAGAGCAGCAGGGACGGACAACCGCTCTGGAGCCGTTACCCACCCATGACACATTCTTGTAAGGGTCTTCAGCGGCATGGGCTGATTGAGAAATATGGGGCGACGCGATGACGTAACAATCGACCTCAGACCTTTGCCAAAGCCGAGCCGGACTGAAGTCCGATACCGGAACTTTTCCCCTTGTCGCGGGTTCAGGCGCGCTTTCGTGTGCCTGGCGGTGTTGGTTGCGGACCCCCCAGAGGTCGCCCGCCAATCATGGTCATGGCGCTGTCGACGCCAAGTTCAGACTAGTTTCTACGGTAAGTTTCGGATTCGATTTTACTCCCGCATTGAGTTAGCATCCCGTCGCGAATACACGCGATCAGGGTTCGGAGGGAAACATGATTATTTCGCGTCGAGGATTCACGACCTCTACATGTGCGGGTCTTGCTATGGGGATGATAGCGGGTCCTGTTGTTGCGCAGGACGGTTCGATGGGCGACGAACTGCTGGGACGGACCGAGTTCTGGACAGCGCTAGAGGCCTACGTCTATGCCTACCCGCTGGTCACCATGGAGTATACCCGCCGAGTGATAACAAACGTGGCGGAACCCAAAGGCACCAAGGCGCCGATGGGGCAGATTGGTCGGCTGCGTGCCTATCCGGACGCCTCTTTCCGCGACGTAACGGCGCCCAACGCAGATACTCTCTACACCTATGGTTTCTTCGATGTCGCCAAGGAACCCTATATCTTGAGTCTTCCAGATCTGGGCGATCGCTACGCGCTTTTCCCAATGCTTGACGGCTGGACCAACGTCTTTGAGGTGCCCGGAAAGAGAACAACGGGAACGGGTGCGCAGACATATGCGATCACCGGACCGGGGTGGACGGGGACCCTGCCTGAAGGGGTGACCGAGTACAAATCACCGACAAGCATGGTGTGGCTGCTCGGACGCATCTATTGCACCGGGACACCTGAGGATTATACGGAAGTCCACAAGCTTCAGGATGAAGTGAAGCTCGTTCCCTTAAGTGGCTACGGAACCGTCTACACCCCGCCTCCCGGCAAGACCGACCCAGCTATCGACATGAAGACCGCCGTTCGTGAGCAGGTCAATGCGCTAGATGCCGTCGCCTACTTCAAACTATTCTGCGAGCTGCTGAAGACTAATCCACCCGCTGCGGCCGATGCCCCACTTTTAGAGCGGTTGGCCACCATCGGGATCATACCCGGCCAGGATTTCGACGAGAGCAAACTCGATGTCGTGCTCCAGAAGCGACTTCCACAGATCGCGTACGCGCGGATTATGTTGCACTTCAAGGATAGTGGTGGCGACGTCGAGGACATCAACGGGTGGGCATACACGACGAAAACGGGTCTCTATGGGACGGATTATGTGCAACGCGCGCTGATCACCGCCATCGGGCTTGGCGCCAACCGCCCGCAGGATGCGATTTATCCGACGAGTACGAAGTCTGGCAGTGGCCTGTTTGCTCGCGACTATAACGGCTCCGAAAATTATGTGATCAACTTTGCTAAGGGGCATCTGCCCCCGGCAAATGGGTTCTGGTCAATCACGATGTATGACGCGGGATACTTCTTCGTTGATAACCCGCTGAACCGGTATTCAATCAGCGCGCGTCAGGACCTCAAAGCCAATGCTGACGGATCGACCGATATCTACATCCAGCACGAGTCTCCAGGCGCAGACAAGGAGTCGAACTGGCTACCTGCCCCCAAAGGCAAGTTTATTCTGATGATGCGGCTGTACTGGCCGAAAGAGGGAAACCCGTCAATCCTCGACGGATCGTGGGTCCTGCCGGCTGCGACAAAGACCGATTAACGAGCATGAATGCAATGGATCTGGCCTCGGATGCGGCACGTTTGCGGCCGGCTCCGGGGCTCGACCCTATGGCCCTGCGGAAGAGCCCAGGATGATTGATTGATTCCAGCCGGCCGTAAAAAGGTACTGTCGCCGCCGGATATGGGGATCACGCAAAGGAGAGGCTACTTGGCGCAGCGTTTTCGCGCTCGCGATCTGGCGCATCGTGTTCGCAATCATCGGCAAAGTGTGATCGGGACTTCTCGCCAACATAGGCCTATACTGGCACTCCGATGACCTTACTCGCGGCCTTCCATCCGCAACCTCAAGCCCAACGGAAGGCCGCTTTTTTGCACTTGACGTTCGACCGCTCGTTTACGGCTTCATCATCAGTTTGAGTGCCCGGAAATCGTGAATTCCGCTTTGGTAGAGACTAATGAGGCCGGCGGCGAGCTTGTCGGCTTGTTCGCTTCCGGCGAGACGTCCCATTCCTCCAATAGCTCGTGAAAGACGCTTTCAATCTGTGCGAACTCGTCAGGAAGGATGATCTCGTTTCGAGAGCCCAAGGTTTTGCTCATAGCCCTTACCCTAGTCGGCCTGGGGGAATAGGCCGACGTCTGCCCCTATTGATTATGCGCCCTCGCTCAGTGGATACAACTCTGAATTTGAGGGGATCCAGACGGCCGCCGGATTGGAGAAGCGACCGCCTGGCGGGTCGAGCATGATGTTCAACGGAAACACCCGATCATTCAGTTGTTCCCACTGGTGTGATCAATGTTCGGCAGTTGATTGTCCTCGCGATCGCAGCTCGGAAACCTTGCGATCGAGGTCGACTTTGTAGGGGCCAAATTGCTCGAACAGCTCGCGTGCGGCGAGAGGTTGGAGCCCGTGTGCCCGGATGAACTCTTCCAGATCATATCGCTTATTCCAGCCCCGAACCGTCTTGCTTAATTGGTCTCTCGTGTCTTCGTGATGCATGGCGTGCTCTCGATGTTGTGGTGGCGGCAGCGCTTCGCGGTGCTGCTGGGATCACATCAATCGGTTTTCGGGCAAAAAGTTCCAGCGTGACTCATTAACTCGGTTGTGGCTTAAAAAGGGTTGGCTAAGACACCTCCAAAGCGCCAGAAACACTTGCTTCACGAGGACGCCGTGCGGCGCGGGCGACCGCATAAGCCACGGAATCCCGATCAGCCACGTCTGCCCTTCGTCCCATGCCGGACCGCGTCGAACCTTGCCTCGCGCTGCTTGTCGAGAAAGTGCCGTGCGCAGGCGATTGGGCATTCGAAATCAAATGGGATGGCTACCGCTTGGCGGTGCATGTCGAGCCGAGTGGCGTGCGCATCCTAACGCGTGGCGGTCATGACTGGACGCATCGTTTTCCGACGATCGAAGCGGCAGCCAAGGCGCTCGGCCCATCGACGATGATCCTCGACGGCGCGGCGGTTGTGCTCGACGATGTCGGCCGCTCGAGCTTCGGCATGCTCCAGGCGGCGCTCGGCGGAAGGGGCGGCAAACGTGTCGCCAGCGAGGCGCTGTTCTATGCCTTCGACCTTCTCCACTTGGACGGACATGACCTGCGCGGCATGGATCAGCGAGAACGGCGGATGATCCTGGAAGAGACGATCGAAGAGGGGACGTCTATCATTCGCGTCTCGGAGGAAATCGAAGGTGAGGGCGCTGCCATACAGAGCGACAACTTTGTTGTCGGTGGGTTCGAATCGTCGACCAAAGCGCCTGGCGCGATCTCGCGGCTGTTGCTGGCCGCAGATCACGGCGGCGAGCTGGTCGGCACGGGCTTTACCGACAAGATGGCGCGCGACCTATGCAAGCAACTGTCAGCCATGCCGGCGAAGGTGCCGCGGTCGCGCTCAAGCGCAAGAACGCTGTGTTCTGCCAGCCAGCCTTTGTTGCCGAGGTCACCTAAACTGAGATCACCAGCGACGGAAAGCTGCGACACCCTTTATTCATGCGCGAGCTAGCCGATAATGACGATGTTTTCGAGCTGAAAAAATAGGCCCCTGCGAGGGGCCTAGAATGTGGAGTTCGTGGGGGTCTTTCTAAAACGTGCCCACTCAGCGATTGTTCCTGCTCTGGTTAGCGAACGTATGCTGCGTTCCGCTCGATCGTTTCGCGATAGTTGTCCTCGGTCTTCGCCGCAGCCTGGCGCGCGGTATTGGCCCAACCATTGTGCGGCATCACGCGCTCCCGAATGCCTCGGAATCTGCCTACCTGCCATTTCCATCTGCCGTTTAGCGGAGAGCGGTCGACGCCGTAGATCCTGTTGACGAGCTGATCGCCATCGAAGCTGATAAAATCGTGCTCGGCCTCGCCGGGCCATGTGAGCACCCATCTGTATTGGGGCTTAGGTTCTTCGGGCAAGCGCGGTGCTGCCAAAGTACACGACGCCAAAACGGTGCGGAGGCGCACCATCCACTTCTGGATCACTGAACCTACTCGGGCCATACCCAAATCCGAGTGGGTCAGAATATTTACTCATATACAGCCGGCGCCAAATACTGCCTTCTTTCGCAACTGAGATCTCCAGAACTTGGACGCAAACGTCTTGCGCGTAGCGGGTGAGCTTTTTGTGAGGGTTAAGCGAAGGCGCCCGAACCGATTGACTTGGCCACCTCGATGACATTTTTGACTTCGCCCGACCTGAGTGCGTCGAGACCACTACGACCATCCAATTCCGGATGCTTGGCTACTAAAAAACGGTATACTGCCCACGGACGATCCCCGTAGACGTCGAACAGTGATGGCAAATCGGAAAGAAGCTCTCCTCGATCGTTGAGCTGCCAGCGGGGAAACGAACCCCTCTCTTTGGCCCTTCTAACCCAAGTAGTTCGTGCCGCTTACGCTTTTTGTTCACGGTTTCGCGCGTGACGCCGATTTCGGCTGCAAAAGCGTCTGCTGATAACATCTCCGGCTCGTTGAGAATATCAGAAACGCGCTTCTCTCCACGTTGCCGAGCCTTCATCTGAACGGTGAACTCACGCGGGAAAGAGGGGTCGGGGTTTCTCATCGCGAGCGACGAGCACGCGGGTAGAGCGTCTTATGGCTTTGTCGAAACGCTCAAATGTCCCTTGCAACGCTGGCGATGAAAGCTGCCTTCAGATGCTCGGCAGCGGGCGAAAGGCTGTGATGGCGCCTTTGAAGGAGCGAGACGTCGCGCATGACGATGGGGTCTATGAGATCGATTGTGGTTATCCCGATGGCCGAGGCGAGTTGTCCGGAATTCTCCGGCAGCACCGAAACACCCATCCCGGCGGCGATCATACTGATCGCGGTCGTCGAAAAACGCACTTCATACTTTGGCCGATAGTTCGGGACGACGCGGATAAGATTGTGCTCGACGATGTTGCGTAGTGGATTGGAGGCGGCAAGCGTAATGAGGGTCTCGTCTTTGAGTTGTGCCCAACGCACGGATTTGCGCTTTGCAAATCGGTGATCTTCCCGGCAAACGAGCATCAGCTTGTCGCGCAGCAAGGCCGTCGCGGTGATCTCCGGATCCTCCTCGGAGAGCGTGCCGACGGCGATGTCGACCTCGTGGCGCTTGAGCGCCGGGGTGATCTGTTCCTCGGGCATGTCGCGAATATTGACGGAGATCTCTGGGTACATGCGCAGGAAGCGCGCAATGATCGGCGGAACGATGGTGGCGGCAAGCACGATCGCCGCGGCGATCGTCACCTGGCCGCGCTTCAGCATGGCGTTGTCGCGCACGTCGCCGACGGCAAGTTCCAGGTCCTTCAGGATCTTTCGCGCCTGCGGCAGAAATTCCTGGCCGACAAGGGTGAGGGAGACCATGCGGGTATGCCGGTCGAAGAGACGCACGCCGATCTCCGTCTCCAGGTCGCGGATGAGGATGCTGACCGCGGACTGGGTGAGATGGAGGTTGCGTGCTGCGATGTTGAACTGGCCGAGCTCGGCCACTGCGATAAAGGCCCTGAGTTGCCGCAGCGTTATGTTCATGTACGCGCGGCCTCCCGTTGTCCTGCCCCCATCAAAGCCTGCCAAATCTCCGCTTGTCTACCCCGCAAGTGCCGGCTGTTCCTTGTTGCCGGCCATCAGCAGGCCGAGTTCGTCGAGACGAGTGCGGTCCGGGGGCAGTTCGCCAAGGATCGCGCCGTGGAACATCACCAGGATGCGGTCGCAGATTGCGAACAGCTCCTCGAGCTCCGTGGAGATCAGCAGAATGGCGCGACCGCTGTCGCGCTGCCTCAGCATCTCCTCCATCACGAACTCCATCGCGCCGATATCGATGCCGCGGGTAAGCTGATTGACGAGGATGAAATCGGGATTGCGCGCCAGCTCCCGCGCGACGACCAGTTTTTGCTGGTTCCCACCTGACAGCGCAGCGATCGGCTGGTTCTCGTCCCGGCTCTTCACGCGAAAACGCTTGATCAGGTCGCGGGTGTGCTCGGCAATCACCCGGCCGTTCAGCATGCCGCCCGTCGCGAAGGGTTTTTGGTCGTAGCGTTGGAGGATGGTGTTTTCGCTGAGCGACAGTGGAAGCACGATGCCATGTTTGTGCCGGTCCTCCGGTATGTGGGAAAAGCTCCTGGCATTGATCGCGGCGGGATCGAGACCGGTTACGTCCTTTCCGTTGAGAACGACGCGCCCGGTGTCTACGGGCAGCAGGCCGGAAAGCGCGAGCGAGAGTTCCGTTTGGCCGTTGCCGGAAACGCCGGCGATGCCGACGATTTCGCCGGCGCGCACGTCGAAGCTCACGCCGCGCACGGCCGGAAGACCAGTCTCGGCGCGGCAGGCAAGGTTTTCAACTGAGAGTACGATACGACCCGAGGGCTCGGGGTTGCGCGGAAGCTCCATGCGAACGTCGCGGCCCACCATCATGCGGGCGAGCTCCCGCGCATTCGTTTCCCCCGCCTTGACCGTGTGTACGACGCGCCCGTCGCGCATGACGCTGATGCGATTGCTGACGCGCATCACCTCGTCCAGCTTGTGCGAGATGAAGACGACGGTCTTTCCATCCTTCACGAGATCGCCCATCAGGGAGAGGAGACGGTCGGTCTCCTGCGGGGTGAGAACGGCGGTCGGCTCGTCGAGGATGAGCAGGTCGATGCCGTGGAACAGCACCTTCAAGATTTCCACCCGCTGCTGCTCACCGACCGAGAGATCTTGGACGACTGCGTCGGGACGCACGTCGAGGGCGTAGCGTTCGGAAAGCTCGCGGATCTCTCGGTGGACCTTCTCCATGTCGGAGATGACGGTGAGCGCCGAACCCTGGCCGAGGATGTAGTTTTCCGCCACCGTGAGGTTCGGCACCAGCATGAAGTGCTGATGCACCATGCCGATGCGCTGGCGGATCGCGTCGCGCGGACTGGCGAAGTTCACCGAGTGCCCCTTGTAGACGATATCGCCTTCATCCGGCCGGACCATGCCGCATATCATGTTCATCAGCACGCTCTTGCCGGCGCCGTTTTCGCCGAGCAGCGAGTGGATCTCGCCTTCCTCGATTTCGAGGGTTACGCCGTCGCTAGCGACGATGGGCCCGAAGCGTTTGCGGATGTTGTCGATGCGCAGGAAGGGTCTTGTCGACATATCGATCACCTTATCTCATAGGGCTGGCCGAGTTTGCTGGGTGCGGCACCCTTGCCGCGGAACACGACCAGCGTGACGATTGTCATGATGTAGGGAAGCGCCTGCAGCACCTGATAGGGCACGACGATGGACGCCTGCGCCTGGAGCATGAGCTGCAGGGCATAAAAGAGGCCGAAGAGCAGCGACACGAAAAAGGCCCCGATCGGCGACCAGCGGGCAAAGACCACGACAGCAAGGGCGATGAAGCCGCGACCGGACGTTATGCCTTCGACAAACTGGTTGGAGTGGCCGAGCGTCAGGAATGCGCCTCCGAGCCCCGCAAGTCCGGTACCGACGAGCACGGCGGCGTAGCGATAGCCAAGCACGCTGCGACCGGCGACGTCGACGGCCTTCGGGTGCTCGCCGACGGCGCGAAGCGTCAGGCCGAAGGAGGTGCGGTAGAGCACGAGGGTGGCGAGTATGGCGACCAGTACAGTCGAATAGACGATCAGGTTTTGCCGGAAGAACGCCTCGCCGAGAAAGGGCAGGTCGCTCAGCCACGGTATGTGAATCGGCTGGGCGATCTCGATGCCCTTGCCGGTCGAAACGTAATAGGTGCGAAAGAGGAAGGCCGTCAGGCCCATGCCGAGCAGGTTGAGTGCTGCGCCCACCACGATCTGATCCGCCTTGATGGTGATCGTGAAGAAGGCGAAGACGAGCCCGAACACCATGCCACCGGCAACGCCGGCCAAAAGCCCGAGCGGAATGTTGCCGGTGGCCGTGGCGGCAGCGAAGCCGCAGAATGCTCCGACGAGCATTGTGCCTTCGAGCCCGATGTTGAGTACGCCCGCGCGCTCGGAAAAGACCTCTCCGATCGAGGCGAAGATGAGGGGTGTGGCAAGTCTCCAAGCGGCGCCGGCGAGCGTCGCGAGGAAGGTGAGGAACATCATGTCGTCCATCGGATATACCCTCTAGGAATGTCGCCAAAGGTTTTGTTTTCCCGCCGACGGCCCCGGGCCGCGCGGGAGTTTCCATGCTTTCAAGCCACGATCCTGAGGATATCGCGCAACTTGGCGAAGGCGACGACCGAGAGGATGACAATGCCCTGGATGACCAGCACCAGGACCTGCGGGACCTGCGACGTGATCTGGAGAACTTCCGAACCGGAGCGCAGCGTCGCAAACAGGCCGCCCGAGAGGATTGCCGCCAACGGATTGTTGCCCGCCAGCAGCGCCACCGCGATGCCCTCGAAGCCATAACCGGGGGAGATGTTCTGATAGAGCCTGCGTGTGACGCCCGCCACTTCGAAAGCGCCGGCAAGCCCGGCCATCGCGCCGCTGATGCAGATGGCGATCATCACGTTTCGTGCGACGTTCATGCCGGCATAGCGGGCGGCATGCGGGTTGAGACCGACGACGCGCAGCGCAAAGCCGCGGCTGCTTCTTCGCAGGAAGATGTAGAGCGCCACGGCCAGAACCACCGCGACGAGGATGCCGATATGGAGCCGCATGTCGGTCACCAGGCGTGGTGTCCAGGCTTCACGCACCAGCCTGGCCGATTGCGGGTAGGCTGCACTCGCATCGCGCATCGGTCCGGTGACGAGATAGCTTGTGAGGATGAGCGCGATGTAGTTGAGCATGATCGTGGTGACGATCTCGCTCGCCTGAAAGCGCACCTTCAGGTAGCCGGCAATGCCGGCCCAGGCGGCACCCGCCAGCGCCCCGGCCAGCATCACGAGCGGCGCATGCACCCACACGGATAGGCCGTCGATGCTGGTGCCGACAAGGGTTGCGGCGATCGCGCCAACATAGAGCTGGCCTTCGGCGCCGATGTTCCAGATCGAACAGCGGAAGGCAACGCAGAGACCTGCGCCGATCAGGATGAGCGGTGTCGCCTTCAGGAGAATTTCTCCGACCGAACGCATGTCCTGGAACGAGCCGAAGACCATGACGGTGACAATGTCGCTGCCGTTGAAGCCGTTGAGCCAGAGCAGGGCGGCGCCGCAGGCGAGAGCGACGAGAACCGCCGCAATAGGTGTCAGGGCGCTGATCGCGGCATGCGAGAGTGCCCGATAGAAGGCTTGGGCTGCTTGAGAATTCACGGTCTCACGCACTCCCTGGTTTATCTCAGCCATGGGTCCGTCCGGATGTTGGTGTGAGGCGGGAGGGCTGCGGCCGGACAACCTGCCGCAGCATGGAGCCGGCTATTCTGCGCCGGTCTTGATCTCGCCGGCGGCGATCTTATCGCTGATCGCCTTCACCTCGGCGCGGATATCCTCCGGCACTGAGACCGGGCCGTCGTCGCGGAAGGTAAACGAGATGACCTTTGGATCCTTCAGGCCGAAAACGACGTTCTCCGCCGGCGGGTGGCCTTCCTTGATCGAGCGGACCACCTCAACCACGCCCTGGGCGTAGTCGGCAACGTAGAGTCCCAAAATGTTGTTGGGCGCGACCTCGGTGAAATCGCTGAAGATGGAGAAAGAGCGCACGTCCGGTCCGGATTCCGCGATGGCCTGGTACCCGCCGACGGTGGCGCCGGAAGCGTTCGGCACGACGAAGTCCGCGCCTTGCGAGATCATGCTCAATGCCGCCTCCTTGGCGGCCGTCGTATCGGTAAAGTTGCCGATATAGGCTTCGCTGATCGGGAAGTCGGGATTAATGCTTTTTGCGCCGTTCTTGAAGCCGGCGAAAGCCTGCTGGATCGGCGGGATTTCCATGCCGCCGACAAGGCCGGCCTTGCCGCCCATTTTCGCGGCGATGACGCCCATCAGGTAGAAAGGCTGGCTGGTATCGGTGTTGAGCCCGATGACGTTGCCTTCGTGGATCGCGCTCGACGAGATCAGGAAATAGGTGTCCGGGTAGTCGAGAGCGACGTCGCGCGCGGCGTCCTGGAACTCGAAGCCGTGGCCGAGGATGACCTTGTAACCCTGGCTGGCATAGTCGCGAAACGCCTTCTCAAAGGAGGCCGGGTTCTGTTGCAGCTCGACATAGCTGATCTTGGCGCCAAGCTGTTCCTCCACGCCCTTGAGCGCGTTGTAACCGATCCGGTTCCATCCTTCTTCCGAAACGCTACCGGGCACGAGAAGGCCCATCTTGAAGTCTTCGGCATGGGCGAGGTCCTGCCGGAGCATCCCGGTCAGGGCCATTCCGAGAGTGGACGCAAGCAGTAAACGACGTGACATTTCAGTTCTCATTTCATTCCTCCCATTCGATTGAAGTCCCAATCCCCCCGGAGCAGCCGTTCCCTTTTATACGTCCTCCTTCAGGCGGATATTTTCGGTGGCGCTCTGCGAGACCAGGCGACCATTCGAGAAGACGAAAGCCCGATCCGGTCCGCCGGCAACCAGCGTATCGGTATCGATGCAGTCGGTGACCACGAAGTCGGCGCGCGCACCGGGCTTCAGGCCATAGTCCTTGCCAAGGCCCATCAGGCGGGCAGGGGCCGCCGTGATCATGCTGTGCGCGGCGGCGAGCTCGTCTCCACGCAGATGGCCGGCAAGCAGCGTCCAGCGGGCGATTTCCAGCATGTCGCCCGAGCCGGTCGGGACGAAGGGGTCCTGGATATTGTCCGAGGCCGTGGCGATGGTGATGCCGGCACGATACAGCTCGGCGACGCGCGTCAGCCCGCGCGGCGGTAGCATCTCGTAGTCGCGGCCTTGCAGGTAGAGGTTTGCCGCCGGTAGCGTGACGACGCCGACTTCCAGTTTGTGCAGGCGCTCGGCTATCCGCTGGAAGTCCCGGCGGGGCAGGGCGCTCAACACCGAGACGTGGCTGAAGACGGTGCGCCCCTGCATGCCGAAGCGCTCCACGCGATCGAGAGCGGCGTCGAGGAGATGCACCCCGGCATTGAGGTGTTCGTCGAGATGCAGATCGACCGGCTTGCCGGACTTCACTGCCGCGGAAAACAAGATGTCGAGATAACGCGGCGGGTCCTCGGAAACGGCGGGCGTTCCGCCGACGGCATCGGCGAGCGCGACGGCGCCGTCGATGTTCTTGCCCAGCCACTCGAAGTCCTGGCCGGGATGGGGCGTCATGAAGGCGACCAGTTGAAGCGTGATGCGGTGCTTTTCGGCATCGCGAATGGCGGCCAGCGTCTCGATGCCGTGGAAGCCGGCATCCTTGTCGACGTTGATATGGCTGCGGATCGCGGTCGTGCCGCGGGAAAGACATCGCCCGATCGTGCGCGTTGCACGCTTGTGAATGTCGTCAGGGCCGGCGGTGCGGGCATATTTCGCGAAGGCTTCGCGGGCGCCCTGGAGCGTGCCTGACGGATTGGGGGTAAAGCGCAGCACGCCTGTTTTGTCGAGATGCTGGTGCGCATCGACGAAACCAGGCGAAACGAGCATGCCCGTAATATCCACATGGGCGCTGCAGGAACCGATATCGAGAAAGGGCTCAGCGATGGCGATGCGCCCGTCGGCGCCGACGATGATGTCGCTTACCAACTGCGAGCCGTCGTCATGAATGACGCTTCCTCCCGTGAGAGCAAAGGACTGACCGCGGGTCAGTTTTGCGAGCGACGCCGTTGGATTGTCACGTGCCATTTCGTCCCACCTTCTTGTTATGGCGCAAGACTAAGCACGGGCGATTAATTCAAACAAATTCATTATTTCAATTGTTTGATAAATAAATCGCAATAATTAAGGGCGCCCAGAATTTATGCAAGTACAAGCAGCCAATGAGAAACCTAAGCCCAATCAAGGTATTGCATCAGCGATGGGCCGAGGTTGAAGCCCATCGCTTAGAGCAGACAGCCGCCCAAGAATCAGTGACGATACTGCGGTTCCTCGACATCCAGCTGGCGACGAATGGCTGCGAGATGGGCCTGGGCGGACTCGGGATCGCCTTCGCGCATCTGCCGGTAGGCCGCCTCCGCAATTGCCGGATCGACCGGCGAGACCTCTCTGCCCGTGGACATGGCGAGCACCTGCACTTCGGCCGCTCGCTCGAGGTAATAGAGGTCGTCCCAGGCTTCGGCGATCGTGGGCGCCAGAACCAGCACGCCATGGTGCTTCAGAAAAACGATATCCGCATCGCCGGCAGCCGCGGCGATGCGCGCACCCTCCTGGTGATCGAGTGCAAGACCATTGTAGTTTTCGTCGACGGCGGTGCGGCCGTAGAACTTCAGTGCCGTCTGGCCAGCCCAGATCAACGGCGCCCCCTCGGTCATGGAAAGCGCGGTCGCATAGGGCATGTGCGTGTGGAAGGCGACTTTTGCGCGCGGCAGTCGGCGGTGAATCTCGGCGTGGATGTAGAAGGCCGTCGCCTCCGGTTCCCCTTCGCCGTCGATGACGGTGCCATTGAAATCGCACACGAGAAGTTTTGACGCCGTCAGTTCGCGAAAGGCATAGCCGTAGGGGTTGACGATGAAGAGATCGTCGTGGCCAGGCACGACCGCCGAAAAATGGTTGCAGATCCCCTCCTCGAAACCGTTGCGCGCCGCCATGCGGAAGCAGGCGGCGAGGTCTTCCTTCGCCGTGCGGACGGCGTCGGCGGAAATGTCGGGCCGGTTGTTACGGTCCGTATCGGTGCAGCTTCTGGTCTTGCGTGGGCTGGGAGCGGCGGCTGGCCGGGAGGCCGCCGCGCGCAGCGTCGAGCCGCCGCGCCCTGCCTGCCCGCGACATCGCGGTCCAGCAGCGCCACCAGATAACGCTCGAAGCCTTGCACGGTCAATTGCGGCCCGGTGGCCCGAGATGTGGAACCGCTGATTCTCTAGTGCACGGATTTCAGCAGGAAGTCGCGAAACCGCCGGGCGGCCGGCGAGAGCGAACGCGCGCGCTTCTGGATTAGGCTTACTTCCCGCTTGATGTGCGGCTCTTTCGGCGTCCGCACCACGAGGCCCATGGAGGTCGCAAGGCGCGTGACCGCCGAGGTCATGATCGCGACGCCGAGACCGCCTTCGACCATGCCGATGATTGTCAGCGGCAGCGCCACCTCCTGCATCGTCTTGTCGAAGGGCAGCACGATGCCGTTGCGCGCCAGTTCGTTCTCCAGGCGGTCGCGAATCGGATTGCCGCGCTGCGGGCCGATCAGCTTGCGGTCGACAAGGTCGGTCCACCGCAACTCGGTCAGCTTGACGAGCGGATCGTCAGGGTGGAGGACGACGAGGAATTCGTCGGTCGTAAGCCGGGTGCCCATGAGTTCGCTGTCGTCCTCCGGTACCGTGCCGATACCGAGATCCACCGAGCTGTTGGCGACCTGTTCCAATACGGCTTTCTCCGCGACATCGTGCAGGGCGACGGCGATCTCGGGGTAGAGCTTGTTGAAGGCGTTGACGAGCTGCGGCAGCATCAGAGCCGCCTGTACGGTTCCGGCTGCGATCGACACCTTGCCGCGCCGGAGCGCATTCAGTTCACGCGAGCTCTCCACCATGCCTTCGATGTCGGCCACGGCGCGTGCTGCGACCGGCAAGATGTCCGTGCCCGCCTCCGTGAGGCGCAGAAGTCGCGTGTGACGGTCGAAGAGGCGCAGATTGAGGTTCTGCTCCAGCTGGCGCACGAGCGTGCTGACGGCCGACTGCGACGAGCCGAGTTTGTCCGCCGCGAGCGTGAATTGTCCGAGGTTGGCCACGGTGACGAAGGCCCGAAGCTGCTTTAGCGTGATGTCCATCGCGATCCATTCATTCAATTATTATATGAATAAATCTAATTGTGCCGATTGTTTGCTGATTTGGCCAGCCGCATGATCCTCGGTGTACGGCGTGCGGTTAAAAGATCATGAGGCCAAGATGCCCCACCGCGCCGGAAGCTGTTCGCTGGGAGGAAAGCGAATGCGTAAGCCCGATACGACGGATCCAGTCGAAAAGATGTACCCGATCCCAAGCCTGATGGCTCTGGGCCTGCAACACGTTCTCGTCATGTATGCCGGGGCGGTCGCCGTGCCACTCATTGTCGGCAGCGCGCTTCACTTGCCCAAGGAACAGATCGCGATGCTCGTCAGCGCGGACCTGTTCTGTTGTGGCATCGTAACCCTCATCCAGGCGCTCGGCATCTGGAACGTCGGCATTCGCCTGCCGATCATGATGGGGATCTCGTTCACCGCCGTGCCCTCGATCATCGCGACGGGCACCAACCCTGATCTCGGTATGCCGGGCGTCATTGGCGCCGTCATAGGCTCCGGGGTATTCACCGTCCTGGTCGCGCCGTTCTTCGGCCGCTGGGTACGCTTCTTTCCGCCTGTCGTCACCGGCACGGTCATGCTGGTCATCGGGCTTTCGCTGATGCGCGTCGGGGTGAATTGGGCGGCCGGCGGCCAGCCGATGATCAAGGGCCCGGATGGCATGATCCCGAACCCCGCCTATGGCGCGCCCTTCGCGCTCGCCGTCGCCGCCATCGTGCTCCTGTCGATCCTGCTGCTCACCCGCCTTCTCAAGGGCTTCATGGCCAATCTTGCGGTCCTGCTTGGCATCGTTGTCGGCTTCGTGATCGCGATCGCTGCCGGCAAGGTGGACTTCCACGGCGTTGCGGAGGCCGACTGGGTTCGCATCATTCACCCGCTCGCCTTCGGATGGCCGATCTTCGAGTTCTGGTCGATCCTGTCGCTCTGTGCGGTCATGACGGTCATGATGATCGAATCGACAGGACAATTCCTAGCGGTCGGGGACATGGCCGGTCGCAAGATCACCCGGGCCGAACTGACCCGAGGCTTAAGAACCGACGGTGTCGGGAACATTATCGGCGGCCTGCTCAATACCTTCACCTATACGACCTATGCGCAGAATGTCGGCCTTCTCCAGATCACCGGCGTGCTCAGTCGCTTCGTGGTGGCGGCGGGCGGCGTCATCCTGATCCTGCTCGGCTCGCTGCCGAAGGTTGCCTTCGTCAGCGCATCGATCCCGAGCTATGTCGTCGGCGGCGCTGCCATCGTGATGTTCGGCATGGTCTCGGCGACAGGCGTAAAAATCCTGTCGAAGGTGGATTTCGTAGCCAATCGGCGCAACCTCTACATTGTCGCCGTCAGCGTCGGCCTCGCCATGGTGCCGGTCGTCGCCGAAAACATCTTCGACCAGTTGCCCGCGACGATCGAAAAGTTCCTGCACAGCGGCGTGCTCGTCGGCACCTTCGCGGCAGCGCTGCTCAACATTCTCTTCAACGGCGTTCCGGCGAAAGAGCCGGAGGAGGCCGAACTCGCGGACGGCACCCCGGCTGCCGACCCTGCCTAGAGAGCAACTCGATTAGTCCGGCGGCCCTGCGCTGCCGGAACCCCCGAACCCAAGAGGATTCCATGAGACGCTTCGACTATCATCGGGCGGAAACGCTGGAGCATGCCTCCCGTCTTCTCACCGAACTCGGCGACGACACATTTGTGTTCAACGGAGGCACTGATCTCCTGGTCGAGATCCGCGAACGGCTGCGCCGCGTGCGCAACGTCGTCGACATCAAGCAGATTCCCGGCTTGTCCGACATCACCTATGACGAGACGCGCGGACTGACCTTCGGCGCGCTGGTCACCGTCGGACGCCTGGAGAACCTGTCGCTGGTGCGCCAGCGATATCCTAACCTGCGCTCGGCACTTGCCTCGCTCGGTTCCATTCAGGTGCGCAACCGCGCAACCGTCGTCGGCAATATCTGTCGCGCCTCGCCGTCGGCCGATACCATTCCGCCCTTGGTCGCGGACGGCGCCTTCGTGCACATCTACAGCCGCACCAACATGCGCGTAGTGCCGATCGCCGAGTTCTTCACCGGCCCCGGCAAGACCGTTCTCGCCAAGGGCGAGATCGTTACCGGCATCACCGTGCCGCCAGCAGGCGACAATATCGGCAAGGCCTATCTCAAGCACGGTCGCCGCAAGGCGATGGAGCTTTCCACCGTCGGCGTCGCCGTCAGCCTCGCGATGGAGGATGGCGTCTGCAGCGACATCCGCATCGCGCTCGGTGCGGTGGGCGCGACCGTGCTGCGCGCGCCGCAAGCCGAGGCCATATTGCGCGGCGCAAAGCTCGACGCGGCAGCGGTCAAGGATGCCGCCGACAAGGCGATGGAAGAGTGCACGCCGATCAGCAACGTGCGCGCCAGTGCCGACTACCGCCGCGACATGGTCGGCGTCCTGACCGGCCGCGCCATCCAACAGGCATTGGAGACTTTCGCATGAAACGCATGGTCGAATTCACCGTGAATGGCGAGGCGCGCGAGATGGCCGTCGATGGCTGCCGCTCCCTGCTCGATGCGCTCCGAGACGACGTCGGTCTCACCGGTTCGAAGAAGGGCTGTGACGTCGGCGACTGCGGCGCCTGCACGGTGCTCGTCGATGGCGAGCCGGTCAACGCCTGTCTGATACTCGCCGTGGAGGCGGAGGGGCGCTCGGTCGAGACGGTCGAAGGGCTCCAGCCGGGTGTCGACGCGCTGCATCCCCTGCAGGACGCCTTCATGCGGTACGGCGCCTCGCAATGCGGCTTCTGCACGCCCGGCATCCTGATGATGGCCAAGAAGCTGCTCGACGACAATCCGCACCCGACCGACGAGGAAATCCGCTTCGGGCTCTCCGGCAATATCTGCCGCTGCACCGGCTACACCAAGATATTCGACGCGATCAGATCCGCCGCGCGCGAGATGGAGGCTGCAAGACCATGAACATGACCACCCCTATCGAACAGCGCGAGTTCAGGATCGTCGGCAAGAGCGTCAAGCGCGACGACGTGCTCGAGAAGGTGACGGGCGAGGCGCAGTATACCGGCGATATCAAGCTCCCCGGCATGCTGCACGGCAAGATCAAGCGCGCGGCGATCGCCCATGCACGCATCAAAGCGATCGACGTCAGCAAGGCGCTCGCCTATCCGGGCGTCAAGGCAGTGCTGACCCATGAGAATGTGCCGCGCGTTCTGCACTATGGCTCGCCGCATCCGCGCTCGGCCTCCTGCACCAAGGACCAGTACATCCTCGACGATAAGGTACGGTTTTGGGGCGAGGGCATTGCCGCGGTTGCCGCGATCAGTGAGGAGATCGCCGACGAGGCTCTCGACCTGATCGAGGTGGAATATGAAGCCCTGCCGGCCGTCTTCGAACCGGAGGACGCCGCGCGGCCGGGCGCGCCACTGATCCACGACGTCGGCCCCGGCGGCAACCTGGTGCTCGACCCTGTGCGCGTCAACCGCGGCGATGTCGACAAGGGTTTTGCCGAGGCGGATTTCGTTCTCGAGGGCACGTTTGCCGGCGGGCGGCCGCATCCGGCCTACATGGAGCCGAACGTCTGCATCGCCGACTGGGACGGCTCCAACAAGCTGACCTTCTGGACCTCGACCCAGACCTCCTTCATGGTCCGCGGCATCCTCGCCGAAGTGCTCGGCCTGCCACTCACCAAGGTGCGCGTGCTCGTAGATCATATGGGCGGTGGTTTCGGAGCCAAGCAGGACCTTTTCCAGCACGAGTTTCTCTGTGCGCTTCTGGCGAAGGAAACCCGCCGGCCGGTGAAAATGGAGTTCACGCGCCACGAGACATTCGTGGCTGGTCGCTCTCGCCATCCCTGCAGGATCTGGCTGAAACAGGGGTTCAAAAACGACGGCACGCTCGTCGCCCGCGACATGAAGCTGGTCTATGATTCCGGCGCCTACGGTTCGCACGGTCCGGGCGTGACGATCGTCGGCACCACTGCCGCCACCTCGCTCTATCGCTGCGAGAACGTGCGGCTGGAAGGGCGCTGCATCTATACCAACACCCCGATCAACGGCGCTTTCCGCGGCTACGGGGTGGTGCAGAGCTATTATGCGCTCGACATCCAGATGGACGAAGCGGCCGAGCGGCTCGGTATGGATCCGGCGGATTTGAAGTTGAAGAACGTCGTGCGTGCGGGCGACATCGCGCCGTCCGGCCATCCGATCATCGGCCACGGACTTGAAATCTGCCTCAAGCACGGCATCGACGTGCTGGACTGGAAGAGCCTCAGGAACCGCGACCGCACGCCCGATCCGAAGCGCCTGCACATCCGCAAAGGATGGGGCATCGGCTGCGAAATGCACGGCTCGTCCGCTTACCCTGGCATCAAGGAGCAGGGCAACGCCACCGTGAAGATCAACGAGGACGGCACGGTGACGCTGCTGACCGGTGCGGCCGGCCTCGGCACTGGCGCGCACACTGCACTTGCGCAGATCATTGCGGAAGAACTTGGCGTGCGCTTCGAGGACGTGGGCGTGATCCATGGCGATACGGATGTGGTTCCATGGGACATCGGCGCCTTCGCCAGCCATACGACCTATCTGGTCGGTACCGCCGCCAAGATGGCCGCCGGGAAGGTCCGCGCCGCCGTGCTCGAACGGGCAGCCATGAAGCTGCAGGTCTCGTCTGATGAGATCGACCTTTGCGATGGCAAGGTCTTCGTCAGCGCCGAACCCGACCGCTCCATGACGGTTTCGGAAGCCATGGGGCCTTCGCGCGGAATTCCCGCCGCCAACATTGTCGGCAACGGCACATACGAACCGACGAAGTCCTATTCCTTTGCCGCGCACTTCACGGAGGTCGAAGTTGATACGGAAACCGGGATCGTCGAGGTCAGGCGTGTCGTGCCGGTGCACGATGTCGGCCGGGTGATCCATCCGATCGCCGCGCAGGGACAGATCGAAGGCGGCATCCAGCAGGGCATCGGCCATACGCTGACCGAGGACTACCTGATCGACAAGAAGACCGGCCGCTCACTCAATGCCGGCCTCGTCGACTACAAGATGCCGCTCTCCATGGACATGCCTGATATCGAGACGATCATTCTCGAGGCGGCGCCCGATCCGGGCGGCCCTTGGGGCGCCAAGGGTGTGGGCGAGGATCCGATCATCGCGATCGGGCCGTCCATCGCCAATGCCATTCACGACGCGATCGGCATTCGCTTCCACCACTATCCGATTACTCCGGAAGACGTTCTCAAAGCCTTGAGGGAGAAGTGCGCATGAACATGCATATCGAGCCTGCGAGCCAGCAGAAACTCCCAATCACGATCCTTACCGGGTTCCTCGGATCGGGAAAGACGACGCTGCTCAACTACATCCTTACCGAGCGTCATGGCCATCGCATCGCGGTGATCGAGAACGAATACGGTGAGGTCGACGTCGACAGCGATCTGGTACTCGCTTCCGACGAGGAAATCTTCCAGATGCAGAACGGCTGCATCTGCTGCTTCGTCGACGTGCGCAACGACTTGATCGACGTGATGAAGAAGCTCCTGAGCCACAAGGACAAGTTCGACCACATCATCGTCGAGACGTCGGGTCTTGCCGACCCCACGCCGGTCGCCACCGCCTTCTTCGTAGACCGCAGCGTGGCCGACGAGGTGGAGCTCGACGCCGTCGTGACGCTGGTAGATGCGATGCATATCGACCAGCACCTGTACGATCCAGTGCTCGACGGCAGCGACAATCAGGCGGTCAATCAGATCGTCGCGGCGGACCGCATCCTCGTCAACAAGATAGACCTTGCCGAGGAGGAAGCTCTCGGCTCGCTGGAAACCTCGCTGCGCAGGCTCAACCAGACGGCGCCTATCCTGCGCTCCAGCTACGGCAAGGTGGATCTCTCCAACATCCTCGGAGTCAAAGGCTTCCGGCCGTCCTATGTGCGCGAGCGGGCGGAAATCATCGACATCGACATGGACGACGATCACGGCGCTGATCACCATCATCATTATGATTGCAAGGAGCCTTGTTGCGAGCATCCGCATCACGACCATGGGCACCATCATCACGACCATGACCATGGCCGCGCGCATGCATCCGCTCTGCGGCCGCACCAGCATGACGCGACGGTGAATTCCCATTCCTTCGTTTATCCCGAAGCCTTCGATGGCGAGAAGCTCGCAGGTTTCCTTAAGGACTATCTCGGCGAGCACGGTGGCGACATTTTTCGCACCAAAGGCATCGTTTCCGTTGCCGGCGACGACCGTTTCTTTGTGCTCCAGGCCGTGCACAAGCTTGTCGATTTCCGCCCGGACCACGCCTGGGGTGAAGACAAGCGGAAGTCGAAGTTCGTGTTTATCGGCCGCAATCTCGACCGTGTCAGCATCGACAGAAACTTGCGTGCATGCCTGGTGCCCTAGCAGCGAGTCTCCCGCCGGACGGCGCCTGCGTAAGCCTTTCTGTCTGAGCCGCCCGCGCACCTCCAGCGCGGGCGGTTGCTGCTGTTTTCTCAAAAAAAGCTATTTAAAAATAATAGCTTAGCGCGATTTTTGGGTTGACAGAAATCACGCGAAGTGGTTCCTTTGAAGACGAGTAGAAGCACCGACAATTGCTCACCGTCTGTTGGAAGATGAGGCTGCGATGTCGATGCTGACGAAAAGAGGAATGCCCGGTTGCCCCGCCCTGGGAGCTTTTACTCCGGCCCGTTCCTTCCGTCTTCGGCATTTCCTGAGATCGCGGATCCACGCCCGGCTTCGGCCGGCATGGCGTTCATCGCGCGGCCCCGCATCGACCGGACCCTCTACGACAGGAGAAACCTATGATTATTGACCTGAGCTGCTATCCCACCGATCTGGTGGACCTGGCTTGGCGACACGACGGACCGCCGTTCACCGGCGACAAACTGCTGAAGATGATGGATGGCCCGTACTATGTGAACGGCAAGCCACGCCGCATCGACAAGGCCTTTATCCAGCCGCCGCAGGGCAACACCATCTACACCCACGAGGTCATGGATCTAGAGGGCAAGGCCGCCATCCGCCAGTACATGGCCTACACGGAAAAGATGGTGACCGAGCATCCCGACCGATTCCTTGGCTGCTTCGTCTACAACCCGCGCTACGGCACCGAGAACGGCGCCGAAGAAATCGAACGCTATGCGAAGGAGTTTGATTTCAAGATGGTGCAGCTGCAGGCGAACATGCACGCCTACCGCCCGGACCGCGCGCTCGACTGGCTGCGTCCGGCACTGAAAAAGTGCGCGGATCTCGGCCTGATGGTGAAGGTGCATACCGGTGACGGTCCGTACTCGATCCCGACGGAGTTCTATCCGATCATCCGCGAGTTTCCGGAAGTCAACTTCATCCTGGCGCATTTTGGTGTTCAGACCGGCGGCGTCTACGTCTTCGAGCCGATGCAGATGGCGCTCGACACGCCGAGTGTCTACGTGGAATCCGGCTGGTGCCTTCAGTCGCGCATCGTCGAATTCGCCAAGGTGCTCCCCAAGCACAAGATCCTCTTCGGCTCTGACACACCGCCGAACGAGCCGGGCATGTGGATCAACCTTCTGGAAGTCCTTTGCCACGAACCGCCGCAGGGCCTCAACCTCGATGAGGATACGCTCGAAGATTATCTCGGCAACAACGTCGCCCGGATGATCGGGCTGGAAGCGACGAAGCCACCGGCCACCGTCGAGGAAGCCGAGGCGTATCTGCGCCAGCACGGCGTAGCACTTGCCGCGTAAATTTGAACGGAGTGAACAATGATCATCGATACCCACCTTCACCCGACCAACCTCGTCGACGAGGCGTGGCGCCACACGGGCGAGCCCTTCACAGGGGAGCGCATGCTCAAGCTGATGGACGGCCCCTACATGATCAACGGCAAGCCGCGCCGGATCGACATGGGCTTCATCCAGCCGCCGCCGGGCAATACCGGTTACCGCGACGGCAACCGCAAGGGCCGCGAGGGCATTCGCGACTACATGGCCTATTGCGCGGAGCTTTGCCAGAAGTACCCGGACCGCTTCATCGGCAACTTCAACTACAACCCGCGCTGGGGACCTGAAAACGGCGCGGCGGAGCTGGAATTCCACGTCAAGGAATATGGCTTCAAGATGTTGAAGCTGCACGCCAACATGCACGGCTACCGCCCAGACCGGGCGCTAGACTGGTTGCGTCCGGCGATGAAGAAGTGCGCCGAACTTGGCGTGGTGGTTCTCATTCACACCGGCGACGGCCCGTACACCATCCCGACGATGTTCTACCCGATCATCCGCGAGTTTCCGATGGTCAACTTCATCATCGGTCACTTCGGCATCCAGACGGGCGGCAACTACTCGTTCGAATCCTTCTGGATGGCGATGGATACCCCGAACGTCTACTGCGAATCCGGCTGGTGCTTCCAGTCGCGCATCGTGGAATTTGCCCAGCAGCTGCCGAAGAACAAGATTGTTTTCGGCACGGACAGCCCGCCCAACGATCCGGGCATGTGGTTGCGCGAACTGGAAGTGCTCTGCAAGGATCCGCCGCACGGCATCAACCTGTCCGAGGACGATCTGGAAGGTTATCTCGGCAACAACATCGCCAAGCTCGTCGGCATCGATCCGTCGCCGCCGCCCCGTGACCTGAGGGACGCCCAGACGCGCCTGAAGGATTCCTACGCCGGCGTCGACCGCGCCACGGGCAAGCACAAGGAATTTGCCTGAACAAGTCGACGGCGCCCCTTCCGGGGGCGCCGTCCCCCAACCGCTGCGCCGAGGCCGAGATATGACCGAGTACCACAAGCAAGACGTTCGTCGCTTCCTGGCCGACTACCGGGCAGAATACCCCGAGGACGTGATCACCATAGACCAGCCGGTCCTGGACGACCAGGATGCGACGGCGCTGATCTGGAACCTGGCCGACAGGGGCCAGCACCCCATGCTTCACCTCAAAAGCGTAAGCGGCATCGGCAGCCAGGTGCTCTGCAACATCTTTGCCTCGCGCGACCGCATCGGGCGATTGCTCGGCTCGACCGCCGACAGGCTGCACGAGGCCTACCAGGCGCGCGCCAACCGGCCGTTCACGCCGCAAATCCTGGAAGAGGGGTCGATCACCGCGGAGATCATCTCCGGCGATGCCGTCGACCTCAATGCGCTGCCGATGCTCAAGCACTTCGACACGGACCGATCGAAATACATCACCAGCGGCATCATCATCGGCGAGCATC
Organism: Ensifer sp. 4252; assembly: GCF_050434565.1. Taxonomy (NCBI): domain Bacteria; kingdom Pseudomonadati; phylum Pseudomonadota; class Alphaproteobacteria; order Hyphomicrobiales; family Rhizobiaceae; genus Ensifer; species Ensifer sp. 4252. The sequence continues at coordinate 24,253 of NZ_JBNDIU010000039.1, forward strand.
CGGAAACCGGCGCTGGCAATCTCAGCTACCACCGCGCGATGATCCATTCGAAGAACTCACTCGCGACGTCCCTGCATTCGCGCGGCCATCTCTGGCGGCTGATGAACATGGCCAAGGAAAAGGGCAAGCCGATGCCGGTAGCCATGGTCATCGGCGGCCATCCGCTCTTCATGATCGCTGCCTCCGCCCGCCTTGCCTTCGGCGAAGACGAACGCGATGTCGCCGGCGGCCTGATGGGAGAACCGCTTCAAGTCGTGCGCACGCCGAAATATGGGATCCGCGTTCCCGCCCATGCCGAGATCGTGCTCGAAGGCGTGCTGGATCCCGAGGCGCATGTGGAGGAGGGGCCGTTCGGCGAGTTCACTGGCTATTCCTCTGACCGCTCGACCAACAACCTCTTCACCGTCGAAACGATGATGCGCCGGCGCGATGCCATGCTCGTGAGTGTAGCGGGGGGCAATTCCGCCGAGCACCTAAACCTTGGCCGTGTGCCGCGCGAGGCGGAGGTGGTGGAGAAGCTGAAGGCCCGCTTCCCCTCGATCACCGCGGTACACTACCCCTCGTCGGGCACGCATTTCCACGCCTATATCGCCATGAACCAAACGCGCGAGGGAGAGGCGCGGCAGGTCATGCTCGGCCTTCTCGGCTGGGACCAGTACCTGAAAACCGTCGTGGTGGTAGACGCGGATGTTGATATCACCCGCGACGGCGAGGTACTTTGGGCGCTCGCCACCCATTTCCAGCCGCACAAGGACGTCGTCATCGTCGAGGGCCTGCCGGGCAACGCTCTCGATCCCTCGGCCAGCGGCATCGGTACGACCTCACGGATGGGGCTCGATGCGACGCGCGGCCCGAATTTCCACGGCGTGCGCGCCCGCATCAGCGACGAGGCCTGCGCTCGCGCCGCAGCACTCCTGAGAAGCGCGAGATAGGGCGATGACGCATCCAAGACGCATGATCGTCGGCATTTCGGGCGCCTCCGGCGTGGTGTACGGCAAGCGCATCCTCGAACTGTTGCGTGATCTCGCGATCGAGACGCACCTGATCGTGTCGCGCGCCGCCTGCATTACGCTTGCGGCCGAGGCGGTCTTTACCAGGCAGGATCTCGAAGCCCTGGCGACGACCATTCATTCCAACAAGGATATCGGCGCGGTCTGTTCCTCCGGCTCCTACAGGACCCTCGGCATGATCGTCGCGCCCTGTTCGGTCAAGACGCTTGCTGAGATCGCCACGGGCACGACGGACAACCTCATTTCTCGCGCAGCCGACGTGGTGCTGAAGGAGCGTCGGCGCCTGGTACTGATGCTGCGAGAGACGCCGCTCCATCTCGGCCATATCCGCAACATGGCGCAGGTGACCGAAATGGGCGGCATTATCTACCCACCTGTCCCAGCTTTCTACGCGAAACCCCAGAGCATCGAAGACATGGTCGACCACACCGTCGGTCGGGTGCTCGATCTCTTCGACCTCGACCCGGGCATCGTGCGCCGCTGGCCGGGAACGCAGGGAGTGGAATGACATGACTGCCCGCATAGCCGCCGATCCGGAGACGCTTGCGACAGAACCTCGCGTCGCCTTCATCTCGGATGATGCGATTGATATCCTTGCCTTCGCCGTTCAGTCGCTCCAAGAGGGGCGCGGCGCCGCCCTCATCACGCTCGTCGAAATCCGCGGTGGGGCCGCGCGCCGTCTCGGCGCGCAAATGGTCGTGCGCGATGACGGTCTCTATTGCGGCTTCGTTTCGGGTGGCTGCACGGAAGCTGCCGTCGCCGCCGACGCGATGATCGCCCTTGCGAAGGGCATGGATCGTCGCCTTCGCCTTGGTGAAGGGTCGCCCTTTTTTGATATCGTTCTGCCCTGTGGCGGCGGCATTACGCTTGCGATCCATGTACTGGCGGACGCTGCGGTCTTGCGTCAGGCACTGGCCGCCCTTGATCGCCGAATGCCGGTGTGTCTGCGTTATCATCCGGGTAAGCGCGCCCTCTCCCTGCGCAAGGGCGAAGGAGCAAGCGGCTGGGATGGAGAGTGGTTCGAGCTGGCCTATAGGGCGAAGCCACGGATCGTCGTTGCCGGCACGCCGTTGGAGGTCGGAGCGGTTACCCGCGTTGCCGTGGCGGCCGGCTACGAGACAATGGCGCTTGAACGTGGCCAGGTGCCGTCGCCAGGCGAACTGGACGCTGACACGGCCGTCGCTCTTTTATTTCACGATGTTGACCGTGAGTTACCGGTGCTTACCAGGGCGCTCGCGTCAGACGCTTTCTACGTCGGCGCCCTCGGCAGTCGACGCACGCATGCCAAGCGTTGCGAGGCCCTACTTGCGTGCGGGCAAGCGGAGAGCGTGCTTGCCCGTATCAAGGCGCCGATCGGTATATTCGACAAAGCAAGGGATGCACGTGCACTCGCCATCTCCGTTGTTGCAGATATCGCGCACGCGCGGACGCGGCTAGAAACGGCCTTCAATCCAAATTCTCACCGCTGAGTCCACCGGCGCGACACAACTCATTTCCGCCACTCTCACTAGCGTCTTCTTCCGATGGCGCTCACACACGAGCATGGCAGGTGCAGGACGATTATGTCTTGGCTCTTCATGGCGACTGTCCTCTGTCCTAGGACTGAGGACACTGAGCACGAACTTCCCATTATGTAGCTGCGCGAGCGCGAGCAAGTCGACTGGCCCGGCGCAACTTGGATCACCGTCGGCCGGTTTGCTGGAACATTCGCCGGTCTCTGGCTGCTGGCCGCGCTTTCGCTGGACCAACTGGAGCTTGCGGTCGGCATTTTCACGGTGGTTGCCGCCGGCGCGGCCCTTGTGGCGCCGCCCTTCTGTCCGAATAACCAAGCGCACTCGGCGTCGGCTTGTTCACGGGCGTTACCGAAACCGCCACGGGCATCGGCGGCCCACCTCTCGCCTTGCTCTACTAGCACGCCAAGGCACCGGTGTTGCGGGCAACGGTCGCCCTCTGCTTCCTCGTCGGGGAGGTCATGTCGCTTGTCGTGTTAGCTATCGCTGGCCGCCTAGGCTCCGACCAACTACTTGCGGCCCTCTATCTGACGCCGCCGGTACTGCTTGGAAGTGCTGTTTCCAGGCTCGCGCATCATCGTATCGGTGGTCGTGGTCTTCGAGTTGCCGTTCTGAGCTTTGCGATCGCCAGTGGATTGTTTCTTATCGTGCGCTGAGTGAAGAGCAGGGGGCACTTCCCTTGGTTCGAGGCCTCTACCGGTGCAACTTCGAGCTTAAGCCCGTGCGCGGCGTCGATCTGAAAATCGGGCTGGGTGTCGCCTGGAACAAGGAAGATCCGAGCGCGTCCAGAGACGACTTCATCGACATTCCCGGGTCGCTGGCGCGCCCGGGCGGGTGAGGGACGGTATCTGATCTTCTAGCGTCTGATGAAAGCCGAAACCTATTTTGGCTCGGCTTAATTGATTGAGCCTCCGCAGGGCGGAGGCTCAATCACGGTGCGCGTTCTTAAAATTGAGGAATTGCGCGGCAGTAAAACCAGCACGAATCTCATTTTTAACGTGTGCTTTTCGGTTGCGCAATTACAGGTGTATTGTTGCAATAGCGGTGCCCAAAGGCAATAGATTTTTAGGGGTGCTAACTAATCAATTCGAATTAGGCAGCGGTCCCGGGACAAATACTTGGCCTGTGCTTCGTAAGCGGTTAGCCGACCACGCTCGACTCGAAGTTCCACGGCATCAGAGCGTCGATATCCTGCGCGGGCCATCCGTTGGCCATGCGAACTAAGGTCTGTGTCAGCCAGGCGAGCGGATCGACGTTGTTCATTTTAGCTGTCTGCAAAAGCGTCGCGATCGTGGCCCATGTGTTGCCACCGCCTTCGCTTCCGGCAAATAGACTATTCTTCCGTGTGATCGTTTGGGGACGGATTGCGCGCTCGACGATATTGGAGTCAATCTCGATGCGGCCGTCACCGAGAAAGCGTTCCAGAGATTGTCGGCGGGTCATTGCATAGCGGATCGCTTCCGCGGTTTTGGACTTGCCAGAGACCTTCGCCAGCTCCTTTTCCCAGATGTCAAAAAGGTTGGCGACAATGGCCGCAGACCGCTCTTGTCGTGCGGCAGCACGGATGTTGGCATCCTTTCCCCGGATCTCGTCCTCGACCTTCCACAACTCGCTCATCGCCTTCACCGAGGCTGTCGCGGCCTGATTGATACCACCGATATGCAGTTCGTAAAATTTGCGCCTGACATGCGCCCAGCACCCTGCCAACGCGATGGTCTCGTTGCTGCCGGCCTTGACCTGCTCTTTGACCATGCTCGTATAGGCGCCGTGCCCATCAACCTGAAGAATGCCGTTGAAGCCGCTCAGGTGACGGGCCACGCAGCGCCCACCCCTGCTGTCTTCAAATCTATAGGCGACCATTGGTGGCCCTGATCCCCCGAACGGCCGATCATCACGTGCATAGGCCCACAGCCATGCCGTCATTGTTTTTCCCGAACCAGGCACCAGGGTCGGCAATGTCGTTTCGTCGGCAAAGACCCTTTCACCTGCTT
>NZ_JBNDIU010000040.1:0-27919 GCF_050434565.1 Ensifer sp. 4252
CCGGAGCGGCGCTTGAAACAAACGAAACGACCAATAAATGAAGGGGGTCAAATCTTCGTTTCGCCCAAGGGGTCAATTCCTCGCTTCGCTTGACATATGGGGTAGGGCAGTCCATCGGCCTAAGGAGGCGAGCGTGAGTTCGACGCAAAACTGGAGGCACATTTGCATCGACATGCAACGAATGTTCAGTGAGGACACGCCATGGAAGGTCGACTGGATGCCGCAGATCCTGCCGAATGTAGAGGAGATTGCCGGAAGATATCCTGAACGCACCATTTTCACTCGCTTCGTTCCCCCCGAACATGCGCGGGATGCGCCGGGGCGGTGGTCGAAATATTATGCGAAATGGTGGATGATGACGGGCGAACACCTGGCGAAGGAAATGCTTTGCCTACCGGAGCAATTGGCCCGCCTCGTCCCTCCGGCAAAGATCCTTGACAAGCGCATATACTCGCCGTGGCTTGAGGGCCATCTTCATCAAGCGCTTTCTGACGACGGTGTCGGCATATTGGTGCTGACCGGGGGCGAGACCGACGTCTGTGTCCTTGCAACGGTCCTTGGAGCTGTCGATCTCGGTTATGCGGTCGTGCTGGTCGAAGATGCGGTCTGCAGCGGCGCCGACCAGACCCACGATGCCGCCCTTCGCCTGCTTCACGACCGATTTTCTGCACAACTCTCCGTGCGAACGACAGAAGACTTCGTTCACGCGCGGGGAGATGTTCGATCACTTGCAGGATGAAAGGCCGGATCGGGCAGACCTAGCAGACGAGGAATCGTGCGACCGTGTTGGCGGCAGTCGCCAGGTCGCCCACCGCGCATCTGACTGGCTAGCTGACGGACTCCCCAATGGTGTCAGCCATATGTGCCCCTCGCGTTCCCATGGGAAGAGGCGGGCCGGTCGTCGTGTCTCGGGACGTCTGATGTTCCAGTTCGGCGTTGAGTTCAGCACCCACGATCAAGATGCATATCGACAGCCAGATCCACATCAAAAAGCCGACGAGCCCGCCGAATGCGCCGTAGGCAGCACCATAGTCCGCGAATTTCTCAAGATACCAGGAAAACACCAGAGTCATGCAGAGCCACCCCGCGGTCGAAATAGCGGCTCCCCAAGTCAGCCATCGGAGCTTTGCAGGCTCTCTGCTGGGGCCAAAGCGGTAAATCGCCGTCATCCCCAACAATGCCATCACGAGCAACACCGGCCACCGAACCATAAGCGCCAGTGTTTCCTTCCATGGTGCGAGCCAGATAAATTCCAGCACCGCCGGCAGCAGCGCCACGACGCCGATCATGAAGACTGCCGCTATCATCGCGCAGAATGTAAACGCGAGTGCGACGAGGTTTAGCCTCACAAACCCTCGCTTTTCGGTTTCCTCGTAAGCGACGTTCATCGCCTCGAATACCGCCAAAGTGCCGTTGTGCGTGCTCCAGATCGCGGTGGTAAAACCCACGAAGAATGCAATTCCAAGCGTGGTTTCCCGCCGCACAACGAGGGCTTGGAGTTGATCGGCGAGGATGTCGAATGCGCCCGGAGGAAGCACACCCGCCAATTCGCGCAGGTGATCTGAGATTGCAGCAGGATCGGCGATCAGCCCATAGAGGGAAACGAGAGCCGCAAGCGCCGGAAACAAGGCGAGCAGCAGGTAGAAGGTCACTCCGGCGGCGACGAATGCCACCCGATCGTTGGATATCTCATGCACAACTCGCCAAAACACATCGCGCAGGCCTCGCCGAGGGATCTGTTCCGGGGTCATTGCCAACCGCCCACGGGGTTCATTCCCCATAGGTTCTGGATCCCGCAATCGAGCAACCTCTGGCTCGACCATTCCGGTGTGTCTGGAAAAAGTGAGAACGAGGGCCACCAGCGCGACCGCTGCGATTGCCAGCACAGCTGCGGGATCTATCTTCTTGCGTTCCAATGACATCAGAAGCTCCGATGATATCAAAGCTCTAACGCTTGATCCGCCGATTGGATGCATATGAGGGAGTGCCGTTGGCCTCGTATGCACACAGATCGAAATCCATGTGCTTGACTGCTCCCATTCCGGTGCGTCTTGTCTTAAGCCATAGAACCAATTGCCTCAGAGTGTGCCAATATTTGCTGCGCATTGAAGCGTTCGGCCATGGTCTCTAACGAGATCAGGAGACCACACCGCGGCAAGCCCAAGCAACGTTCGCGAATGACCTCTGCCCATCGGGTTGGCCGGCCTGGTAGGCTGAACGAACGGCTGTGTCCACGCGCACCCGATCCGCGCCATCGAGCGAGCACACAAACTTTCCAAGAGGCCCTTCACCCGCCGCTATCGGCGCCCAATAGTCGTTGAAGGTTTGGTAGTCCATGCGCACCATCAGCTGTGTCTCTGCGACATCGACGAGACGCTGGGCGATGAAAGCGCGCTTCATTTCACCCGGCCGCACCATCGGTTGAAAAAAGTACCTGTTGCGCAACTGTCGACCACCCTCGCTCAGCGCCGCCACGGTATCGACCATCATCCGCATTCCCGGCATGCCACCAAAATGGTCCCACACCGCCGCCGCAACCACGCCGCCCGGCCTTACGACCCGGCACATCTCGGCGATCGCCTTGTCCGCCTGGGGCACGAAGTGGAGGACGAGTAGCGCGAAAGCGCGGTCGAAGGATCCGTCTTCGAAGGGAAGGGCACAGGCATCTGCCTGCCCGATCTTGATGCGCGGGTCGGTATTGCGCCGGGCCGCCGCCTCGACGAAGACAGGTGAATAGTCGATTGCCTCGATTGCGCGGAGATCTGCAGCCTTCTGCAGCGCAAAGGTAAGGCTACCCGTTCCGCAGCCGACATCGAGGACCTTCTCCCCATCGGCAATACCCGCGAAATCGATAAACAGAGGCGCGAGCTTTTGGCTCCAGCGGCCCATGAGTTGCTCATAGCCGGCTGCATCGTGAACGTTGAAGCTTGAGGTCATCTAAGCCTCCTTTACGATCAGCCTAATGCTAGTCCGTGAGCGGGTGGTTGCCAAGGCGCGCGACACACCAATTGATCGCCTATCGAGACTGGCAAACGGCAGTTGGTACCGCGTCATGGGTCGGATGCCTTCCCTTCAGCGGCTGAGGTGCGCAGGCCAGTCCACACGGTCCCACTTTCAGGAACTCGGAAGTCATTCCACGAATTCGACAGAGACGCCCGGCTCAACCATGGCGGCCAGCTCCTCCACATCCCAGTTTGCAAGGCGCACGCAGCCATGCGAACCGACCTTGTCGATGAGCGCAGGCTCCGGTGTCCCGTGGATGCCGTATGTCGGCTTCGAAAGATCGATCCACACGGTGCCAACTGGCCCATTTGGCCCACCGGGTATTGTCAGAACCTTCGTGTTGTCGCCCTGCTTGAAGTTGATCCTGGGGTTATAGATATAGGTAGGCATTCGCGCGACGCCCTTGACTTTGTGCCTACCGGACGGTGCAGGTGACTCGGAACTGCCAATTGTTGCGGGATAGACTGCCAGCAGGATGCCGTCGTCGCCATAGGCGTAAAGATGTGCCGTTCGTCTGTTGGCCTCGATACGTTTGACCTTCCCGGTCTTGAACGGGCCTGGAATAGTTACCGATATCGTCTCGCCGACGGCAAAGGAAGCTTGCGGGTTGAGCGCCTTGAGAAGGTCGATGTCCATATGAAAGCGCTCGGACAACTTCTCCGCCACGCTCGTGTAGCCAAGGTGATCCATCTGGGCTTTCTCGCCGTAGTCCTCCGGGATCGTTTGAACCAGGTCGGCCTTATCATCCGTGGTGATCTTGTAGCTCTGAACAACCGGCGAACTGTTGTTGAGACGGGCGATAACTTCCGGATCCAGCTTGCCGTCGGAAGGCAGCCCGTTCATTGCTTCAAAGCCCGCCACCGCTTTGCTGACATTCTCGCCAAAATACCCATCGATCACCCCTGGGGAGGACCCGGCACGGTCCAACAGAACCTGAAGCTGCACAATGGCAGGGTCCGGGTTGGCCGGAGACGTCGAAGACGTTGCGGCTGTTGGAATAGAACCCAGCGATGCTGCGTTGATCGTCTCCGGCAAGAGTTCGGAACTGCTGGCGGGGCCGCAGATCAATGTTGATACCGTAAGTGCTGCAACAAATATGTCTCTGTTCATGCGCTTCAAACGAGTACCGGCACGCATTGTTCCAATCGCCTGCCGGGGTGTAAGATCGCGTCAATTGGCAGGCAGTTGCAATGGTGTGCCCCGGAAGGTTCTGCAACCGGTACCAATGTGATCTGGCCGCCCTACCTGGAATCTGAAATGCCCCGCTCGGGAACGCTCATTGCGGCTGTTAAAGATGGCGCATCCGTTTCGGCAGGAGCCACTGGTGCTGCGGAAACCAGCTTGGCGTACGGGATTTTTGCATCGGAGGTGTAAATGACGAAAGCGAGATACGAGGTTGTCCCCCATGACGGCGGTTGGGCGTACAAGTCGGGCGATGTCTTCTCGGAAACTTTCCCCTCTCATGACGACGCTCTTGAAGCCGCGCGCATTGCCGCGCAGGAACACCAAAGCGCGGGGAAAGACGCGGAAATCGAGTATCAGGACGTAAGCGGGCATTGGCGCCAGGAACATGCCGATGGCGAAGATCGACCCGATACCGAAGTGGTCGATGACAGCAACCATCCAACGGGGCACAAAACCTCATAGAGGATGGACGCGACGGCAATCGCAAATATTCACGGTCATTGGCGCCCCCTCGAAGGTGCCTGATAGCCGGCTAAGAAATTCGCGCACCTGCGCACGTGCTTCGCAAGGTGCGTTTCCGATAACCAACGACCGGCAGCGACAATCCGGAGCTATTCCTGACGCGTCAGGGTGAAGAAATAGGGCCGAGGATCGCGGTGGGCCGACATCATTCCGAATAATTGATCGTCGCCGATCCGTCGAAATCGGTCCGTGATTGGCTGCCGGTCATAGACCATGGCTGCTGAACGCATTCCTTCGAAGTCCTGCATCTCGAGAGTAGCGGTTGGCCCACGCGCCTGTAGGGGGCGTTGCAGGAACCGAAGACAATGACGCGCCAAACGCGTGCGCCCGATCGATCCCAGGCGCAATGCCAATCCCAGGGGGATGTAGGCCGGATCGAGCGCGACCAGTCGACCGGGACCGATTTGAAAAAGAAGCGCATCGGCGCGAAGGTTGGGATGAAAACGCTTGCCAAACCAGCCAAGGTTTTCAAGAACGCCATCCAGGGGGTGGCCCGTTGGCACACCAGACCCGCGCCACAGCCCGACGAGTTCGCGCCTATGGACGGGCGGGAGTTTGCGAAAGCGCGCGAGCGCTTCCGCAACTGTAATGGGCGTGAGATTAATCATGGCGGCAGAGCCATTCTATCCCAAAAGAATCGATGCACGGCTTTCACGGTCACAGGCTGCTTCTGCCGGGGTGTTTGCCGTCAAGCACGCAAGATGGCCTCCCAGAAGGAGGCCATCCTGCACACGATCCGGAGGGATTAAGTTCTAGATCGCTTTTGCGCGTGCACGAATATAACCGCGGAACCGCCGAATTGTTCCATCCAACGACCGGCTCGCAAGGGTGCTCTGCCTAACGACTGGCGTAAAACCTTTCCCGGTTTCGTGGTGACGACCGAAATTTCGCGAAACGACCAATTGATATTATCGTTCCGCCTCTAGTTACCTACGAGGCAACACCTTGGAGGAACTACATGATACGCCATATGCTTTTGCTGACCCTGGTGGCATCTCCAGCTTTTGCCCAATCCAGGGATCTGGAAGCAACATGCGCCACGATCGCAAAAAACTTCCTTTTGACCGATGTGTTGCATCTGGGAATTGTTCAGTCCTTCCCGGAGCTGAAGCCGCCGGGCGTGCGCCTGACCTATTCGACGCGCGCCGACGTGGCAAAATCGGAAATGTCGGACACGTTTGAATGTGAATTCACTGGCGCAAAGCCGCCCTTTGCATTGGTCCGGTTCTGCCAATCGAACACGTGCTACGCGCCGCAGGAGGAGGATGCCGCGCGTAAAAGGCGGTTCGACGAGATGCGCATCCTTTTGGAGCGATCACAAAAATAGCCAGGGAACCGGAACGGCCACTGTTGCCGACGATGCAGTGCCAGGATCATATGGCCGGCGTTTCTTGTTTTAATCCGGCGCGAAATTCCAGCGTAGCGAAGATGCTCGACAATCAAGTCGTTCCGGCCCGGCCGAGCGCGGACATCCTGTGGGGACGACCCGGCTTTCACTTCAGTAGCCGCCGATGATCGGCAGGATCTCGCCAGTGATGTAGCTGGAGCAATGCGGAGAGGCCAGAAACACATAGGCTGGGGCAATTTCCTCGGGCTGCGCTGGTCGTTTCATGGGAACGTTTGCACCGAATTTCGACACATCCGCTGCCTCCTTGTCGCTTGGATTGAGAGGGCTCCACACTGGTCCGGGAGCAACGGCGTTTACCCGAATGCCCTTAGCAACGAGCTGTGAGGCCAGTGCACGCGTGAAGGCGTGAATGCCGCCCTTGGTCATCGAATAGTCAAGCAGGTTTTTTTGACCTTCAAGACCCGTGACCGAGCCGGTGTTGATGATAGCCGAGCCCGGCCGAAGGTGGGGAACGGCAGCCTTGGCCATATGGAAATAGCCATAGAGGTTCGTCTTCAGCGTTTCGTCGAAGTGCTCGTCGCTCAGATCCTCTATCTCATAGGAATGAACCTGGAACGCGGCATTATTGACCAATACGTCAAGCTTGCCGAACTCCGAAACCGCCTGTTCGACAGCCTTCCTGCAAAACTTCGAATTCTTGACATCCCCCTTCAGAACCAGGCAGCGCCGGCCCTCGCGTGCCACGGCCTCTGCTGTCTCCTTGGCATCCTTGTCTTCGTCGAGATGGAGGATGACGACATCAGCTCCTTCCCGTGCAAACAGAACCGCCACCGACCTGCCTATTCCTGAATCGCCACCCGTGATGATGGCGACCTTGTCGAGCAGCTTGTTCGAGCCGAGGTAAAACGGCGCGTCATAAAGGGCAGGCGGCGACAGCTTGGCCTCATCGCCCGGTTTCTTCTGGTGTTGTTTTGGAAAGGGCGGCGCGGGGTATGTTCGCCCACCGGCCTGCATCGCTGTTTCAGCCCTTGGCTTTCCCTTGGCGTCGTCTTCGGCAACTTCTTTCTGGATGGCCCGTTGTTTCGCGGCGGTTACTGATTTTGTCATCGCGAGGTCTCCTTTCACGCTGTGCTTTAGGACAACGCGGGAGCGGGGATTTTGTTTGCCGGTTCAGTCGCTTTGCGAAAATGGGAGCCTAACTGTCGCTAGCGCATTAGACCCGCCGCACGCAACGCGTCTTCGATGGTACGCCGAATGCCGTCTGCGGGACCCCCTTGACGCTGGCTGTCGGCGTTGCGCGACGTAGGGGCCGGAACGTCAATCTTGGCGCCCGGACTTACCTGCCTCAAAGACGGCGCGACAATTCCGAATGACCGTGCAATTTCCTCGGTCGATGAAATGCCGACGTCGAGCATGTAAGGCCCTGCCTGCCCGTAACCGCTTTTGACGTCGATCGGCGTGCCGTGACCCATGCCCTTGATGCGATAGAGCTGGAGGCGTTCCCTGCCGTCGGGGCCAACCCACACCGCGCGTTCGAGCCGCCCTCTGGATGCGTCCGAATGTCCGGCAGCTTTTACCTCGTGAATATCCTGCCACTGCTCCACAATCGCGTCTGCATTGGCGGAACTGACGGTAGCGTCTTGCGTACCATGCCAGACCGAAATCGCCGGCCAAGGACCGTTAGATTTCGAAGCACCTCGGAGCGCCTTTTGAAGAGAATGCCCATCCGGAATACCTTGCGCCCGCATGCGGTCGAACGCCTGGGGTACGGTGCGCGCCGTCCCATAGGGAAGGCCCGCTATGATCGCCCCGGCGGCAAAGACTTCGGGATAGGTCGCCAGCATCACATTGGCCATGGCCCCGCCTGCCGACAGGCCGGTGATATAGACACGACTGCGATCGATGTCGTGGCGCGTCTCGGCGGTCTTGATCATCTGGCGAATTGAAAGAGCTTCGCCTCGATCGCGCGCTATGTCGTTCGGCTGAAACCAGTTGAAGCAAAGATTGGCGTTGTTGCTGCGCGTCTGCTGTGGAAACAAAACGACGAAGCCGTATTCGTCGGCGAGCTTACTCCAGCCCGAGCCCTTGTCATATGTCGCCGCAGTCTGGGTACAACCATGCAATACCACCACGAGTGCCGGCGACACCGTCAGCTTTGCCGGGACATGAATTCTTGCCTCAAGTTCGCCGGGGTTCGTGCCGAAGGCTCCGAACGGGGCCAAACGGCTTTCCCCCTCAAGTCCAGATTGGGTCGGGCGGAAGTGTTTGAGCCGTGCCAGAGTGTCCGATAGGGAGCGCATGGTGGAATACCTCCGGGCCGTAACGGCCAGGATGGCTGTCATAGCGGCCTTGTTCAGCGTCAAAGATGATTGCTGCACTGCACAAGATAATACTGCATTGCACAGTTTCAATGCGTAGCGTGCCTAAATCTATGGTCGCCACACCGTCAGGCGTCTCCGCCTTGCTCGTCGCGCCACCTAGCCCCAGTTAGTCCGTCTGTGGCGTTTGCTGATGCTGCACGAGCCTCCAGTCGTTTTCGCAAGCACAATAGGTCGACGTACAGTAGGCGTGATAGGCCTCCGACTCTCGTCTGTGGGCGAACGCTCGATAGGCCAGGACCATGATATTGTCCGACGGCTGCGCAAAACATCTTTCCTCTATCCTGACCCAATCCCAACGAGGTGATTGTCGGATGCTTTCGATGATTGCGGAGCCCCGAAGGATGCCGACAGGCGCCACGAAAACCATGGTGCAGTCCGGGTGCACAAGATCCCTGTAGGCACTCTCGCCTTCACACCAAAGGCGTTCCTCCATTGTCCAGGCGTCTTCCTTGATCATAACCATCTCCTCGATACGATGAGCGGTAAAATCCTGCGCGCCCGAATTCGGTTCCCCCTGAATGCCGCTTTTTTTCCGCGGATACCTGTCGAGCGACCCTCTGTTGCCTCGAGGACTAGGCTCACCCGCGAGGTTCGCCCACGCATGCTTACGCAGCGCTCGTTGCGCTAAAGCCACCCTGCCTTGCGGAAGCGAACAAACAGCACCGCACAGAGGAAGGCAATTGCCCCCAGAACCGCATAGTAGCCATAGAGCGTGTCGAGTTCGGGCATGTGTTTGAAGTTCACGCCGTAAATGCCCGCAATAGCGGTCGGCACCGCGAGAATCGCGGCCCATGCAGCCAGTTGTCGCGTGATCGTTCCTTGTCTCTGTTGTTCGAGCAGGTTGCTGGCTTCGAACACGGATGTGATGACCTCGCGCAGACCGGCAACCATGCCTTCGACACGTCTGATATGATCGAGCACGTCGCGGAAATATGGTCTGGCGTTGTCGTCGATGCACGGAAGTTCCAGGTGAACCAGTTTGCTGGCGACTTCCGACATCGGGCCGAGAATGCGCTGGAACAGGATGACCTGCCGCCGCAGCCGAAAAATTCGCCTGATTTCATCCCGCTCAAGAAAAGCTACAAGCATGTGTTTTTCCATGCCGAGAACCTTGTCCTCGATCGTCTGAACGATCGGCAGGTAGCCGTCGACAATGAAATCGATCACCGCGTGAAGGACATAGTCAGTACCTCGCGCCAGCAATTGCGGCGATGCCTCAAGCTGTGCACGCAACTCAGTATGACTGCGGGCCGAGCCTTGCCGGACCGTGATGATGTGGTGTCTCCCGACAAAGATCGCCGTCTCGCCGTAGACGATCTTGTCCTTCTCCAAATGGGCCGTCTTGGCGATTACGAACAGTTGCTCGCCATAGACCTCGACCTTGGCAATCTGATTTCCATTGAGCGCATCTTCAACGGCAAGGGGGTGAAGCGCGAACGCCGCCGCAACTGCCGTCATTTCCTCGGGCGTCGGGTCGTGAAGCCCTATCCAGGCGAACTCGTTTTCATCCCTTGCAGGCGGTTGTCCGGAAAGCTCGAGCGTCTCCGCACGCTTTCCGTTGCGATACAAATACGACGCGACGACGCTCATCAATTCGATCCACATTGCGGGGGCCGGAAAAGGCCCGGTGAGATTGGTGCCTGGGACAGGTAACGGTGCGAGAACCTCGCCGGTGCATATCCACCGACCGCAGCAAGGGCAACTGCCTTCGTGCACACCCGACTGCACTGGCAAACCGTTCGATGGGCTGGACAAACGCTGCTCTCACGAACCCGTCTCACGGTTAGGCGCGCCGACAGGCTTGGATTCGGGAGATCCCCGATACCTTAGAAAGATCGAGAGAACGACGATCACTGCCGTTGATAGGAATTCGGACTGCCAGTTCTGAAGAGATTCGAACCAGAATTCTGCGCTGCCAAGATGCTGCACGAATGTCGTTGTGGATTGGCCATGCAGTTGTGCAGTCTCGCTCTCAGCTTTGGCGCTGGAGACAAGATGGAGGACAAAACTCGCAAAGAAAAGGCCGGCGAGGGCAATTCCCAACGAGTAGGCATATAGGAGCTTCACAATACCGCCCGCCTTGACCGGCCACGGCGCCGCTGGATCCTCTTCGCGGGCCGCCAGGGCCTCATCATCAGTGGGGCGATTGTCCGGATCCTTGGATTCGGCAGAACCCCGTTGATAGAGATATGCGGTCAGCACGACATATGCCGACATCTGCAGAAATTCGCTTTCCCAGTTCTCGAAGACGGTGGACAGGAAATGGCCGGTGAGGCCATACTGCGTCAATGTGAGCGCGGGCGATCCGTGGGCCGTCAGCTCGTCATTGGTCGCCAGCCAACCGGCTATGTACATGCCCACAATGGTTATGAGTGTCGCGGTAACGAGAACGATCGTCAGGCCGTTGTCTCGTAGAAATCGCACGTCACGCTCCTCCATCCGGATATGCCACTAACCGCGGCCGCATCAATATGGTTCCGAAATCGCAATCCTCGAGGTCGGATTAAGCGGGCCGACGTGAAAAAAGATGAAAGATGAACTGGCGGCCTCTCCTACGGCTGGCAAGGAGCACCTGCACAAGCAAGGGTCTTCGACGAAAGGTTCCAACGTACGCCCAAACCACCGCAGAGCCACCTTGGCCGGAAGTCAGGTGACGCTTCCAAATGCAGCGCGACGACGCCAGCTACCAAGCCGGCCCAAGCACGGTCCGACGGGGCACATTTCAAGGAACGGTCCGGAGCGGCCGTCGAAGCGGGCCGTAAGTGCGGCAATTGGTCGAGGCTTGGCTTGCGCGCCGCGTCGCGCGCCCAACTCATCGAGACTGCGAATCTCGATCGCCAAAATCAAATCCGCGACGGTTAATCGAGCCACTGGTTCTGAAATGTGAGAGTTGCGATCGAAATGGTTTTGCCAATGTCAGTGCACACCGACACGGAGATTTCAGTGCCGTTGCCGTCCGGCAATTCATCCCGAGGAACATCCACGAGGATGCGGGTGACTTGCTGCATGATCGCGTCGCGCGAACCTAGCTCCAAGCCCTGCTCGTCCAGCGTCTGCCCGTCGCTGTAGTTGAGATCAAAAAAATAGCGCGTCATTGAAGCTCAACCTCCGCTCGAGGAAAAGCCGGAACCACCGTCATTGTTCCTTCAATCCGCCGCAGGGAATGTAGGGTCGACTGGACAGCAACCGCACTCCGCCGTTTTGAAGGAGCCTGCTCTGTTTCGCCATCGTTCGCCGTCAGACAATTCCAGCTGTCTGCCAAATGGTGCTCAATGTGTGGCTTCGCGTGGGGCGGGACCAGGTTTCTCCCCATGCGGGCGCGATAGTCTCCTTTGTTTCTTGCGCTCCAGACTGCGGGCCTGCGCACGGGAGATACGCAACTCGTCCAGACTCGGGTTCCACCAGCCGCGCCCCTTTTCAAAATCATTCGGTCTGTCGCGCGCCGGCCAGGTCGCCACCAGTTCGGACAGCGATGCAAGGCGCCAACGAACCCAGACGAAATCGCGCGGATCGGCTGCAGCATGGGGATAGAACCGCTTGATATCATCCGGATCGGCGATTTCGCCCGCTACCTCGGTTACAATCACCACACCATAGGAAAACGTCATTACGGCCTGACCGATCGGTGGTAGCGCCTCGGCTGGAACCGGATAACGCCGGCGGCGGCGTTCGTCATAGTGCAACTTCGCGCGCTGGTATTTCGGCGAATGTTTTTCCGCCTCCTGCCGGCGCTTGCGCTCGTCAGGTTCGCTCGCGCGCGCAGCTGCCTCTATATCCGCCCATGATCGGCGCAGAGCTTCGTAGGATCGGAACGGCACGCGCCAGGCGCGCATCTCATCATCCCACCGCGCCCAAGGGATAGACCGCAGGCGTGCGACAACCTCCTTGGAATAGGGGGTACGTATTTCGATATCCTGCGCGATCTGCAGGTATTGACTGGTGAGGGGATCGAAAGCGTAGGCATCGCGACCCTTGGCATCTGCATGGGGATCAAGCTTATCCCTTTCGCGGGCGAGCCACTGCGCAATGCGCTTACCGGCGGTCTTGCCCGGTACGAACCAGCTCCGGCGCTCCTCGTTCCAGCGAGCGCGTGGGAATGCCTCGCGGAAGCGCTCCACGGTCTTTCTGTCGTAGGTAAATTCCGCTATCGCGCCGGTAGCGGGCCCATCATCAAACCCTGGTTCGGGCTTCGGCATCGTCGTCACCGTAAATGCTGTTCGCCGAGACTAACGCGCCTGAAAGCAACAGGTTCATTCCCGATGCCGGCATGTCGGCGGGAACATTGGTGAATGCTCGGTGCGGTCTTTCCTATGGAACAACGCGGCGTCTCCACCGTTGGGTGGCATCGCCTTCATGGAAAGGAGACCGTCATGATCGATCATAGCGGCTACGAAAGCGATGACGATGTCGCAAAAGTCGCGGCTGTCGACGAGGCACTGGAGACGGCCGCTCCAGGAAACGATGCCACATTGGCACGACAGGCCCAGCTTGAGACGCTGCGAACAGAAATTGCGAACCTGCGCGAGGAACTCGCCGCAATCGTTGCCGGAACATCCCGATTGGCTGTGACTGAGGCTGTCATCGTTCTTGAAACGACGCAAAACCGGATCAGGGACCACCTTGCCACCGTTCTGATTGCGGCCGGCGCCATAGGATACCTCTGGGGTGCGTCTATCCGACGTCGCTAGCGAGCGCCGGTATCTGACTTCATCCAAGTCCATCGGGCCAGCGGCAAACACATTCCAGCCGACAAGATGATCGGTGGCGGACCGTGGGTTCTTTATGATGCGATCGCGCTTCTGGCATCCAGGCAAGGCTCCGATGAACTTTCCAACGCTGCAGCTCCGCGAGATTTTGTTTCCGATGTTTTTGCCCACTGCAAGTTCATCGCCTATATTGAAAGCAGCATCCCGCTTTTGAGCGTGGCCGCGTTACGCAGGACGCCGACCAGGGCTTGGTTGAGCTTGCAAAGCCAGCCGATGTCGAGAGCCTCCTGAAGAAACTCGGGAGGCTTCGCGTCTGGGCACGGGAGCCGGCAGCCAAGTTCGATTGACGTGCTAAAGATACCCCTCAAACTAGGCCGCCAGATGAGATCTGGCGGCCTAGTTTTGTCAGCAACTATTATTTGCTAATCGCATGCCGCTTAATACCAACCTGAGCTGACATTACGTATTTCCAAAAAGGAAGAACAACAGTGATTTCTCCAGCGTTTTTTGATCGTCACGCTGTTGGCGTTGCCGAGGCTTTGATCGGAACCCTGCTGGAAGTTGATGGCGTCGGCGGCATGATTGTCGAGACAGAAGCCTACACAATGGACGATCCCGCCTCCCACAGCCACAAGGGCCCGACGAAACGAAACGCTTCCATGTTCGGGGCCGCCGGCAATGTCTACGTTTACAGATCCTATGGGCTTCATTGGTGCCTGAACTTCGTCTGCGAAGCGGGCAGCGCTGTGTTGGTCCGGGCGCTCGAGCCGACCATTGGCATCGAAACGATGCGTCGGCGGCGCAGCGCCTCAAGCACCTTCCTCCTTTGCGCCGGCCCGGGGCGACTTTCCCAGGCACTCGCCGTGACGCAGGAACTCGATGGATTATCGCTCTTTTCGGCCCCGTTCCGGCTTTCTGCCGGCTACGGTGCGGTCGAGGTCTGCCGAGGTCCGCGGATCGGCATAAGCAAGGCAGTCGATCTGCCGTGGCGGTTCGGCGCAAAAGGTTCCGCTTATCTGAGCCGCAAGTTTCCAGAGCCGACCCCGTTGCCGGAACTAGGTACGCAAACGTCACTGTCGGTCGATCGAACGGCATGACGGCGGAACATTCCAACGCCGGTTGCATTTCCTCAAAGGTCGCAGGCTGTGCCAAGCGGACGCGATGGGGATGGAGAACATCAGGGTTTTTCCGCTTTCTCCTTTTGGCCAACGAAAAGGCAGTCGAGCTTCTTACCCATCCGGCCTGCGACCGTCCCTTTTAAGCTCGAACTTCCCACGCCCGCACCGCAAATGCTACAGCGCATCATCCGTCATTGCGGATTAACAGGATAGGCTCATGGCAAAACGTTCGGGAAGTGCCGATCTTCCGCTGCATGGCGGGCGCGTGCCCAAGTGGCTCGGAGATCGCATGACCAAGCTCGGCGCCGTCATCACCGAAGCCATCATTCTGCATTACGGTCGAGACGAATTCCTGCGTCGAATGGCACACCCTTTCTGGTTTCAGTCCTTTGGCGCGGTGATGGGCATGGACTGGCACTCTTCTGGCATCACCACCAGCGTCATTGGCGCGCTGAAGCGCGGGCTGGCGCCGATATCCGCGGAGCTTGGAATCCATGTTTGCGGCGGGCGCGGCGCACAGTCGCGCAAGACCCCGGCAGAACTACTCGCGATCGGCGATCGGGTCGGTTTTGACGCGGAGCGTCTTGTGACCACCAGCCGCCTCGTTGCCAAGATCGACAGTGCCGCGGTTCAGGATGGCTTTGATCTCTACCTGCACGGTTTCATCGTTACCGACGACGGACAATGGGTCGTCGTCCAGCAGGGCATGAACGGCGATCAACGCCAGGCCAGGCGCTATCACTGGCTGTCGGAAAACCTGGAGAGCTTTCTCGATTCCCCGCATGCGGCCATCGAAGGAAACACCCAGGGTGTCATTGTCAATCTCGCCGACCGACGGGCGGTGCGATCTCGAGAAGGACAGATCGATCTGCTTGCAAACATGGGGCCTGACCGCATCGTGCGCGAAGCACTCGCCGTCCGACGGGTAAGGCCAGTGGCCGCAAGTGCGCCGGCTCAGCTCTCACTCCCACATCTCATCATGCCGGCTCACCACGACGTTCGGGAAAAGGACGTCAACATGGGCCGTCTGCATGCAGCTCTCGCCTCCGCTGCCGAGCGAGGTCCGAAGGATTTCCAGGAACTGCTTTTGACGCCCGGCGTCGGTGCGCGAACGGTAGAGGCACTGGCCATGGTCGCCGAAGTTGTCCATGGCGCACCTTGCCGTTTTTCCGACCCTGCACGCTTTTCGCTGGCCCACGGCGGCAAGGATCGTCATCCGTTCCCCGTTCCGCTGAAAGTCTATGACGAAACACTCAAGTTGATGAAGTCCGCAGTTTCAAGCGGCAAGCTCGGTCACACGGTAGAACTGGAGGCGCTTCGGCGCCTGGACGAGCAGGCGCGTCGCCTGGAGCATTACGTGACCGGCCCTGATCTGAAAGAAATCGTTGCCGGCGAATTCCGCCGCTCCACCTCACTCGGCGGACGCAGCGTCTTCGGTTGGGAGCCGCCACCAGAGGATCCCGAACCATCGGGAGAGTAGCGGCATGGCGTACCAGATCAAGGCTGCCGCCCCCGTCCACGGATAGAGCCCTCTCGTCATGGCGCTCAGATCTGTACCGGCTTGATCGTTGCCACTGATATGTCGCCTTCCATCAGGCCGCGCACAAGCCCTGGTTTTGCATGCTCGACTTCGATGACCGTATAGAGCTTTTCGTCACGAAACGCGCTTGCATCGAGGGTGCTAACGCCTTCGGCGGGTGCGGCATCGACTTCCATGTAGTCAAGTTCGCAACCGGAGGCGACAACGCGTGCGTCCCCTGACGAGCGGGCGGCCACCAGCACCTCGCCCTGATTGAGCGCATTCTGCCACCGCGGATCTGTGGGTGCGGCGACCGGCACCAGCCGATAGATGTTCAACGTGTCGCCATCTCCGACAAAATCGGTCGATTGGCGCCGCGCATCTGCAAACTGAGCCTTGCTTTCCATCGATCTGCCAAATTCCGTATCGCTCTCGCCGGTGGACTTCGCATCGCCACCACGTTGTACATTGTTGGACATTGTCATCTCCTTCGGCACAGCCGCGGTTGCAGGGGTCAAAATTGCCGTGTCAGGAAAGAAACGGCGCGCCCGGCAACCGGTTCCGTATTTTCGCAAGATCTCACAAGATCTCAATTGCGGCCGTCACGCCAGATCGCAATGCCGACGTCGTCGGCGACGAGAACTGCACCCTTCAACATCGAGGATGTGGCCGCCCGGCTTGCCAACCACTGCGCGTCGCAGCTGTTCGTGCGACCGCCGTGGCGCTGACGATCGGGATGATCAGTTGCAACGGCGAACGCAGCCAACGAGCAAGCGGAACAAAGGACATGTCCGACCGTTAGCAAACGACATCACAGTGGAAGGGTGATTGCGCGCAGCGGCGACCTTTCGGCTGCACGGGCTTCCAGTCCCTTGACCATGAATGACCAGCTTCGGCGTCTTCGCCGAAGCGGCGACTCAATCGAGAGTGGAGCGAAGCCCGCGGAGTAGCAAGGTGAGGCTGAATGTGATCGCCAACAACAGCACAGGAGCAAAGAGCATGCAAGTTGCCCAGATCATGACGAAGAACGTTCACATCGTCAGCCCGGATGATTCCGTGGCCGCGGTCGCCCGCCATATGGCCGACAACGACATCGGGTTTCTCCCCGTGGGACAAAACGACCGGTTGGTCGGCACGATCACCGACAGGGACATCGTCGTGCGGTGCGTGGCCGATGGCCGCAACGGCGATATGACAGTGGCCGAGGTGATGTCCACGAACGTAAAGTACTGCTACGAAGATGAAGAGATCGGCGATGTTGCCCGTAACATGGGCGACATCCAGGTCCGACGACTTCCCGTCCTCAATCGCGACAAAAGGCTGGTGGGCGTTGTGTCTCTCGCAGACGCAGCCCGCGGGGATCCTTCGCTCGCAGGTGCGGGATTGCAGGGCGTTACCACACCCGGCGGCGCCCATAATCAGGAATAGGCTGATGCCTGAAACGCCGGGCTACGAAAAACCTTCCAAGAAGGGCGCAAGCGAGGCATTGCTTCTCGCGAGCCACATTGCCGCGGAGGCCCATGCGGGGCAATTGGACAAGACGGGGCAATCCTATTTCAGCCACTGCCAGCGCGTTGCGAACGCTGTCGACGGGATGGATGCGAAGGTGGTCGCCTATTTACATGATGTTCTGGAGAAGGGACTAGGCTGGACGGCGCAGCGATTGCTGGAGAAAGGGTTCGATCCCGTGATCGTTGGCGCCGTCGTGGCGCTGACGAAAGAACCGGCCGAACCGGAAGCAGCATTTGTGAGGCGCGCGGCGTCAAATACACTTGCTCTACCGGTGAAGCATGCAGATCTCCTGGACAATCTCAAGCAGGCCCTGGCCGCGGGGACCGATACGCAGAAGTACCTCGATGGCCTGCGTATCGTCGAGAAGGAATACGATTACCCCCGGAGTGATCTGTCGCATTGAGTATGACCGCCTGGTGGCCTCAAATGGATTATCGAGCATCTCAAGTGCATTTGCCGCACGCCTGCCGAGGATCTTTCACTTCTTGGCGGTCGTTGGAGCGCGAGTTTTCATCGCCTCATCAAGGTCGACCTTGTAGGGACCATGCTTTGCAAATATCTCGCGCGCCTCCAGCGGGGGGAGGTGGTGTGCCTCGATGAACTCCTCAAGATCGTAGCGCGCGTTCCAACCGCGAACAACGGCGCCGAGGTTTCGTGGGATGTCTGGTAGCGACATGGGGCATCTCCCTTTCAGTTGAGTTCGTAGCCGGCAAAAGAAAGTTGCGAGGCGTCAGGCGAGGGGATATTCGCTCGACGTTCAGTGAAGTCCTTCAGAGCACTCCGGTGGACCCAGCCCTGCCATTCTCACCAGGCGCGCATCGAGCAACGCATGAAGCGCGCAATACATATCCTCGATCGCTTCGAAATCCTTGAGCGTCTCTAGATCCGCGTGACCCTCTTCCATTTCGTCGCCGACGACGGTTTGCGCCTTGACGCAAAGTTCCCCAACCCGTGACCACAGGTGCAGCGCTTCTGCCTTGGCAAGGTCCTCGCGTGACAGGGCCTGCAGGACAACATTCTCGACCGCCATGGCGATCTCTGCCTGCTCGAGGACTACGGCGCGCCAATCCGGCATTCAGACATCCTGTTCTGTTCCAACCGACGTCGAAGATCTGAAGCGCGCTCCTGTTTCCAGCGACGGGTAGCGTCCTTCTTCAAATTAGGCGCAACGGAGCCGAGCGGCAGCGCGCACCGTTGAACCGCTGTCAGTCCTGCCCCACGCGCCGCATGCGCCTGGGCGACAAAAGCAAATTCTGTTTTCCCTATGGATCGAGGAGATGCCGGTAACGGTTGTCATGCATGACGCTCTCCTTCAACCGACTGGCCGACGTCGCACCTCGTCATGCTGATCTTAAGGAGCGCCCTCTTCTGCACGCAATTAACTTTGACATGCCGGGGCAGAAGTAGTGGCCGCAAGCCAGCGCTTCTTGTGACGAAAACGTAATTTTGCTCAATGTCGCTGTTGGTCTATTGGTGTGCAGCGGGCGCGATCTTCGTCGCGCACTTTGGGAACGGCCAGATGATGAGAAGACGCAACATCATTCTCGGAGGCAGCGCCCTTCTGCCAGGAACAAGCGTTGCCTTCCTGTCCGGCAGGAGCGGCGGCGATGCGGTGTCGCGTGACAGCGTCGACTGGACCACTTCGGGGCTGCGAGCCGGCGGGACGGCTGGAGTTCCCGCTGACTTGCCCGATCCGGTGTTTCGCGAGCAGCCCCAATGCGTCACCGCCCTCGCGCAGACCTCGGCGTCACCACCCTCGTGCAGACCTCGGTCCCGCCATACCAATGACGTTCCCATTCGACGCGACGTACGGAGGGCATCAACGGATTGCCCACCCGCATCAGTTTGCGCCTTGTGCGGTCCGAGAACTGCTGTCCGATCGAGGGGGCGGACGTCGAGATTTGGCATGCCGATACTCGCGGCGTCTATTCCGGAAGTGCGGCGTGGATGTGCAATGCGGACGATCAAGACGCCAGCAGCCTTGCTTTTCTGCGAGGCAGGCAGATCAGCCATGGCGACTGCCGTGTGAATTTCCTTAGCCTATATCCCGGCCGGTACAGTGGACGTGCCGTCCACGTCCATTTGCGGATCGTGGTCGAAGGCAGGGAGCTGCTGATCACACAGCCCCTGTTCGATGACGGAGTCAGCGATATCCTCTATCAGGGCCACCCCGACTACGCCGCGCGCCGCAACGCGATACGATGAACGGCGGCGACAGCATTATTTCCGCCGCGGGGGCGCCGGGTTTCATCGTCGACGTCGAGAAGTTCGACACGGCGTCGCGAGCGCGTAGATTCGCTTTACGGACCAATCGCCGAGAGCCTCGAAGGTCTGCGTCTCCCCCCGATCAGGCGAGCCGACCAACATCCTTCAAGACCGCGTAGAGTTCGGCCGCCGCTTCGGTTGCGTCTCGCGCATCGAGCCAGATCGGTCCGATGGCAAGCTCGATGTCTTCCGCATACTTTTCGCCCATGACCAGGCTGACGGTATGCAGGCCGGCGGCCTCGGATGTCGTTGGATTGACGGCAATATGAAAGAAGCCGTTTTGAGTATCTCCCGGCATTTCGTAGACACGGGCCAGATAGCCCTGAAAATCGGCCACGTCGTTGCGCTGCTCAAGCGCCGCGAGCAACGAAGGATGCAGAATCTCGACAGCGATGCCCTGTGGCTCCAGCCAACGAGTACCAGGCTCACTGGCGGTCTCTGCTTCACCTTGGATCCCGGGTTCACTGAACATACTATTTCTCCTCTCGACCAAGGTATGGCAGCGCGTGAACTCGTCAAGCGGGGAGCGGGCAACTGACTTCGTTTTCGACGACGGGACGATCTTGCAGGCGGACGGCACGCTGTCGCCTGCCGCGGGCATCGTCTCAACTGGCGTGCCGTTCCTGGGAAGGCAATGGCGCCACACCGGAATGCTCCGATTCCAGCTTGTCGGCATGTGCCGCCAGATCGGCACTCAGGGCTCTGGCTTGCGCCGCAGTCAGGCCGAACTGAAGTGCGCTCACGTTCGGCGAGGTCGGCCCGTCTGTGAATTCGATCCGCAATCCGATATCGGCATTGTCGCTCAATAGTACTGCACTATTCCAGGCAAGGACTGCAGACATCCTCACACATCCATCGCCATCTCTGTTCCAACCGTCCCACGCCATGGAAGCCTCCACGTTGTAATTGCGTGACTAAAGCAAATCAAAGACAAGTTGTCGATACAAGGCCCATATCTGGCTATTTGCGAAACGGATCGGGTAGTCTGCGTGTCCTGCCTTCTCGATCCGACGACAGCGGATCCGACCTCGACGCGAGCAGAGAGTTGGAACCAAAAGGAGGTCCATCGGGTTTGAGATTGATTTTCTCAGGGCAAAAGCCGTGGCAGCACGACCAATGGCGGCGCCTATGTGTCGATATGCAAAGAATGTTCCATGAAGACACGCCGTGGCACGCGCCATGGATGGAACGTATCCTGCCCAATGTGGTCGAGGTTGCCGCCCGCTACGCAAAAGCCTGTTCACGCGCATGCCGTCTTTGCATTCACAGCAGGCGGTGGGAAGCTTGCGCGGATATGGCGAGAAGTGGTGAATGATGACCTGCGAACTTCTGCCGCCGGAAATAGCGCGAACTTTTGACAAACGGGCCTACTCGCCTTGGCTAGATGGAAGGCTTCACGCCCACTTGACACTGCAGAACGTTTCCCGACTGCTCGTCAGCGGCGGTGAAAGGATGTTTGCGTCCTTGCCACCGTAAATGGCGCGATAGATCTCGGATACCAGGTCCTCCTTCTGAGCGATGCACTCTGCAGTGGGCAGACGAAACCAACGACCGCGTCCTTGCGGCTCGTGCGTGAGCGCTTCTCCGTCCAACTCGAAGTTTGCGCCACTTTCTGGAAGACCAAGGACACTAGGGACACCGGCGACAGCAGGGCCGTTCTTGTTGGTGTGGTGGCAAGCCGGGACGGCCAAAGGGGCAAGACAAGGATCGTCGACGCTGGTCTTCTCGCGTCCCATCAACTCCGGCGTTCCCAAATGAGCTCCCGACAGAGCGTAGCTTTGTTAGAGACCTTACGCTTCACGCCGGGCAATGCAGCCGTATTTGCAAGGCAGTCAGAGTGAATCCCTGCGCTCGTAACCAATTGAATCTACGGCGAGGTTTCTCCAACCGGAAATCAACTCATCGTTTGCTTCCGCCACCCCGGTCATCTCCCGTATTCTACCGGTTAGGTCAGATTGAATGTTGGGGCTATCTACCACCCTCAAGACGTCGTCCTCGGGAAGCAAAGTATTGCCATTCGCGCCGCCGGAGCGCGGCGCCGCAGACATTCTACCGCTCATCAACCTTACGTCAAAGCGGTACTGTTCCGATCACTCGATATTGTGCCGGGGTCCAATAGGGAATCCGCGTGATGTTGCGCCGTGATCAGGGTGGCAGATTTCGGCCGGCGTCAAGGGATGTGCGTTACCCCGGCGACCGAAGGTAGTCCGAGGGGCGAATAGCAAATTCGCGCCGTCGACCAATGAGAATATCGATCGGAGTAGGATCGGCGTCGATGCCAAACTTGGCCATCGCGCCCACCCTACTCAATTGCAAAAATCAGGAAGCTGAACGAATAGAGGGCCGAATACATGCCACCCGCAACGGCGGTCCCACGGCAAGATCCTGCGGACGACAACGCCACAGCGACGGCAATCATCGAAGCTTGTTTTTATGCACAATGGTGTCGCTGCTCAGATTGCTGAAGAGAAAAAACCAGGGCTGGATGGGCTTCTCCAAAGCAGGCTGTTTCGCAAGAAAATGCCGCTCGCATGCCGCAAGCGCCGTGTTGCGCTTCCGGCGTGCGCATCATGCCAATTTATTAAGGCGGAACGTCTTCGCTAAAGCGAGGAGTGAAAAAACACGAAGCCAGCAAACACGCGCCAACACGGTTGCTCCGGAAAAATCACGTCTGCGAAAACGCTTCCTCTCGGAACCGCTCAGTCAATCCATGGGTGCGGCACATCGAAATCACTCCATTTTGCTGCGCCACGCGGCTCGTATTGCAACATTCCTCCATCGCAAGCACTTTTTGATGCCGCAATCACCGTGATTTTTGGTCGGCCAACCGCCGCAAAACCCAGCCTCACCGCCACAGGGCTCCAAACTTCCGGGATGGGCCGCCCGCCCTCATGCCGCCAACCAGCAGACGGCGTACGGCAACGCTCCGTGAGCCTAAAGGGTGCAATCTACCGGCCTAGATGTGCCGCGCCAAGCACCACCCAGCCCGATCCCTATTGCGGTGGCCACAGGCGTATCGCGGGGTGTAACACCCGAGTGGCTCCCTCTGCTCCAGCCGCTACGAGGAGAATGCCAACTAGTCCCGAAACCGATTGGCCGCGCTTTCAGCAGCCTCGGGATCGCGCACATGCTGTTATACCCCTCGGCATCGTGCTTTTTCGCGAAATACCGGCGTCATATTTCCGACTGTTGCAAACCAGCGAGTGCCGGTCGCTTTCGTCTTGGCATCTTGCATGAGCGACCTCCTTCCCAAGGAGGAACGCAAACGAGAATCCCAGGTTCCGAATCGACCCAATTGCCCACGCCTCGGTCATCAACGATCGCCCGCCCCGACGCACAATTGCGTAAACGGGAGACCGCCCTGTTGTCCGCAGACAACATCACCACCGAGGAAGACGTCCACCAGCAGGATTTCAGCGACAATCACACACACACAAAGATGATGACGTGCCGATACTTCGAACGGTTGCAAACCGCAATGTTGTCTGCAGACAACGTCAGGCGTCGGGCGCGATGCTATCCTTCGGCCCCATCCGCTTGTCAAAGCCAGCCCTTGCGCAGGTAGCGCATGATCGGAGAATGCCGCCCTGATGAAGCCGCGCCCGACTCCCGCGTTGCAGCTCACTCAATTTCGCATTGCCATCGGGACGGACGCAAAACCTCATGTGATCGGCACCTGACAGAGCGCTCTGGCTTTCGTCCATCGGGAAAACTTCGCCGCCTTGCATCAACCGCGCCGCGGCCTAATCACGCTGCCAGAGAACTGGTCTTGGTAGTCGCCGGCGACCCCGTTGTAGCTAGGCGCGGCCGCCGTTTACCCGCCCCTTGTTGTCTGCAGACAAATGCGCCGGCGCAATGTTGGCGTTGATCATTTCTCCTCAGAGCGCCGCCGCTGCCGCTCATGCATCAAAGGCAGTGGCGGCCGTCTTCTGTTGTCCGCAGACAACACATCAAACCTTGACGCCGATTTGATCTAGACGTTTTGCGCAATGGGAGCACTGTAGCCCCCGTAACCGCAGGTGCCTAAACAGCGGCCGCTCTCTTTGAGGACGAAGTCCCATGCGGGAAGTCAAGCGGCGAAGAAACCACGTCGGAACACATAATTTAAAGCACCCTCTTCCCTTCTCCGCCCGATCGACTAGTTTTGATGGCGTAACAAACGCCGGGCGAACTCCTGGTTCCAAGGCTTACAAAGGGGAAAGTTATGGCGACTGGTACCGTGAAGTGGTTCAACTCGACGAAGGGCTATGGCTTCATCCAACCCGACGATGGCGGTACAGACGTCTTCGTCCATGCTTCCGCCGTGGAGCGGGCAGGCATGCGCGGTCTGAACGACGGCCAAAAGATCACCTACGATCTGGTCGAGGACCGCAAATCCGGCAAGACATCTGCTGACAACCTGCGCACCTGATCCGGTTGCCGGATTACCTACCATTGGTCGGCGCCGCCGCCCAATGGTAGGTGGACGTGGCGAACTTGAGATCTGTGCCCGTCCAAGGTCCGGGACCGTCGCCAACGACGCGTTCCACGGCACATCCTTGCCGCAGAACCGCGTCAAAACATCCCGATGCAAAGGAAGTAGTGCCCTTTGTCGCCGCGTGGGTCGGTAAAGCACGTGAGTCAGTAAAATAAGACACGGCCGCGGCCTCTGCCTAGGCGATAAAAAATGCCGCCACCGCCGACCAGAAGCTTTTCGGGCGATCCGAAAGTAACCCACGGATCTGGCGCGCCGCCGCGGCGGCACTCACCGTCGTACCGAAGCGGCAGTAGCAGACAATATCATGCAGGTCCTCGTCACAGATCTCAAAGAAGCGTTTCGCCTCACCATAGGTGTCGCTGTCCATGCCGGCCGCGTGGAGAACTGGATCGCGGAAGGCGACCGTGATCGGCGAGTAGTCGCTACGTAGCGCGTTTCGCTCGTCGCTAAACTGGAACTCGGTCTCATGAAGCGTATCCAGGTGCCTATGCCGAATTTCTTCCAACAACTCGGCCCAACGTTCCAATCGCTGGCGGCGTGTCATCCCGTGCGCACCGAAGAATGGCTCTATCTGCGCGATGGTCTGCAACTGCTCCAAGGTGTGATGCTTCATTGTCGCCTCCAATCAAACGACGTTGTGAAAGCCAGCCCAACACTAGCCTGTTCCTAGTCGTTGGCGCTGTCCAATCACGATGCTGGTGAGGCGCAATATCGTAAGTCACATGGCGTGTTGCGGCGGCAATCCGCGGCTTTCCGATCAGCTCTTTCGAATACCACTATGCACGCGTCGGGGTCAGGTGCTGTCGGTGAGGCACTAGAAGGAGACGGCTGGCTGCGCCTAACAGAACGGGTGAGCCGCTTCGGCTCGCTAAAGGCAAAGCATGCAATGCGCAATTGTAACTGGCACGAACAACAACTCCCATTTCCCCTTCAATCGTCGGCGATCCACATCCGACCGACCAGCGCTTGAAATGGCCGTTTCGGCCGAAGTTGCCCTGCCGCCAGCCCTCTAAGAACTATACGTTCGGGATCTGTTATACCGCACCTCATTCGGATGGATTGGCCACGTTACCGACTGATCAATCGGAGACTCGTCTCTCCAACCAGACGTCCGATATATCGGCGCTCCCAAACCCGGTGATCAACCGCGCGACCCCAGATTGTCGAATGGGTAATCCGCCCTGTCTGTCGGGGCGTCAGTGCTTTATGTTTCGACAAGTGCGCTGCGCAAATAGTGCCCTTGAACCCTCCCACCTGGACGGCGCGGCAATTTTTCAACGCACGTCTCGATCTTTCCGATCGGCCAGGCGCTTTTTAAGCTCTGTTCTTTGCGCATGCCTTTGATCGCAATGCCACCGCACACTTTCGCGCGACAGGCTGTCGCGAAAACTCGCCAACCAGGTGCGGCGCATGGTCTGATCATTCCTCGTCAGTGGCGGCATCTGCTCGAAATCAGTTGCTCTACTTGGGACATACGCGTCAGACAACAACATGCTAAAAAAGTCCTCTTCTGGACGATAGAAAGCCCGAACATCTTCGATCCTGGTATGGCCAGCCGGTTTCCTGTTCGCGCGATGCGCCAGTTGATAGCCTCAGGAGACTGAGCATCTCGCAATCGCGAAAGCCAGTTGCATTCCCGACAAGGTTGGAGCGCTCGGTCGTGCCACCGTGGTAGACATTCTGGCTTTTCTGGGCCAAGCGCAGGGTCGCGAAGTGGCATTTTCGGGTTTTTTTCGCCCGAAACCAGCGGCCCTCGCCAGAGGCGACAACACACCCTTGCTGGATCGGCGTTTGTGTGGCGGAAGTAAATACCGCGTTTTCTTCCGTTATGAGGTTCATCGGTAGAAGTATCATATAGTTAACACTCCTTGACATTACGGCAGCGTGCGGAAGAACCGAAACCGTGTCTAAGACAGGGTGGCGACGCCTGTCGTTGGAAGTGGACCAAAATCGCCGGCAATTACTCGGATAACATGTTGTTGGACCGCCGCTGCGCTGGTCTCTGCTAATTTGGAACTGACGTCTAAATCCGAGGCAAAGGCATGTTGGGGATTGAAGACCTGAGCTTTATTACTTCTCGCTCTGGAGGCACGCACGTCGATCGACTTTAGATGCTCTCGACGTGTGGGAGTGGAAACACGACGCGCCAACTCGTCCTCATCGCAATGCAATCTTATCGGTATGAGGGGCGCAGAGCATTGCCGGGCCGCATCGGCGATCTGTTGAAACGTGCGAAGACTACCTTCGTTGCCTTCGACAAGGGCCTGCGTGAAGATGAAGCTGGCCGAAGGAGGGCTGTAGGCCACTATCGCGTCTAGCACTACCTGTCGGATTCTCCCAGTGTATTCCGATATCCCGTTCGGGAGGGGCGCCATGCCGTCGTCGTCAAGAAGGCGGAATATTGGATTGTTGAACCAATGGTTATCGATGACTTTTGCAGAAACGAGGGTGCTCAGTTCATTAGCAATTGTCAGCTTTCCGACGCCAGGGAAGCCCATCAACAAAACAAAAACGCGCATAACAGTGTTAGCCTCGTGACTGTTTACCACAACAACAATAGGCGACTTCTTGAACGTCGCAATGTCCGACGCGCCACCAAATGTGCCCTGGTTGCCTCCTGATGAGTGTGCTTGTACGAAATTCGGCGTCAGACCGGGAGAACATGACCGATCCTCGTTCACTTGGTCGCCAAGGCCGAAGGCGTTTTTCCGAAAGGGCTGCGCTATGACTCGAGATCTCCGCAGCTCTCTCGGAATTGCAGCGCGCTAGACCGACCCGACCCTATAACAGCTGGCGCCAGCCGAGCCTTTGAATTGAAGGACAGGATGCCGCTGGAAATGAGTTCGCGCTCATGAACTGGCGAGCGAGCGGCGAAACCGAAAGCGGTATCGCGATCTCCCACACCCGGCCCACAGCCGCGACTACAGGGCGATATAGATCGCAGATACGCTTGAGGATCGCATTACCCGATCCAAGGCAAAGGTGTCGGCGAACAAATAGATGATCATTGACGGCCAAACGTTGCTCGAGCCACGTCTTACGCAGCCCAAGCGCCAGGCCGGAAAACAAGATGCGGCTCACATCGATACCGGTCAACATCCTCCCGACGATGCCATCGCCAAAATTCTACCGGCCAGGTATCGTCCCAGGCCCACTGGCAAAAAGACACTCGCCTCGCGGGGGGATTCCGGCCGGTGCGTTGGTCGTTGCTTGCAGCGATTTTCGGCAAGCAAGTACTTCCACCACGTTCCAATGATCTGGCAAGGATCATCGGACTGTACGGCGACGGCCATCCTCCACATATCGCCCGGCGATCGCGACGCGCTATGCGATCTTCGTGCGGTTAGCCGGGACGGCTCCCAGTCGGGCTCTTGCAACGGCTGCTGCCGATCATCCCAGGGTCTGCGCCACGGCACGTGCATCCATGCCTTCGTCAAATGCGTCTAGCTGGCAATCTTCCGGGGATCATTCGATATGCGCGAGATCGTTCTAACCAGTGATCGCCAAGCGGGTTCAAGCTAGCATAGTCAATTGCGAGCGGAACAGATGCGACCGGGACAAGCCGTGTTATCGAGGCAGTTGTCGGGAACCGCCGACATGGCTTCGTCAAACCTCTCCCGGTTGGAGAGAAATGCCGATGTATGCTAATCCGCCTCGCCATCCGTCCTCCGAACCAGGATGACAACAACGGCTTCATCTCCTCGGGGTGGAGACCCCATCGGGAACATTCTTCGATGAGGCATTAGGGGGGTTAAATCTTCACTTCGCTTGACACCCCGCTCCCCACAGTGCGTATTCCGGTGATGCCGGACGGCTATTCCAATCTGAAGTCGGACAGGTATTCCAATCTCATGCCGGACACGATTCCGATTTGAAGCCGGAC
>NZ_JBNDIU010000041.1:0-26163 GCF_050434565.1 Ensifer sp. 4252
GCCGGCATGGTGATGGTCAACCTGCCGACCGCCGGCGTCGATTTCCACGTGCCCTTCGGTGGCCGCAAGGGCTCCTCCCACGGCTCGCGCGAGCAAGGTCGCTATGCCGCCGAATTCTACACAACCGTCAAGACGGCCTACACAGCAACGTAAGTCCGAGACCACTCAGGTCGATTCCGTTGACTGACGTTTAGCGTTTACGGCCGAGGCATCAGCGCGGTGGCGGATGATCTGCATCCCAACCAATCGTCTGTCGCTAAGGCGTTCGCTCAACTGACGGGGTCGATCATGGCAATCGGTACCGTTACGGGGAGGACCAAGAGCCTTGATAGGCATGGCAACTATGCGCCAACTGCGGCCGTTGCTATTGGTATCGCGCCATGCATCAAATCAGTTAAAAAGGCTTGAAACGCTTTGCTCCTTGGCCGTGCGTGCGAGGGCTTCGCCAATCAAAGGCGCGATAATGATGCGTCGGATATTGGGGGTCTGACGTTGAGCTTCGGTCTCGTTAATGGAATCGGTCACGACCAATTCCTTGAGGTTGCTGGCACCGATGCGTTCGCAGGCACCTTCGGAAAGCACACCATGAGTGATATAAGCCGAAACCTCCTTGGCACCAGCTTCCAACAAGGCTTCAGCCGCGTTGATCAACGTCCCGCCGCTATCTACTATGTCGTCGATCAGAAGGCAGCTTTTCCCGGACACATCACCAATGATGTTCATAACTTCCGACACCCCTGCGCGGGGTCGCCGTTTATCGACGATCGCAAGATCGGCACCAATGCGCTTGGCGATGGCGCGAGCTCGCGCTACGCCGCCCACGTCGGGCGAAACGACCATCAAGTTCTTGGTGTCGTAGTACTCCTCAATGTCGCGGGTCATGACCGGCGCTGAGTAAAGATTATCAGTCGGAATATCGAAAAAGCCCTGAATCTGATCGGTATGGAGATCTACCGTTATGACGCGATGGACACCTGCACCAGCAATCATATTGGCTACCAACTTCGCCGAAATCGGAGTGCGGCCAATGTCACGACGATCCTGACGGGCATAGCCGAAGTAGGGGATCACGGCCGTGATACGACGGGCAGATGAGCGGCGCAGCGCATCGGTCAGGATAAGCAACTCCATGAGATTGCCATCGGCCGGGGCGCTTGTTGACTGGAGAATATAGACGTCCTCGCCGCGCACATTCTCATGGAGTTGAACGTGGATTTCTTGGTCGGCGAAGCGTTTGACCGTACAGTCTGTGAGGGGAAGATTTAGGTAGTTGGCAATGGCTTCGGCAAGGGCTCGGTTGGAGTTACCGGTCACCAGCTTCATTAGCGCGATCCTGTTTCAAGGAGCCTTCGGGAGCAGACACTAAAGTTCGCAGGCACCTTTAGAGCCTTGCGTGTGGAATCACAACAGCGCGCTTCTGAGTTTTGCGGAATGACCGGTTTGGGCGGTGAATTCAACTGATCGCTGTAACACACTCTGCGAACCTCTCCGCTGGGGTCTTATAAAGCAAGGCCTTTCTCGGACGTGAGCTGCCTTGCGATAGCACTGAGTTTGGCTTGGCTGTGTACAGATAGGTCTGTGCCACGTGGGAGATATTGGCGCAGCAATCGATTGGTGTTTTCGTTCGAGCCGCCCAGCCGACCACAGATACACCGTCTTTCGCTGGCCAGTCAGCCACGGTTGTTGTCAAACCTTGATGTAGGTATCCGCATTGGGGGAAGATATCCGGGAAGCGTACTCGTGAACCTCTGCTCCCTTCATCTGCCCGGTCACACCAGCGACCGGGAATGTCGATGATGTCGTCTATGGCGGCGGACAGATCTTGATTTCGACGCCGCGCACAGGCTTAAGCTCGATATTGCGGTTCGTACGATCCTTCGTCCATTCGGGCGCAAAGCCGTTGCCGGCCGGAAGGAGCGACGGCAGCGAGGAGACTTGGCTTCCAGCCCAAAGCAACCGGCACAACCGCCGCTTCCGGACGATATTATGCGATCATTCGGGGCACCAAATGAGAGCGCGCGCCGGCTTGCCTTCACGGCAGTCGTCGAAGATGACCGATATTCAGTCCACGGAAATCATCCTGCTGCCGGCAGCGCTGCGGAGCGTCGGCAACAGGGGCGTTCCCGTTAGTCCTGGTACCGTTGTGGGGCCAACGCCATCGTCTGCGCATAGGCGAGCGGCGACCGGTTGCCTGGCAGGTTTTCGTCCAGCACCAAGGTCTTGAGATCGTCGGCGCGGATGTCGAGAGATATGGCACGTTCGAGCTTGTCGATCGACCAAACGGCATAGCCGTATGCAGGGTCAAATCCACAATCGCAGCCGCAATCGCCTTTGGTGATTTTCGACGGTCTTTCAGATAGGCACATGATCTGCGGTTTTGGCAGCTTGTAGCAATGCCCCTCATACGCATAACCATAAATGACGCCAATGCTATTAATGTAATTCCTGGGAACGTTCAGACCAACCGGAAGATAATTATAATAATCTCCATCAAATACCACGAGTGTTATTCCGTCACCTACAACTCCAGAGCTTTTCTTTAAAAACTCTTCAAGCTCCTCTATAAGCCTTTCAATAAGCTTTCCAATGTCTTCGGCAATACGATCGCCTCCAATGCTATTTATTTTCCTATCAAGCTCATAGATAGCCTCTTTAACCTTCTCATCTTTCTTCTGGCTTTCAAAAAATTCCGCAGGTCTCCCGTATAGCCTAATATCTCCTGGGCGATAATCTTTATAGTCAATTATATCTTTTAGTTTTTGCACATCTCCAACAACAGGATTAACACAGCAACCACTCATCTTTCCCTCCTTTGGCTCACCTTGAAGCGGTGATTTCACGCCATGCAAAATTCTCTTCGAGCAATTCGGCCGCCGCCCCGTCCGCTGCGGCAATGACGGCGCCTGCCGCCTGGTCCAGCCGCAGCGTGCTCGGATCAAGCGTTCTCAACGAGGTAGCAAGTGCCGCGCCAACCGCGTCGCGGGCCGCGGTCAGTGCCAGCTTGAAATACAATGGCTTGGTGCTGAATGCCGTCGCCGTCGCCTGGCGAAACGTGTCAAATTCGTCCTGCGCCAGTTCCCGGAGATCGACATCCAGAAGCCGCCTGTCGGCGCAACCATTCGCAACCAGATCGCGATGATAAAGCGCAACGATGCTGTCGAAAATGGCGCCGACGAACGGCAGCGCGCGGTCGTGCACCTCGCGGGTAACTGCGGACATTTGCCGGAAATTGGTCGCCAGGCGGATCTGCGTCTCGGGGCTCGTTTCCGCAAAGCGGTTCAGTTCGTTGTAGAGCAGCAGATTGCCTCTCGTTCGCCGCAGAAGCCGGTCGATCGCGGAATCGAAATGCAGGAACGAGATCAGCGAAACACAGTCCGAAAAGGCTTCGGAGAACGAAAAGAAGTCGCCATCAGGCGATGTCGCGGTTGGCACGCCCATCTCCGACAACATGATCAGATGCCCGACCTCGTGCGCGATCGTGTCAAAATTCAACGCGTAAGGTCTGAGAATGCCATCGACGTCGGAACGACCCAGTTCCAGAAAGCCGTAGCCCGCTTGAGCATTGTCCCAATCGACAAATGGAACGATTTCAAGCCTTGGAAAGGTCTGATCGAAGAACCAGTGGACCCGTCGCCCCAGATAACTCTGCCAGATGTCGAGAACGAAACGCACGGAGGCGTAGGCGTGAACGGCAAGAAACGGACGGGAGGTTGGATCGATGTTGTCGAAGTGACGGTCCGGCCCCGGCCTCACCGGCGCACGCCTTGCCCCGTCGAATGGCGGCCAGCTCGCGAGGCCATAGGGCTGCTTGCCATAGAGCGGATCCGCGACATACATGGAGAGGTCGCTGGGGCCCTCGCCGATTTCATCCCGCGGTATCGACAGCCACACTCGATCGGGCTGCTCGTATCCGGGAATGAAGGGTGGCTGGGGAAAAATCCAGAAGCGCGTGCCGACACGCACATTTCCAGAGTCGAGGGCATCGTCCCGAAGCAGACGCATCGCACAATTGCCCCCCTCGATTGAAAAATCTTCAATTAAGGATTCAATTTATAAGTGTTTGCTAAATTTGAGTCAATGCCGCCCGCCTCAAGATCCCGGACAAAGGTGTTCGTTGCGACCCACGCGCTGTTCACACGCCCCGCATTTTTCTGCATCACAAGGGCGCGCGCGCTTCGCAGTGCCAGGAGGGCGTCCAGTGTTTTTTGTCCCACCATTTCCTTCCGCAGCTCTTTGAATCTCTCCTGCGGGCACCCCGCATCCCGCAAAATCGCTTCGAACCGACGCTCTCGAAAGTTCGTGTTTCGCGCAATTGTTGTGAGCAAGTCGCGCTCGGCGGCTGTTATGAAATTCCGGCGTGTCAGGCCGGCAAACGACCGTTGGAGATCGACCAGTGCGTCTGTCAAAGGAAGAAAGCCGAGCTCCGGCGGCCCCGAAAGAACGGCGACCGCATCATCGGGAGCAAGCCGCCAGCGCCGATACCACCTGTAGATCAGGCCGACACCGATCATGCCGAATTCACTGAGTTCCGCCGCCCTGAGCGCGCCCATGCTTGCCGCGCCTATCACGACGATCCCCTGCGCCATCGCCCAGAGGATTTCCTTGTGTCGGACCGCCGGCCTGTCCTCGAATTGGCCGTCGATCAAGACCATCGCCCGCGGGCGGAATGCGTGGGCGGCAAGCAGAATGTCGCCTTGCGCGGCGGGTTGCAGGTAGATGGCGTCGAGAACCGCCGCCGCCTCGGCCAACCGAAGCGTCGGACCAAGAAACACCAGGATTGGACCTTCCTCACTCGCATCGACCATGTGAACACTCACCGCAGGATGGAAAAGGGACTGGCTCCGGGAAGGATGGTTCTTACGCACTGAACACCTGTTTCGACGTCCGCTCCCACCGGCACAGCCAATATGGGCCCCATGCCGGCGGATAGGACCCTGTCGATGAGCGAGCCGAGATCCGAAACGGCGCGCGCTTCAATTGCCGGGCGTGGCAACCCGGACGTGTCCACAAGAATAAGCTGGCGGGCTTTGGCGACGATCGCATCGGTGCTGCGTCTGTAATGCGCCCGGGTTTGATCGTCGCGCGCGCCCGATACCGCCCCGGCCCGTGCTGACAACGCTTCGAGCATCGCGCTCGCCGCCGCCGCAGCGATGCTTGGTCCCGCCGCATAACCCTCGGTCGGAAGAGCAAGGATCGGCTCGCCGGGGCCTGTCTCGATCGTCTGGCACCAGACCACCGGGACGTTTGCTGGCGAAGGGACGAGCCAAAGGCCGAAGGAAATATGGTGCTCGCCCACAACGGACAGTATGTGATCAACTCCGTCACCCAACCCGAGCGGGGAAATGCGCATTCGATCGAAGAAGCCGTGGGTGGCGAATGCACGAGCGATAGCGTCGCGCTCGATACATTCGAACAATCCATGCAGAAACGCGCCGAAGACAGTCATATGACAGGCGAGACCCGTGGTCGTGCGCATGAACAGACCATCATCTGCGGGCGGCGGATCCGTGTAGCAGGTGTGAACAAGTTCCAGAGGGACCGATTGTGGGAAACCGGCCGTGATGTTGATGCCCGTGATCCAGGGTATCGTCCTTGCCCGCCAGTTCCCCCGGCGACCAGGTGCCAGAAGATTTTCAAACAGGCCGTCAGCGATCTTCAGTTCATCCGCCGTCGCGGAAAATACCCGCTCCGAGGGAATGGCTTCGGCGTAGAACCGCTCAAGCGATTCCATGATCGCCCCCACCGCCGCTCCCGCCATGGCAAGGCCCCGCCCGAGCGACGTGACTTCAGAGAGGGCGGCGGGTCGAACGGCTTGAACCACCGGCAGGCCGATCCGGTCAAGTCCGGTCAGATCACCCAGCCGTGTTATGCGCGCATGACGGCAGAGCGGTAGAATCGCACGCAAGCATTGATCGGCCTCTTCGGGACCTGCGGGTGGCGACAGGGGTTTGTGAAGTCCCGAAATAATGGCGCTGCGCAAGTTCGCGAGCATCCCGTCATGGCATGACGGATGGTCCGTTTTTTGGGCCGTTGGTTCAACGCTTAAGGGCAACGCCAAGCTCCTGGATTGAATGTCTCGCCCGCCTTAGAAGCGCCTTTGCTCCCTGGCTCTCGGCAATTTCCACGGCTGAGCGCAGGTCGGCGACAATGGGATCCTTGGTAGCGTTGGCCCGCGCATGAAGAACGGCGCGGCGGCGGTAAAGCTCGGCGAGCCAATAGGCATGGCCGGTTTCCTTGGCCTTTTCGATCGCGTCATTCGTGACCTCGACCGCCGAGTCATATTTGCCCGCAAGCCCGAGCAGTGTGGCGTGCATGTAGAGATAAATCGGCAGATCTGCGACGGCACCGAGGCTTCTCAAGAGCGACAGCCCCTCGCGAAACATCGCATGCCCGCTCGGGAGGCTTTCCTCATGCGCGCGAGCCCAACCGGCGAAGAGGAATGACAGGCCGGACAGCGACTGCATCTCATGCAACCTCGCGAAGTCTGCCATTCTCTTGGAAATTTCGGTGAGACGCCCATAGTCGTCCCGGTAGAACGCAGACACCGCTTCCGTATCAAGCGAATGCGCCTTGCTCGGCGCGTGTGATATCCGGTCAGCGAAAGCGACCATCTTCGAAAGAGCCGTATCCGATGCTTTCGATTGTCCTGTCAGCCATAGCGAAAGGGCCAGTTGCCCTAGACCGCAGACCTTGGCATCATGGCCGCCAAATAACGTTCGGCTGGTTTTCGCCGCTCGCTCGTCATAAAGCGCAAGTCCCGCCTTAATCGCATCCTGGGTCTCTCGATGGTTGCCGAGGTTGAAATCAATGGCCCAGATGCAATGGTTGACCTGGAGTTCCACCTCCGGATCTTTCGCCCCGGCCAGCATTGCCCTCACTTGCAGAGCGCGATCGTGCATAACGCGAAAATCCGAGCCTGTGAGCCACCACCCCCAATAGATCGGAAACCATCTGGATTGATCCTCCATCGGCTGTCGGCGGGCGATGGCCACGCCATCTTCATAGAGCTTGCGTGCAGGCGGCGAGTTCAGTCCGACAAGGCCGGTCAGAATAGGACCTAGCGACGTCAGCGCGGACAGCTGCAATGGCTCAATCGCATGTCCCTCGCCCAATCGGCCGCAAATCGCCAAGGCGTGCTCCAGATAGTTGCGCGCCTCTACCATCGCCGATCGGCTAGAGCTCTCTTTCCCTGCCACAGTGTACAGTTCGATTGCGCTTTCGAAATGCCCCGCACGCTCCGCATGCTCGGCCAGTGTTCCGGTGTCGATCCAAGCAGCCATTTGGCGGTTTTGACTGACAGCTGCGAACAGTCGCCGATGCAATGCCTGCCGCTGCCTGCGCAAGAGCGCATTGTAGATCGTTTCCTGAATCAATACGTGCCGGAAACCATAGGCGATATGCCCCCGCGCCCTGATCCTCACCAGAAACCCCGAATCGCTCAGGGTCTCTGCGGCCTTGGCCAGAGACGTCTTGCCAAGTCCTGGCAGCAGTGCGCGAAGCAACGATAGCGTGAACCGGGTGCCCGCAACTGCTCCCGCTCGCGCCACGTCCCTGGCCGTGCCCAGGTGGTTGAGGCGTGCATCCAATATTTCCTCGAATGCGGACACATGGCTGGGTTTAACGTTTTCCGATAGGCTCATAGTGTCCGCGGCAACGTTCTCCGAGACCCATTGGCAGATTTGCTCGATGAAGAGTGGAACGCCGCCGGATATCCTCTCGATGACATCATAGAGCTCAGGAAGCATGGCCTGCCTGTGCTCCGGCCACCTTGCCTCTATAGCCTGTCGTGTTTCGTCCCGATCAAGCGGAAGCAGCGTCAGACGCGTGGGGTTGGCCGCATCCAGCCAGTCCGCCGCAAACCCGAGACGTGAGGTCAC
Source organism: Ensifer sp. 4252 (assembly GCF_050434565.1). Taxonomy (NCBI): domain Bacteria; kingdom Pseudomonadati; phylum Pseudomonadota; class Alphaproteobacteria; order Hyphomicrobiales; family Rhizobiaceae; genus Ensifer; species Ensifer sp. 4252. The sequence continues at coordinate 7,878 of NZ_JBNDIU010000041.1, forward strand.
GACGAGGAGAATCGGAAGTTGGCGAGCAACCCGAGCAGCTTCCGCCAGCAAATCCCGGGAGGTTGGGTCGATCCAGTGGATATCTTCGACCGCCAGGACGATCGGCCCATTCGCGCACAACGCTGCGAGCGCCCGAAACACGGCGCGAAGAGCCTTTTCCCGGATGGCCTTGGGGTCGTTATCGGCGAGCCGTTGATTTCGTCCCAGCGCACCCAGCAGATACGCGAATGTTTCAATCGTTTCCGCGTCGCGAATGCCGTTTCGTTCCAAGGGGGTTGTCACAGCGGAAGCCGACAGGCCCAGCTGACCGTCTTGTCCAGACGCTGCACCCATAAAGCTGTTCAACAGAGGATGCAGCGTCGAACGATGCCCTCCGGGCAGGCACTGAAAGAAGAAAAGCCCGGATCGACGGTCGCGCGTCATCTTGCGCACTTCCCGCAGAAGGCGTGACTTTCCGATGCCTGCGTCTCCCTCGAGCAGAAGTACTTCGCCACCCTTCGCGGAGACCCTTTCCCAACAGGCGGCGATCGTGCTCAACTCGCTTTCGCGGCCAATGAAGCGGCCGCCAAGGCTACCGAACGCGTAGAACCTGTCGACCTCGATCTTGTGTCCGAGTGCACGCCACACCTTCTCCGGCACAGTGAAGCCCTTGAGTGTCTTGGCGCCTTCGAACACGAAAGCATGCGACCTGCCGGCCAGGTCGCGCGTGTCCCCCGAAACAAAAACGGTGTCTGGTGCGGCGATCTCTTCCAGACGGGTGGCTATCGCCAGTGCAGCACCCGTAACCGGCTCCCCCTTCTCCTCCTGCGTCTCTTGGATAAGAGCGACGGATGTCGCGATCCCGACGCGAACGTGCACGTCGTCGCGCCCGGCTTCCCGGCCAACGCGCGCGCAGCCTTCGACGATCCCGAGACCCGCGCGAATGGCGAGCGATGCCGCATCCTTCGCACCTAGCTCAATCGGGAAGAGCGCCACGCCGCCGTCGCCGGCCTCAAGCTGCATGACGCCGGAATGAGAGGTTATCGACTGTTTCGCCGCATTCTGAAATGCAGCGATCAGTTCCTGATAGTCTTCTATGTCGAGCAGGTGGAGAAGTCTCGTCGACCCGACCAGATCATAACAGAGGGCGGTGACGATCCGCCGCTCGCCCACATATTCGGAAGGGCGTCCCTTGCGACGCGAAGGTTTCGTCGGTTGTCGTGGTTTGTTGACCCGACTTTCGAGCATCCGCCACTCCTGCCGCTCGCGTGTATGCTGAACCCCTAAAATATATAGCATAGGCGAGCGGCGTTCGCTTGTAGGCGCGGCGATTCACTGTGGCGGCCCTACCGACGAGGGGCCATTGGATCGGTTAGCGGCACTCGCGAGGCCGTACCCCATTCAGGAGGATTTCTACAGCGGAAGCCACCGTCTGCTGTGCTTCATCGCCCGAAGGCGGCGGGCAAAGTCCGAGAATGACCGGCAACAGGTTGTCGCGGATCATGCCGACGAAGTGCCCGGCTAAGCGCAAGCAGTCATCCGTCCGAATGTCCCCCGTTGCGTGGCAAGTTCAAGGATCTCAGCGAGGCGGGACTTGGCCCTGCTCGGCCCCTGTTCATAGAATAACTTCACAAGTTGAGGGAAGCGATTGGCCTCGGTGATGGCAATCCGGTAGAGCCCGATCACGGTGGGCGAAACGTAAAGGCTCATGAGGCGCTGACCAAACGCTGTAAGGGTCTCTTCTGTGTCGCGACATAGACGATCAAATGCATGCCGAAGAGGCGCTGCGCCGAAGCGAACGGGAGATTCAACAACTGACCGACGCCTTGCCGGTCCACATCTGGAGCTGGACGCCCGAAGGAAAGCTGTCATACGTCAGCAAGCGATGTCTGAACCATTCTGCCTCTCCGAGGCGCACTTCGAGGATTTCGCAGGAGTGGTGCAAGCTGGTTCATCCCGAAGACGCTGCCGAAGTGGAGCGTAGGGCAGCGAACTGCATCAAGACCGGCGACGCCTTCGTCATGCACTATCGCCGGCGTGGAAAAGATGGCGCCTATCGCTGGACGGAGGGCAGGTGCGAGCCTCTGCGCGATCAAGACGGAAAGATCCTGCAGTGGTACGGCGTTTCCCTCGACATTCACGACGCGGTGCAGGCGCAGGAAGAATTGTGCCTCACCCAGCAAAACCTCGCGCGCGCAAGCCAGGCGGCGTGCCTTGCCGAGCTCTCTGCATCCATCGCCCACGAGGTCAACCAGCCGTTGACGGCTTTGGTTGCCTCTTCGAACGCCTGCCAGCGGTGGCTCACGGCGGAACCGCCGAACATCGAGCGGGCGCAGAAGACCGTAGAGTCTATCACTCGTGCTGCAAACGCCGCTGCCGACGTGGTGAGCCGCATCCGCGCCCTGTTCAGGCAATCCGTGGAAACGAGGGATCCGATGGCGCTCGGCCACCTCGTTGCAGAGGCGCGAGACCTCATGGCCGAGGAGGCGTCGCGGCGTCGCGTCCGCATGGTTGTCGAAGTCGATAACGACCTGCCGCTCGTCGCGGTCGATCGAGTCCAGGTCCAGCAGGTTCTGATCAATCTCGTTCGCAACGGCATGGAGGCGATGGAGTCCATTGCAAGCCACAGGGTCCTTCGGATGCGTGTGCGGCGCTCCGCGGCCCGGGCATCGAATTTCCCGACGGGATATTCGAGTCTTTTTTTACGACGAAATGTTACGGCATGGGCATGGGACTTGCGATCTGCCGGTCCATTATCGAGTCCCACGGCGGAAAATTATGGGCGGAGAACAACGAACCGCATGGAGCGACGTTTATCTTCGCGCTGCCGGTTGAGGCGACAACGGTGCCTTTACTTGCAAGACGGACAATAGACGTTCTGCATTTCCTGGCGCGCCGAACCCCATTCAGGACGACTTCTACCGCAGAGGCGACCGTCTGCACTCTGCCACCTGGAAAACCTATCTACGCCACCATGAGGTGGATGTCGGCGCTTCCGCGGGATGGGAGGGCTTGCAAATCCTGGGTACTTGACGACATTGCGTGCATGAACACCTCCGAGCAATCATCGCACGCAGCCCGGCCCGGAACGAGATGGCGCCGAATCCCGATCGCAGCCCTCATGGCATTGAGTTTCGGCGCGCTGGTGTTTGTATCAGTGGGTGGAGTTTTGGCGTTGTCGGTGGGTGCCAACGTTCGCAATACCTTTGATTTGCTCGGCGCTCAATCCACTCTCCTGGTCGATGCTATGGAAGACTGGCTGCGTGCCGAAATGGGAGGCGCCGAGAATGCGGTGGACGGCGTCGCACAGCTTTATGCCCAGGGCGATTTCCAGATCGACGAAGCGACGATGTCGGCCGCGCTGGCTGGTGCTCTTTCGGCGACGCCCGGCGCAAATGCGATGCTGGTCTGCACCACCGACCTGGAATGCAGAGGCGCGGTCCGTGGCGCGCGCGGCGTTCCGACCGGAGAGATCCGGCAAATTCCGGCAGAGCCTGAGAAATCTCCTCAAGTCCGAGCCGCCCTTGAAAACCGGCGGCAGCTCACTGGTCGTCAGTGGGGCGCGTTCGTGGCCAACGAGCATGGCCTGTTCGCCAACGTTTCGGCCCCGCTTGAACGCGATGGCGAGACGCGGGGTTGGGTGATCGCCGCGGTGGAATTGCAGAAACTGTCGGAAATCACGCGAGAACTGTCTTCTCGCTTCGGTACGCATGCTTTCATTCTGGATGGCGACGGAACCATCTTGGCGGACCCTCGCTTGGCCGATCCGAATTCGGGCATGCTGCCGCTGACGCCGCTTGCTGCATTCGGCGATCCGGTTCTCGCGCGATACAGCGAGCGGACGACGCAGACGGAGTTCAGCGCGAAGCGCGGCCGCGATATTGAGGTTGCCGAGATTCGGACCGACGGGCAAGGCGCACTTATCTCACTGGCGGAAGCGGACACTTATGTCGCCATCACACGCAAGATCACTGGTTATGGTGAGCGGCCCTGGACGATCGGAGCGTATTTCGAGGCTAGGCAAATTGGCGACGAGATTGAACGTGTCATGGGATCGGCTCTCTTAGGGCTGGGCGCGATGGTTGCGGCGGTGGTCGTAGCGGTGCTGCTGGGCAGACGTTTGTCACGTCCTGTTCAGGAGATCGCGGGCCAGGCCTCGCGCGTTGCCAATTTCGAACTTGACGAAATAAAGCCGCTGCCGCGCAGCAGGGTGCTGGAACTGGACGAGCAGGCATCTGCCTTCAATGCGATGCTTGTGGGTCTTCGTGCGTTTTCCACCTACGTGCCGCGTTCTCTTGTCGCCAAGCTGGTGCGCACCGGACAGACCGGGATCGCCGAACCGCGCGAAGCAATCGTCACCGTCATGTTCACCGACATCGCCGGCTTTACAACGCTGTCGGAGCAGATGGATGCTGCCTCTGCAGGGAAGCTCCTCAACCATCATTTCGGCATTCTCTGCCGCGCGGTTGACGCGAACGGCGGTGCAGTCGACAAGTTTCTGGGTGACGGAATGCTGGCATTCTTCGGGGCCCCGGATCACCTGGAGGATCACGCCGCCGCAGCCGTCCGTGCAGCGGCAACCATCCGCGAAGAGCTGGAGAACGACAACAAAAAAGGAGCGGCGGAAGGTCGGCCACCCCTACGGGTGCGCATCGGCATCCACACTGGCCTTGTCATTGTCGGCAATATCGGAGCTTCCGACCGGGTCAACTACACAATCGTGGGCGATACTGTGAACATCAGCCAGCGGCTCCTGGAAGTGGGCAAGCTGTCGATGCCAGATGCGCCGGCCTGCATCACCCTTTCCAAAGAGACTGCCTCGAGGCTCGACGAAAGCTTCACAACGATCCCGATGGGGGAGCATAGGCTGCGCGGTCGCGGCGAAGCGACAGAGGTTCTCCAGCTTGGCAAAGTCACGGCGCTCGCGCCGGCCTGTTTTGGCCCTACGGCTATGGGGCGTCCCACCGTTCTGTAGCTGGAAGCTTGGTGTGGGGTTGTTTGTGACGACACGCCAGCAAATGCCAAACACTCCATTTGCATGCCGCTATCGGTACCAGCCAAGAAGCAAGCGACGAGAATTCCGAGGGAACTCACGAAAACATAAGGTCATAGCCGCGGCTTTCGGTCCAATGCGATGCAGCAGAGGAATGGAGAACAGAAGAAACGCAGTTCGAGATCAGCCCCCGTCAAGCCGAAATGATCGCCCACAGCTGCGTCACCCCCATTGCAACGACGAGGATGGCGCTTGCTCCGATGAACAGCGCCGTAGGTATCTGCTTCAAGTGAGCACCGAAGCTGCTGCCCGAGAAGTCGTCGACGGCATCGTCCAGCATTGCCTTTAAGTCATCGAAGGCGGCCTTGGATGCCAAGACCCCGTAAGCCGTGATTGCGACCACAATCGTCGCGAGCGCGAACCTGGCGGCTAGTCCCGCTGATGATGCGTAAGTAAGGATCGCGAACATGGTCGCGATATTGGGTGAAGAAAGTGATCGCGTATGTCTGCGTGAGATGGGCAAGTCGCGCAGCCGACGCCGCTATGTATTGGTCAGCGGTGAGTTTCGCCATGTGATCCTCCGGCAAGTGAGCCGCTTGGGTACCGACTTGCGAGTGAACGAAGTCTTCCCTCGTTAAAGGACGCTAAAACGGCATCGAAACTCCCGTTCTGTCCGCACCTCTCCATCCCAACAATTATAGCACAAGTTGAAGGGAACCTCAGCAGCTCCTGAATAATCGTGCTCCGGCCTCTGAATGTCCGAAATGGCGCGACCAACCCGCTCCGGTAGCCGCACGAACGGCGGCATGCCACACCCGCTGCCGACGGTCGGCTGACAGGAAAGGCGGCGGGGTGGGCCGACGGCCGGTTTACCCCGGTTGGCGCTCACCACCGTTTCAAGCGCTGGTCAGTTGCGACAAAAATGGACATCTCGGGAATGATCCGCTTCAGCCGGATCCGCATTTTCTCAGATGGCACGGAACCATACTTCGGCGCCGCCGTTGAGGTTGCGTCTTGCAACAGAGGAACCGCAACCATGAAAAAAGCGGCTGAAGCGCACAACCCGAAAGAAAACGATCGCCGGGATAGTTCTAAACCTGGCACGATCGTCGCCGGCCCGGAGGCCCACGCGCGGGAGGGGGCTGGAAAGATGCCCGCAGGCCGGAGTGTCAAATCCGAGAAACCGGCGAAGGAGCCGGCAAGCCGTTCCTAGCCTAGTGGATGCGGAGACCTCAAAAGACGGAGGATCCGACGGCCTCCCCCCGTTTGACGGGGGAAGGCGTTGGCTGGGAAATCCCAGGGGTCATGCAGCCAGATCGAAACGATCGGCGTTCATGACCTTGGTCCAGGCCGCAATGAAGTCCTTGACGAACTTCTCCCTGTTGTCATCCTGGGCATAAACCTCCGCATAGGCGCGAAGAACGGAGTTCGAGCCGAAAACGAGGTCGACGCGTGTCGCAGTGTACTTGGTCGCGCCGGTCTTGCGGTCGCGGATTTCGTACAGGTTGTTGCCGGTCGGAACCCACTGGTAGCTCATGTCGGTCAGCGTGGCGAAGAAGTCCGTCGTCAACGCGCCGACCTGGCTCGTGAAGACGCCGTGCGCTGTGCCGGCATGGTTCGTGCCGATGACGCGGAGACCGCCGACGAGTGCTGTCATCTCCGGTGCTGTCAGGCCCATGAGTTGGGCGCGATCGAGCAGCAGCTCTTCCGGGCTCACCACATAGTCCTTCTTCTGCCAGTTGCGGAAGCCGTCGGCGAGCGGCTCGAGCGGGGCGAAGCCGTCCGCGTCCGTCTGCTCGGCCGTCGCATCGCCACGCCCTGCAGCGAAGGGCACCTCGATGTCGAAGCCTGCGGCTTTTGCCGCCTGCTCGACGCCGTAGTTGCCGGCGAGCACAATGACGTCGGCAAGGCTTGCGCCCGATGCCGCGGCGATCGGCTCCAGAACGGAAAGAACACGGGCCAGACGCGCCGGCTCATTGCCCTCCCAGTCCCTCTGCGGGGCAAGGCGGATGCGGGCGCCGTTCGCGCCGCCGCGGAAATCCGAACCGCGGAAGGTGCGGGCACTGTCCCACGCTGTGGTTACCAGATCCGAGACGGAGAGACCGGATGCCGCGATCTTCGCCTTGACGCCCCCGATATCGTAATCCCTGCGACCGGCCGGGATCGGATCCTGCCAGACAAGGTCTTCTGCCGGCACATCCGGGCCGCGATAACGGGATTTCGGACCCATGTCGCGGTGCGTCAGCTTGAACCAGGCGCGGGCGAAGGCATCCGAGAAGGCCTCGAAGTCGTTCCTGAAACGCAGCGAGATTTCGCGGTAGACCGGGTCCACCTTCAGTGCCATGTCCGCATCGGTCATCATCGGAATGGTACGGATCGAGGCATCCTCGACGTCGACCGGCTTGTCTTCCTCTGCGATGGTGATCGGCGCCCACTGAGAGGCGCCCGCGGGGCTGTGGGTCAGCGTCCATTCATGCTTGAACAGCATCTCGAAGAAGCCGTTGTCCCACTTCGTCGGCTCGGAGGTCCAGGCACCCTCGATGCCCGAGACGACCGTGTTGCGGCCGATGCCGCGACCCTTGGTGTTCAGCCAGCCGAGGCCCTGGAATTCCGGGCCAGCGGCTTCGGGATCGGGGCTGAGGTCGCCCGCGTTGCCGTTGCCGTGGGACTTGCCGATGGTGTGGCCGCCGGCGGTGAGTGCAACGGTTTCCTCATCGTCCATACCCATGCGCGCGAAGGTCTCGCGCATCTGCGCGGCGGTCGCCAGCGGATCGGACCTGCCGTTCACGCCTTCCGGGTTGACGTAGATGAGGCCCATCTGCACGGCAGCGAGCGGGTTTTCCAGCGTCTCGGGCTTGGAGACGTCGCCGTAGCGACCATCGCTCGGGGCGAGCCACTGCTTCTCGTCACCCCAGTAGACGTCCTTTTCCGGCGCCCAGATGTCCTCGCGGCCGAAGGCGAAACCGAAGGTCTTCAGGCCGGCGACGTCATAAGCGATGGTGCCGGCAAGCGCGATCAGGTCGGCCCAGGAGATTTTGTTGCCGTATTTCTTCTTAATCGGCCAAAGCAGGCGGCGACCCTTGTCGGTGTTGACATTGTCCGGCCAGGAATTGAGCGGGGCGAAGCGCTGGTTACCGGTGTTGGCGCCGCCGCGGCCGTCGGCGGCGCGATAGGAGCCGGCGGCGTGCCAGGTGACGCGCGCCATCATGCCGACATAGCTACCCCAGTCGGCCGGCCACCATTCCTGGCTGTCGGTCATCAGGGCGCGCAGGTCCGCCTTCAGCGCCTCCACGTCGAGCTTCTTGAGTTCTTCGCGATAGTTAAAGCCCTTTCCCAGCGGATTGGTCTTGCTGTCGTGCTGGTGCAGGATGTCGAGGTTGAGCGCGTTGGGCCACCATTCCATGACGGAGTTGCCGAGAGCCGTGGCGCCGCCGTGCATGACCGGACACTTGCCGGTTGCGGTTGTCTTCGTATCCATTTTTGGTCCTCCAACGGATTTTCTTCAATCTACGGACACTGGAAGGGGTTCGCGGGCACACTTTTTGGGTCAGCGCCGCCGGAAGCGTCTTCCAAGTGACCAATGAATAACAAGCCGATTCCATAAATTCCAATTGTATATTCTAAAGGCAGCGATATGCTGAGGTTATGAATGGCCTAACCATGAAACATCTCCGCTATTTTGAAGCCCTTGCCCGGATCGGCCATTTCGGCCGCGCCGCGGAGAGCTGCGCCATCTCGCAGCCCGCGCTGTCCGTGCAGATCAGGGAACTGGAGGAACTGCTCGGCGCACCGCTCGTGGAAAGAGGTGGGCGCCGCATACGGCTGACGGGTCTGGGCGAGGAGTTTGTTGGCCGTGCCCGCGCTATCCTGCGCGCTGTTGACGAATTGGAAGACCTCGGACGGGCTGCGCACGGACCGCTCGCGGGCCGCCTTCGCCTCGGCATCATTCCAACGGTAGCGCCCTATCTGCTACCAAGCATCATAAAGGCGCTCACACAGCTCTATCCGGGGCTCGATCCGCGACCGCGTGAGGCGATCACACGAAGACTGATCGAGGATCTGGCGGAAGCGAAGCTGGATATCGCCATTGTCGCGCTGCCGATTTCCGAGTCTGCCCTGGAGGAAATCCCGCTCTTTGAAGAGGAGTTCGTGCTGGTACGGCCACTGGCGGATGCGGAAAAGCCGGTGCCGGCTTCGGACAGGCTGCACGAGATGCGCCTGCTTCTGCTGGAGGAGGGGCATTGCTTCCGGGATCAGGCCCTGTCTGTCTGTAATATCACGACCGCATCGACGCGCGATGTAATGGAAGGGAGTTCGCTCTCGACGCTTGTTCAGATGGTGGGTGCGGGCATAGGTGTGACGCTTATCCCGCAGATGGCCATCGAGACCGAAACGCGGTCCTCTTCGGTCTGCGTGTCGCCGCTTACCGGCCCTCGTCCCACCCGAACGATCGGGATGGCCTGGCGAAAGACCAATCCACTGTCGACGCAGTTCACTCGGATCGCCGACATCGTGCGCGAAGCCGGACTGAGCAGGCAGAGACAGATGGATGGCGCCCCGTAAGGAACTGTTATGTCAGTCATCGGCATAGCGGCAACAGACAATCGCAGGTTCCAGACCGTTATGGGGCATCCCTGCTGATACGAGTACTCTTCGAGAGATAAGAGGGTGCCGGCGGCACCCTCTCGCATCATTCACCCCGTGATAAAATCCAGCAGATCCTTGTTGATAAGGTCGGCGTGCGTGGTCGCCATGCCGTGGGGAAGGCCTTTATAAATCTTCAGCGTCGCGTTCTTCAGGAGCTTTGCTGAAAGGATGGCCGAGTCCGCGATCGGCACGATCTGATCGTCGTCTCCGTGGAGAACGAGGGTCGGCACATCGATCGATTTCAGATCGTCAGTGAAGTCCGTCTCAGAGAAAGCCTTGATGCCAAGATAGTGAGCGTTCGCGGCGCCGGTCATGCCCTGGCGCCACCAATTTTGGATCGTCGCTTCAGAACGCTTCGCTCCCTCGCGGTTGAAGCCGTAGAAGGGTCCGCTTGCAAAGTCGATGTAGAACTGAGACCTATCGGCGGCCAGAACAGCTCGCAAGCCATCGAAGACCTCGATCGGAAGGCCACCAGGGTTGGCCGGCGTCTTGACCATGATCGGCGGAACAGCCCCAACAAGAACGAGTTTGGAAACCCTTCCCTTTCCATGGCGGGCCACATAACGGGCCGCCTCTCCACCACCGGTGGAATGGCCGATGTGAACCGTGTTGCTGAGATCGAGGTGCTCCACCACCGCAGCAACATCCGCTGCATAGTGATCCATATCGTGTCCATCGCTTACCTGGGCGGAGCGACCGTGGCCACGACGGTCATGCGCGATGACGCGGAAGCCCTTGCCGAGAAAAAAGAGCATCTGGGCGTCCCAATCATCACCGCTGAGCGGCCATCCGTGATGGAAGACGATCGGCTGGGCGCTTTTCGGCCCCCAATCCTTGTAGAAAATTGCTGTGCCGTCTTTCGATGGGACGTATTCGCCAGCGGACCGATGTCCCGCCTCCGTTGCGGGTTCCTCGGCCCGCGCCGAACTGACGGCTACCGCTGCCGTTGCGGCAGCAAGCCCCAATGTGCCTGTCATCATATCTCGCCGCGTCGGCGTTATGGAACCCGGATTCATGTCAGTCTCCTATTCGAGGAAATATCAGCAACTACGCCGTGTAGATTTCACAGTATAATGTTCATCGATCTACCAATCCGGCGACATACCGTATCAATCGAAGTGATCGTTTGTAGCTATACGTTAGTTTCGTATCTCTAAGTGTACACGAGACAACTTAGCCCCTCCTCTGAGTAAGGCGGTTCCGGAAAATGCCAGCTCTGTAAATATCGATAGGCCCGGGTCCGGTGCCGGTAGATGCATATCGAAGGCAGCGGCCCTTTCGCCCAAGTTCGCTTGCTCCGAGGGTTTCACATGGAAATCGAGAGGGTCCCGCGAGACATCCAAGCGACCAGAGCAAATGATCGCCGCTTGCGCCCTTGCGGGCCCGACGGCGCTTCTGGAGTTACGTTCAATGAAGGCGGCCATCGGACGCCAATAGACCATCGCTTGCGTGGCGAAGCGAGAAATCTACCGACAAATGTAAAGCAACCCTAACTTCTGTTTGATGTCTCGAGGAGGCAGCGCGCGATAAGACGTGTTAGCGCTTCGCCGACGAACGGAGCGTAGAAGGTTCAATTCGGAGATTGCGACAATGCTTGGTCTGCTGAGGGAAGCAACCGGACTGATAGCATTCGTACGCACAGTTCAGGCAGGTTCCTTCAGCGCTGCTGCGAAAAGCCTGGGGGCGACGCCATCATCTGTTTCCAAAGGCATCTCTCGGTTGGAACGCCTGTTAGGCGTACATCTGTTCCGACGATCTACCCGCCTTCTAGCCATGACGCCGGAAGGTGAAGCCTTCTACGACAAGGTAATGCCTTTGCTCGAGCAGATCGACAGTTCGGCAGATGCGGTTCAGTCCTATCGAGCGCCGGCAGGTCATCTGCGCGCCAGCCTGCCCAGCGAACTCGGGCGGATGATTCTTGAGCCGATATTCACCGATTTCATACCAAGATACCCGGAGATTTCATTGGCTATAGGTATGACCGACCGGCACGTCGATCTTTTGAGAGAAAACTATGACGTGGCCTTTAGAGTCGGCCAGGTCGAGCAAGCCGGCCTGATGTGCAAGACACTCTCGCACCTCGACATGGCGCTCGTGGCATCCCCTTCCCTTCTCGACAAGCATGGGAAAATCGAGAGCATTGGCCATCTGAAAAAACTTCCATTCGCGCGATATATTGCAGATGGCAAACCCTATCCCATCAGCTTTCTGGACGGCAGCAGTATCCTTCCGTCAGGCAGGGTCGATCTGGATTCAGCCACTGCTATTCGCGACGCGGCGCTCAGCGGCGTCGGTGCTGCACACCTGATAAAACGCATTGTCCAAGAAGACCTCGATCGAGGTCTGCTTGTCGAGCTACTTCCGCAACTGAAGTTGCAAACCGTTCCGTTTCAAGCTGTCCACGCGTCGGGCAGATTGCCGAGCTTCCGCCTGCAACTGTTTACCGATTTCATAGCAACGGTGATGCGATCCTCCCGCAAGTGAGCAGGGATCTTGATGGTTACTTATGTTCGAGCAACTAGGGAGCTAACTTGCGCGGATGCGAGGCGGAGCCGGAGCCGCGATCGGCTCCGGCAAAAAAGACGTCAGCGCACCGGCGGCGGGGTAGCCGTCTTTACCCAGTCCGAGAAGGCAACTTCACCGATACGTACACCGGCGGAGGGCATCAGGGTCGTGTCGTCGAGAAGAGCGCCGAAGTACCGCGTCTGGTTATCAACGATGATCTCCCGGTTATCTCCGATCTGGCGGAGATATTTTGTGACGGCATCTGCAATCTTGATGCGCTCCGGGCCTGCAATTTCAACGACAGCATCGCGGGGTTCGCCAAGAACCAGATCGGCGAGAGCACCGGCCACGTCATCCGACAAGATCGGCTGCATCATAGCCGGCGAGAGATGAACTTTATCGCCCTCTGTACCGGATTGGGCGATACCGAACATGAATTCAAAAAATTGCGTTGAGTGAACCAGCGTGTAAGGAATTTTCGAGTCCTTGATAATCTTCTCCTGAGCCAGTTTCGCGCGAAAGTAACCACTTGCCTGAAGACGCTCGGTTCCGACGACCGAAAGTGCGACGTGATGCTTCACGCCGGCCGCCGTTTCTGCGGCCATCAGATTGCGCCCGGATGTCTGGAAGAAATCCATGACCGCCTTGTCTTCAAACAACGGCGAGTTTGCGACGTCCACCACGACTTGCGCACCGGCCAGGGTTTCTGCGAGCCCCTCGCCGGTGATCGTATTCACTCCGGACGCCGGCGATGCTGCAATGACGTCATGCCCTTTGGCCTGAAGGCGCTTCACCAATTTCGAACCGATGAGGCCGGTTCCGCCAATAACGACGATCTTCATAGTTCGCTCCTTGAACATGAGAATTCCCACGAGAAAGCGCACCAGCCGACCTGGTACGCCACTTCGATTACTTCAGGTCTGCCTTGTGGAGGTCGAGCATGGCATCGCACGACCCCGGTACCGTCTTGAACGCGGTATTCACGCGGGTCCACGCGTTCGCCGACATCACGACAAAGGTGAGATCGGAAACTTCCTTCTCGCTGAGCTGCGAACGAACGCGCTCATAGATATCGTCCGGAACGCCGAGTTCCGGCGGGTTCGTCACGATTTCTGCCCATGCAAGGGCCGCGCGTTCTCGGGGAGCAAAAAGCGTGGATTCACGCCACGATGCCAGATGACAAAGGCGCAGTTCACGCTCGCCGTGAATCTTCGCCTGCTTGATATGCATGTCGAGGCAGAAGGTGCAATTGTTGAGCTGCGCGACTGCGTTGTCTTTGGTGGCCACCACGAATTCCATGAACTTCTTCATGAGATCCGGCGATTCCTTCGCGAAGTTGATGCGCCGTGTCATTGTATAATTCCCAATTCTTTAAACCGATTGGCCACTGGTGTGGGAGTAGGCAAATGCAAATCTATGGAATTATCACTTGGGTCATAGCTAAACGTAAGTTTGGGGATGTTCGAGCGCACGTGAGCAAGTTCGTTTGGCACACGTATTTTCTCAGCCAGGAACGCGCCGATCTTTGATCGACAATTGATACTGGCGAAGATCAATGCGTTTCTGATAGGAGGGAACCAACTACATGACGGATAACTAGATCAACGGCACAGCGATCCGCAGTAGCCGTCCGCTCCGCAACCCTGCCCGCTATCTGGTGTCACTCAATCAGCTCCGTCGAACCTGCTCGACCTTCCGAACGAGGTCCGCCAGCGATCGGCTCTGCATCTTGCGCATGAGGCTCATGCGATGGAGTTTCACAGTCATTTCGCTGATACCGAGTTGATACGCTACCTGCTTGTTCATAAGCCCGCTGACCACGGCAAACATCACCTCATGCTCGCGAGGAGTGAGGGTGTCGACCAACGATTGAATTCGATCCAGTTCCGCGTCCACCTTCCGCCGTTCAGAGTCGAGCCTTATAGCTCGATCCACCGCATCAAGAAGATCCTGATTGACGAAAGGCTTGATGATAAGATCCATGGCCCCTGCCTTCATCGCCTTTACACTCGTCAGGATGTCCGCATGAGCCGTTAGAAAGATCACGGGAAGACGACTACCAGCCAGCGAAAGGCGCTCCTGAAGATCGAGGCCGGTTCCCCCTGGCATTCGGAAATCGAGCACGAGGCAACCCGGCGCACGGATGTCGGCCGTTTCCAGGAATTCGGGACCGTTAGAAAATGCCGTCGCCCGCTTCTTGGTTACCATGAAGAGATCAAGCAACGCTTCCCGCATCGCCTCGTCGTCGTCAACGACATATACAATCGGTTCGCCACAGTCTTCCGCCTTGGCTTGAGCGTGTTGCATCAGAGTGGCCCCAATTTTTGTCGCGCGCGGCCGGCCACGCATTCGAGATATGGCGTTGCCCGGCCGGCGGTTCGAACCCGCGCGCACAGCGACGGTCATGACGGTTTCTCTTGCCGTTGAAGCAATGTCTAACACGGAACAGGGCGCTCGTGACCGTACACCTTGGTCTAGGAGGCCCTATACCCTAGGGCATGTTGTTCATCATCTCGTGGGCCATCGGCATAATGTTGACGTTGAGGTAGTGCATGCCCAGAGCGATCCGGCGAGCGCGATGCCGATGATAACGAGCGTGAAGATCAGTGCCATCATCGTCCAGCCGCCTGCTGCGCCGCAATATCGCCGGACGGCAACATGACGACCAGGTCGCACCCGGCAAAGGCTCACGCATCGTCAGATACCCTTTGTCGGAGACCGGAACATCCCAAACATTGGTTTGCGTTGACCATCACGGCGCCGCTGAGGTGTCTCCGAAAGATGGTACAGCGATCAGTGGACACCCGCGAAACTGGAACGCCCGAATAGAACAATCGCCGGTCAACCCATAACTTCGTTTAGTCGAACGCGCCTGCCAAAGGCATATCATCCGATTGATATCTATCGGATGGAGTTCGACATGAGAGTAGCTGTGATCGGCGCGAGCGGCGCGATGGGTTCGAGGATCGTTGGCAGGTTGCAACACGATGGGCAGGACGTCGTTACAGCGTCAAAGAAGACGGGCGTCGATGCCTTTACGGGCGAAGGTCTGGGGGCTGCACTGGAGGGCGTCGATGTCGTTATCGATGTCACAAACTCCGGCTCTTTCGGAGAAGGCGATGCACTGACCTTCTTCAAGCAAACGGGAAAAAACCTGCTGGGTGCAGCAAAGGCGTCCGGAGTCCGGCACTATCTGGCGCTCTCCGTCGTCGGAACGGACCGCTTGGTTGAGAACGACTACTTTCGCGGCAAACTCGTCCAGGAGAACCTGATCCGATCCTCCGGGTTGCCCCACACGATCGTCCGTTCCACCCAGTTCTTTGAGTTTTTCAGCGGGATCGTGAACGCTTCGGCAGTCAACGGAGATTTGCGGCTGCCGTCGATCGCCGTGCGGCCGGTATCTGCAGATGAAGCGGCAAACTGGGTGACAAAACTAGCAGTTGACGCGCCGCAAAACACGATCCTCGAACTTGGCGGACCTGAATCTATCGAACTTTCCGAGCTGGCCCGTGAATTACTGACTGCCACTGCGGACAATCGCCTAGTCAGTCCTGATCAGGACGCACCATATTTCGGCGTGGCCTTGCCGCCAGACGGTCTTTTGCCCATGAAGCAAACCATGTCCGGCAAATTGTTTTTCCATGACTGGCTTTCCCAGAGCATTGCGGCCTAGAGAACGTCAAGGATCGCAGTTTCGGACAAGGAGAAGACGGGCACGGTGCGCCGCCTTCTCCTATGATTGGCACTGCCAGTTCAAGAAACGGCCCTATTCGCGTTCGGCAGAGGGGCCGATTGCTGCCCGCGAGTGCATGCCCAGGCTGTGGCGGCGATGCCAAAAAGTGCCGGCAAGCTCACTGCCGGAAAATCCCGTACGATAACCGATGCGGAGCATATCCCGACCGCCACTTCCCAGAAATGAAACACGGCGTGTGCGATCAGCCAGAGCGTCGCAACGCCCCAAAGCTCAATTCGTCGGACCGGCCTGACCCAGCCGATTGCAAATGCCAGGGCGACGAACGCCTGGATGATGCCGATGTCCCGAATAAAATGCTGGTTGTAGAAGCCCGTATCGGTCACTCCGGGGACGAAGTAATACCATCCCTCCGGGTCGTAGAGCATGTGTATTGATAGCCAAGCGGCGAGCAAAACATTAAACCACACCATAACAAAGACGGAGTATTTCAGGGGTTTCATTTCTTGTCTCCTGCTTTCGATCAGGAACAGGGTAACACCGAGCGTTGGGCGGGGCCTCCCAAACCAAGGTTTAGGAGATGGTGGTAGCGGTCCACGACGAGCCGCCGATAAGTCAACAAGCGGACGAGCGGGCATCGGAACAGCTCAACGCGATTTCACACGATGGCTCCTCCGGAAACGACCAGTGCCGGGTGTCCCAACGCTGGTCAAGAGCAGCATTACTTCGTCAAAGCCGCTTCCTCGATGAGAAACCTCGCCGGGATGCGAGACCATAACGACATGCGACGCGCCGCTGACAACAATCGTCTTCTTGGAGTTTGCGCGTTCGGCCATCCGATGCAGCGCATGCGGAGGAATATTCTTATCGGCATCTCCGTAGATAAACCACGAAGGCTTTTCCTTCCATGCCGCTTGCGGAGCAGGCTCAGCCAAAGCCGCGTCGGTGATTGGGCGCTGGATCGCAGCCATCAATTTTGCCTCCGCCACGGTACGTCCGCCGCAAACTGTGCCGGAAACTTTTGTTGATCAATATAGAGGTCCTTACCCGCATTGGCGGCCAGCGGCACTGGATCCGCGAGAGCCGGAGCAAGGGTGCTGCCCGGGAATTTGCCAGAGAGGTCTATCGCAGACTCCCCGATCTCCGGGGCAAATGCAGCCACGAATACCAGTGCCATCTGCCGGCCTCACGAACTGTGGTGGGCGCAAACCGGCTCCCGAAGCAATTTAGGAGCCGGTTGCAGCGGTTTCAGGTGAGCGACATTCCGCCGTCCACGAGCAACTCGATTCCGTTGACGAATGTACCCATCGCCGCCAGGAAGAGGGCTGCACGCGCGAGTTCCTCGGGACGACCTAGCCTTCCGGCGGGAATAAGGTTGGACATCTGCTGTTCGAACGCGGGGAATTCGGCCTCACCGACGCCCAGCTTTCCAAGAATTTCCGTTTCGACTGGCCCAGGGCTGAGGATGTTCACCCGAATCTTGCGCTCCTTGAACTCAATGGCCCAGTTGCGAGCGAATGCCGCCAGCGCTGCCTTCGATCCTGCGTAGACGGTGTGTTGAGGCAAGACTTTAGTTGCTGCGAGAGAGCTCGTGACGATGATGTTGCCACCCTCGCGGATGAGGGGAGCGATTGTCTGCACACCGAAGAAGGCAGCGCGCGTATTGATCGCGAAATGGCGATCATATTCCTCTTCCGTCACAGTCGCTGATGACGAGAGGTCTATCACACCAGCGTTTGCCATGTAGATGTCGATCGGGCCAAACTGCGCCTGGACCATCGCTGCGAGGCGCTGATGGTCGGTCGTATTGGCTACATCGCCACAAAAGCCGACCGCACCGTTTCCGATTTCCTCCACAGCAGCGTCAACAACACTTTGTCGCCGACCGGTTATTATGACCCTTGCCCCTTCACTGGCGAACAGCCGCGCGGTTTCCTTGCCGATACCGCTATTGCCGCCCGTGATGATGGCTACTTTGTCCTGAAGCAACTTCATTTTTGGATCTCCGTGTTTACGCGTCTGAGATAAACGCCGACTTGGCATGCGATTAGCCGTCCGTGGGGAACAAGATGTGTTCCCCACGGCGCGTAATGGCGCCCAATTGCCGCTGCGGATGCATCGAGGGTCGACGGGGACGAGCCGTCGGATTGGGAACTGAATTTCGATTGACGGACCTGCAAGCAATTGAAGGCATCCGCTCGCCGACCTCCCGCGCCCTTACTCCGTCATGGTCGGGCATATTGGAGTGAGTTCAGCAGGCCCCTCGGCCACGGCACCGTCGCAATCCTCGACCGATGCAGGCATCACACTGAGGTCCGCGCTTGCCGGACGACCGCAGACGGACCACGCAATAGGCCAATATCAGCGCAGGTCCGTATTGTCAGGCGACATGTAAAACTGGTCCGGTAGCGACACCTAAAACTGGTCCCTCTTTCAGACCTTAGGAGGGACTAATGGACGTTGAGACAGGT
>NZ_JBNDIU010000042.1:0-24710 GCF_050434565.1 Ensifer sp. 4252
CGTCCGGTAATTGATTGGAATGCTGTCCGGCTTCAGATCGGAACGCTGTCCGGATATTAATCGGAACCCCGTCCGGTTAATTCCTGGAATCCGCAATGTGACGCGTGACAGTGGATCGCCAGCTCCCGGCCCCAACTCGTCGATATGCAAATGCACTGCGAGGTTGGCTTCGCGGATTAGATCCTGCAGAAGACTGGCATAACCAACTTCTGACCTCCCCTCGCAGCCGATGTACACCGGTCGGCGAGGCTGAATATGTTGGGGGCGTCTGCGGCTCATCCTAGGTGGGGAACTCCGCCATATGCACCACTGAGATACTTACGGTAGTGGTTCTCGTCGCGACGCACCTTAACATCCATGAGACTGTATAGTTGGCTGCGCCCCTGCCTGTCCTTCTCGCAGATCACAATTTCCTCCTTGTTGAGGTAGTCGAGCAGGGAGGCCGAATGGCAGGTAAGCCAGAGCTGTGCGTTGAGTCTGTTGCGCCCAGAACCCGAGTAGAACCAGCGCACTAGCTCCGGCAGCATATTTGGATGGATGGCCGTGTCCATTTCGTCGATAGCCGCAAGGCCACCCGTGTCGAGCGCAGTTGCTATGAACGGGAACATCTTGATGAAAGCCCTCGTGCCGTGGCTTTCCATCATCCAGGGCATCTCTACCTCTAGACCGGAATGCTTGAACAACAACAGCGGTCCACTCTCCGTTTGGTGAAAGCGGAGCCCTTCAACGCCAACGTCGATGCGGCTTAGCTCATCGTTCAAAAGCGAAACTACATTTGGCCTACTTTTGAGGTAGTCGATCACTTCGCGATCAACGAAGGAATGCACGGGCTCAATTTGAAAGAACGCCTGGCGCGCCGCATCCACGAAAAGCTGCGCGGTGGGATGCTGAAATTTTGCGAAGGACGACAGCACCGTGTGATTGCCTGCGAGCGTTTTCACAAGGTGCTGAAAACCCGAAATGTTAAAGCTTTTAGAGTCCTTCACCTTACCCTCGGCATCGCGTTCAAACACACGCTGCCACTTCCCTTGACCATTCGGCTTCTGACGGAGCGCTTCGGACGCGATCCGCACCGCGAGCCCTCCCTTGACCTCAATTTCCAGTTCGTATCGGTAAGTGCCTTGCTCGACCTTCTCGCCGTCCATAGCACGCTGATGCACTTCTGGTGTCAGGTTCATGGTGCCCCCGAGCTCAATCGCAAATCGTATCGGCCGATTTGCGGATTCCGCGTCGTTGAAACGCTCGATGCCGGTAAAGCCTGGGGCGGTGCGCACCACGCTGTCGCGGATCATCGTCACAACGAATTCAAGCGCGCGTAGCACCGTTGTCTTGCCCGACGCATTTGCACCGAAGAACGCGACGACTTTCGGCACACGCGTGTCCGCTCCCTCAAACAGAGGGGTATAGCGACCGTCAGGATCAGGAACTTTTGCATCCACAGTTAGGTCGAGGACCTGCAAATTTCGGATGGAAAAGAAGTTTTCAATTTCAATCTTATATAACACAACGCACCTCACATGGTGCTATAATAGCATTATTGACGATTACTCGTCAATAATCGAATTTAAGGTTGTTTTCTTTCCGTTTTCACTGGACCCTCAGCATAAGGGGTACGCTCAAGCACAGTCATGAAGATGGGGTTATGTCTAACGAGTTTCGAAAGGTTGTTGAGGCTGTATTTCTCGGCCCCGTGAGCAAACCAAATTTTCAAACTGCGGCGTTCCGGATCTGGAATTGCCGTGGGTCCGGATTACCTTCCCTTACGTTTACCGCGGCGGTGTTTGGGCGGCGAGAGTCGCGGCGGTGCAACGTAGGGCGGGGCTTGAGGGGCAACTATTACCATGTTACTGCGCCGGCGCCTTCGGTGACGACGGACCAACTCAACCGTGCTCTTGCTGCTTAGAATTTGCGCGACAGCATAGCGGGCCCCATACATGTTCAACGAGCGTGCGGCGCGAAGCATATCGTCCACCGTCAGAAAATGCCCCTTCACCCAGTCCAGGATGTAGCTCTGTTCCGTCGATCCGACGTTGTTGAACACCAGTGCAACCGTGATGTTCCAGTATATCGGCTCGTAACGGATGAGCTTTTCCAGAAGAAGCCCCATTGCACTCTCAATGAGCCCAACCCGCCGCCCGTTCCGGGAACGTGCGATCTTCGTAAAATTGATCACCACCTCAGCGTGAGCGACGATATCCGCGTCAGGGGTGCCGATAAAGTCAGCCGCGGCCTCGAAATCTTGAAGCGTGTCGTCCTTTGCAAGGAAGATGAGTTCGGCAAACAAAGGCCCATTGACTGTCAAATGGCCATGACGAAGCCGGCCCAGATCGACGGTCTTCGCGACGTAACGCTCGGTCGTAAGCCCGCCAGTACTGACTGAGTCCACGAGAACGCTTTGAAGCCAAACGCCGGGAACCGACCATGCATTCGCTGCAATCTGCCGGAAGTACATGTCTTCAGATAGAAGGACGTGGCCGCGGTTTGCTAGTACTGCCGCGTCCATGACGTTTGGACCGAAATGCGCGATGAAGACCTCGGCAATTGCATTTCGCTGATTTGGGGCGGTAACGGCCTCTACGATGCAGTTGGCTTCTATCTTGTCACGTTGTGCGCGGATGAATGTTTGCCACTCCGAGAAACGTTCTCGCGTGAGTTCGTCCCTGTAGAATTCGCCGCCGCGCCAGGATAGCGAAAACGCCCGTTCCGAAAACTCATCGTCGCCCTTCAGAACGACCAGGTCGTCGAATACGGACTGGGAGATATAGAGGCTACCGAACGTCTTCTTCAGGATATCGAAGATATCCATAGATGCGGCGGTCCATGCCGCATAGGTGTCGAGTACCGCTCCCCGCCCTCGATACTCGTCGATGATTTCCTGAGCTTGGGATTGCTCGAGATCCAGGCCGACACATGAACGGATTTTTTCACCGATGGCCCTGAGGTAGCCTGCTAAGGCAATTGGCGACCGCTCGAACTTCCTGGCAACCATGTGGAAAGGGACATGGTGCTCCAGGTACAAGTCTGCGCGAGCTCTCTCGCTCTCCCCATGAGACTTGATCTGTTGCAGGATGGGCCCGACATCGTCCCCCTTGGTCGTAAAGGCATACAGGCCACCTGCGTCGGGAAACCGCGTCTGATAGTTCTCCATGATGTCGTGGAGCGCATGGAGATACTTGTGCTTTATCTCTTCGATCTTCCAGACAGGCTGGTCTCCCAAAGCCCGCTCTTCGCTAAACGTTTCTCCCACCTGCTTCCCGATGGAAAGGCTGACGAGCGGGTGGCGAGGCGAGACATACCCACCCGTTGGGTCGTCCTCTCCATTCTCGATGATGAAGGTAAAACCACGGTGGTCGTCTCTGCTGAGCCTCACCCATGTATCGAGGGCGACAACCGGGCTGGACGGGATCGATATCCGGTCCTCGGAGCCGAGGATTAGGATTGCGTACTTCCGCGCGACTTCCGCGTTGTTCGGATTTGAGCGCAGTACATCGTAGGCATACTTCAAAGCCTCCTCGCCGCGACCCACGCGACTAAGCTCGTGCGCGATATCGAGCATTTCTCCGGGCTCACCAGGCATCGTCAAGAGCTTGTCAATCGAAAGAACCGCGGCGATTTCGTTGGCGCGGTCCTGTCTCTTCAAAAGCACGATCAACGTCAGGAGGGCATCAACGTCAGGATTCGCGTCGAGGAGGCGTCGTGTAAGCTCTTCTGCTTGGGAAAGCGCACCGTAGTTGAAGTGCATCCTTCCTTCTGCGCGCATGTAGAACGGCTTGGAGCGTATCTCGGTCGGGAGGCGATCGAAAAACGCGGTCGCTCTTTGCCGAGTTGGCCTCTCGTTCACGAGGCCGACGGCAAGTGATCGCAGTTCGTCCGAGTCGCGGTTTTCGTCGATACGTCCGTCAAGCAAGTCGGCTGCATCGCTCCAGTGCCCCTTCCTCGCCGCGTAAGTCGCCGTCATTATCCGCCCGGAATGGTGCGTGGTGTCATTCACCGCATTGATGGCATTGCGCCACGCTTCCTCCGCCAATGCGTCCATTTTCAGAGTGTCGCAATACTGCGCTGCGAGGATACTCAGTCTGGGATCGTCCGACGCATCTCGCACCAAGTCTTTCACGGCCGTTTGGAGGTCGGGCGGGGGAGTTAGGACGAGCTTGGCAAAACGCAGCGCCAGATCGCAAATCCGCCGCTCCGACTGGGGTACCGCTCCAAGCGTCAATGGATCGATTGCCGACAGCGTTTGCCAGTCATTGCTCGCAACAGCAGTTTGAAAGACCATCAGAGTTTTATCAGGCCCCTCGACCAGCTTCAGCAGAAGCTCGTCGATGATCGGATCGCCAGTCTCATAAGCGGCGCCAGCTGCACGGAGGATGAAGGCACTGTCATCACCGAAAAGCGGGATGCCCTCCCTGATCAGCTCCATTGCCGATTTACGATTTCCGCTGATTCGGTAGGCCAGCAGCAGGTTGCAGCAGACAGCGCTGTCTGCATCGTCGACCTCACCCTCGGCGGTCCTTATGCGTTTCCATACATCAGAGAGCTTCGAGATCGCTTCATCCAAGTCGACCCGCTGCCGCTCAGTAAGTCTGCCGGAATGGAGGTACTCCTTGTCCTCGCAGATCGCATCGATGATGGCTTCAGCGGAGAGCCGCTTGGCGAACGGATCATCAGGAAAGCGGTTGCCGGCGTCGACCGCTATGCTCCTCCACTGCATCGACAACCGGTGTCGATAGAAATGGGCCAGCGAATTCAGAACACCCGGCGTTTCGCGGTCGCTTTCGGGAATGAGTGATAGAGGGTCATCGATACCGTCATCAAACCTGGCTGCCTGAAGCACGTGCGCCGAGAGGTGCTCGTCGGCCGCCCTCGAGCTCAGGTTCTCCCGCCCCATTGCAAGGACACCGGGCCAGTCGCCTTGCAGCAGCAGCGCAAAAGCCTTGTTTGCGATCGCCTTCGGCTCAGTCGGCGCGTGGGAATAAGCTTCCAATAGAAGCTCCACAGCTTCTTCGCTCTTCCCCTTGGCGAGGAGACAGTTCGCGATGTTTGCCTTGATCCTGAAAAGGATGCGCCCCGAAGCCGTGCCTTCAACACGCTCCAGCAAACGCTGGAACTGGGCCAAGGCGGTCATTGCTTTTCCGTCGTTTGCGATTGTCCGGTAGCCGTCTATCTCCGCGTCCAACTGAACTTCGACGGCCACTACGCTGCCCTGTGTGCTTTCAGCAATCGCAGCCAGTATCTGTTTGCTGGATTCTCGCAAGTCGTTCCCTACCTGCATAAATCCACTTGCCATCTCTCCACGGGCCAAGTTCTGTACCGTGCGTACCTCTGTGAGCTCCGCGCGAATTTCAGCCGAGTACACACCGTAGCTCGGGTCAAACGCGCGCATTGCTTCCGGGAACTGGGCAACTTTCTCCGAGATGGCCCCCCACCCCCACACGTAGAAGAGGATGTCGCGGCCAATATCTGCCTGTTCGACGGCGAGTTCGTCGGCCAGTACCTGCAGGTCGTTGTCGTCCGGCGCAGTGGTAAGGATGAAGTATTCCGTGAGAGCCGGCTTGAAACCCAGAGCTTTTCTGAATTCTTCCCGGACCTCCGTTTCTGTGAGCTTAGTCCGTTCGCTCTTTAGCTTGCACTGTATGCCAACAGGTTTTCTGACGTTTTGCTTTCGATACCCGCGAAGGTCGACACCATTTTGGCTCTGGCCACGGCGACCAACCTTGAAGACGTTGGGATCTTCCAGGATGCATTGCCACAAGATCTGGCAATTGCTTTCGAAGTCCTGCTCGTTGGCTGGTTTTGGTATCTGGGTTCCTGCTGTCGATGCCATGCTTCTATATCAGTTCGAACCAGACGGAAGCGTCCGCACCTAGAGATTGCACGAATGTTATATTTACTTCCAGCGAATGTTCCACTTGCGTTCGCGTCATCCACAAACGGTACCGGGAAGTGGCCGCTTTCGCCCGCTCGACACTTCGAAGGCGAAATGAGCGCGCCGGGCAGAAATGAATTACCCACTTATGTTGCGCCGGGGCCGAACACCTCCATCCGCAACAAGCACACGATCGCTCGGCTAACGTGCTCATCGCGACGGATGCAGCTCTTTGCCGCCTTAGGCGATTGTTAACCATCTGAATTAACGCCTCAAATTTCACCAACGGAATCTATTTGATTACTTACTTCCGTCATCCGGACGCCAATTCCCGCGCCCTATCACTATCGATAGGGATCAAGTATCGATAGTGAGCCATCTCAAGGTGATTTTCTTGCCATCTCAGGCCATTCTCCGTATATTCGATGGGATCTCGATCGAGGAAACGCAATGTCCGAACCGCAACTGTCCGTCCGCAGCACCAAGGCCAGGGATCTGGCGCACGCGCTGGCGCGCCGCACGGGTCAGCCGATCAACAGGCTCGTCGAGCAGGCGCTCGAGCATTACGATCTGGAACTGCGCCAGCAGTCTGCCCGGGCGCCGATCGATGTCCTATCGGACTTGATGGCCAAAGGCCGAGGTGCAGTTCCGCCCGGCACGACATCGGCCCATGACGATTTCTACGACGAACACGGTTTGCCGCGATGATGGCTGTCGATACGTCGGTCATTCTGGCGATGGCGCTGGGAGAGCCGGAGGCCGAGCGGTTCACGGCGTTGGTCGGTCGAGAGGCGGTTGCGATCGGCTGGCCGACCCTGCTGGAGGCGCGCATGGTGCTGACCGGCAAGGGATTCCCCAACGCTTCGGACATTGTCGATCAGCTTTTCCAGTTGCCGAACGTCACGGCGATTGCTTTCGATGAGGCGCATTACCGGGAAGCGGAACGCGCGTTCGACCGCTTCGGCAAAGGCCGCCATCCGGCCACGCTCAACATGGGCGATTGTTTTTCCTATGCTGTTGCGAGGATCGCCAAGGCGCCGCTGTTGTTCAAAGGCAACGATTTCGGCCAGACCGACCTGAAAATTCACCCGGCATCCTTCGGCTGAAGGACAATCGCCCACCAAATCCGACAGGATAGCATGGAAGACCGTGTCAGATTTGCCCTCGAAAAACGGCTGAACATCGCCCACGAGGACACCGGCAAAGGTCGCCGGGTCGCCAACTTCCTGCTCGCCTGGTGGAACGCCGACGTCCACGGCGGTTTTGACCTGACGGACCTCGCCAATGTCGATCGTGAGGTCGCCGAGGACATGGTGACGGTGTTCACCTTTCTCGCCCGCGAGGAGGATGTCATCTATCCCTATGACTATCGCATGGAGCTCGAACAGATCATCGGACGCTGGCGACCGCCGGCGGAGAGCGCCTGATGGCAGTGTCGGCTGCGCTACCTTCGGCGGATGTCGCGCGCCGGGCCGAAGCGCTCGACGCGCTTGACGCCATCCTGCCCTTCGACCGCCGCGACCAGCTTGCCGCCCTTCTCACCGACGACGATGTCGCAACGCTCAAGCATCTTGCCAGCGAAGGCATGGGTGACAACACGCTGCGCGCACTTGCCTCCGACCTCGGCTACCTGGAGGCGTGGTGCCAGCTTGCCACCGGCAGCCCCCTCCCCTGGCCCGCACCGGAAAGCCTGCTGTTGAAATTCGTCGCCCATCACCTCTGGGACCCGGCTAAGCGTGCCGAGGATACAAGCCATGGCATGCCCGCAGAGGTGGAAAGCGGCTTGCGTTCCCAACGCCTCCTGCGCGCCGACGGGCCACACGCCCCCGGAACCGTTCGCCGCCGGCTAACAAGCTGGTCGATCCTCACCCGTTGGCGCGGTCTCGTCGGTTCTTTTGACCGCCCTTCGCTGAAGTCCGCACTGCGGCTGGCCGTTCGCGCCAGCGCGCGGCCGCGGCAACGCAAGAGCAAAAAGGCGGTGACCGGCGATGTGCTGGCAAAGCTGCTCCTCGTCTGCGCCGGGGAACGCCTTGTCGATCTGCGCGATCGCGCGCTGCTTTTGGCTGCATTCGCATCTGGCGGCCGCCGGCGTTCGGAGATAGCAGGATTGCGCGTTGAGGACCTTACCGACGAGGAACCGGTGCGGGCGGACCCGTCGGATCTAAACTCCCCTGCCCTGTCCTGCCTCTCGATCCGGCTCGGCCGTACCAAGACGACGACCAATGACGACGACGAGCATGTGCTGCTGATCGGCCGATCGGTAATTGCGCTGAAACAGTGGCTCAACAAAGCCGGCATCAACGAAGGGCCTGTATTCCGACGCGTAGACCAGTGGGGAAACATCGATCGGCGCGCACTCACGCCGCAGTCGGTGAACCTGATCCTGAAAAGCCGCTGCAAACAAGCCGGGCTCGAGCCAGCATTGTTCTCAGCACACGGATTGAGGTCGGGCTATTTGACCGAAGCCGCCAACCGTGGCATCCCCCTCCCCGAGGCTATGCAGCAGTCATTGCACAAATCCGTGACGCAAGCTGGTCGCTATTACAACGACGCGGAACGCAAGCAAGGGCGAGCTGCCCGACTGATCATCTGATCGGCGCCCCAGCCGGCAGTTCCTACGTTGATCGTCCAATTGACGCTCCGCGGCGACCAGGCTGCTCTTAGAGTGCCGATCCGCTGTGCGGTCCCCAAAACATGCATGCAATTGCCACCATTCCAAGTCTTGGGAAAGGCACCGTCGTCCAGGCGAATTCGTAAACAACGGCTCGCGGTTGCAGTAGGTGCCGTCCAGGCTCCGGAATGCCCTCGCTCACCTGCCCTCCAGGCCTTAGAAGAGCCATCAGCGCCGGCTCCGTGGAAAACTGGCTTGCAAATTGTCCAAGGCGTCAGGGCCTAAGCTGACGTGCCCGGCATACTCCGCGATTCAAGTCATAGTCACGGCGGAGTTTTCTATCCCATTGCAACCCGCGCACCTGCGCCGGCGATGGACTGCCGCCTAGTTTGACCGCACAGGTCGCGCACGTCGGCCACCTCCCGATCATAACACTCGATTGCTGGCCAAGCCCGCAGAACCATATCCGACGGCAACGGATATCGAGCTGCTCGATACTCTCCCATCGGCTCGGTCGGATGACTGCAAACGTCACGTCTATTTGCAACACCCCGCTTTGCTCTTTGGGCCTTTGGTAACCGGGTCTCCGGAAGCGATGGCGTTTGAGCGGCGAGGCGGTCAAAGCCAGAAGCAGTGCGAATAACCCTGACAGCTGTCAGGGTTTTTGAACGCTCCCAACCTTCTCAGGTGGGATACCTAGTCCAATCACCGCGCAAGAAGGTCGCTATAGAGATGCCGGGGCAGGGTAGTTCCCGTGGTCGTTTGGCCGTCGATCTACTGTGTCTGCCGTTGACAACGGGACCGAAGGTGAACCTCAAAGTCGTCGCTGTCACTGCCTTTGCCGGTCCCCCGCTGATGTGTGGCCGGCAGTAACTCGGGCAGGGGTTTGGAACTGCGACCCGTCTTCCTCCGGGTCGCGGAGGGGTTGAGCCATCTGGAACACCGAAAGACACGCGTACGGGCCAGTATGTATCCTCTTCTATAATCGTGCCGAACGCTGACGGCGCTAGATTTCGCCAGGATGCAGATACGACCGGCGCGCCCTATTGCCCCAACCCGCAACGGGTGCCGTGCCGCTTGATGGGCCGCAATCGCTTCAAATACACCGAGAAGATCTTCCAATCCGCCTCCGCAAGGTGCGGCATGCTTTGACCGCTGCACCCCGCTTCGGCTTCAATTCGTACGACGCTCATTCCATGCCCGCTTCTTTGGCCGGGCCAGCGTAGTTGAGATGCCATTTTTGGTCTGGTGTTTTGCTACCAATGCCGACGAAGAAAACCTGACAGCTGTCAGGGTTTTGGTAGCCTCGACCTCTTGCAGATAGGCTAGGCTGGCCTAGGGGGCGCAAAAACCCGCGCTCCTTTAGAGGCCCTGCGCACAGTGACAAATTACGTGGAACTGACCAGCACTCGGACCTCCGACCATGCATTCAAACGGAAGCTCAGCAAGATATAGGGGAGGGGCCAAAGTCCATGATTCGTTAAGAGCGTTCCTTTCGTTGGCCTCATGCAGAAGCCCTGACAGCTGTCAGGTTTCGCTACTGTTGCGTTGACGTGTGAACTGCTCGGCCAGCGCCGGTAATTGTTCCTCGACATATCTTATGAATTCGGTGCCAAGTGCACCCTCGGCCGAGATACGCATCTCTTTGGGCGACCGCCGATAGGCCCCCACGCGTGTGCCGAGGCCGTTGGAGATTGGCATCGGCTCTGCTAGTGGCGCGACCCCCGGCTTAACGACACTCAAAACACGCTGAAACCGCTGGTCCGAAGCGTGCGTAGCGCCGTTCATCTTCGCCAACTCGAGCCGGACCGCCTCAAGTGCCTCTCGTTCGCTGAGGAGCGACTTCGCCAGTTCCATCCACCGGGGCCGACCGACCTTCGGCGCGCGGCCGATGCCCTCGATGATATCTGCTGGGATAGCCCGATAAACGCTCCTCATCCGAGCCAGTTCGGCATCTTCGATCGACAGCGCCGCGTAGATTTCGCGCGGCTTTATGCCTGCGTCATCCATACGAGAGGCAAAGAGCGCGCGTTCAATCCAGGTCAGATCCTGGCGGCTTGCGTTCTCGATACCCTGTGCCACCACCAGATCAAGGTCGGAAATGTCAACCTGAAGTGCCCGTACCGGTGTGCCGAGCTCTCGAGCAGCCCGCCAACGCCGATGGCCGTAGACGACCTGGTATCGATCAGCTGAAGAGGGATGCCGCCGAACCTGAATAGGTATTTTTTGCCCTTCGCTTTCGATAGACCGCTTGAAGACTTCGAACTCGCCAGCATCGTCGTCGGGAAGCCGGTCGGGATAAGGCGAGGGATCAATCGTATCAGGATCCAATTCCAGGATCGAACCACCGCCGGCCTCGACAATCGCGCGCAAACGGTCTCGCTCCGCCCTGATGTCGTCGATCGCACGGTGGGCCGCGCCAATGACGCCAGCGCCCACCCTGGTGACGGGAGCAGGGGAGGGGGTTCCCAACGCCGATGCCTGGTCGCTTTCAAGCTCGGCCGATAACAGGCCGAAGTTGGCCACGATCGATTTGCGGGGTGACTTGCTCATTCACGCCCCCAGCTTGAATTGATGAGGCGTATGATCGCCTCATTGACTGCCTCGACGGCTTCACGTGCGCGTTTGTGTGTGTCTCGCCCGATCTGGCCCATCTCGAGCTCGTAAATCGACCGTTTCGCAAGGCCTGCCGCCTCGACCGCGGTGCTCTCGATGGCCGTCGGCAAGAGCACGTCGGAACCAAACAGGTGACGGAGCATGGCAACGACCTGCGACTGCGGTCCATCGTTGGGATCGTGGCGTGTTACGAGATACCGGATGAAATCCTGATCCAGTTGCGCGCCACTTTCGTTCAGCACGCTGATAAGGTCGCCCATCATCAGCAGAAATTGACTCATCGAAGCCACATCCAGCATGGCCGGATGGACGGTGATGATCATACTTGTTGCCGCGTAGATCGCGCTAAGAGTGAGAAATCCCAGCGACGGAGGCGTATCGAGAATGACGACATCGTAGTCAGCTTCGACTTCTGCGAGCGCGAGCTTGAGGCGCTCGAAGAATATCGCCCCCGAACCCGACTTGTTAGCGAGGATACGAGGCGTCTCGTGCTCGTATTCCATGACCTCAAGATTTCCTGGGATCAAGTCGACGCCGTTGAAGTATGTCTTGCGAATGATATCGCGAATTGGACGCCTTTCGGAATCATCGTAGCGCAGCGCCGCGTAAATCGTTTCGTTGGCGCCAACATCCACCTCCGGCTGTGCGCCGAAGAGCGCGGACAGCGAAGCCTGGGGATCGAGATCAAGCGCGAGAACGCGGTAGCCGTGGAGCGCCAGATGATGCGCGAGATGCACGCATGTCGTCGTCTTTGCGCTTCCGCCTTTGAAATTGGCGATCGCGAGAACTTGTAGATGTTCGCCCGGCCGACGCCGAGGAAGAAAACGAAGTGCCTCGGCCGGCTTTTGCTGTGCGAACAGTTCGCGCAGTTCGTTGATCTGCTGAAGAGTATAGACCCGATGATTGTTATCCAGCCGGCTCGGAACGGGGCCGCGCCCTTCGATGGACATAAGCTTCAGGGTCGAATCCGGGATAGATGTGAGCTTGGAAACTTCGTTCGTCAGGAACTGACGCAGCGTCTTTTCAGACTTCGGCGGATACATACGGGTTCTGAGCTGTTGCAACTGACCCGATAGAAGACCAGCATGGCGTGCGATTTTGCTGCCTGCATCTTCCTTTGTCGGACAAACCGTCTCTGCTCGTTGTGCTATCGCCATCTAACCCTCTTGTCGGCTTTCGACCGGTTTATCGACCATTGCCCGCTAAAAGCTAGAACACGATTCGCCCGACCCGTCCAGATGTTTAAGGTTAACAAGTAGTTAACGCCTTGGTTCGATCCGAAGGAGCGATACCGTTTTTTCCCGTTGTGGCTCCGAGAGTTAGCCTAAATCGCCTGCTTCCTCATCCCGGATTGTTCTCCTGCGAATCCTGCAAGCAGATAGTGCGCACCGTCGGTATGGCGGTCAGCTCGAAGCCCGGCTCGCCTCCATCGACCTTGTTGAATCCTACAATTGCCTCGCGATTCTTGTTCGTGCTCATCTCCGCGCCAATCTCATCGGCGGAGAAACTCATGCATGCTCTGGCACTTTCTCGTCCCCGCATAATTGTCGTTGGACGCAAGGCGGAGAATTTCCGATTCTGCCAACATGATCGCGCAACCCTATCATCTCTATCTCGAACGCACCGATGCCTCGAAGAACATGGCGCGTTATTACGCCTTGGAAATCTCGCAGACACTGTTCGGAGATGCCTGCTTGACCCGGTCATGGGCCGTATCGGAAAGGGGGACCATCAGGTCGCGGGCGAGTTGGAAGGCGGGCGATTGTGCGAGGGAGCGATCGTGAGACATTTGAGCGCTCCATTGGGAGCGGGTCAATTCCCGCTCGATGGGTCCTTCAATGGCACGGTTACGGGCGCGATCATCGCGTATGCAGGCTGAAGCGGCCGCAGCTTGCTAGCGGACCCCTCGCGGATTGATCGCGGAGGATCCGGAACAGTGCCAAACACCATCGTCAGGCAAGGGAGTTGGGTTGCTCACGGTTGGGGTCGACGAGGCAGATCGTATGATGTCGCTGGCAGGGACCGTTCCGCCGGTTCCAGGCTTGCGCGAGCGAATTTCGGTCTCACTCGTTTTTTCGAAACGACTTTTTCGCCAGCTCGGCGTTTCCAATGCCAAGGTCGGTCGTCTTCACGTAGATTGGACACGCTCCGAGATTTCGAAACGACGAACCTCGTGGAGAGTGAACTCAAGATTTCTGTTTGTCTCCGGCACTCCTGCCGTCCGAGCTTTTCGACCGTTCCTCAACCCGTGCAGCACCCTTGGCCAAGGGGCTGCCTTTCTGGCGTTCGATACGCCTTTCTTCTTTTTCAGTGCTCTCTTTCAAGCCCTTGGCCGACGCGTCACCTTGCGGCGTGGATCCCTTCGCCTTGGACATTTCGTTCTCCTCGATGTTCCATCGTTTCACGATTGGGCGGAAGTGCGCGCGTCGACCGCGAAAGCCCACGCGCTAGAAGCTCCTCGTGCAAGCTCCTCTAAAAATCGTTGGCGAAGGACAATGTTCCTTGAAACTTTGCCGAGAGCGACGCGCCGGTGCATATTGCATGAGGGAGGGCCTTCGCTTGGAGTCTGCAAGTCCACTCGAAGGTTATGTTGCCCCGGCTACCGATCTCTAGACAGTTCAGAGGTCACCCCTGCTTGCCAGGACGCTGAACGAACGCGCATTTGATTGCGGTTCACCTTTAATGGCAGATTGAGCTGATCTCGACGCCTGGGTTTTGCTCGCCATTCCGCAGAAGCGTCCCTATGCGCTCGCACCGGCAATCGTCATTTTTCATGACGCGTTCGTCTGCGCAGCACTGCCGTTCCCCGAGCGCTTACGTCTCGGTGCTGGAGGGATCGGTGCGGCCGGTGGAAATTGCGCTGCCGGTTGCGGAGACAGGGTCGCTTGCGGGGAATGAAGCCTTTAGACCCTCGTCGAGCTGTTCCTCGAGCGTGCCTGTATCCTTCGCAGCCCGAGCACTTCGCAGAGATTGAACGGCGGGAGATCCAACGGTGCCTTTGTCAGGCCCGGCTTCTACGGAGGGCTCGCCGAAAGCTGCCACTTGCACCATGATGGCCTTCGCTTTTGCCACGGCCGCATCTACGCCGAGGTCCTGTTGAGTGCTCTGCAGACGAACGGAGATCACATCACCGCCTTCTGCGACCCATTCGACTGTCATCACGCCACCCGGATCGGATAGCACCTGTTGCCCAATGATGTTCATGATTGTCTCCACTGATTACATCAATGATGAACCCCGTTCGCGACCAGTTGTTCCGAAAGATGACCGGTTGAAAAGATGGCGCCCAGGATGGGATACCGGACAGCAAATCTGCGCCGCGATTCTTATGTGTTCCCGTCCAATGCCGGAAACCTACGGACCGGCTGTTGTCGAGCGGTCGGCAATGCGCAGTGAACCGGCCAATTGCGTTCGACCACAAGGGGCCATGCCAGCAATGGCTGACGCGCGAGTGAGACCGCCAGCGCGATTTTTTAGAGGAGGCCGGGAACTGTTTTCATCGAGCTTGGTTGAACTCAATCGCCACCAATTACGGTCGCGACCATTGGAGTAAGACCTATGGCATCAACGAGCGGCACCCCGGCAAGCAAATCCGGCTCGAAGCCTGCGGCAGGCAAGACTGCTTCCCCGAAGCTCAACGCCCGATCGGGTGGCAAGCAGGGAGGGACCCACGAGCAGCATGTGAAGGCCGGCGAGCAGAGCCATAAAAAGTCGAAGTAGCAGTAACGGTGAGCCCGTCGGAGAACGGGCTCACCGGCACATCGGACAGGTCAGGTTCTCCTATGGGCACCGGGGCTGATTGCGGCTTCAGCAGACAAACTGCCAATCGGAAAGGGTGAAGAGCTCTTCAATTGAGCGGGCCATCAGCCCGTATATCCTCAGGCTTCACCTCTAGAGGTTCGGAGCACGAATAGTTTCGTCATAAGCTATTGTTTTCATCCGGTAAATTGAATTTTTTTCCACCTTCTTTGGAACGGTAGGGCAAGCTCCGCGTTGTGTGTGCATCAACTGTTCATGCATCGAGGAAACAACGATGAAAAGAACGATCGCCGCGACGGCCTTTCTGGCGGCAAGCGCCTTTGCTGTTTACGCCCAGACGGCCACCACGTCGCCAGACCCTGAAACGCCGGCAGTTGCCACGCCCGATACCACCAATCCCACAGCGCCTGTCCAGGGCGCCAACAGCTTCACCGAAGAGCAGGCGCGGGCTCGACTTGAGGAGAACGGCTACACGTCCGTGACCGGACTGAAGCTGGACGACAAGGGCATCTGGCAGGCGTCTGCCACCAAGGATGGGAAGCCCGTGACCGTCACACTCGACTACCAGGGCAACATCGTCGCCAACTGACGTTGGCAGCGAAACTCAGCAAATCCAAATAGGGAAAATCAACATGAAAACTGTTACGGGACTTTTCGACAACTATGATGACGCTTTGGAAGCCGTGCGTTCGCTGAAAGCCGCCGGCATTCCCGACGACGATGTCAGCATGGTCGCGAGCAATGCCGAGGGCCGATACAAGGTCGATGACACCGAAGGCGCTGCAGCAGGCGCGGGAACTGGCGCGGGTCTCGGTGCAGCCGTTGGCGGGGCAGGCGGCCTTCTCACCGGCCTTGGGCTGATGGCGATACCAGGCGTTGGTCCGGTGGTTGCGGCCGGTTGGCTGGCGGCGACGGCTGCAGGAGCTGCCGCCGGTGCCGTCGCCGGTGGCGCGGTCGGAGGCATTATCGGTGCGCTAACCGATTCCGGCGTGCCGGAAGAAGATGCCCATGTCTACGCTGAAGGCGTTCGTCGCGGTGGAACATTGGTGACGGCACGTGTTGCCGACAGCGATGTCGCGCAGGCAGAGGCAATTCTGCAGCGCTCCAACTGGGTCGATCTGGAAGAGCGTCGTTCGGCTTACCGAGGGCAAGGTTGGAACCGGTTCGACGAGACGCTCGATCCCTACAGCCCGGCGCAGATAGAAGAAGAACGCACAAGATACGCAAGCCGTGGCACACTGATCTGAGCAAAAAGCGAAGACCGGAAGGCTGGCCACATGGCCGGCCTTCTCGTAGAACGGTCGAATTAGACTAGACTAATACGTCGCGGGCGTTGCGGTCTGGGGTTCTGGTCGACGTATTGGGAGTGCCGGAGGATTCCGTCAATCAAGCCATTGGTTTTGAAACATCAGAGTTGATACCGAGACAGTCTTGCCAATGTCTGTACGTACCGAAACTGAGATTTCAGTGCCAACGCCCCCCCGGCAATTCGTCCCGCGCAACATCCACGAGGATGCGGGTGACTTCCTGCATCACCGCGTCGCGCGAAGGAAGTTCCAAGCCCTGTTCGTCCAACGTCTGCCCGTCACCGTTCCGAAGATCAAAGAAATAGCGCGTCATTCATCTCAACCTCCGCCTGGGGGAAAAGTCGGAATGGCCGCTATTGGCCTTAACCTCACCCCGCAGGTGACGAGATAAAACCGCGTGTTCGCAACCAGCGATCTCTCCTTTTTCCGTATCATACGGACAGGAATTCCGAAATCAGGCCGGCAGCGCTCAACGGCCCGGTCGTACCGCGAGAGAAGCCTCCTTCTGGTTCAATCCGCATATTCTTCCTTGTTTTTTCGTTCCAGGCTGCGCGCCTGTGAACGGGCAATACGCAACTCGTCCAGACTTGGCATCCCCCAGCCGCGGCCCTTTTCGGTGTCGTTCGGACGTTGGCGCGCCGGCCAAGTTGCCACCAGTTCGGACAATACCGGCTGTTTCGAGAAAGGAAGAACTGGGATTTGGCCTGCGTTTTTCAATCGCCGGGCATGCCGCAGCATGTTCAATTGGCAGGCGACACGCGCCAGATCACGTTGCCGACATCATCAGCAACAAGAAGCGCACCCTGTCGATCGACCGCAACGCCGACCGGCCGACCCCGCGCCTTGTCATCGCCACCAATGAACCCGGTCAGGATATCTTTTGGTGGCCCGGACGGCTGACCGTTGGCAAAGGGGACGAAAATCACCTTGTAGCCGCTGCGCGGTCGACGGTTCCAGGAGCCATGCTGGCCAACGAACGCGCCGTTCCGATACTGCGCTTCGAAGAGGCCGCCAGTGTAAAATGTCAAGCCGAGCGAGGCTGTGTGTGGTCCAAGCGCATAGTCGGGGACGATTGCCTTTTCGACGAGATCGGGTCTTTGCGGTTCGACCCTCGCGTCGACATGCGTGCCGAAATAGCTATAGGGCCAGCCGTAGAAACCGCCGTCCTTGACCGAGGTCATATAATCCGGGACCAGATCGCTGCCGATTTCGTCGCGCTCATTGACTGCGACCCAGAGAGCGCCGGATTCGGGCTGCCACGAAAGCCCGTTTGGATTGCGTAACCCCGAGGCGAACAGGCGGACGTCTTGGCTTGCGAGATCAATCTCGAGGACGGCTGCCCTGTTGGCTTCCGCCTCGATACCGTTTTCGCCGACATTGCTGTTTGATCCAACCGTGGCGTAGAGCTTGGTTCCCGCGGGATTGGCGATAACGTCCTTGGTCCAATGATGATTGATCGGGCCGGCGGGCAGGTCGGCGATTTTCCGGCCTTCGGTCGCAATCGCCGTGTCGCCGTCCCTGTAATCGAACGCCATGACAGCATCGGTGTTGGCAACATAAAGAACTCCCTTGGAAAGGGTCATACCGAATGGCGAGTTGAGGTTTTCGAGGAACGCGGACCGGATCTCGGCGACACCGTCGCCGTCGGCATCGCGCAGCAACGTGATCCTGTTCGCACTTGGAACTTCGGCGCCTGCCCTGCTCATGACTAGACCGATGGCAAAGCCGCGCAAGCTGAAGCCGGCATCTTCCTTGGCAGGCTTGTTGGTTTCCGCCACCAGAACGTCCCCATTGGGAAGGACATGGAGCCAACGGGGATGATCCAGGTCCGCGGCAAAAGCACCGACGGTGAACCCATCGGCAACCGTCGGCTTTTCACCGGGTGACCAACCGGACGCCTCTGCGACGTTGACGGTTGGAATAAGAGTTGGGTTGGGTTCGGGCAGTTGCGGCTTGGTTCCATAGCCTTGCTCGGCGGTAAGCGTGGCTTGCTCTCGACTGACGAGGACGAGCGCTGTTCCGACCAAGAGCAGAAGCAGAAACAATGCGGCGATTGAAACAAGGACCCTGCGCATGCTGGCGCTCCGAGAAAGCCAATGACAGCGATCTAACTCGCCAGCCCGCCGTTCGTTTCATTGACTGCCCGTAAATGCACCGAAACGTGATTATTGGCTGGAACTTCCCGCCAAGGTCGCAGTTTCCTTCGCGTGAAGGAAAGGGGGCGCCGCTTGATCTACAGATGCAACTGTTGGGCCGGCGATGCGTAGCGCCGCTTGCCAGAGGAGGAATAGTTTGATCGAACGCCCCTTTGGCGTTCGCCTCCCGATGGCACTCCCATGTCTTCTGTTGTTGACAGGCTGTAGTGGTCCGCAATCCACCTTCGGTGCCGCTGGGCGCGAGGCCTCGGCCATTGAAGGCCTGCTCGTTGTGACCGTCATCGGCGCAACCCTCATCTGGATGGTCGTTGTATCGCTCCTGGTCTATGCGGGTGACACTCGACGTCGGTTACGGTTTAGCGAAGAACGCGCGCAACAACTCATCACCTGGGGAGGCGTGGTGACGCCGACGGCGGTTCTCTTTGTACTTCTTTCCTACGCGGTATGGAGCATGCCCGCGACCCGACCATGGTTCGATCAGCAACCGCCGGATCTTGAGATAGAGGTCACAGGTGAGCAATTCTGGTGGCGCATCCGGTACCTCGACAAGTCAGGGCATGTCGCATTCGAAACCGCGAACGAAGTGAAACTGCCGGTCGATCGACGCATCCGAGTTTCGCTCAAGGCGCACGACGTCATCCATTCGTTCTGGATCCCTGCCCTTGCGGGGAAGATGGATATGATACCGGGGCGAACGAACTCTCTTTGGCTCGAGCCGACCCGGGTAGGCACCTATCGCGGTCCATGCGCAGAGTTCTGCGGCACTTCGCATGCCTTGATGAACCTGACGGCCATAGTCCTGTCCGAGGACGATTTTCAGACCTGGCACCAGAACCGGATGAAACGGGGATCGGCCCGAAACGACGCTACCAGAGCCTTTCTCCTTCATGGTTGTGCGGCGTGCCACGCGATCGACGGCACCAGCGCCAGGGGTTTGCTCGGCCCTAATCTGACCGGGTTCGGGGATCGGGGCCGGATCGGGGCCGGGGCATTGACCAACACCCCGGAGAACCTTGCACGTTTCATCCGGGATCCGGCCGCAGCCAAGCCCGGTGTCCAGATGCCGGCTTTTCCGATGATCCCCACGGTCGAAATGGACGAGATCGTCGAATACCTCGCAGGTGAAACATGACGGTCACCGAAGATCGCATCCCTGAGCACATTTCGACAAACGAGGAGGAGCGCCGGCTTCGTGCAGTCTGGGCCAATCCCTCCGGGTGGCGCTACTGGACCTCAGTCAACAACACGCAGATCGGCCTCTGGTATGGGGCCACAGCGTTCATCTTCATGCTGTTTGCCGGTGTTCTGGCGCTGCTCGTGCGTGCGCAACTGGCTGTTCCCGAAAACGATCTTCTATCGGCGGATTTTTTCAATCAGGCGTTCACGCTGCACGGAACCGTCATGATGTTCCTTTTCGCAGTGCCGATCTTCGAGGCCGTTGCAATCTTCCTCCTGCCTCCGATGCTCGGCGCGCGCGAACTCCCGTTTCCCCGGCTTTCTGCCTTTGGTTTCTGGAGCTTTCTGCTCGGCGGGGTGTTCGTCTGCGGATCGATCTTTTTTGACGCTGCGCCCAGTACGGGCTGGTTCATGTATCCACCTCTGGCAACCGACAAGCAGTATTCGGGCATCGGTGCCGATATCTGGCTTCTCGGCCTGTCCTTCATCGAAGTAGCTTCGATTGCCGCTGCCGTGGAACTGATCGTCGGCATCATGAAATGCCGCGCTCCGGGGATGCGCATCAATATGATGCCGCTGTTTGCCTGGTACCTGCTCATCGTCGCGGGCATGATCCTGTTCGCCTTTCCTCCCCTCATCGCGGGCGACATCCTTTTCGAAATGGAGCGGATGTTCGATTGGCCGTTTTTTGATGCCGGGCGCGGCGGAGACCCATTGCTGTGGCAGCATCTGTTCTGGATTTTCGGTCATCCGGAGGTCTACATCATCTTCTTGCCCGCAATCGCGCTAATGGCGATGATTGTTCCCACCTTCGCGCAAAGGCCGATCATCGGCTATTCGTGGATCGTGCTGGCTGCGGTCGGAACGGGTTTCCTGAGCTTTGGCCTTTGGGTCCATCACATGTTCGCGACGGGCCTCCCGCAAATTTCCCTTGCGTTCTTCTCCGCTGCCTCGGAGGCCGTCGCAATCCCGACCGGCGTCCAGATATTCGTCTTCATAGCAACCATGCTGGCAGGACGCGTCATCCCTTCCGCACCGATGATGTTTGGCAGCGGTGGTCTTGCGATTTTCGTCATCGGAGGGCTTACGGGCGTCATGGTCGCCCTCGTGCCGATCGACTGGCAGGCGCACGACACCTACTTCGTCGTTGCGCACCTGCATTATGTGCTGATCGGCGGCATGCTTTTTCCCATCGTCGCCGGCATCTATTACTACTACCCGCTTATCAACGCCCGCAAACTCTCCGATCGTTTGGGAAAGATCGCATTCTGGCTAATGTTTTCCGGCTTCAACATCGCCTTCTTCCCCATGCATCTCGCCGGGCTTCGTGGCATGCCACGGCGAATTTTTACCTATCCGGCGGACGTAGGCTGGGACTGGCTCAACCTTGTATCGACGTTAGGTGCCTTCATCTTCGCCTCCGGCATACTCATCGTTGTCGTAGATGTTCTGCGGCCAAAACATCGCCAGCCCAAAGGCGAAGCCAATCCTTGGAATGCCGGCACGCTCGAGTGGATATCGGAGCCCGAGGAGAACTGGGGCGTACGCTCCATACCGATCATAAGCAGCCGATATCCGCTCTGGGACCAGCCGCAACTTCGCGAGGATATCGATAACGCTCGCTTCTATCTGCCTGACGCCGCCGAAGGCTTTCGCGAGACGCTCGTAACGTCCGTCCTTGATGCTGAACCGATCCAGTGTCTGCGCGTTGGCGGCACGTCCTATCTGACGATCCTCAGCGCACTGGCGCTCGGCGGAGTATTCGTGGCGGCAACCTTTCACTGGTGGATTCTCGGCGCGCTGTTTGCTGCAGCCTTCCTCGCATTCGTCGTCAGCTGGCTATGGACGGGAACGGCGATAGTGCCGGAGAAAGTGGAAAAGGATGTGGGTCTTGGCCTTACCTTGCCCCTTTACGTCTCCGGGCCCGCATCGGTCGGATGGTGGGCGATGTTCATCACCATGGTGGGAGACGGAACGGCATTCGG
The DNA here is from genome assembly GCF_050434565.1 of Ensifer sp. 4252. Classification (NCBI taxonomy): domain Bacteria; kingdom Pseudomonadati; phylum Pseudomonadota; class Alphaproteobacteria; order Hyphomicrobiales; family Rhizobiaceae; genus Ensifer; species Ensifer sp. 4252. The sequence goes on from NZ_JBNDIU010000042.1 coordinate 21,477, forward strand.
CAGCCTGATTTTTGGCTACTTCTTCTATTGGACCATCCACGAGGACTTCACAGCCGGACTTGTCGGGCCGGGCGTCCTATGGCCCATGATGGCGCTCTGCCTCTTTGTGTTGGCTTGGTTGCTCATGTTAGCGGCACGGACCGTAAATCGTGGGCAACGGGTGTTTGCCTTGCGTCTCCTGCTCGTGTCAGCTCTCGCGCTAACAGTGCTTGGCAGCGGTGCGGCACTTGCCGGGCCGTGGCTCGCCTCGATGGATCCGTCAAAGCACGTCTACCCCGCGATCGTTTGGGTTCTCGTAGGGTGGCTCGTTTCGCATGCCGGTGTCGGCGCGGTGATGCAGTTGTACTGCCTGGCGCGCAGCTTCTTCGGGCACCTGACGGCCGCCCACGATATCGATCTCGTCAATGTGGTCCTCTACTGGCACTTTCTGACGATCACCGCGTTTACCACCCTTGGTGTCATCGGTTTGTTTCCGGCAATGAGGTGAGGGGGATCTATGCGGCTGTTTCCGCGAGAGCTCGATACGCTTTGGACGCTGTTTACGGCCCCGGTTGTCTGGGCGCTGCATTTCCTTGCCTGCTATCTGACAGTGGCGATTTTCTGCGCAAAAGGAGGAAGCGCACAACAATACGCCCTGCTTCAGTGGATACTTGCAGGCGTCACTTTTGTTGCGCTTGCGACGATCGCGATTTCTGCGTTCCTCGCTTGGCGGCAATGGGGATTCGGCACAACTGACCCACCGCATGATGAACCGACGGACCGTGCGCGCAAACTGTTTCAGGGCTTTGCAACTCTGCTCCTTTCTGCCTTGAGTTTCGTTGCCGTGCTGTTTGTGGCCACGCCGATGCTGATGATCGACGGATGCTTCTCATGAGGTGGGCAAGTGTCATAGTTGCGATGGCTTTGCTGACTGCGGTGGTATGGGCTTCTCTTTTTGTCCTCGACCCGCAGGCTTTTTCCGGCCACATGGGAGCGCATATGGTGCTGGTCGCCATCATCGCCCCGCTCGCAGCATGCGCTGTGTCCGGCACGTGGCTGGATCCGACCGCATCCTGGCATCCCGGCTCGGCTCTTTTGTTGTCCTTCGTCGAGTTCGCAGTCGTTTGGGTCTGGCATGTTCCGTTGATGCGAGATCTCGCGGAGGTCTCCATTGGCATGCGGTTACTGGAGCTTGCGGCGTTTCTGGTTGCGGGCAGCTTGCTCTGGCTTGCGTGTCTTGGGCGCGGTCGAAAAGGGGAGGTCGCGCTTGGCGGCGCCGTCGCATTGCTGCTCACCTCGATGCACATGACCCTTCTCGGAGTTCTCCTGACGATGGCCCCACGCCCGCTCTACGGCTCGGCTGACGTCACCTGTCTCGGTCTGTTGATGACGGCAAGCCAGGACCAGCAGCTTGGCGGCATCGTAATGTTGCTGATGGGGGCGATCATCTACCTCGCGGGCGGCGTTGGTCTCGTGGCGAAACTCGTCCGCACGCCCGACGTGCGACCCGGCAAGGGGCAGGGGCTGTGATGCGCTGTGTGAAATGTCTGGTCGCCGCTGCCGCGCTTGTTCCGCTTGCCGGTTTGCTGATCGCCTGGCTCGGTCTCATCCATGTCGGCGCAACGGGCGGCCATTGGGCCGTTACCGAATGGTTTCTGCACTGGACGATGCGTTCTTCCGTCAGGACCGCGGCGCTAGGCATCGAAAAGCCCGCCGGCTTTGAAAATGCGACCGTCCTTCAAGTCGCAGCGGTCCATTTTGAGGGGGGGTGTGCCGAATGCCACGGGTCTCCGGGTCGCCGTCGCTCTGCGGAAGTGTTGGCGATGTTGCCGCCACCGCCAGACCTTAAGGAGGCTGTCGGTCGCTGGACGGATGAAGAGCTGTTCGTGATCGTGCGCGACGGACTTCGCTATACAGGCATGCCGGCTTGGCCAGGTGCGGGGCGCGACGGCGAGGTTTGGGCGATGGTCGCCTTTTTGAAGCAGCTTCCCGAAATGAGTGCGGCCCGCTATCAAACACTTGCGCTCGACGGCGATGCCGGAAGTATCTCGGCATTCTCCCCATGCCTTTCATGCCACAGGTCAGGCGCTGATGGGGGCGATCAGGCAATTCCTGCAATTGCGGGGCAATCAGAGTTCTATCTTGCCGAAACGCTTCGCGCCTACCTCAGCGGCAAGCGCGAGAGCGGCTTCATGGAAGTGGCGGCCTCGAACCTGAGCGATCCCGAGGTCGCCGCTGCCGCCCGTCATTTTGCCAACCTGCCTGCGCAGGTTTCAGCGACGGCGACACCATCCTCCGTGCGCGACGAGCGAGCTCTATCGCTCGTGCAGACAGGCGACCCGGTGAAGAAGATTGCAGCCTGCGACGCTTGCCACGACGGCCGCAATGCTCGCTATCCATTGCTCGGCGGGCAGCCCCTTTCCTTTTTGAGAGAACAACTTCTGCTCTTCAGGAGCGATCGCCGGGCTGGCAGCGCCACAGAGCAATTGATGAGCCGTGCAGTCCGAAATCTGACCGACGGCGATATAGATCGACTTGCCGCTCACTATGCCTCGGGGCCGATGGCCGGAACGCTGCGACGTTGAACGACAAAACCTTTCGGACGGGGAACTTTCCACTCAAATTAGTGTTTGCTGAATCAACGGAAGGAGCTTCACAATGATCCTGATCGCGCCCGATGGTGAGAGACATTACGAACATGGCCGCGGTGCCAGCGCCGCGGCATTGCTGGCGTCAGTTCGGTGTGCCGTGAGTTCAGAAACGACGATCAATACGGAGCGTCTCTGCTTTCGGACCCTGGGCGATATGGTTGTGATAGAAGGAGTGTTGTCGGACCGAAACGCCTTGGAGACCATTCGGCGAATAGCCAAGGAGATCGCAGGAGATGAGTACGTCATCGTGCGTCTGAGCTGCTCAGATCCGTCCCCCTAAAACCCTAAACTCCGTCTCACATCAAAAGAACACCTCGCCCACCGCGATGCACATTGTGCCAAGCAGAAGTGCCTCTGCAGCTGCATCGCCTGCTTGAAACTGTAACGGCTGAGCATGACGGGATCTGTATGCTGGATGTGCGACTTGCCCCTACTCGCCGCTCCGCACTCGCTCCATGTAACGCTTCCTGTCTTCCTCGGTCGCGCAAGCGGACATATCCTGCCCCAGTTCAACTCTTTGAGACAGCGGGAGCCATGGTCGATTTGGGTTCTCTTTCACCCATAATTGCCTGGCGCGTCTCTCGATTTCAGCGTCTTCCAACAT
>NZ_JBNDIU010000043.1:0-23351 GCF_050434565.1 Ensifer sp. 4252
CCGAAAATGCGCCAATGCAATCGCGCTCCACGGCAACCCACAAGATCCTCCGGCAAAGAAAAATCCGGCCTGCCACCCGATTTGCCCCACGTACCTGCGACCTACTTCGCCTTGCTGTAGATCGACGCGAGTTCGACCACCTTGAGAACCTGGTGCTGTACGACGCCGGCCACGACATTCGCACGTCGACCCATGAGCTAACCAAGCAAAGCCGTTGGTGTCGGCCGGCATGGTGGCGGAGACGCTCGAGGGTCATGCCGCAGCCGGCGCGGGGCATCGACTTGGAACTCGCTTGCGCGAAATGACGGGCAGGGGAATTTTCGGGCGTGGTGAATCGCATAGCACGGAAGGCAGGATCGTCGCCATGGCAGGCGATGGCGTCAACGACGCGCCGGCCGAGCGGTATCGTTATGCGGTGAGGTCGGTGCGGTGTTGGGCGTCAGGCAAGACAGGATGATGCTCATCATTTACCCTCTCCGCGCAGAGTTCGACACTCGGACTGGCGCCCGAACGGCCGCCCAAAGCGCCGACCGATCACCCCACGTGCCGTTGACGCCGGGCCGCGATCTGCCGGCGCTTTGGCCCGCATTTGAGCTTTGGCCAGAAAGATCCACGTCTCGTGGAGCTTAAAGGTTCGGAGCGGGCCGACGCCACTGATGCCTGCCCGATTTCACTCGTTCTCTAAACAGCGACGGGCAGTCAGGGCGGTGGAAGCCGGCGGCGAAACAGCTGATCCCAAATGTCGTAGCCCGCCAGCGACAGCCCAATCAACATCACGATTGCGAGATCGATGCGCGGGACAAATACCGCGATGATCGCGCAGAATGAACTGAGGACGAGAAATGCGGACACCGCGAAGAGACGTTTCAATTTCATGTCTCAATCCTTTGCTCGTCCGACCGTGAGCCACATGATGCTCATCCCCCATAGATCGCGTTCGGCAGCGAGAACACCAGATCGGGGAAGATATATATCATCACCATGCAAAGGATGACGATCGCCATATAGGGCAGCATTCCTCGAAATATGTCGGTGAGCTGGACGTGTGAAGGCGATACCCCCTTAAGATAATAAGCTGACATCGCCATGGGCGGGGACAAGAATGCCGTTTGCAAGTTGATGGCGACAAGGATGCCAAAAAACAATGGATCGATGCCGAAGTGTGGCAAGAGCGGTATGAAGATCGGAATGAAGATAACAATGATCTCCGTCCATTCCAGCGGCCAGCCCAAGACGAAGATGATGAGTTGTGCCATGATGAGGAACATCAGCGGCGACATGTCGAGACCGGTCACGAACTCGCTGATAAGCTGTTGACCGCCCAAGTAGGCGAACACTGAGGCAAAGGTTGCCGAACCGACGAATAGCCAGCAGACCATCGCGGAGGTTCGCGCAGTCAGATAAACCGACTCCTTCAGCCGCGACCACGTCAGCGCACGATAGGCTACGGCAAGTAGCAGCCCCCCGAGCGCGCCGATTGCCGCGGCTTCGGATGGTGTGGCGAAACCGAACAGAATTGCGCCCAATACTGCAAGGATGAGGAAGGCGAGAGGCACAAAGGATGTAACCATCATCCATACGATCTCTAGGGCGGTGTGCTCGCCGACGTCCTCCCTCGTTGGCTTCGGCGCAAGCTGCGGCTGCAGGACGGCTCGAAACACGACGTAAAGCAAGTAGAGCCCGGCTAGAAGCAATCCGGGCAGAAGTGCGGCGGCGTACATGCGCACAACCGATATTCCGGATGTGGCTGCATATACGATCAGCAGAATGGATGGTGGGATGAGAATGCCCAGCGTGCCGCCAGCGCAGATGACGCCGGTGGCGTATCGCACATCGTATTTGGCTTTGAGCATGGCTGGCAGGGCAAGAAGGCCCATCAATGTCACCACCGCGCCAACGATGCCGGTGGCCGTGGCAAACAGCGTACACGTTACCAAAGCGGCGACTGCCATTGAGCCGGGGAGCCTGCGTGTGGCTATATAAAGCGTTGAGAACAGCCGATCGACGATGTTTGCTCGCTCGACGATGTAACCCATGAACAGAAACAACGGAATGGCGGTTAGAACATCATTCTGAATGACCGAGTAGGTCTGGTTGACGAAGAGATCAAAAATGCGGTTGTTGAAATAGCCGCCGAACCACGTCTCCGCTAGCGTAAATTGATCCGCGCCAGATACGACGGCGCGGTCGTAGGCACGCCACATTCGGCTAACGTCGTAATAGGCGTAGTATCCAAAACCCACACCGAGCGCCATCAATGTGAACGCCACGGGAAAGCCGAGAAAGATCGCAAGGATCAGTATGATGAGCATTCCAACTGCAACATGAGCATCGGTCATGGTTTGCCCTTATCCCGCCCCTCAACTGATCCGACATGCTCGATTGTCTGCTCGTGCCCAGGCCGCAATACGTCAAGACTCTTCGTCGCGAGCAGCACCTTCTCCAGTTCCTCGACATCTTCAGCAGCTTTCAACCACTCGCCGGTCCTGATGCAAAGGATGCAGCGGAATAACTGCGCTACTCCCTGAAGGAACAGGAGAATACCAGCTGCAACGATGACCGTCTTGAACTGGAAGATCGGGACACCGGCGGGGCTGTTGGAACTGACTTCAAGATAGCGCCAGCTGCGTTCGGCATACTTCCAACCGGAAATTACGAGCGCCGTTACGCCTGGAAAAAAGAAGATGATGTATAGGACAAGTTCCAATCGGGCCTGCGTTCGGGGCTTCCAAAGCCGATAGATGAAGTCCCCACGCACATGGCCGTCACGCGAGAGGGTGTAAGCACCCGCCATCATGAACAGCGTACCATAGAGCATGTAGCTAAGATCAAAGGCCCAGGGCGTCGGCGCACGAAAAAAGTACCGCACGACCACCTCGTAGCCCACCCCGAAGGCCATGATGAGGACGCTCCAAGCGAACACCTTTCCAAACCATGCCGAAAGGTCATCGGCAAACGCGATGTAGCGGACCATAGACGCTCCCCTTTGGCGTTCCCAATCGCTGGCGGACTATCGGTCCGCACGTCAGCCTTAAAGCTTTAGCTTGCCAGGGAAGTAGTGCTCATACGCCAGCGCCAGATCAGCCGAGTTCATGAGCTCGTAGAAGACCACCCTCTCTACCCAGGCGCGCTGACTGTCGAGAACGCGCTTCATGAATGCGTCAGCCTCCAATGTGGGGATGATTTGGTCCCACGCCTTCAATTGGGCATCCAGGATCTCTCTCGGAGTACGATGTACGGTGACCCCGTGCTCCACTTGGAGCTTCTGAAGATCGCTTGAATAATGATCCATCGCCAGCGCCGTGTTCGAAGTGCTTGCCGCCTCTACGCCATATTCAAGGATCGCTTTCAGGTCGTCCGGAAGATCGTCAAAAACGTCTCTGTTGAAGAGAAACTCGAACGATTCACTCGCCTGATGATAGGAGGAGAGAATGTAGTTCTTTGCAACGTCTTGTGATCCGAAGCGGAGGTCGGATGAAGGATTGTTGAACTCGAAGGCATCGATGACGCCTCTCTCCATCGCCGGCACGATTTCGCCGCCGGGAAGCTGGGCGACGCTCATTCCCATGTTCTGCATCAGGTCGGCGGCCAAGCCTACCGTGCGGTACTTCAAACCATTGACCTCCGCTGCGCTCGCAACTGGAGACTTGAACCAGCCGAATGGTTGCGCCGGCATGGGGAAGCCGTAAAACCCGTAGACATTGAGGCCCATAATGTCTTGGGTAAGTTCGCGATACAAATCCTTGCCTCCACCTTGATGGAACCACCCCAACATGGTGGTCGCGCTGCCTCCGAACACGGGGCCCGTCCCGAACAAGGAAGCTGCCTTGTGCTTTCCGTACCAATAGACTGGCACAGTGTGGGCGGCATCGATCACTCCGTCATTGACGGCATCGAGTACTTGAAACGCACCCACGACCGCCCCTGCGGGCAGGAGTTCAAACTTTATGCGTCCACCCGACATTTTCTCCACGCGTTCGATGTATTGGCGCGCGAAGTCCATCCAGATATCCGACGCTGGCCATGAGGTTTGCATCTTGATGACAGTTGGTGCCTGCGCCAGAACAGGTGGCGCGCTCAGAACGCCGACAGCGGCTGCACCGGCAAAAGTTGACGCGCCCAACAACTCGCGCCTTGAGATTGTCTTCTCAACCATAGTACTTCCTCCCGTAATTTGCTTAGTCGCCTGTTCTTTTCTTCTTAGCTCCACATCACAACACTAAAGCATGATGACGGCGATTGAAGAATACACATAATGTTGATGCTCTCTCACAGAGCGCCGAACAGCAAACGCCCGCTATATTGTGAAAAATTCGCCTCCCCTCCATTTCGCATATTTCTGGGCCACCCTTTCACGCTGCACCAGAAATCGAGTGTAAGTAAATTGATCGGATCCGTTCAAACTGGGCCGATTTTGGTTTGAGTTTTCCGGTGAACTCACCGTTCTTGTGACGCAGGGCCGGCAGATTGTTACGCCAGGCGCCAGCATCGATATCGTAGAGGAGCATTGCGCCGCCTACCAAAGCATGGATTATGTTCAGACGAACTCGCCTTGCCTGGACGAAAAGGGCTGGCGAGCCAAAGTTGCCAAGATGGTATTTCACGCGCCTGTTCGTATCGCTTACGTTCACGCCGATTGCTGCGATTGTCTATTCGGTCCAGTTCGGAAGAATTCTTTAGTCATCTGATCGCGCGTGCGTCCGCTCTGCGAAGCTGAAAACAACCAGAACGGACCTTTGGGGGCCACACCGTTGCATGAAGCTGGTAAGCTATCCCGACATCAGCTCTTCAGGCGCGTTAAATTGGCCTGGCATTGAGCAGAGTTAGTCGGGACTTGATCCATGACACAGGCTCAGGCTATCGCTTTCACCATTCTCATCGGCTTGATGGTCGCCTTCATTTGGGGACGGCTGCGCTACGACCTCATTGCGGTTCTCGCACTGCTTGCCGCAGTTTTCTCAGGCATCGTGCCGCACAAGGCTGCGTTCTCCGGCTTCGGGGACGACATCGTTATCATTGTAGCCAGTGCGCTTATCGTCAGCGCCGCGATTGAACGCAGTGGTGTCATAGAGGCATTTCTCCATCGGGTAGCGCCCAGCGTGACCTCTGTACAGGGTCAGCTTGTTATTCTCGTAACGACTGTTTCGGTTCTCTCCGTTTTCATCAAGAACATCGGCGCGCTGGCGATGATGATCCCAGTTGCATTCCAGATGGCGCGCCGGTCCAATGCTTCCCCTTCGTCTTTTCTCATGCCGATGGCGTTCGGTTCCTTGCTTGGCGGGCTTACGACCCTCGTCGGCACGTCGCCGAACATCGTCGTCTCTCGGATGCGCGAGGAACTAACGGGCCGCCCTTTCAATATGTTCGATTTTACTCCCGTCGGCATAGGGCTTGTCGCAGCGGGAGTAGTCTTCCTGGCGCTTGGCTACCGGCTGCTTCCCGAGGAACGCTCGGCGGTCGCGACAATGGAGAAGGCGCTCAACATCAAAGACTACATGACCGAGGCCCGCGTTACAGCGACTTCGTCCGTCATCGGCAAGTCGATCACTCACCTGTCCATCTTGTTGGACGAAGAGGTCCTGGTCACTGGCCTCATTCGCAATCGGGTGGAGCGCGTGATTCCACTGCCGGATGTCATCCTCCGTCAAGGGGATATCGTTCTGCTCGAAGGAGACCCTCAGGCGCTCGAGCGAGGCATCAGTCGTGCGCGTCTGGAACTGGAGGGGCACGATCGTCCCACGGAAGCAAAGGGACATGACGAGGAGATTGCCGGTATTGAGGCGGTGATCGGCCCGAAATCAGTCTTGATCGGGCAGACCGCCAAGCGTTTGGCGCTGCATGATCGCTTCAACATCATTCTGCTCGCAGTAAGCCGGAGCAGTGAGCGCTTCACGGATCGATTGCGAGACATCGCGTTAAGGCCGGGTGACGTTCTCGTTTTGAAGGGCGATCTTGTGCTTCTGCCATCCAGGTTGATGGAACTCGGGCTTCTTCCGTTGGTCGGGCGCGAAATCCGCTTGGGGAACCCCCGAAAAGGTCTGATTCCGGTGGGGATCCTGACTGGGGCCATGGTGCTAACGGCATTCGGCCTGCTGCCCGTCGCCACGGCCTTCTTTACGGCTGCGGTGCTGACGGTGCTGATCGGTTCACTTTCGCTTCGGGAAGCTTACGAAGCCGTCGATTGGCCCATCCTGATAATGCTTGGCGCTCTCATTCCGGTCAGCGAATCGATCCGTGCGACCGGTGGCGCCGACCTTATCGCCGGGGGCCTCGGGCGTATTGCTACCACCTTGCCACCATATGGCGCCCTTGCAATGATCATGGTGTTCGCAATGGCCGCTACGCCGTTTTTGAACAATGCGGCCACTGTTCTCGTAGTCGCTCCGATCGCTGTTACCCTTGCTCAGCGCCTTGGCTACAATCCCGATGCGTTTCTAATGGCGGTCGCGGTGGGAGCGGCCTGCGATTTTCTTACGCCTGTTGGACACCAGTGCAACACTTTGGTGTTGGGTCCCGGCGGGTATCGTTTCGGCGACTATTGGAAGTTGGGGCTGCCGCTGTCGTTCATTGTGGTCATGCTCGGCGTGCCTCTGATCCTGTGGTTTTGGCCGCCCATATAGCACGCAAGCGTCGTTTCAATTCCGATTTCAGGTCCACGGTAGCGTCAGCCTGACCATTCGACGACGACAACAACGATGTGGGCCATCTGCTTCATTGTCGAGTCGATCGGAAGTTTTTGCACGAGCCACAGCACCAGGGCGATCACAACGCACGTGATTAGGATGTTGATTACAATGAACATGCCCTTTGAAGGAGCGGCTTTTCGACAGTGGAAGCGTAAATATGCCTGAGTTCCGATGGTAAGAACTTGCTAGTTGCCTTCGTTATCGCTCGGGCTTGTCGGTGGGATGGGCGAAACGCGAACAGCGGGCTGTCCTGATCGTCACCCCCGCGACCTCGAGCGCCAGTTGCGCATCGTCCAGTTTGTCGAGATCCGCGCCGGTCAATACCCGGCGGGGTTCTCCAAGCCGATCTGGGCCGCGATGGCGGCGGCGGTTCCGGCATGGTCGCCGGTGATCATCTTGACGCGGATCCCCGCGGCCCGGCATTCGGCCACGGAGGCGATCTGGACGCGGCGGGTCGATGATGCCGACAAGGCCGAGAAAGGCGAGGCCGCTTTCCACCGCCGCGGAATCGATCACGTCCCCGCTCTCCTTCCGCTCCGCCAAAGCCAGAACGCGAAGTCCCCGCGAAGCCATAGCCTCGGCGCGTTCGTGCCAGGGGGCAAGTCTATGCCGCCGCACATCCGCAGGACCCGCTCGGGCCTCCCTTCACACGAACGACGCCGCCGTCCTGGCTTTTGCTAAGCACGGCCATGAAGCGGTGACGGGAATCGAAGGGGATGGAATCGAGCCGTCGGCCGTCGGGCCGGTGATCGCCGATCACCTTGCCGGCGAAGGCCAGCAAAGCCCCTTCCATCGGATCACCTTCAACGATCCAAAGTCCCGTCTCGGCAGGTAATTGCCGCGTCGTTGCACCGCGATGCTGTGCGCGCCAGACGTGTCGCCCGGAGGCGCGACGGTGCCAGCCGGGGCGTAGCCTTCGCCGGCAATCTCGAAGATGCCGTCGGGCGTCAGCAATGGCATAGTCACGGAACCTTTGCCGCCATGAACCGTTATGCTTCTGAGGAGGTGTGACATGGACTACGCTGTCTCTATGCTCGTCGTGATGGTCGTAGCAGTAATCCTTGGTTCCGCCGTCGCGTATGGAATATTCACCAACCGGCGCTGCGATGCCGAGTTGAAGCTAACCAAACAGGACAAATCGGACGAGACGGCCTGGCGGAGGGAATTTATCCGTGACTAGGCGCTGCCTCGCATCATATGCCTGCGCTGGTGACCGACCATGACCGCGCGGGAGGTACTGCTGTTGATCATCACAGCGTTTCTCCTCACATCTCTGCTGCTCATATACAACTCCTACTACCAGCCCATATCGACAAACGATACGGGGCCGCCGGCTGTCAACGACAAGAGCGAGGTTCTCGTCAATTTTGCACCTAGTGAGCGCTAACTCTTGCCTTGGCAAGGTTGCGGCCGGCTGCGGGAACGCGCGACTGGCACGTGCAGCTTTCGGCTGTTCCCGTCAGCAACGCGCAGCGTGTGCAGAACCTCGTCAATCCCGTCGTCATCGAACCAATCGGAACCGACATCCTGGTCGATGGCAAAGTCGGTTCCGCTTCGCTGGGGATGACCGTGACCATCGAGATCAAGACCGGTGCGCCCGGAACGTTTACGTACCACCTTTCGAAGCGTACCATCCGCACACTGCCACTTGCTCGGCGCCATGTAATCCTCAATGCATGAGGTGGTTCCCTTGGAGCAATCGACTGACGACGGTTCGCTGGATGTGCAAGTAGCGGTAAGGATGGCGGGTACGGGATACGTCCTGGCATTTCTGACCGGATTGGCGTTTGCACCAGTTGGATATTTTCTATTTAGTTCGGCCGCATTCGCACTTCTGAGTGTTGGCTTCTCCGTTGCCTATTTGCTTCTGCCTTTCGCGTCGGAGTTGGCGCCCCCATGGGCCGTCAGACTATTTTTCATTCTTCTGCTCACCCTGCATTACGCGATCGTATTGCTTTGCGTCGGGCCATATGCGGGCGTGGAAGCTTTCACGGTCTGCCTGGCTGCGCTCCCACTGCTCCTGTTTGCGAAATCTGAGCGGCTGATGCTTTGGGTTGCGTATGGAACGATTGCGGTTGGTGTCGTCACTGCCGAGGTCGTTTCTATTGGCCAACCGCCCCTGCTTGTTCTGGAGCAATCCGACCGAACATCCGCATACATCGCGAACATCGCCACTGTGGCCACGGTCATGACATTCTTGCTTTTTAGTTACTCGCGATCTTCGATCGCCAACTATATCAAACTTCAAAAAGAACGCTTGAAATCGGAGGCGATGCTCCGCGAGCTCGTTCCCGCAGATGTTGCTCAGCACCTACTCAGGGGTGAGAGTGTCCCGGCTCAGAGCCCCGGCGAATGCACCGTTCTGTTCGCCGACCTTGTTCATTTCACCGACCTTGCGGAAAACCTCTCGCCCGTTCATTTGGTCGAGCTGCTTAATGGCATCTTCAGCGACATCGATAAACTATGCGAGGGGCATGGCATCGAAAAAATCAAAACTATAGGCGATTGCTACATGTGCGCCACGGGCATCTTTCCGCATCAGAATAGGATTGTCGGGATTGCTATGGTGGGCACCGGAATAGTCGATGTTGTCAATCATTGGGCGGAGAAGTCCGGCTATCCGCTATCGGTCAGGATCGGTATCTGCACGGGGCAAGTCATATCCGGAGTGATCGGAACCAAGCGTCCGCTTTTTGACATTTGGGGCCAAACCGTAAATATCGCGCAACTGATGGAAAGCAAATCGACGGGCAATTGCATCTTTGTCTCGGAGAGTACGCATTGGCGCCTTCGGGAGCACTTCGCTTTCGAGCCGGTTCCCGATGTTTGGTCGAAGTCCGGTCATGCATTGCATGCGTATCGTTTGGTGCCGTCTGCGACCTACGTCGGGGACTCAGTGGCCGACTGGGATCAAAGGGCCAAATAGGCACCGCGTGTCGTGCGGCAGCACACGTTGGACCACCCGGCGAGCTGATATTTCATGTCTTCGGCGCCATCGCTCATTTCGAAAGACGTCTCATCTCGGAGCGAACAAAGGATGGTATTGCAGCTGCGCGGGCGAAAGGTAACAGCCCGGCCGCCACCGCTCGATATGAAGAAGGTCGATGCGGCGATGAAACTTGTCGGCGCTGGAACGTCGCCGGTTGAAGCTGCAAAGCAGCTAAATCTGGGCCGCTCTACAATCTATCGGGAAATGCGCAGGCTCGGGGTGAGCCGATCTTCGGGAGTGGGAACCACATGATTGTTCAGGCCTGTCTCAACGGCGCACGCGCCAGCGACTTCCACCCGCGACTTCCGCTTGAGCCGGAAGACATGGCGCAAGATAGCGCACTCTGTATCGCCGCAGGGGCGGCCGAGCTTCACCTCCATCCACGTGGAACCGAAGGAAATGAAAGCCTTGTGGCTGTGGACGACACCATTCTGGCCGTTCGTCGCACCTGCCCCGGCACGCTTATTGGCGTTTCGACGGGAGCGTGGATTGAGAATGACGAGAATCGAACCCGCGCCTGCATTGCCCAATGGAGGGAGCTGCCGGATTACGCCTCAGTGAACCTGTCGGAGCATGATGCACCTGCCGTCATGGGATTACTTCGACATCGTGGGGTAGGAATTGAAGCAGGGCTTGCCTCGATCGCCGACGCTGAGCGCTTTGTAAAGCTCCCCGGCCACAGTCAAGTTTTCCGTGTACTGATAGAAATCGAAGAGCAGGCTCTCGGCGTAGCACGTCAGGTCGCGGATGACATTGCCGCCGTGCTTAATCGTGCTGGCCTGCGGCGCCCCATTCTTCTGCATGGGGTTGACGCTACCGTGTGGCCCTTCGTCGAACTTGCACACCAACGTCGCTGGTCCACCCGGGTCGGTCTAGAAGACGACAAACACCTCAAGGATGGGACGATCGCGACCGATAACGCTGCCCTTGTGGCGAACGCGGTCAACATTTTCCGTGGAACGTCTGCTGACTGATCCGTGGGCGCGCGCGGCCGAAACGCAGATCGACCCCTACTTGATGAGTGATGAGGCGACAGCGTTCATAGCCCTTGGCGAGAATTATTTTAGGCATGACACCGTCAATCATTCCAGCCGCGAATACGTTCGTGACGCCGTTCATGTCAATTCGGTCGAAGGTTTCAATTCCCGCGTCCGCCGCACAATTGCTGGCGTCTTTCATCAAATCAGCCCGCAGCACGCCCACCTGTATTTCGACGAGATCGGTTTCCGCTGGTCACAGCGCATTGTGACTGGCCAGGCTGTGCGGAAAAGCCGAAATGGCGTGGAACGCATGAAAACAATGTGGTCACGGGTACCGCCGGCGCTGCAATTGCTGCAGGTCTTCCGCGCTGCTACCGGTCGGCAAATGCGCGGAAGTCCGGATGGTGGGATCATCGTCAAATCAGCCGTCGCTGTCTTTGGTTGATAAAGGCCAAGATCGCATAATGTATCGGCTGGAACTGCTCGCGCTGCATACATGTTTTTGACGGCGCTATGGATCGCCTCAAGGGTATAGCTCTCTAACCGAAAAATCCGACGCCGAACTCCGACCTGACGACTTCACGCCGGTCAGGGGAGTGAGCTTTCAAAGCCCGGGGGTCAGGGGAAATTGCCTCGGAAGCGGCTGCCGGCGCTAGTTTGAGCCGCGCTGGCAGCGCCCGGGTTCTAGAACGAACGCTCATCGACTATCGCTGGCCGCAAACTGCCTAAGTTGTGGTTGAGTTCGATATTGCAATGGCCCGGGCAAAAAGTGGCTCGCTGAAATCGTTAGCGGAAAATCGTACGGCGTTTATCGTCTAAACTTAACGGCCATATGGGAATTTTCGGTTTGAAACGGCAAGGCAAATTCCACAAGAGGTGTTTTTGACTATCGACGTTGATTCATCTGCGTCAGCGTCAAAGGGTAGCGAAGCGGGTGATAGGCGGCAGCGCTGATGTTGACGGTTCGGTTGGTTGCATCATAGGCGACTTGATCGAGAGTAAGAACCGCAGCCGGAATTTCCATTTGCAGTAGCTCGGCCTCTGCGTCTGTCGCGAGCCGCGCGCTGACTGTCGATTGCCCGCGGGCCGGGAACACGCCGTAGGTTTGTTCGAATTCGGAGTAGAGCGAACGGTTCTCCGCCGTCCAATCGAGCTTGAGAATACCGGGCGTCATTCCCGCAGAAAACCAGTCGCGCTGGACGACGACGGGCAGGTCGTTCAGCAGGCGCAATCGCTCCAGATAAACCACTTCGGCGCCGACCGGCAGAGAAAGAGACCGCGCGATCTCTTCGCCGGCCTTGATTACTTCGCCTGTCAGAAGGCGCATGCTTGGTCGTAACCGGTTCTCGATCGCCGTTTGCGTAAAGCTCCTGACGATTTCCAGCTCATAGCTCGGCTTCGGCTCCGACACGTAGATGCCCTTGCCCGGCCGGCTCTGGAGATAACCGAGATGTTCAAGTTCCTTGAGAGCCTGGCGCACGGTTATGCGGCTGACGCTATATTGCGTCACCAACTCCCTCTCGGAGGGAAGTTTCTCATTCGTCGCCCATTCGCGCTGATCAATCTTCGCCTTCAGCAGATTGCGCAGTTGGATATAGAGCGGATCGGGGTGATTGCGCTCTATCAGGGGTTCGCTGCGTTGGTTGGCGTACGCCGACATTGAGGTTCCTGCCTTGTGATCGAGGCGCTTGATTATTGCAAATACACGCAAATGTCGTCCGACGAAACGCCCGCATGGCCGCGAAGATGCACGCCGGGTCGAGTCAGTGAACCATAGTTGACATGACTGGTTATGACCAGTACTGATCGTGCTGTCCTATTGGCGGAGCATGACATGAAACTTACCCTGATCGGCGGCGGCGGTGTCCGCGCCCCCCTATTTGTCGGTTCGGCGCTGCGGCGCGCGGAAAAGAGCGGGCTGACCGAGATCTGCCTTCAGGATATCAATGAGAAGAAATTGGAGCTCTTCGGTCGCATCAGCCAGGAAGTGGCCCGGCGCGTGCAATCGCCGGTGCGCATTACCGTGACGCCCGATGCTGAACGCGCGCTCGACGGCGCGAAATATGTGGTCACGACCGTCCGCCCCGGAAACGAGGAGGGGCGCATCAAGGACGAGCGGATCGCGCTCGCCCATGGCGTGCTCGGGCAGGAGACCACCGGTCCCGGCGGCTTCGCCATGGCGCTCCGCAGCATTCCGGTCATCCTCGGTTATGCCGAGATCCTGAAGCGCCGGAGCCCTGATGCGTGGCTTTTCAACTTCACCAACCCGGCCGGCCTGGTCGCACAGGCCCTGCAGGATTCCGGTTATCACCGCACCATCGGAATCTGCGACGGCGCGAACGGAGCCCAGGAAGCGCTTGCCCGCTGGTTCAAGGTGCCGCAGAACGATGTCCATGCCGAAGTCTACGGGCTGAACCATCTCTCCTTTACCCGTGGCGCGACGCTGAACGGCAGGGAAGTGCTGCAGCCGTTGCTCGACGACGAGGCTTTCCTCAAGGCTACCTCGCAGCGGATGTTCGATCCCAGCCTGATCCGCCGCCAGCGCAACTGGATCAACGAATATCTCTACTACTACTATTACGCGGAACGTGCCGTGGAGGCGCTGAAGTCGGACACTCGCACGCGTGGCGAGGAGGTCAAGGACCTGAACGCCGCACTCATGGCGCGCCTCGGCGGGATGGATCTGGACAGCGATGCCGATGTGGCCCTCTCCGCCTACTACGCCTACGAGCGCCGGCGCAACGCCACCTACATGCACTACGCCTTTGAAGACGCGCCGAGCATGGAGGCTGCCGACCAGGTCTCGGATCATCCCGCCCACGGCGAGACAGGCGAGGAGGGAGAAGGCTATGCCGGTGTCGCGCTGAATCTCATTGACGCGCTGGAGACCGGCGTGCCCTGCTATAGCGGCCTGAACGTGCGCAACGAGGGTGCGATCGAGGGGCTCGCCGATGACGATGTCGTGGAGGTGAGTTGTGTCGTCGACAAGGCGGGCATAAAGCCGCTGCCGATCGGAAAGATGCCGGAATCGCAGGCCCAACTGATCCTCAACGTGAAGCGCTACGAACGGCTCGCGATCCGCGCCATCCTGCAGCGCGACCGGCAGACAGCCATCGAGGCGCTGATGGCGCATCCGCTGGTTCTGTCCTATTCCCGCGCAGAGCCGCTCGTGGACGAATACCTCGCCGCGCACGCCGCCCACACGGGAGAATGGCATTGAGTGAACCGAACGACCGAACGGCCTTCGAGGTCGTGGTGATCGGCGAATACTATTTCGACCTGATCTTCCGCGGCCTGCCCGGTGCGCCAACGATCGGGACGGACATCTGGGCGAAGGAGTTCGACTGGCTTCCGGGGGCGTCGTTCTCGACCGCGCTTGCGTTTGCCCGCCTCGGTACGCGGGCCGGCTGGTGGTGCACCTTCGGCAACGACATCTTCAGCCGCATGATCGTCGACGAAGCGCGGCGGGAAGGCATACCGACAGAGCTCTTCCAGATGGTCGACCGGCCGCTCAGGCGCGTCAGCGCCGCGTTTTCGCTTTCGCACGACCGCGGCTTCATGAGCTATTCGGAAGAACCGGAGGGCCTGATTGCACGCGAAGAACTTCGGCGGCTCAAGCCGCGCGTCCTGTTGCTGCAAGGTTTCTCGCTGGATCCCGAGCGTCTTGCTCTGATCGAAGAGGGGCGTTCTCTCGGCGTCTTGGTGTGCTCGGATTGCCAGCATATCGACATGACGCTCGATACGCCTTCGATGCGGGAGGCGTTGTCGTCGATCGACGTGTTCCTGCCCAATGCCAAGGAGGCGCTCGACCTGACCGGCGCAGCGGATGTGGAGGGTGCCCTGGCGCTTCTCGCCGAACTCTGCCCGACCGTTGTGGTCAAATGCGGCGGGGAGGGGGCGATCGCGATGCACGAGGGTCAGCGATACGCAGTATCCGCACTTGCGGTTGAAGTCTTCGACACGACCGGCGCAGGCGATTGCTTCAATGCCGGCTTCGTGCACGGCCTCCTGAGCGAACCAGACTTCGAGTCTGCGCTCGAGATTGGCGTCATCTGCGGTTCGCTGGCCGTCACCGGCTATGGTGGCCGCAATCTTCCCTATCTCGACGACCTTCCGAAATACAGGCGAGCGAGGGCTCCCGTATAGCAGCGTCCAGTGCAAAACAAAGGTGGGAACAATGGCAAGATATAAACTGGGACTCCTGGCCGGCGCGGCCCTGATGGCATCGATATCGGCCGTTTCGGCGCGAGCCGAAACCGTTTCGATGTTCTGCTCGGCAACCGATTACGAGCTCTGCGAAAAGGGAGCGGCGCAATGGTCGAAAACCTCGGGCCATGAGGTGAAGATCAATCGCATGCCGCAGAACCTCGACGATGCGATCCCGATCTACCAGCAGCTCTTCGCCGCCAACTCGGCTGATGTCGACGTGCTTTATATCGACGTGATCTGGCTCGGCATGTTCAAGGACCACCTTGCCGACCTCGCGCCGCTGGTGCCGGAGCATGAGGTGAAGGCGCATTTCGCCTCGGCGACCGGCGCGGCGCGGCTTGAAGACAAGCTTGTCGCCATGCCGTTCTACATCGACACCGGCCTGATGTTCTATCGCAAGGACCTTCTGGAGAAGTACGGCAAGCAGCCGCCGAAGACCTGGGACGAACTGACCGCGACGGCCAAGGAGATCCAGGACGCGGAGCGGGCGGCCGGGAGCCCCGACATCTGGGGCTACGTCTGGCAGGGAAGGAGCTATGAGGGCCTCACCTGCGACGCACTCGAGTGGATCGCTTCGAGCGGTGGCGGCACGATCGTTTCCGACGACGGTGAAGTCACCATCAACAATCCGAAGGCCGTCGAGGCGCTGACGCGGGCGCGCGACTGGATCGGCACGATTTCGCCGCAGGGCGTGTTGAACTACGACGAGGAGGCTTCACGTGCGATCTTCGAAAGCGGCAACGCCGTCTTCCACCGCAATTGGCCCTATGTCTGGGGCACCTCCCAGGCTGAAGGCGCCGGCCTCGTCGGCAAGGTCGGCGTGATGGCGCTGCCCGTGGGCGCGGCAGGCGAGGGCTCCAGCGGCGCGCTCGGTACGGCCTATCTCGGCGTTTCGAAATATTCGAAGAAGCAGGACATCGCTGTGGACCTTCTGCGCTATATGGTCGGCCTCGAGGACCAGAAGATGCGGGCGATCGAAGGTGGCTACAATCCCACTGTCGCCGCCCTTTACGAGGACAAGGACGTGCTGGCGAAGATCCCGTTCCTTGAAATGGCAAAGGCAGCCTTCGAGGAGTCCGTGGCACGTCCCTCGGCCATCACGGGCAAGAACTACAACCGTGTTTCGCGAACCTTCTACCGCGCCGTCCACGAGATCATTTCGGGCGCCGATGACGTTGCGGGAACGGTCGAGCAGATGGCCCGTCGCATCGAACGCGACGTGAAGGCTACCGACTGACATCGAAGATCCCGGCGGGCATGGTCGTCTGCCGGGATCAATCTCCAAGCAAACAGGAATCTTGAGTGACCGTTCGCCTGTTCGAAAAGCCCGAAGCAATCGGAAACCATGCCGCAAGCCATCTGCTGGCGCGCCTGGGCGCGGCCGTGGGCAGGCCCTATCTCCTCGGATGTCCGACGGGGCGCACGCCGCGACCCGTCTATGCGGCACTCGCCGAAGCCGTGCGGTATGAGCCCTCGGACCGCTCGCATCTCGTGCTTGTGATGATGGACGAATATACGATCGAAGATGGCGCCGGACGGCTTCGTCTTGCCGATCCGTCCGCGCATTTTTCCTGCCGCGGCTTCGCTGACCGGGAGATCGTCGCGCCGATAAATGCGGTCCTGCCGCCGGAGTTCCGGATTCGTTCGGAGAACATCTGGTTTCCCGATGTGGACGAACCAGCCTCCTATGACAAGCGCATTGCGGAGGCGGGCGGTATCGACTGCTTCCTGGTTGCGTCCGGATCCGGCGATGGTCATGTCGCTTTTAATCCGCAGGGCAGTGAACTCGGCAGCCTCACCCGCATTGTGACGTTGGCCGAGCAGACCCGGATCGACAATCTGAAGACCTTCCCTGCCTTCGAAAACCTCGACGCCGTGCCGCGGCATGGCGTCAGCGTTGGGCTGCAGACGATCCGGTCGGCTCGCCATTGCATGCTTTTGCTTTGGGGGAGGGAAAAGCGCGAAGCGTTTCGGCGGGTCACCAATGCCGCCGGCTTTGATGCGGATTGGCCTGCAAGCATCGTGCTGGCCGCAGCAAGCCACGACATCCTCGCGGACCATGCCGCGGCCGACAATCGGAGATAGAGCATATGGCGTCCGTCACGTTGAAGAACGTCAGCAAGAGTTTCGGCGTCTATGACATCATCCGCAATGTCGACCTGGAGATCGCCGACGGCGAATTCGTGGTTTTCGTGGGCCCCTCGGGCTGCGGAAAATCCACCCTCCTGCGATTGATCGCGGGCCTCGTGCCGGTTTCAGACGGCGCCGTGCTGATCGGCGGTGATGAAGTAACGGATGTCCCGGCCTCGAAGCGCGGCATTTCCTTCGTCTTCCAGTCCTATGCGCTCTACCCGCACATGAATGTTTCGCGCAACATCAGTTTCGCGCTGGAGACGGCACGGATCGGCAAGGCGGAGATCGTGCGCAAGGTCGAGGCGGTCGCCAGCATGCTGAAGATCGGTCATCTCCTGGAGCGTAAGCCGCGCCAGCTTTCCGGCGGCCAGCGTCAGCGCGTTGCGATCGGCCGTGCGCTCGTCGCCGATCCGGAAGTCTTCCTCTTCGACGAACCACTGTCCAACCTTGATGCAGACCTGCGCACCGAGATGCGTTTCGAAATCGCCAAGCTGCATGCCGAAGTCAAGACGACGATGATCTACGTGACCCATGACCAGACGGAGGCAATGACGCTCGCCGATCGAATCGTTGTCTTGAACCACGGCAAGGTCGAACAGACAGGCACGCCCCGCGAACTCTACGATCGCCCCGCGACCCGCTTCGTCGCCGGCTTTCTCGGGAGCCCGAAGATGAACTTCGCGCCGACTTTGCTGACCGATGGTCGGCTGGCGGGGCCGGGCGGGTTTTCCTACGCGCCTGGCCTGGCGACGGGCGCCACGGCGAGCGAGATCGGGCTGCGGCCGGAAGCGTTGGCGCTGTCGGCGCAGCCGGGCTCCGGTACGATCGAGGGCCTCTTCGAGAGACAGGAAGATCTCGGCCACGAATACCTCTGCTATATCCGCATCGGCGAAGGGCTGATCTGGACCGTTCGAGGCTCTGGCGCGCCACCCGCGTTTTTGCCGGGACAGACCGTTCATGTCGGCTGGTGCGCGGAGAATCTCTACCTCTTCGACAGGGATGGCCAGCGGCTCGACCACAGGCCAGCCGGCCGAGTGGCAGAGGAGGTTGCATGACGCCGACGGATCGCGCCCGGCGCGCCGAAACGCGAGTAGCATGGCTCTTCGTGGCCCCCCTTGTCGTCATCTTGCTGGCGGTTGCCATCTGGCCGCTGGGCCGCACGGTGTTCTTCGCCTTTACCGATGCTTATCTCGACAATCCCGGCAGCTATGATTTCGTCGGTTTCGCGAACTTCGTAACCGTCTGGGAAGACGTCACCTTCTGGCGGGCCGTCCGCAACACGCTCGTGTTCACCGTCGTCTCCGTGGGCATCGAGACCATGTTTGGGCTCGCGATCGCACTGTTACTGCATCGAGCGTTCTTCGGCCGCGGGCTGGTGCGGGCGGCGATCCTCATTCCCTGGGCCATGCCCATGGTCGTTTCGACGCGCATCTGGGACTGGATGCTCAACGATCAGTTCGGCCTCATCAACAAGGTGCTCGTCGAACTCGGCATCATCGCCAAGGGCATTGCCTGGACCGCCGACCCGTCCCTGCTTCTCGGCGTGGTGATCTTCATCGACGTCTGGGTCACGACGCCCTTTATGGTGCTGCTCATTCTCGCCGGCCTCCAGCTCATCCCAGAGGAGCTCTACGAGGCGGCAGAGGTGTCGGGCGTGCCGCACTGGAAGCGTTTCTGGTCGATTACGCTGCCGCTTGTGGCGCCCGCCATAGGCGTTGCCATGCTCTTCCGCACGCTCGACGCACTGCGCATGTTCGACCTGAGTTACGTACTGGCCGCCAACAATGCCAACACGATGACCATGTCGATCTATGCGCGTGACCAGCTCATCGGCTTTCAGGATCTCGGTGTCGGTTCGGCTGCCTCGACCTGGGTTTTCCTGATCATCGGCCTCATTGCCATCGTCATCGTCGGCTTGCTTCGGCTCGACCGGCCACATCATTAGGGGGCGATCATGGCCATACGACATTCCAACGCGACCTATCGGTTGATCCGTCGCCTTAAATCCGTTGGTCTCTATGCGGCCGTTGCCGTGGTCATGGTCTATATTCTCTTTCCCTACTACTGGGCGATCGTGACCTCGACGAGATCCGCGCAGGCGATCTACGGCTTCAGCCTGCTGCCGTCCCTCGACCTAACCAACTACGTGCAACTCTTCTCGAACGCCGTGTTCATTGGCGCGCTGGTGAACTCCATCATCGTAGCGCTTGCCAGCACCATGATCGCGCTCGCCATCGGCATTCTCGCGGCCTATGGCTTCGGCCGGCTGCATTTCGCGGCGGGGCGCTATCTGCTGATTGCGGTTCTGATGATCTCCGTCTTTCCTCAGGTCGTGGTGCTTTCGGGCATGTTCGAGGTGATCGGCTGGTTGAGGCTCTACAACAGCCCGGGCGCGCTGGTCGTTTCCTATCTCATCCTGACCTTGCCCTTCACGACCTGGATCCTGACCAGCTTCATTCGCGATCTGCCGGTGGAGCTCGAGGAAGCGGCGTTGATCGACGGCTGCTCACGGCTGCGCATCCTTACCCATGTGCTGCTGCCGCTGATGTGGCCGGCCATCGCCAGTACCGGCCTGCTAGCCTTCATCCTGTCGTGGAACGAGTTCCTTTTCGCGCTGACCTTTATCCTGACCGACGAGAACCGGACAGTCCCGGTGGCGATCGGCCTCCTCACGGGCAGCAGCCGATACGAGGTGCCATACGGCCTCCTGATGGCTGCCTCGGTAACGGTAACACTGCCGCTGCTTGCTCTCGTTCTTATCTTTCAGAGGAAGATCGTGGCAGGCCTCACGACTGGGGCCGTTAAAGGGTAGGCGACGTGCATTCTGCCTGGTGGCCATTCGTGACACCACCGGCAGCGTCGAAAGCCGCCACTGGTTTTTGCCGGGCGAACTCTATGCAGATACCGTCAGCCCCGCGAGAGAAGGCCTGCAGGTGGTGGTAGGTCTCGTCCCTGTACGCGATAAACAGGAATGTAGGTTGTGAACCCATAGCCTCCATGCGGCTTATGAGTGATTGCAAGACGATTGTCGCAAGCTCTGCTTACTCCCAGGGGTGCCGGTAGCTTCGAGACAGCCTGCGTACTCCAAATCCGCAAACGGTCCCGTCAATAGGCCGAGTTTCGCCAATTCGTCGCTGTAAAGGACATGCGGGATTCTACCCAGTAAAAGACGTCATGCTTTGTCAACTCAATGGCAGCTTTTGGGAAATCACCAATAAGGTCGGAATAGCTGGAATGAGGACGCAACAGCGCAACAAATCGAAAGTCGCTTCGGGCTGCGTGCAGCTAAAGTCGGCGGCGGGCCGAAGAGAACCGTGCTTCGCGAGGCCGGTGACACGGCTGTTGCGAGTGTGTTCACGTTCTGGGCCAAGAAGGTCGCATAATGTATCGACGGGAACGCTGGTGCCGTTTCGCTTAGCGCTAGAGAGCGGAAAGCCGGTCGAGTGCATCTTTTGGATTGAATCCGAGGATCGCTGCGATTTCGAGAAGCTCTACTACATCGACCCTGCGTTGACCGCTTTCTAGGCGGGCGACGAACGACTGATATTCGCCCAGTTGGGCAGCGAGTTCCGTTTGCGTCAGGCCTGCGGCCTCCCGCTTTTCAATCAACAGCGCAATCAGCGCTTTGTGCCTCGGCGTCCCAAGCGTTTTGGCCACGATTGCCCACCTTGTTCAAGATGGGGTCTTCATCTATATCTGATTTTCAGTTATCTTAAATTCAGATAATCGTGACTTGCACGAAGCTGCGATAGATGGAGTGTCGCCATGGAACTTCGCCAGCTGAGTTACTTCGTGGCGGTTGCCGAGGAGCTGCATTTTGGTCGGGCGGCGGCACGGGTGCATATCGCCCAGCCGGCCTTGAGCTGTCAGATCCAGTCGCTGGAAAAGGAGCTCGGTGTTCGCCTCTTGGAGCGCTCGACCAGAAGGGTCGAGCTGACCAGGGCAGGGGAGATCTACTACGATCGCTGTGTGCGGATCCTTGGCGATGTCGATCTGTCGGCCGAGATGGTGCGCTCGGTTGCCGGCAAGGCGAGACGCAAGATCCGGATCGGAACCGTCTATCCGGCAACGATCGGCCTGCTACCGGCGTTCCTGGCGCGCATTGGTAGAAAATATCCCGATATCGAGCTGCATATATCGAGCGGCTCCACCAACGACATCATCCGCGGCCTGGAGAACGGTCAGATCAACCTCGGCTTCATCCGTCCGGTCGAAAACATCGGCTCGCTCCGGTTCTTCTCGATCGCGCATGAGCGCTACCTGCTGGCGGTGGAGAAAAGTAGCGCGCTGCTTTCCCGCAGCGAGATCGGCATCGAGGATCTAAAGGGCGAGAAGATCATCTCGTTCTCGCGGCAGAACCTCTCTTACACGGAACGCTATTTCGCAGAGAAGTTCGAGGAGCACGATCTTTCAAAGAGCGTCGCCTATACCTGTGACGACACCTTCTCGCTGGTATCACTGGTGTCGGCCGGTCTCGGCATCGGCTTTGCGCCGGAATGGACGCTGGATCTGCCCAACCGCAACTTCGAGCTCAGGAAGGTGCGTGGCGTCGACTTTCGGATCGGACTTGGGGTCGCTTGGTCCAAGGATGACCCGACGGCCGCCCGTGACGACATCATCGATATCGCCCGGTCGCTTGTCAGGGCGGGAAGGTGAAGGTCGAACGGAGCGGCTTGCCGGGCCTAGGCTTCCCGGATGCCGCCCCTTTGTTCATTTTGAAAAGGGAAGGGGGCCGCCGCCCAGCTTCCTTCGCTCCACTTACGTTACGCTCAGTGCAAGCCGGTTGCCCTCGTTGTCTGCGATCCCTCAATCAAGTGGAGCGGCTTGCCGAGCCTAGGCTTCCCGGATCCCGGCCGTTGGCCGTCACTATGCAAATCCTCCGAGGCGAGGCTTTTAACCGGTCAAGCTGCGCGCGAACGGCTTTGGCAGCGTCGCTGCCGGCGCCCGCTACGCTCGTTAAGAGTGCTCAGCTCATGAGTTTAACAGCTCCCAAGAACCAGAGACGACAAACCGGTTGGCGGTCCCGATCGAGTATGCCAACTCATTCGTCAGATCAGGATCGATCCTTGTCGGCATAGGATCGTACCGAGTGCCGCGTGTCATCACCAGTAAAGGCCAAACGTTGTTGCTTGAAGGCGAGACGACCGCAGCGTAACCTCGTCCAATGCCGGACAATGACGAACCGATCTTCATTCCTGCCGGTCCCGAAAGGAAGCTGGCAGTGATTCTTGCGGCTGATGTCGCAGGCTACAGTCGCTTAATGGAGCGCGACGAGGAGGGCACTCATGAGCGACTGCAGGTACTGCTGCGCGATGTCGTTCGGCCGGCTGTGGAAATACACAGGGGGCGTATTGTCAAAACGGCGGGGGACGGGCTCCTCGTGGAATTCGCGAGTGCCATTGAGGCGGTGCGCTGCGCCGTAGATCTCCAGCAAGCGATTGCCGAGGGGAACAAGGGTATTGCTGAAGACCGCCGACTGACATTCCGCATAGGCATCAATCTTGGTGACGTCCTCATTGACCACGATGACTTGTTCGGAGATGGGGTCAATATCGCTGCGCGACTGGAGGCGATGGCCGAACCAGGGGGTGTACTTATAAGTCACACTGTCCATGAGCACGTCGAGCGCAAGTTGCCGGTCCACTTTGACGATCAGGGTGAGTGTGCCCTGAAGAACATCAGCCGACCCATTCGGGTGTACCGAGTTGGCTGGGAGGCCCTACTGGCACGCCCCGCACCCGCAGCACTGGAGGTTTGGAACTCAGGTGTCTCGGTGAAGCTCCCGCAGGTGGCTTCGATCGCTGTCTTACCGTTCACCACAATGAACAGCGACGCGGAGCAGGCATATTTTGCCGATGGTCTCGCTGAAGACCTAATTACCGATCTTTCCAAGGTTCAGGGCCTACTAGTGATCGCCCGTCATTCGAGCTTTGCCTACCGGGATCGATCCAGCGATCTGCGCGTGATCGCCAGAGAGCTTGGCGTCCGCTATCTCATCGAAGGCAGTGTGCGGAGGGCATCAACGCGCGTGCGGATCAATGCGCAGCTCATCGATGCTTCCAACACGAGCTGCCTTTGGGCTGAGCGGATCGATTGCGATTTGGCGGACATCTTCACACTGCAGGACGAAGTCATCGTTAAGATCATCAACGCACTTGCCGACGTTCTGCCTGCGGCGAGACGCTTTCCCAAGCGTAGGGTAACCGATCTCGCGGCCTACGACCTGTTCGTGCGCGGGCGGGCGCTGGCGACGCAGTCACTTCGGGAAACTAGAGCGGCGCGCCCGCTGCTGTCCAAGGCCATCGAAATTGATCCGGACTTTGCAGCGGCATACGCTTGGCTTGCGATGAGCCA
>NZ_JBNDIU010000044.1:0-21904 GCF_050434565.1 Ensifer sp. 4252
CGGGCGGGGCCGCGGGGGGGGGGGGGGGGGGGCGGTCGCCGCGGCGCGCGCCCGCCCCCCCCCCCCCCCCCCGCGGCCGCCCGCCCCCCCCCCCCCCCCCCGCGCCCCCCCCCCCCGCCCCCCCCCCCCCCCCCCCCCCCCCCCCTCGATGGAAGGCTTATGCCCCGGGTTCGTGGCAAACCACTTCGATGTTGTGCCCGTCCGGACCAATGACGAAAGCTGCATAGTAGTTCGCGTGGTAGTGGGGGCGCAGACCAGGCGCACCATTGTCTTTGCCACCGGCCTCCAGAGCCGCGCGATAGAAAGCTTCGACTTGCTGGCGATTGTCGGCCGTGAACGCCAAGTGAAGATGCGCCGGCTTCTCCGCGGTTTGGTACAGGCACAATGAAGCCTTACCCTTTGGGCTAAGCTCGACACCGTATGTCGGCGGTCCCTCCGAGACGACAGCTACGCCGAGCGGTTCGAGCGCCTTGAGGAAGAACACTTTGCTCGCTGCATAGTCGCTAACTCCGAATTTGACGTGGTCAAACATGAGTTCTCCTGAAGTGTGTGGGACTGCCTGACGGAGAGGCAACCGGGACCTGCACCCTGCCGCGCACCTTAACCTGGCCAATTGTATTCACAAGAACACGCATGTTCTTTAGAAGACAGGGATGATCGTTCTCACGAAATTACGCGAGCTCAATATCTCAGCGGCTGCCGCCGGCATTCGGCCTTTGCATCTCAGCGCTGCGAGCGGGCTCGTGTGTCTCAATTCGATCATGTACGTTGTTGCCGACGATGAGCTTCACCTAGGCGTGTTTTCCGTTGCGGACCGCAAGCCGGGGCATCTGATCCGCGTGTTTGATGGTGTGTTGCCGGGTTCCAAGGCTGCCCGTAAGCGGCAAAAACCCGATCTCGAAGCGCTTGCATTCCTTCCCGCTTTCCGGGATTTTCCTCATGGCGCGCTCTTGGCTTTTGGCTCAGGGTCCAGGCCCAACCGCCGCAGGGGCGTTCTACTTGGACTTGACCCCCATGGCGTCATCTGCGGGTCGCCGCGGAGCCTGGATCTTTCCCCCATCCTTGTTCCGCTCAACGAGGAATTTTCCGAGGTCAACATCGAAGGCGTGGTCGTCGTTTCCGATGAGCTGCGCCTGTTTCAGCGCGGGAACAAGGGGCAAGCCGGCAACGCGATCATACGGTTCCAGCTTTCGACGGTCCTGGATGCGTTGCAGAGCGAGCGCATCGGCGCCATCAAGCCATCCGCTATCAGCCGGCTGGACCTGGGTTCCATCCACGGTGTTCCTTTCTCCTTCACGGACGCAGCGGCTCTGCCTAATGGCGACATGGTTTTCAGTGCCGTTGCAGAAGATACCGAAGATGCATTCCGCGATGGACCCTGCATCGGCGCTCTTATTGGGATAGCTGACAACAATGGCGACCTGCGTTCGTTGCACCGATTTGATCGCCCATACAAGATCGAGGGCATCGACGCTCGATTGGATGGAAATCGTCTGGATCTTCTACTCGTCACTGACGCGGACAACCCCGATATACCTGCGGTACTTCTTTCCAGCACCATGAATATTCCTGATCTCTAATATATTGGGGCCAGCGCCCTCACCAGCATATTCTCGTCATTCTTGTCCTGTGCCTACTTGCGCGTCAGGCTAAAGGAGAAATGGCTGCCGCGGTGATAGTCGATCGCGTAGTTCACCGGGACGCCGGCTGCGTTGAAGCAGGTTTCGGTGATGAGCAGGGCTGGCCCGAAATCCCTGAGGTCATGGCGCTCGATGACGTCATCGGGAAGCATGACGGAGGATACGCTGGCGGCGGACATGCGCGGGCGGCTGCCGTATTCCTCGAGCAGGTCCATCAGCGATCCGCTCCAGTCGAGGTCGTAGAGCTTCGCCGGGATGATGCTGCGCGGAACGTAGTCGATGCAGTAGAGGATCGGCTCGTCATCATGCAGGCGGATGCGCTCGATGCGGATCACGCGGCTGGCGGGCGAGAGATGCAAGCTGTCGGCGACGCGCGTGTCGGGTGTTTCCTCGGAAATCGACAGCACCTTGTTGATGGTCGTATAACCGTAGTGGCGTGCCATGTCAGTGACGCTCTCGAAGACCGTGATCGGGCGATCGACCTGCACGGCGGAGAGCGCAGAAACGAAGCGGCCGCGGCCGTGCTCGACATAGATCACGTCGTCCTGTTCGAGCAGCTTCAGGGCTTCGCGCAGCGCCGGGCGGGAAATCTTGAAGCGCTGCGTGAGTTGCGCTTCTGTCGGCAGCTTGTCGCCCGGTTTCAATCCCTCCAACCGGATGAGATCGGCAATCCGGTCCCGAAGCTGAATGGCCAGGGTGCGCGAGTCGCGAAGGGGCTCCTGCACGTCAATGCCTCATGTCGTCGTTGTTGATCGTCCGACCGTTCTTGTCTGACAAATCCTTGGCGGTCAAGTGTACGAAACCCCGGCCTGTAGGCCGTCCGCTTCGCTTCACGGCGGCATTTCCACAAATCGCGGAAAGCCGTCTTGACAGGCATTTCACTAGATGTCAGTTGTCTTACAACTAAAGAGCCGTCGCTTCCTGCAAACACCGAGAGCAGAACCATGCTGAATTTTGACGAACAGAGATTCCTCCGTATCCAGTCCGGCGCAGTCGCGCTGCAGAGCCGCCTGGAAACAGTGATCGTATCCTGTCTTTCGGCGGGCGCAGAGAACATCTTCTTCCTCGGCACCGGCGGCGCGGCGATCCTGATGCAGCCCGCGGCTCAGTTGCTGCAACGGCGCTCGCGCTTTCCTGCCTTCATCGACATGCCGGCGGAACTGGTGCTCACAGGCTCGGCCCACCTGACGGACAAGTCGATCGTCGTCATGCCGTCGCTTTCCGGCACGACGAAGGAAAGTGTAGCCCTTCTCGCCACACTGAAGGAAATCGGCGCGACAGTTGTGACCCTGGTCGGCCACGAGGAGACGCCGCTCGGCAAGGGCGCAGACCACGTCTTCGTCAACTTCGCCGAGGACGACACGTCCTGCGAATCCTTCTATCTGCAGTCGCTGTTCATCGCGCTCGCGATCCTGAACCATCGTGGCGAGATCGAAAACCACGCCGAGATCGTCAGCCAGCTCTCCCGCATGCCGGCGCTGCTGCTGGAGGTGAAGCGGGCCTATGAGCCGAAGGCGGAGGCCTTGGCCAAGATCCTCGCCGGCTCGGACTATCACATCATTACCGGTGCCGGGAACGTCTGGCCGGAAGCGTTCTACTACGGCATGTGCATCCTCGAGGAGATGCAGTGGATCCGCACCCGTCCCGTGCACGCTTCCGATTTTTTCCATGGCACGCTCGAACTCGTCGAAAAGGGCGTCAGCGTCATTCTCTTCAAGGGCGAGGATTCTGCGCGCCCGCTTGCCGACCGCGTCCAGAACTTTGCGCCGGGCTACACGGACAAGCTGACCGTTCTCGACACCGCCGAGTTCGCACTGCCCGGCGTTTCGGCCGATGTGCGAGCGCTCGTGTCGCCGGTGCTGCTGGCGACTGTGCTGGAGCGCATCAGCGCCCATCTCGAAGTCCTGCGCAACCACCCGCTGACGACAAGGCGCTACTACAAGCGCGTCGCCTACTGATATTTGCTGCTTGACGCGATAATCCGGAGCTGCGAATGCGCATCATCGCGTTCGCGGCTTTGGCGTCCTATCCCGAGATGCGCATGAAAACCTTCCGCTTCGCCGCCGCCGGCGACAATTGCATAGACCGCTTCCAGCCGCCGCTTTCGCAATCGCTTGTTGGCGGCAACGCTGTCAACGTTGCGGTACAGCTCGCCCGGCTCGGCCACGTCTCGTACTATTTCGGCGCCGTCGGTCCGGATCCGGCCGGCTGGCGAATGCGGCATCTCCTGGCTGACAACGGTGTCGACGTAACGCATATGCGGGAACGTTTCGGCGTCACCGCCTATACCGAGATTGACGTGCTTCCCTCCGGCGACCGCGTCTTCACCTTCGAGGATTTCGGCGTCTGCGCCGGCTACGAGCCGGACGCGGACGAGATTGCCGTCCTGAAGACCATGGATCATGTGCATATCGGCTGGATGGACGATGGGGGTGTTCTGCGCCGCACGCTCGCCGATGCCGGTATCAGTGTGTCACAGGATGTGTCCGTCAATGCCGATCCGGTCAATCTTGGAACCGAGGGCTTGACGATCGCCTTCGCCTCCGCCGGCGACGACGACGCGATGGCGGAAGGCTTGCTGCGCCGCCTGCTGGAATGCGGCGTGCCGCTCGCCGTTGTTACGCGGGGCAGCAAGGGGGCTATGGTCGGCGATGGAAGACAAACTGTTTCGATCGGCATCCGGCCGGTCGAGGTGGTCGACACGACCGGTGCCGGCGACAGCTTCATTGCCGGCTTTCTCGCAGCCCGTATTGCGGGTCTGCCACTCCCTGATTGCCTTGCAGCCGGGCGCGACCGGGCTGCTCTGACATGCATGCATGTCGGCGGCTTTCCGCAGCTGTTGCAGTCGCTTTGACGGGCCCGGCGGCTATTTCACAACGAGCAAACTCGAAAGCATGATGATTCCGGGCCAGGCGAGCACGTGCAGTTGCGCCCGCACAGCCGACCGCCGAAATCCGTTCGCGGAGAAACACGAAACTGCGGACTGCAACGAGGATCGGCGCGAGAAAGGCAGGTGGGCCTCCGCCAACGGTAGTTTGGCGCAGGTGGATCAGCCGTGACCAAGCAACAGCGCTGCCAGAGGGCGAGACCGGACTGGCGCGGTATCAGCCGCCCGCTTCGGCCGGTTGCGAAAGACTGGATCAACAGTGCAATGAGCGCGGTTGCGCTGCAACGAACGTCAGTTGTGGTGCCGGCAGCCCCGATGCCATGACCTTCATGGTGGCATCGGTGGCTGAGAAGATCGCGAAGGCGACAACAGCGAGAAGGGCGCCATGGCCGTTCGACGGCACGATCGACGCGCCGCCGCGGGCCGTGGCGGGCACGT
The DNA here is from genome assembly GCF_050434565.1 of Ensifer sp. 4252. Taxonomy (NCBI): domain Bacteria; kingdom Pseudomonadati; phylum Pseudomonadota; class Alphaproteobacteria; order Hyphomicrobiales; family Rhizobiaceae; genus Ensifer; species Ensifer sp. 4252. The sequence continues at coordinate 4,966 of NZ_JBNDIU010000044.1, forward strand.
CAACGGGCATTGAAGCGGCCGAAGCGTTCCTCGATGCGAGACTGGGTGTATTCCAGCCCGATCGACAGGATCCAATAGATCATCGATGCGGTGATCAGCATCTCGATGTGGCGGAACTCGGTCTGGCCCTGGGTACGGGCGAGGTACATGATTTCCCAGACGCCGACGACGGAGACGAGGGAGGAGTCCTTCAGCATGGCGATGAACTGGTTTCCGGTCGGCGGAATGATGACCCGCATCGCCTGCGGCAGGATCACGAGCGCCAGTGTCTGGTTGGGGCTGAGCCCGAGTGCGGTGGCGCCTTCCGTCTGGCCGCGTGAAATGCTCTGGATGCCGGCGCGAAAGATTTCCGTCATGTAGGCGCCGTAGCACAGCGATAGGGCCAGGATGCCGGCAGGCACGGCGCCGATCACATAGCCGACCTGCGGCAGGCCGAGATAGATGATGTAGATCTGCATCAGAAGCGGCAGGCCGCGAAACAGCGAGGTGTAGAAGGTGGCGAGGCCGTAGATGACACCATTGCTGGACAACTTGGCGATTGCACCGGCCAACGCGATGACCGTCGCGATCACGATGGAGATCGCGGAAATGTAGAGCGTCGTCACCACACCCTGTGAAATGAGAAAACCGATCTTCTTGGCGATGAAGGCGAAGGACAGGTCGAACGAGTAGAAGAAGAGCATCAGAAGCACGAAGAGCTCAAGCCAGACGCCGACCACCTGCTGTCGCCGTGAGAGCTGGCGCAACGCCTTCCAGTTGGCGGCAACGATGAGCGCGATCAGGAGAGACGAAACCAGCCGGCCCATGGTCGGGTTTTCGCCAAGCCAACCTGCCGTGGCGGGCAGGACATGGCCGATCCAGGCAGAGCTGACGCCAAGCATGTAGAGCGCAAGGACCACCAGGGTGAGGATCAGCAGCGCGCCGGCACGGCGCGAGGCTTCGGGATAGATGAGTATCAATCGACCGATCATGGTTCAGACCTTTCCCCGTATTTCAGGCGGCGCGCTCGCGCCACCAATCCTGTGCCTGGAGCTTCCAATAAGTGAGCTGGGCGACGGCAAGCCCGGCAAGCCCGCCCGCCCAAACGAGGCCGAACGGTTCATAGAGCTTGTAGCGTTCGGTCTCACCGAGAATGCCCTCGGCGATGACCTTGCCGCCGATCGCCGTCGTGTTGAGGCCATGCCCGCCGAAGGCCGTGCAATACCACACGCCGGGGCTCATGCGACCGATCTGGGGCATCAGATGGCGAGCGTAGGACATGAGGCCGGACCAGGCGGTTTCGGTCTTCAACCCGGCGAGTTGCGGATAGGTGCCGACCATTTCGGCGCGCAGCTCGCGCACGAGCGCATCCGTCGAAGCTGCGCGAGTGGTTATGCGACCGCCCCACAACAGGCGCCGGCCGCCATCGATCACGCGGTAGTAGTCGCCCGCACGGCGGTTGTCGGCGACGGCGTCCTTCGTTGCGATCGCCGATGCGATAAGATCCGGCGCATCCTCGCTGACCATGACGTAGGTCGCGATCGGCAGGAAGGAGCGCTTCAGCTTTCCGTTGAGCGATCCGGTGTAACCACCTGTCGTGAAGACGACATCGCGGGCCGTCACGCCTCCGCCTGCTGTTTTCACCCGCTTCTGTGCGCCTGCCAGGTCCACGGATTTTACCGCGGACCTTTCGCAGATGCGGCCGCCAAGACGTTCGATCTCGCGGGCGATGGCGCGCAGATAGTTCAGCGGGTGCATGTGGAACGCATTGCGGTTGCGCAATGCCTGGAAATAGCGGTCCGACTTGAGGACCGCGCGGACCGCGTCGCGATCCATGAATTCGAGTTCGTAGCCGTAGCGCCGGCTGGTGTCTTGCGCATAGGCCTTGAGGCTTGCAGCATCGTCGTAGCGCAGCACGCTCATCAGGCCGGGCTGCGGCTGCGCGTCATCGATCGCAAGGGCACGGATGTTTTCACGGATGAACTCCATGCCTTCGATCGACAGCAGATGAAGGCTGCGGGCTGCTTCTTCGCCGGTGACACGCGCGATTTCGTCGCCGTCCGTTGCATAGCCCGGGCTGACGAAGCCGCCGTTTCGGCCGGATGCGCCGTAACCCACGCTTTCTGCTTCCAGAACAGCGACGCTTTTGCCGGCTCGCGCCAGTTGCAGGGCAGCCGACAGCCCGGCGAGGCCCCCGCCGACGATCACGACGTCGCAATCGTGCGAGCCCGACAGCGCAGGACGCGTTGTCTGATCCACCATGGTGCGTTTATAGTAGGTATCAGGATAGGTCATGATGTGCGGCTCCCCCAGATGCGTGTTGCGGCGCGGGCCAGATCGACCCACGCCGCCATGCTCGTCAGTCGGTGCTGTAGTCCTTGCCGTACCACTTGGTGGTTAGCGTGCTGAGAGTGCCGTCCTTCTTCATCTCCTCGATGATGCTGCCGACCTTTGCTGTCCAGTCCGGATCGACCTTCTCGGCGATCACGACGAGCGGCTCGCGAAAGGCATATTCACCTTCCAGGCTGCGGAGCGGATAGCCATTTTTGATGGCGTTGAGGGCCGTCTGCTCAGGCGCGATCACTGCATCGAGGCGCACGCCGCTGCCAAGACGAAGATCGTCGAAGGGCAACATGGAATCGGCAAAGGTTCGCACTTCGCCCGGCTCCAGTTTGTATTCAATCGGCGGCAGGCCCGGCGCGTCGATTTCCAGCCGGCGATTGATGAAGTCTTCGGACGTCGTCGCGGTCTCGACGCCGATGACCTTGCCGTTGAGGTCGGTCACGGACTTCGCCTCGCTGTCCTTGTGCACGACATAGACATAGGGGCTGTAGTAGTAGATGCCGACGAAATCGATGACCTGCGCGCGCGCTTTGGTCGGTGTTACGGAACCGACGCCGAGATCGTAGCGTCCCTGCCAACGGCCGCCGGTCAGCGTTGCCCAGTCCGGCGTCTCGAAGCTCACCTCGACGCCGAGGCGCTTGGCGATTTCGCGGGAGACGTCGATATCGAAGCCGACCATCTCGTTGCTGTCGTCCAGATAACTCTGGGGCGGCCAGCCGCTGTTGGTGGCGACGATCATCGCCTTCTTTTCCATGACGCGGTCAAGCGTCTGCCCGGCATGGGCAGAGACGGCCGAGGCGACAAATGCTGCGCCTACGGCCAATCGTACAAAGAGCTTCCTCACATGATCCTCCTACTCGATCCGTCAGCCACGATCCCCTTTTATGTAAGATGTCTGACAACTGAATGTGTCAGTGCTCGTATTCTGGAGTCAAGGCCGTCGAGGGGATGAAACCATGAAAGAATAAGATAAAATCATATGTTTCCGTTATGAATGGCAATCTTAGAGCAGGAGCATTTGAAATCGTCGCGGAGATTGGCTTTGCGCGTAGCGGCCGCCTTCCCACATTTTAAGGGAGGCCAGCCTGGCGGGCCCGCGCGCCACACCTTTCCGAGATTCAGGATCGCCGATGCATCGAGCGCGTCCTTGACCCGACGCGCGAGCGACTGTTGGCCGAAACCAGGCTGAATGGTGAAGAGATATTTGATCGTAGCGTCGACGTCCTCATCTTGCGACTGAGGCGCAAGATTGACCCGATGCTGATAAAGACGCAGCGGAGCCGGATACCTCTTTGACGCCGACGTGACAGTCGCTTGCCGGATCCGGCACCGGCGGTAGGAATTTGGGTTGCGATCTCGCTGACACCGCCCGCCGCCTTTTAGCTGGTGCTCTTGGGTGCCTCTTTTTGCAACCACCCGTGGCCAAAAAGCGATCGATGGCATCGCGGTGAAATCCAGGCCTAGTTCCGCGTTGGTACAGAAGAGCGACAAGTTGGTCGCTCGCGACCTGGAAACACAGGGTTCACTGAAGCAGTTCGGATTTTCTCACGAGGTCACTTAAGGACCGGGCTTGCATCTTTCTCATGGCGCTTCCGCGATGAAGCTTGACCGTGATTTCGCTGATCCCCAGTTCATAGGCGACTTGCTTATTCATAAAACCATCTGTCACAAGCTTCATAACTTGCCTTTCGCGTGGTGTGAGACTTGCCGCACATTCGCGAACGTGTCTTCGCCTGGAAGCGATTTCACGCTTTTTTTTGCCTTCCTCGATCGCGGTGTTGACCGCGCTAAGGCGGTCATCTGCTTGGAATGGCTTCAAAAGAAAATCGATGGCTCCCGCTTTCATGGCGGAGACGCTCGTCGTGACGTCTCCGTCTCCAGTCATGAAAACGATTGGCACATCGAAGCCGGCCTCCGACAGCTTCCTTTGAAATTCGATGCCGCTTACGCCCGGCAGCTTCACATCGAGCAAAAGGCAACAGACAGCCTGAGGGTCGCCCCTATGGTTGAAATCGGTGGTATCGACGAAGGCTTCGGCAGGCATTCCGACGGCTTCGAAAAGCTCGAGCAACGACAAACGAAGCTGTTCATCATCGTCGATAATATGCACCACCGCGATGTTGGTGGCTGGCTCAACGGTTTTTGAATGTTCCGGCACCGCATCGCTCCCTTGGTGGTCAAGCCTCCAACGCTTCCTGGATCGCGATTTTACCGAAAGTAACTTCGCTGGCTATAAAACCAACGTTTGCCTCGTGCGACTTGCCTATCGAGAGGATCAGGATCGGTGAGTTCGGTCCCTACAGCGCCGCGCGTCTTATTAGACGCGCAAAGGTCGCTGTAGCACTTTGAATTACTGGATGTTTCCTTAAATCGAATACGATTTAAGGAAACATCCAGCAGTGGGAGCCGAATTCACACCCTAGCTGCCGCAGCAAGCTGAACCTTCGTTTGGGTTCCTGCGTTCACGTGCCTGGGCTACAGCACGACACAGTGGCTCCCGTCGTTTTGTGCGGCCGCGCTGACGCGAGTCTCTCATCTTTCGCGCGATGCCGGCAAAACCGTTACTCGGAGCACCTCATGGCGACGAACCTTCCTTCACTGCCGCTCGTAGTGCTGAACCTGCTCGGACTGGCTGGCATCATAGTATGGCACCTGCAGGGACGGGGGCGTCCCAATGCGCGGCTTGTCGTTCAGATCATCTTTTTCGCCGCGATGACGGCAACCCTCGTTGCAGCGCAGGTTGCACCTTTCCGGTTTGAGAGGATCCACCAGGAAGCGTCCACGCGGTTTCTCGTCGATTGCGCGAAGGTCCTGTGGTGGACACACCTGGCCTGGGCAGTGATTGGCTTTACGCGAATCTACATTGTCCTGGACAAGCGTCCCAGGGAAGCGCGTCTTATTCAGGACCTCCTGATCGCGGTCGTCTACCTCAGTACCGCCCTTTCAATCATGGCCTTCGTCTTCGGCGTTCCGATTGGTACGCTTCTTGCGACGTCCGGCGTTGTCGCGATCATTCTCGGTCTTGCCCTGCAGAATACGCTGTCGGATGTCTTTTCGGGCATCGCCCTGACGATTGGACGTCCTTATGTTCTAGGGGAGTGGATTTTACTGGCAGACGGCACGGAAGGCAGAGTTGTTGCAAGCAATTGGCGGGCGACCTGCATCCTCACATCGGCCAACAATCTTATCGTGCTTCCGAATAGTGTGCTCGCAAAGCTCGGCCTGACGAATTTCAGCCGCCCGACGGAAACACACCAGATCAAACTGCCAATAAGGATCGCTCCAACGCTGCCGCCGGGCACGTTGATGGAGGTCCTGCGTCTGGCTCTCGACAACTGCAACTTGATCTCCAAAGAGGTGCCACCGACTGTGTCGCTCAAGAAGATGGATGCTATCGGGATAGACGTCGAGCTGCTCTTCTATGTCTCAGGCCCGGGAGAACGCATAGCAGCATGTAACGAGGTCATCGATGTGGTCTTTCGTCATTGCAAGGCAAATGGCGTAGCGCTCGCTATGCCGGCCGGCTCTTACATGATCGGCACGGAATCTCTCTTCGACGACCACCTGGCGCCGACGATGCTATCTCCGAGGGAACTGCTACAGGCCATGCCTGTTTTCGCTGCATTGTCCCCCAGCGAGCGCAATGCGGTTGTCAGTCAAGCGAGCACACGTCAGTTTCCTGCAGGCACCATAATCGCTGCAGAGAGTGAAACGTTTTCAAGCTTAATGATCATACAATCGGGTGTTGTTTGCAGGCGGCGAAACGGGAAGAATGTTGCACGGCTTTCTCCTGGCGACTTCTTCGGAGAGTACGGCCTGCTTACAGGCACCCCGGAGGGCGGCACTTTCGAGGCGGTGACTGGGGTCTCCGTGTACGTCATCGGAAAGGAGGCGCTGGACAGCATCATCGGATCTCGCCCAGAACTCGCAGAGGATCTCGCATCACGGCTTAACAAGCCCATGTCCGGCGAACATGCAGGCGCTGACGCTCGCGTGCGGCAAATTGCGAAAGGGCCTGCCTTTTGGTCGATATCCAACGGGTAGAAGCTCTGTATCCACTGGGTCGCGAGTTTCCCGGCGATCGGCGGTAGGCATGTCTTAACGGACTATGGCCGTCGAGGGCGGCTCGATAGAACGCGGTCTCGAGGGCAAGGATGGGGGCGAGTTTTCACTCGACGCGCCCGAGCTTGCGCGGGAGCCTGACAAACTTCTGTATAGTTTCGGCTCCACTCGCCAGGCCTTAGCATTGAGACACTTCGTGTCCTCCGTGGTGCGCTACCATCCCGTCAAGGACCCGACGCTTAGCAAAATGCACACGGGGTACGCTCGATGTCGCCGAATGAGGTCAGATCTTTCTCTCGTGTGGAAGCGCGACCTGTGTTGGACGTGTCGGAGTATTGCAGGCAAGCAGGCATCAATGAAGCGGAAGAGAGACGGCTGATCGCATTGCTAGGTCGATATGCGTCCTGCCGCGAATTACAGATAATATCATTCGCTCGCCTTGCCGGGTCCGCTAGAGGCCGTAGGTCGGCACGCCCTGACGTACTGGTGATCTCATCGGCTAACTTGTGCGGGTCGCGCAGAGTATGTCGGCAGTCTCAGTGCAGGCAGCGAGCGGCCGTCGGCACCGCGGCCACGACGTTGAGGGTTTGGTCCAATGGCTGACAACGGCGCCTTAGGTTGATTTGATTCAGGCGCGGGGGCATTCAATCTCCCGAGAAGTCTTTCCAGCCATTCTTTACGACAAGGGATAAGGGAATGGCTGCCGATCAATAGTCGCGTTGCGCCGGCAACGACTCTGCTTAAAAAGGAAACCAATCACAAAGCTCGACGTTGCCCTTACGATTGCCTGTCGAGAAGTGGAAAGCGGTGACCGTAGTGATAAAGCTAGCGATCGCGGCGGTGAAGTCTGCGTGCTCTCGGCTTAAGTGACGGGACTCGGCGTATCGGACCGTCCGTCCCTGGTGCTTGATGGAGAACAACAGGTGAGCAAACACAGGCCCGTCGTGGCTGTCGTCGACGACGATCCAGTTGTGCTCGAAGCACTTGAGGATCTGCTGGAGGCAGCTGGCTATTCGGCCCGTGGGTTCCAGTCTGCGGCGTCATTGCTTCTCAGCGGTCTGTCCGATTTGGACGCCCTTATTACCGATATTGGAATGCCAGGTATGGATGGCTTTCAGCGATGCAATGCGGTCAATTCCGCGCGGCCGGAAATGCCGGTATTCCTGATGACAGGTCGCCACGACATTGAAGGCAAGCAAGCGGGACCTCGACCAGGGGTCTTTTCCGCAAGCCGTTCGACACTCGCGTTCTTCTTACGGCGGTCAGAGACGCATTGGTTCGATAACGTGCGAACTTGATCGATGGCTGATGCTCAACCCCGAGCCCCTGGGTTGACCGATTGTACTATTGTGGTGACGCTGGTTTAACCAACCTCAACTTGTCCCAAGCTGAGGTTGGCTGCCATGCGGCTCTAACGGTAACCTGTTCCTAATTCCCGCGGAGGCTGAGCTACCGGCAATCGCATGGTCAGTCGATTACCAGACATCGGCCGCTCTTTTTTCGAGGGCTATCAGCAGCAGTGGCAGTAAGCCAGCAGGTGCCGGGAGCATCGGTCCAGGTCCGCAGTCACGCCGAGCCGGCCTGCACGTTTATCGATGGAAGCGACCGCTTTGGGTCTGATGTGCACTCCAAGAAAGTTTCCTGCATCGGAAACTATTATTGCTTGGCGACTGCTTTGGGGATATGGTTTCCTTGATTGGAAACTAAGGGGTCGCCATGTCGCTAACGCTTTACATCCATCCGCTCGCGTCGTTCTGCCATAAGGTCCTCATCGGCCTTTATGAGAACGACACACCTTTCGACGCCCGGATCGTCGATTTCTCCGATCCGGTCTCGGCCGCCTCGCATGTTGACCGCTGGCCGGTGGGCAAAGTCCCGGTGCTGCACGATAGTGCGACCGGGCGGGTCGTGCCGGAGACCAGCATAATTATCGAATATTTGCAGCAGCATTATCCCGGCCCGGTTCAACTGCTGCCGACCGATGCCGGGCAGCTTTTAGAGGTGCGCCTGTGGGATCGGTTTTGCGACCTGCATGTTAGCGTACCGATGCAGAAGATCGTCACCGACCGCATCCGGCCAGAGGGTGCCAATGATCCACATGGCGTCGCCGAGGCACATGCGGCCATCGAAATCGCATATCAAATGATCGAAGGGCAGTTACACGGGAAGAAGTGGGCCGCAGGCGACGACTTCACCATGGCTGATTGCTCGGCACTGCCAGCACTGTTCTTCGCCTCAATCGTTCACCCTTTCCGGGACGATCAGGAGCAGCTCGCGGCATATTTGGACCGGTTGTTGCAGCGTCCATCTATCGAACGAGTCATCGCCGAGGCACAGCCCTACTTCAAATTCTTCCCCTATCAAGAGGCCATGCCGAAGCGCTTCCTAGAGGCGGCTGAATGATCGACCGGCATCCAGAGGATTTCAATCACTTGTTTCAGGCCTTGGCGGACCCGTACCGCCGAGGCTTTATCGAGCAACTTGCCAAGAGACCATCGTCTGTAAAGGAGCTTGCTGCCCCAACCGACGTACAGTTGCCGGCGGTCCTCAAACACCTGCGTGTGCTCGAAGAGAGCGGTATCGTGATGTCCGAGAAGATCGGCAGGGTTCGCACCTATCGTATGCGACCAGATGCATTCAAAACTATCAATCGCTGGATCGAACAGCGGCAGGCAGAAATGAACGCCGCCTTTGACCGACTGGCAGCCGTCATGGCCGAAGTGCCTGAGGAGAGGGATCACTAATGGGTGTGAGCGTCGACCACCGAACCTTCGTCATCGAACGGGAACTGCCCGGCAGCCCGGCTCACGCCTTCCGATTCTGGTCGGACCACCAATTGAAGCGGCGCTGGAGCGCATGTCATCCCGATTGGCAGATCATTGAGGACAGCTTTGATTTTCGGGTGGACGGTGGCGAGCGTTTGATTTGGCGCATGCCCGACGGGACCGTGCTGACCATGCTCGCTCACTTCCTCGAAATCGCCCCACGGCAGCGCATTGTCTATGCCTACGCCATGCGCAAAGACGGTGAGAACATCTCTTCTTCATTGGTAACAGTCGAGTTCGCCGGTGCCCCGGGCAGGACAACAATGACATTCACGGAGCAGGCGGTATTTTCCGACCCGAAAGATGGCGACATTCGCGAGAACGGCACTGGCGTGGGCTTTGATCGACTGCGCGAAATCATGTCTGCGGATACGGAGTCCGACGCGGCGTCATAGTGTTCGCTCCTGGTGCGCAATGCGGTCTTCCATCCATGCCGATGCTCATGTTCCGTGGTTCGAAATTGCGTAGCGGCTAAAAGGGAACGACGGCGTAGGCGTTTGGATATCAGTTCTCCAGAGTGGAAAGCAGATCCAGTGCCTCGCGCGGATTGAACCCAAGGATTGCTGCCAATTTCAAGACGTTCTACGACGTCAACTCGCCCTTGGCCGCTTTCAAGGCGGGCGACGAACGATTGATATTCGTCCATTTTGGTACCGAGTTCCGTTTGTGTTAGGCCCGCAGCCTCACGCTTTTCAATCAGCAGCGCGATTAACGCCTAGCGTCTCGCCGTTCCAAGTGTTTTGGCCATGACCGCCCACCTTGTCCAAGATGGGTCTTCACCCGCCGACGAGGTGATTGAGTAGGCCTTTGCAATCTACGCAAAAGGCGATCGCCCATCGACCTGCGGGGCACTGTTCGGCGGTCGATAGCGTCTACTCCTTCATAGCGGCCTCTTCATCAGCAACTTTTCGCGGCGGTCGACTGAGAGCACAGGCTGCCCCCCAACTTAGGTGTAGCTCGTCTGCCAACACGCTTCAAAATAAAGTTCGCGACGTGGTTCGTGACCGACACGCCTCGAAGAAGCAAAACAGGAGCGCATCATGTCGCAGACAGAAACAAAGCCCCGTACGATTGGCCAGCAGGAGACAAGCATGAGCTTGGACAACACCTCACACCCCGGTAGAACGAGACCCGAAGAATTGGTTCCGTCGCGCTACGCGGTGCAGATCGGCGAGATTGAAGTGCTGGTGGTCAGCGATGGGGTGCTACCGCTTCCAACCAAGATGTTGGGACACAACGCTGACCCGGCGGTGCGGGCGGCTTGGCTGAACGACATGTTCCTTCCGCAGGACGCTTTCGACTGGGCGCTGAACGTGGTCGTGGTGCGTAGCGGCGCACAGACCATACTTATCGACGCCGGGCTAGGGTTGGACCCGGACTTGAACCTGCCGCGTGCCGGGCAGTTGATCAAGCGACTGGAGGCCGCGGGCATCGATCTTGCCTCCGTGACCGACATAGTGCTGACCCACCTTCACATGGACCATATTGGCGGGCTGCTCGTCGACGGGGTGAAGGAGCAACTGCGTCCGGACCTGCGGATCCACGTGGCGGCCGCCGAGGTCAAGTTCTGGGAGGCGCCCGATTTCTCCCACGTCTCCATGCCGCCGGGGTTCCCGGACGCGCTTCGGGCGACCGCCAACCGGTTCATGAAAGAGTACAGCAGCCATCTGCGGCTGTTCGATGAGAAGCACGAGGTCGCGCCGGGAGTGGTCGCTACTCGCACCGGCGGCCACACCCCGGGGCACTGTGTCGTCCGCGTGGCGTCCGGCGGCAACCGGCTGATGTTCGCCGGCGACGCCGTATTCGCGGTCGGGTTCGACCACCCCGACTGGTACAATGGTTTCGAACACGACCCCGAGGAGGCGGCCCGCGTTCGGACCGGTCTTTTCACGGAGCTGGCGGCGACCAAATCGTTGCTGGTGGCTACGCATCTGCCGTTCCCGTCCGTCGGCCATGTGGCCGCCGATGGCGACCACTTCCGTTGGGTGCCGATCTTCTGGGACTACTGACCGCCTGTTGAGTTAGGGCCGAACGAAACAACCGCATGCGTTTGAACAACTGATCGATCGCGAGCATCTCGCGCCCGCACCGCACCGGCTTGTGCTCCGACAGCATGAGGGGTAGGGAGCTCTGCTCGGGATCGGTCTGGCATTTCAAGCGGCACGCCATAGCGGTATGTAGGGTGTCCCCACGCCGGTTTGCTTTTCGGCCGCAATCAGCGACCATTGCCCGGTTTCATTGGATCGTTCGCTTCATCTGCTGACGGCTCACCGCGGCGATCATTCATGGTGACTTCGGCACGGGAAACGTTCTCGCCGAAAACGGACAGGTCTCCGGCGTTATTGACTTCGCGGGATGCGCGATGGGCGAGCCGCCCATGATCTGGCCAGCCTTTCCGCCGGCCTCGGCGAGGATTTCCTTGCGCTCATTCGCCCGCACTATCCCGGGATCGATACCATGCAGGGGAGGATACGTTTCTATCGCAGCGCATTCCCGCTGCTGGATGTCCTCTTCGGCCTGGAGCATGGAGATGACAGCGCGCTGACGGCCGGGCTGGAGACGGTAGGGCGCGGCTAGCGTTTTCCGGTGTACGCCCATGGTGGCTGAGCCGTCTAATATCCGCGTTTGATATCGATGGCTGCGGGCAGGACACCGGTCGCATAATACCGTTTGATATTATCAGCGACGATCGCGGCGGCCGTGTTCCTGTCGGTCGGCGCGGAAATATGCGGTAACACTGTCACATTGCCATGCTGCCAAAAAGGGGACGAGGCCGGCAAAGGCTCGGTATCGAACACATCGAGCACCGCATGCGCGATATGCCCAGTGTCCAGGGCCGCAATTAGGTCGGTGTCGACGATGATCGGCCCGCGGGAAAAATTAATGAGGCGCGTGCCGGCTTTCATGGATGAGAAGCGACGGGCATCGAGCAGGCCACGGGTCTCTGATGTCAGCGGCAACAGGCTGACGATGATGTCGCTTGTGCGCAAAAGCCGATCGAGGCCGCTCTCGGCGCTGACCATGTCGACGCCGTCTATCTGCTGTGGCGACCGTGCCCAGCCGGTAACCCGGAATCCGGCCGCCGTCAGTTGCTCAGCCGCCGCCCTGCCGAGAAGCCCCATGCCCAGGATTCCGACGGTGAGATCGCCTGGCCGACGATATGGGTGCTGCCGCCAGATTGCCGCCTCCTGCTGCCGGCGATAGGTGGGCATGTCGCGGTGAAGATAATAGGTCCAGGCCAGGATCGCTTCCGCCATGACCCGAGCCAGTTCGGGGTCTTCAAGCCTGACGATCGGGGGCGCTGCCTGGCCGAGTTCGGCCACCAGCCGCTCCACGCCTGCCCAAAGACTGTGTATCCACTTGAGACTGGGCAGGGCCGCCACGTGCCCAGGATCGGGATTGGCAACGATGGCGATTTCGGCGGCGTCGCGCTGCGCATCGTTCATCTCGTGGAAGGGCACGATCTCACTCTCCGGCAAAAGCCCGGCCAGGATATTTGCCCAGGCCCGTTGGTCGGCGCGGTCGATGCGCGTCACCAAAGCGATCGGCTTCTTCACATCCGGCTCCTGTGTCAGCGTGCAAACAGGCTATCGAAATCGGCAAACCCCTTGACCTCGATGGGATTGCCGCTCGGATCGAGGAAGAACATCGTGCGCTGCTCGCCGGGTTCGCCTTCGAAACGTACGACCGGCGGAATATCGAAGCGCACTCCCTTTTTTTCCAGTCGCTCGGCCAGCGCGAACCAATCGCCAAGGCGCAGGACCACACCCATATGCGGCATCAGCACGAGATGGTCGCCCACTTTGCCAGTCCGCGTGACCTCGAAAGGTTGGCCCAGATGCAGCGACAGTTGGTGGCCGAAGAAATCGAAATCGACCCAGGTATCCGTGCTGCGTCCTTCCTCGCAGCCCAGCACTTCGCCGTAAAACCTGCGGGCGTCGTCGAGATCCTTGACGTGATAGGCGAGGTGGAAAAGCGACTTCATCTATAACTCCTGTGTGTTCGGTTGACACAGGGATATCGTCTTGAGAGGCTAAGAAAAACTATGTTATTCTTTCTCTGAGAATAAGGGTTTCTAGTGGATATTCGCTTCCTGCAGAGCCTGGTTGCCACGGTGGAAACGGGGTCCATCGCAGCGGCCGCACGGCGTGAGAAGTTGACGCCCGCCGCCGTCAGCCAGCGCATTCAATCGCTCGAACGTGCCTTCGGATGCGTTCTGCTCGCCCGCGGTGCGCATTCTGCACAGCCGACGGAGGCCTGTCTTTCGCTGCTGCCGCGGGCGCGCCTGCTGATCCAGGAAGCGGAAAATCTGAAATATGACGTCGCCGGCGGCGGGCTTGCCGCAGAGTTGAAAATCGGGGCGGTCTCGACGGCGCTGACGGGCATTTTCCCCGAGGTTCTGGACGCTCTCTCCCGTCGGGCGCCGAGCCTGAAGCTGATGCTGCGGCCTGGTTCGTCGTTGCAGCTCTACGAACAGCTACTCGTGGGCGAGCTCGATGCCGCGGTGCTGGTCGAACCGCCATTCGCGCTGCCAAAGAGATTGAAGGCGCATGTCATTCGTTGCGAACCGCTTGTGTTCATCAGCAGGGATGCGACGGAACCTGACGATATCGCCGAGCGGATCCGGCAGGCGCCGTTCATCCGCTACGATCCGGGATCCTGGGGCGGGCGGCTGTCCTCGCAATATCTCGCCGATGCCGGGCTTGATCCGGACATTCGTTGCGACATGGACGCGCTGGAAACCATCGCGATGCTCGTTGCCAACGGAATGGGAAACTCCGTCGTCCCCGCCTGGCAGGGCCTGCGACGGGATGGTTTTCATCTGGCTGAGATTCCTGATGCAGCCAGCTATGAGCGGAGAATCGTCTTCCTGCATCAGAGCGTGCCAAGTCGCCCGACGCCGCTTGCGCTATTGAAGGAGATTCTATCGCAGGACTTTGCGGGCTGAGGGGCGTCGGCGAGGCGACTGGTGGGCATCGCGTCTGGTGTGGACGCGACGCCCATTGGGCTTAGAGCATTTCCAAAAAAAACGAAGCGGTTTTCCGTTAGGAAATGCTTGGAAACAAAGAGATAGAGTGCTTCGGCAACTCTACCTAGACCGTAAACTCTCTAGGAGAGCAGGAAGGTGGTTACGGGCAACTGAAGTGCGGCGGCGATCCGCCGGAGCTTGCCCGGATCGGTGTCGACGCCAAGCTCGATGTTGGTAATTTCGGCGTCGGTCAGCCCGCAGGTGAGCGCAAGTTCGTCGACACTGTAGCCGATGGCCTGGCGGGAGCGTCTGACGGCCTCGCCGATATCGACATGGGCCGAAGCGCCCGCGATGGTGGCATCAAAATTGTTTATCGAAACAGTCATGAAGTGGTCCTTCGGTTGTGCGCGAACAGCGAGGCTTTTCGCGTGAAGGCGGCGTGCAGCCATGAAAAACTCGGGCCAGAAACGGGCGCCGAGTGTGCAGTGCAATATAAGTCCAAAAGATGGCAGCGCAAGGCCTGTTGCCAATCGCGGCCGTGGAGCCGTCTCGATCAGCAGCACTCGGATGGATGGTGAGACGGTGGGAGGCGGTCCTATGGATACCTGCCTACAGGGCCGGCCGCCCTGATTAAAGGCAAGCCGCTGGCGCCCGGGTTCCTCGGTTGAAGAAAGCAGGTTTTAAGGGCGCGTCCGCAGCTCATCAACCAGCACGCGCGTATTTTCGGAATAGTCGATCGGGACATCGACGAGATGCACGCCGCCGCCGGCAAAGGCAGCCTCCAGCGTCGGCACCAGCATGTCCGCGCTCGTGACCCGAGAGCCCTTCGCACCATAGGCCTCCGCGTAGCGCACGAAATCCGGATTGCCGAAAGTCAGGCCGAAATCCGGAAAATCATCGACGGCCTGCTTCCAGCGGATCATGCCATAGGCGCTGTCGTTCAGGATGACGACGACCAGATTGAGGCCGAGGCGAACCGCCGTCTCCATCTCCTGGGAGTTCATCATGAAGCCGCCGTCGCCGCATACCGCCATGACGCGGCGCTCGGGATAGAGCATCGCCGCCATCATCGCCGAGGGCAGGCCGGCACCCATGGTGGCCAGCGCATTGTCGAGCAACAGCGTGTTGGCGACGTGGGTGCGGTAGTGCCGGGCAAACCAGATCTTGTACATGCCGTTGTCGAGGCAGACCACACCGTCTTCCGGCATCACCTTGCGCACGTCATGGACGATACGTTGCGGCGTGACCGGAAACCGGCCTTCGTCGGCGCCTTCGCTGAGCTTGTCGAGGATGGTCTGGCGCAGGCCGAGCAGCGGCGTTTCCGGATCGAGCTTACCGCCGAGCCGATCGGCGAGTGCCGTCACAGTCGTGCCGATGTCGCCGATCACTTCCGCGTCGGGATGATAGACCTGCTCGACATTGGCCGAGCTGTAGCCGATGTGCAGAACCTTCGGCCCGCCTTCGCTGCGCATCAGGAAGGGCGGCTTTTCGACCGTGTCGTGGCCGACGGAAATGATCAGGTCCGCCTGATCGATGGCGTCATGCACATAGTCGCGCTCGGAAAGGGCGGCCGTGCCGACATAGAGGTTGGAGCCACCGTTGACTGCGCCCTTGCCCATCTGGGTGTTGAAGAAGGGGATGCGCATACGACGAACAAAGGACGACAGCGCATCGACGAGCCGGGGCCGGCTGCCGGCCGCACCGATCATGATCAGCGGCCGCTTGGCGGCGAGGATGATCTCGACCGCCCGGTCGATGGCTGCAGCAGGCGCGACCGGCCGGTCTAGCGGGTGAACGGGAATGATCGGCGCCTCTTCGATGGTTTCGCCGGCGACGTCCTCCGGCAGTTCCAGATGCACGGCGCCCGGCCGTTCCTCCATGGCGACACGGAATGCATCGCGGACGGCGGCCGGAATAGCGCCGACGCTAACGATCTGCCGCGTCATCTTGGTCAGCGGCTTCATGGAGGCAACGACATCGACGATCTGGAAGCGAGCTTGACGCGCCGTCTTGATCGGCTTCTGCCCCGTGATCAGGATCATCGGCATGGCGCCGAGATTGGCATAGGCGGCACCCGTCGAAAAATTGAGGGCGCCGGGACCGAGCGTGGCTATGCAGACACCCGGCTTGCCGGTCAGGCGCCCATGGGTCGCGGCCATGAAGGCGGCCGCCTGTTCGTGCCGGGTCAAAACCAGCTTGATGCGGGATTTGCGCAGCGACTCCACCACATGCAGGTTTTCCTCTCCGGGCACGCCGAAGATGCAATCGACCCCTTCGTTCTCCAATGCAGCAACCAGAACGTCGGAACCCTTCATCATCTTTCGAACCCTTTCAGCGAGCATCGCAATATGTGTCGTTCATGGAGCGGTCCGGTGATTGCATGAGGCAGGGGACCGGGATCGCCGCCATCGAACAGTATCGTCCTCGATTGCAGACGCAACCGCATTTCGCGTTGTGTTTGAGCCTTGGCGGCAGTCGCCAGCGCGCCCGGCCAACCGGGAGACTGTTCGTCATAGGGTCTGGATGCTGTTGGCTTTGCACCAGCGGCTGGCCATTTTGGTCCTGTCGCGGCGAAAACCCCGGAAGTCCGGCATTTTCGCCCGGGTGCATTCGCCCATCTCGCCCTGTTGATAACTCCCGTCTGAATTTCCCCAATCTTTTCAGGACGTTGTTCGATCTTGGTTTATTTTTGCAATTGTCTGTTGACGTGTTCGGGGAGTGGGGTCTATAAGCCCGATCACTGACGAGGGCGGCGGCGCTG
>NZ_JBNDIU010000045.1:0-20336 GCF_050434565.1 Ensifer sp. 4252
CCCAAGCCGTCGCGGACCTAATCGAAGAGGCTGCACAGTAATCTCTGTAAAATGCAGGTGATCAAAGGCCGTCACCCGGACGGGTGGCGGCTTTGGCGCAAGAGCAATACATTTGTGCTTTTGTGCTGGCAGTTCGACGCGATTATTCTTCGATCAGACGCTTCTCTCCCGGGGGAAGTCCATGCTCGATCAACCTGTCGAGGTAGTCGCAGTAGGGACTGCCTTCATAGAATGGGTGGGCCGCCTCTCGGACGTATTCCGCATTCAGGTTTGGAAATTTCTTCAAAGCATCAGAGATCCAGATCCTCACTTCATCGGTATTGCCCGCCCTGAGGGCGAGCAACGCTGCCGCAATGAATGGATAATAGGTTGTGCGTTCGAAGGACGCGCCTTCCCGCAGATGCATCCGGGCCGTTGAGAGGTCATCGGGCTCGCCTCTCAGCATCAAGCCAATACCGAGTAGTGTCTTGAACGCAAACGTAGAGGGATCGTGAGGACTGAGATCGATGGCATTTTGTGCGGCTCTAATCGTCGTATCGGCGTCCCTGAGCCGCACGGCTGCCATTCCATGTGCGAAGTGAAGAAACGCGTAGTTGGGATTTAATGCAAGGCCCTGTTCAGCGACAGGCATGGCCTCAGCCGCTCGCCCGTCCACCGTAAGAAGGAGCGACATCATCGCGTACGCGATATCGCTCCGCCTGTCGATTTCTAATGCCTTCGTGGCGAACGATAATCCTTCCTTGACAGCGACAGGCACGTCTGCGGCACGCCCCCAAAGGACGAGTGCGTATCGGTGACGAGCTAAATAGGCGTAGGGAAGTGCGAAATTCGGATCGTGTTCGAGCGCTTGTCGAAGGAACTTCTCGGCAGCGGCTTGAGAACCTGCTTCGAAGGAAAGCAATTCAGCAAGGCCGCGGTGACAAAGTTCCCAAGCAGTAAGGTTGTCCGTCGATTTGGCGAGGGCGAGGCCCCGTTCGTGCGCTCCCAGTTCTGGTTCGATGCCCGCGATAATCCGGCGCGTTATCTCATCCTGCACATCAAAAAAATCGGCGATCGAACGATCCCACCGCTCGGCCCAGATGTGTGCTCCGGACAGCGCGTCGATTAGCTGTACAGTGATCCTCAACCGATCACCTGACCGCCGAACCGACCCTTCTACGACATAGCGCACACCAAGTTCCCGGGCGATTTTGCGTACGTCCTTGGCTGTTCCCTTGTAGGCAAAAGTCGAGTTGCGAGCGATCACGAACAACCATCGAAAGCGACCTAGTTCCGTGATGACGTCTTCGACCAGTCCGTCGACAAAGAAGTCCTGATCGGGCGTGGCAGAAAAATTCTGAAATGGGAGAACCGCGATCGAAGCACGTTCCTGGCCAGAGAGCCGAACCGGGCTCGGCGCCGTGCCGTCCACCTCGACCTGCCACACGTCAATTGGTACGGGGATGTTCTTAACGGACTGCGGCCCGAGCCACGTCATCCCAGCCTCTATCTTGCCTTGCACATGATCGTAGATTGCACGAGATATGCAGATGCCTC
This sequence comes from Ensifer sp. 4252, assembly GCF_050434565.1. Taxonomy (NCBI): domain Bacteria; kingdom Pseudomonadati; phylum Pseudomonadota; class Alphaproteobacteria; order Hyphomicrobiales; family Rhizobiaceae; genus Ensifer; species Ensifer sp. 4252. The sequence continues at coordinate 1,537 of NZ_JBNDIU010000045.1, forward strand.
CGGCGGGTGCGATGGTCTCCAAACGCGCAGTGATGTTGACGCAGTCGCCGAGGATGTCGTCCCCATCGAGCACCACGTCTCCCAGATGAACACCGATCCGGAAACGCAGACGTAGGTCTTCCCCTTGAGGAGACTCGCGCGAGTTCAAGTTGCGCTGCATTAGAAGTGCCGCTCTTACCGCCAACACTGGCGAGGGGAAATCGACTAGGAGCCCGTCGCCCATGGTTTTGACGACGCGGCCACCGCCTCCCATAATCGCCGGGTCAATCACGTGGGTTCGCGCATCGCGCAGCCGCGAAATGGTGCCTTCCTCGTCCGCCGCCATGAGACGAGAATAGCCGACCAAATCGGCAGCCATTATTGTGGTAAGGCGACGTTCCACGCTTGCCCCTCCGCCAAGAAAATACAGTATCGCCTGATAGGCAAATGCGAAAGCGCTCTTGAACCGCGCCAATCAGGATAGGAACGAAAAATCCAGAGCGAATGCGCTGATGTCGCACCCAAAGGGATCCGCTTCTACGCTCCTTTCTCGTTCCGATCGAGGGAAGGTCTCATCAGTCGCTGAGAGGTGATGACGACCGACCGGGGCAGGATTCTCGCGGCTAACGTTGGATGCATTTCGTTGCTTGGAGATGACAATCCGCGCGTCACGCGCGACACCGAAGGCCAGACATGCAGGGCGCCGCCGATGTCCGGCTGTCATACTTCGCAATCGATCGCAATATCACGTGCCTGCACAAAAGACGAACTAGCCAACGCCGGTTCGTATCCCATCGGGCGGAGATCCAGACGGTTTGGGGTTGGAGGTAGCCAGACCGTCCGGAGTCCGCGATGGGTTGCCTCCACAATACACCACGCTTATGCATTTAAAAACGCGGGAGAGAGAGAGCATTGTTCCGATTGCTAATGTATAGTCGCACTTCGCTCGGGGTGTGCCGGCAAGCTATTGGCTTCGATGAAGCATCTCCTTTAGCAAGCGAAGCAGTTCGACCGACGAGGTGAAGCGGGGGTAGGGATTGCGGCGATGGCGCTCGGCGTCAGCTTCGCCGAGGCGATCCGGCGCATCGTGTTGGTGATCATTGGGAAGGTTTGAAAACAACAGGGCCACGCAAATTGTCTCGCATGAGAGCGAATGCGGGTGTATCGTTGATGTGTTGAAGGCAATCTCCATTGCGGCTTCCGATGTCCTCCTGCTCGGGGGCCGCATTTTCTTTGGGATCGGCGACCCCACCTCAGATGTCTCTCACGTCCTCCGCATCACTCCTCTTCGGCGATTATTTTCTGTATCCGGGCCAGCTTACTTTCTAAAATCCTCACCTTGTTTTCTGTTCTGCCGCAGCCAAGCCTCCGCCGTCGCTGGCTCGCGGTCTGGCAGCAGACTGACCGGCCGCCGCCGTTCCAGATCACACACGATCGTGCCGTAGCGATGGTTGCGACGCCAGGCCCAATCATCGATGCCTATCACCGAGGGTGGGGCTGATGGCGGAAGGCCTTGCCTGCGGATGACGCGTAGCAAGGTGTCGTTGCTGACGGGAAGCATCAGACGTTGGGCAAAACGGGCCGCCGGGCGTCCACCAAGCGCGAGGGCCAAGTGATGGACAACATGCTCGAGGCGTCCGGTTCGTCTGGCATAAGGCGGCAGTACATCGCCGAACCGCTCGGCGAATATCTGTCTCCCACAAAGCACGGCATCACAAGCGAACCTCCGAGTGCGCACGAGAAGCCTGACGCGCCTTCCTGATAGGGGAAGGTCCGCGACCTGGCGGCAATAGCGACTTCGGACCGTTCGAGACATTCGTCCGCACGCTGGACAAGCCGCCGTTGCGCTGGTTCGGGAAAGCAGGATGCAGGTCTCATCGCCAACGCGCGTGATGCGTTCAGCAATGAAGCCAGCCGGTACCAAATCAGAAGCGCAGAGCTTCGTGCCCATCATGCTGATTCCTTTGTGGAAACCAGCAACGCAGCATCGTTACAACTGCATCAAAAATGAGTCAGAGCCAAAATTGGACGCCGATAGGTCAGTTTTGGGTGCCGATTGACAGTCAAGCCGCGCGAACTGGCTTTGGCAGCAACGCTGCCGGCGCTTGGTACCCTCACCTGCGCCTCGAAGCCGACGGGCTTCATCAGCATGTCGGGAGCGGCGACCACGACATTTTCAAGGTCAAACTGTGCTGCCGCCCCCAACTGAACAATGCCGCTTGCCCGATTAGCGCGCGGATTGTTCCGATTGCGCAGCGAAGCCTATCCGTCTTTGCAAGCGAGATGGCAGGGCAACCGCAGGTGCTGTCGCCTGTCGAATTCGAATAGCTGCAGAAATCGTAGCACAAGTGTGTCTGCGGCTGGGGCCATCCGGCCTTTCCGCCAGCGTTCCACCATCCTAGGTGGATTTGCTCCGGTAAGCCGCTCTGCAAGCAGAGTTTCATCGGCGGCGAACAGGACTGCCAAAGTTTAAATACTTCGCTTTAGTTGGGCACTGTCCTGAAGAAGCAATCTGTCCTTCGCGCATTTACTGAGCGGTGAGGCTCCACATTGAGCGCTACGAAGTGGTTGCCAGTCCGCATGGCCGCAGGTCACTCGAGCTCTTCGAAAAAATCACAAATCAACTCCGCGACTATGATCGCCTCCGATTCAGTCATATGCGCCGCAGTTTCAAGGGCGACCTCTTCCATGTCGTCTCGATCTACGGCGAGAAGGTCCAGTATTCTGGCAAACTTGATCTTGAGTTCGATGTCTCTATCAAACTCATCGATGGTGACGGCCAGAATATCAGTGTTTGCTTCGATCAGGCGGGTCTGGATACTATCCGCAGAAGCCGCGAGCGTTCGCACGGCTGCGAAGAACTGCTTTTTTGCATGGGGATATTTCTCGTCCATTTTGTTACCTTTTTGTTTAACGCGCAGCCATTGGATGCCATGTTGAATGTTTGGTGCCACCCTCGGGAGTGTGATCCAAATTACGCGCTTTCGGTGCCCCAGGGGTCGATCCTCTTTCGCGTGACAATCCGCAGCACAACTAGGTAAGGGGGCGTGGTGCGCTTTCATAACTGCCGACCACCCCCGCTGAGTTTTTCGACTGATCTTTCAGGCCTGCCGCGCCTTGCGGTTGGCGTAACGCCGGTCGCGCTCGGCCTTGCGGGCAGCCTCGTCCTCGATCACGCGCGAAATGCGGTTCTTGTCAGCGGCTTCGCGTGCCTCGATCTCAGCTCTTGCGGCAGCGGTGGCTGCTGCCTCGCGCTCGGCGGCCTCGGCCTGCAAGCGCTCGCGCTCCTCATTCTTCGCCTGTTCGCGATTGATGCGCCGCTCTTCGCGGGCTGCAGCGACAGCCTGACGCTCAGCCTGGCGGGCGAGCTGAGTCGGTTCTGCGGCTTCCTTTGCCGCGCGATAGGCTTGAAGAAGCGCTGTCTTTGCATCGGCCGCGGCGCTGCGACGATCGGTGAGTTCACTGTTTCTGATGTTTCTCAAGTCTCTATTCCAGTTGAGGTGTCACCCTGACTGAAAGTCAGGCCTTTCTGACACGTTTCGAAACGGGGGCGGCGGCCGCCAGGCGATCCTGCAACTCTTTTGCCAGGCGGGCTTCGCGCAGACGCAGCGTCTTCTCTTCGCGAGTCTGGACGATGGAGTCGAGCTCTTCGACGGCGCTGTCACGGGCAAAGAACTGCGATTGCTCCTTGGCAAAGGCAATCTCGGCTCGCTGGCGCGATTTGTTGTGTGTCTCGGTCATGGGGTTTCCCTACTTAAAAAGGGTTCGCCCGCAGTGGTGCACCTCGCGCGACAACTGCTATCCCTTGGGTTCCCACATGGTTTCATCTCCGGACCGGTTCCGATCCGCGGGATCATGCAGGCAACACGCGGTAACAAAAAAAGGCCAGGCATATTGCCTGACCTTGATGGGTATCATGCTCTCGACAGTGCCAGTACATCCGTGGTCAAAGGAGAGCCGATACCGATTTAAGCTGCCTGAAGGTTGCAGGCAGACATCTTGCCCGACTTGTTGTCGCGCTCAATCTCGTAGCCGATCTTCTGGCCTTCAACGATTTCGCGCATGCCAGCACGTTCGACGGCAGAGATATGGACAAAGGCGTCCGGACCGCCGTTGTCAGGCTGAATGAAACCGAAGCCCTTGGTGGAATTAAACCATTTAACTGTGCCAGTGGTCATGATGAACCCTTTCATAGCATATTGAATGACCGCCGCGCCGAAGCGCTGCGGATGATGATAGCGATTTTTGAAAGGAAGGTTCGTCAGGGCGCGGTTGCTAAATGCGCGGTAACCAAAGCTCAGCAAGCAAATATCGGTAAATCACTGATAGAGACAGTTGATCTGTTAGTCAACTTTTAGTTTTCCGCCACTCGATGGCGCCTCGATGCGCCGGAAGGTCCGACCTGGCCGACGCCAAATCGGTCGGCCCGCTGGCTGTTGGGTCTGTCGACTTCCCCGTCCGCATCAATTTGCGTTGTCCAATAGGCGACACACACCTCCGATGCCGCGGCAAACACAACTCAGATTGATGGCGCTGTTCTAATTTTCTGTTCGCAAATGCATGGTCTCACTTTGCTGCTGGGAGATCGCCTGGTCGGCCCAAGCGAAAAGACGGACGAACTGAGCGAGAGCGTCCTGCAAGGCATGCTCGATGGACTGGCCAATAGTATCCCTCCGTTACCGGCAGGCGTGTGGATAGGTCCTCCGCCTGCCGAGGAGACCGTCTCAATCGTCGTGACTGCCAATCTGCTGACATTTTGACAGGCCCGCCCGGTGCTGGGGCCATTCGGGCCACCTAGGCCGCCCTCTATCTGGGAAGCCCCACACCTGGTGAGGCTCTTGGACGCTATCTGTCGCTGCGCTGATGGGGGCTCGCCGACGTCGGACGTGGCAATGGGACTTCGTGCCATCTGGATGACGACGCGATCACGAGTGAATGGAAACGCCATGCGGGGCCGAGCTTGTCAAGTGCTGGGGAAATGTCGGCATCGGCTTTGCAGCTTTCGAACAAGACCACAACGGCTTCAGCGATATGCCCCTAGTGACGCTTGCGGGCGATCAAGACGACGCCGAGCTCAAACATTTCTTCGCCCGGGTCCATAGACAGAAATGACTATCTGCGAGGTCTATGAGGGCTGCTGCAACCTCTTCAGGTGACCAACCCGCTGCCTCCGCCCGACTGGCCAGCAATTGGAATTCTGTCTCAAGTGCCTTCTGCATGGTCCGGATGACATTCGGGAAGCGTGGGCGGGGCTATCTTCGGCATCGATTTCTACTTCTTGCTACAGGATAGTGCGCTGAAATCGTGCGACAAGATGTCAATTCGTCCACGCAAAACGACGGGGTCCTGCTCTTGAAATCGATGCAGCTCGCGCCAACATCGTTAATGCTTCTTTTTCATCCGGGTGTGTGCGAAAGGAGGATCCCATGTTCAATCCGGAAATGATTTGGATGACGCCCGTCTCACTCCGTTTGAGAGACGGAACCGAGCACATCTTCTCAACTGTCAACGACGCGCTCGATTTCCTCGAAGCGGATTGGTCTGTGAGCCGCGGCAGGAAGCAAAACCGCGCTGTCCAGACCTGCCGTCGGGCCCTTAACCGAGTGACGCCTGTTGCGATTGCGAGGGAGGCGTTTATTGATGCCTGTCTTGACGCGGGCATAACGGTCGGTGCCATAGAATCTCAATTCGTTCGCTCCGGCTCCGGCGGGCAGCGATCAGTCGCCTGACAAACGCCGTGATTGGGGCACGATGTGTGTCCCAATCAGGCTTTGGAAATGTGCGAACCACGCGCAAGGTCGTCCCAGGATGTCCGCCTCGGCAACCGTGCGCTGCCCATCTGGGCATGCGCCTGCTGTGTGGCGTCTTGTCTTTCCAGAGGATTCCCCCCAGTCGACACCGGCAATAGTGGTCTGAGACTTTTTCATGGGCTTTTCAAAGGCCGCCTTTTTTTGAACCGAGCTCTTGAAACGGAATGGGACCAAAACCAACTCAAGTTCGCTGGCTGCCGCAAGGGTCAGCAACGGGGCACCAGACGTCTGGCGCCCCCCTTATCCATGTTGCTTCAAGGAGGATATGGCTATGGCAACATCTTATGACTATGCCCCGCTTTTCCGCTCGAGCGTTGGATTCGATCGCGTATTCAACCTTCTGGAAAATGCGCAGCGTGCCCGCACCGTCAGCGATTGGCCACCCTACGATATCGTCAAAACGGGTGACGATACCTACCGCATCACCGTCGCCGTCGCCGGTTTCTCGCAGGATGATCTCAACCTCACATTTCAGTCCAACCTGTTGACTATTGCCGGCAACAAGGGCGAACCTCAGGGCGAAGGCTATCTCCATCGTGGGATCGCGGGCCGTCCCTTCGAACACCGCTTCGAATTAGCCGACCACGTCAGGGTTTCGGGCGCTGATCTGACAAACGGGTTGCTGTCCATCGATCTGGTCCGGGAAATCCCCGAGGCAATGAAGCCGCGGAAAATCGACATCCAGGCGAATGCGGCTCTTGCAGAGGCGCAGAGCGCTCCAAAGATCGGGAGCCGAACGGCCGCCTGAGAAGATTAATGCATGCGTGGGCGCCGCTGTCGGCGCCCCTTTCCCGCTCAACGATCGGGCTTATGAAAGGAGAGCACGATGAAACCCGATATGTTCGAAGCACCCGTAACCATTCTGACGGGCCTCGGTATCCCGACGGAAGTACGCACTGTCATGCATGCTTACCAGCTTCTGATGGACTGGCCAGCTTCCCCTCATGATCCAGCCCTTGAATTCGCATTGAAAGCATGCCGAGCCGCACTCAGGGGCGAAATCGAGGCGGATACCGCCCGAAGCGTTTTTGTTGCCTTCGCGGAAAAACATAATTTGATCGCCCCAACAGTCGATATCGTCGTCGCGGGGCGCAACAAGCGCGGCAGCAACCAGCAAATGCGATAGCTCCGGGAACGTGGAAGCCGTGGAAAAGCGGCTTTTGGATCAATGATGCTGCAGGGCGTCGATGATGCCCTGCAGCGTGATGTCCTAAATCTCCGCGCTGCACAAGTCCGATCGTGACATATCGCGTCCTTCGTTGCGATACCGTCATTTGCCGGCTATCGGATACAGAGTAGATTCAAGTCTTTTGCAGGGGTGCGTTACGAGCTCACGCCCCGAGCAGGGGCCCTCCAAAAGTAACCGCCTATTGGGAGAACTTGGCCTACAATGCGGCGATATTCATCGTGAAACTGGAACGGCTGAACGATCCCGCCAGCGAGCCGCATGGCAGCAATATTCCTAACGGATCTCTTTAGGTCGTACGCCTGCTTCAGCTCTTCAAGAAACAGCCGCCGGAATAGGCGTGATAGAACCCTATGGGTAGGAAGAAATTCGTTCGGCGACCCAACGGACCGGTCGTCCTATGGGGTTGGTCGCGTCCCGGCCCGGAAACAGCCAAACCTCGGGTTTCGCTCGCCGCCAACAGGCCCGCAGGATCGCGAGCAACGGCGCTGACAGCCGTTGCGATTCTTTCCGCCATTGCCAACTCGACGCGGATGGGATGATGGCGCCGCGAAACCGAACGTGCTCCTTCAGCGGCTCGAGCTTGCAGAAAGCAAACTAACCAGGATGCAGAAAATCCTCGCCGAGCGCAGGTGATGCGGTTGCCGCCGTTTCTACCCTAGTGAGACACCTCAGTACTGCTGTCGGCTCTAGCTCTGATCACAGCCGCGAGCGCAGCGCGGCGCCATTCCGGCAGCTTCAAGATGAAGGTGTCCATATCGCGTCCGAAATTTGACCAGGCCTTGTCGCCTGCCTGGCCTGGATCGATCACGCCGGCCGCCTCGAGGTCCGAGCGATCCATGTTCACGCGAGCGAGGGAAATCTGGAGTAGATCCGAGCCAGTGATCATCGCCCTACCCCTTGCTGCTGAAAGCTCATGGTTCCATGGGTGGACTGCCGTAGCGCGTAGTCCGGCTCCGCGGCTTCTTCTTCCTCGATCAGCTTTTGGTAACAAGCCTCAATATCCTGGGCGATGCCGTCAGCGTCGTAGAGATAACCATCCGTGCCGCCGTCGGTCTCGATGATCTCAGCGAGCGAGTTCATCACCGCTCGGCCGAGCCGTTGCAGAGCGTCTCTATGTCGGTCAGCGCCGCCGCTCTGGAACGCGCGATTGGCCTTATCAAGCGCGTGATGCATGGTCTGAAATGATCCGTCGATATGGAGCTTCGTGTTCACAGCACCGCCTCCTTACTCTTGGCTTGGTGCAACAGACTCCTCTAACGCAATACCCGTGGATAGGTTCATCCTACTATCGACAGCCCACCAAATGCCACAATTGATTCGCGCATTTAGGGGAACAAACGTAATCAGCCTCCGTTGACTCCGGGTTCACCGGGAGAAATCAACATGGCCGGGCGTGCTCTTTGGAAGGGCTTCCTGAAGTTTGCCGAGATCAGTTGCCCGGTGGCGCTGCATAGCGCCGCCTCAACTTCCGAGCGCGTGAGCTTCAACACCCTGAACAGAAAAACCGGCAATCGCGTGAAGCGGGAGTATGTCGATATCGACACCTGGAAGGTCGTCGAGCGCGAGGACCAAATCAAGGGCTACGAAGTCGATGACGGCCGCTACGTGCTGTTTGAGCCGGCCGAGCTCGCCGCCGCGGTGCCCCCAAGCGACAAGACGCTTCGCATCCAGTCCTATGTACCCTTCACCGAGATCGACGATCTCTCTTTCGACAAACCCTACTACCTGTTGCCCGATCGGCTTGGCGAAGAAACGTTCGTTCTGATCCGAGACGCGATGGCCGAATCCAAGGTCGGCGCCCTTGCCCAAGCCGTGCTCTTCCGCCGGCTCCGGACGGTTCTGATCCGCGCCCACGGCGACGGGCTGATCGCGACCACGCTCAACTTCGACTACCAGGTCCGCTCCGCAAAGGAGGCCTTCGCCGACATTCCGAAGCTGATGATCGAAGGCGAGATGCTCGACATCGCCAAGCACATCATCAAGTCCAAGACTAAACTGTTCGACCCGCGCACATTCGACGATCGCTATGACGCCGCCCTGGCCGAGCTCGTGAAGGCGAAGATGGAAGGTCGCACGGTCAAGGCGAAGAAGCAGCCGAAGGTCGAGCCCTCGACCGACCTTATGGAAGCGCTGCGTATGAGCGCTGGCTTTGCCACTGCCCGGGCGTCCAAGCCGCGCACGGCTGCGGCGGCGGCTCGCGCCGCCCCGGCGCCGCGGCCGGCCGCTGCTCGCAAGAAAGCGGGCTAAGCCATGGCCGCCGTCAAACCATACTGGAAGGGCTATCTGAAGCTATCGCTGGTCACCTGCCCCGTTGCCCTCTCCCCCGCGACAAGCGACACCGAGAAGGTCCGCTTTCACACCATGAACCGCGCGACCGGCAATCGTGTGGCCTCACGCTACGTCGACAGCGTCACGGGCAAGGAGGTTGACCCGGACGACCAGGTGAAGGGCTACGAGCGCGGCGAAGGCGATTACATCATCCTGGAGGAGGAAGAGCTTGATGCCGTGGCGCTCGAAAGTGTCCGGACGATCGAGATCGACATGTTCACGCCACGCGACTCCATTGAATGGATCTGGCTGGAGAAACCCCACTACCTCCTGCCCAACGACAAGGTTGGTGAGGACGCGTTCGCAGTCATCCGCGACGCGATGCGCGCAGAGAACGTGGTCGGCATTTCCCGTCTTGTCTTCGGGCAGCGCGAGCATGCGGTGATGCTGGAACCTCGCGGCGAAGGCATCGTGCTCTGGACGCTGCGCTATGGAGACGAGGTCAGGCCGGAGGAGGAGTATTTCTCGGGCATCAAGGCGAAGCCGGAGGGCGGCCTCGCTCCCCTTATGAAGCAGCTGATCAAGGCCCAGACTAAAAAATGGGTGCCGATCACTGATCCCATTCAGAATCGCATGCAGGAACTGATCGCCGAGAAGAAGAAGACGCTGAAACCCAAGGGCAAGCGAAAGATTGAACCGGTGTCGAAGGATAACGTGGTCGACATCATGGCGGCGCTGCGTGACAGCTTGGAACGAGAGAAGCGCGGGAAATCCCAATAAGGAGGAGGAGGAAAACCCGAGGGACCCGAAACTAACCAAGGAAGAGGTGCGAGACGTGATGGCCGAAGTCGATTCGATCTGCCCGATGACGCCCACTGGATGCTGGTCGACGAGAGACTCGGCCTCGAGTATGGGGTCGCAAGGTCGCCGAGCTCCGAGCGGGGGTAATCTAATCGCGGGCATTGACGCACATCGGGGGAACAAACCGCCTGCCCGATAACTCCCCTACGCAACCTCCCGACGACCAGGCGGTCGTTTCCCCCCAACCCGGCGGCCGACTGGATCCCCTCAAATTCCGAGTGTTATCCCCTCAGAGAGGGCTCATTATCGATGAGGGCAGAGGTCGGCCTATCCCGGGCGGCCGGCTGGGATCAGGCTATGAGCAAAACCGTTGGATCTCGAAACGAGATCATACTTCCTCACGAGTTCGCGAAGAAGCGAAGAAGCGTCTTTCACGAGCTGCTGGAAGAATGGGATCTATCGCACCCTGCAGGCGATTTCGGATCTCGTGATTCCCTGGCCCACTCACGAAGCGCGTGGCTGCGGCGGGAGATGCGGTAAGTGCGGCTCACGAGAGTGGCCGATAGTTTTCACAAATGAATCGACTTGCGCGAACTGGCCCCGAAATCCCGCCGTCGCCCATTTAAATCGCACACATGCAGCTTCCAGGGAACATCGGCCCCTCAAGCGAGTTGGGTTCGGTAATTCTGAATTGCCGGTGCCTGTATGCTGCGCGCGCACGTCGGTTGTGCCAACGCCGGGCGATGGCTCCCAGTCACCGGCGGTGGGATCTTGAATTTGATTTGACGGCGGAAAAGGAGGTTGGTCGATGACGGATATTCGGAAGCACGGCTTTGACACCGATACGCAATGGCGCGAGTACCTAGCAGAGATAGAAGAAGCGGCCGTCGCGAATACCCCCCGCGAATTGCGGGGACCGAACGTCACCCAGCAACCGAACGTCACCCAGGAACTGGAAGATCTCCGCCAACAGGTCGCTGCGCTACGCGAGCGGGTTGTTTCCTCCACACGACATCAACGAGCGGTACGGCCCTGGTGGATTATCGGCGTGGGTGCCCTGTTGTGCGTTCTCATGGCATTTCAGTTGACAAAGCCCCCGCGACCCTGATGCGGGCTGCATTCTGTCAAAGTGGGCGATGGCCATTTCCGCTATGAAGGGCTCCTCGAGGCGGGTTGGTCCATTTGGGGACGAACCCGGCGGAAACCGGTTCAAGTGATGTTGGACGGCTCTAGTAGCTCCTAACGGATCATGCGCGGGCTCACATTTGCAAGCACTTGAGGATATCGTCTTCCAGCTTCTGGCACAGCGTTTCATATTCCTCCAACAGTTCGGGATCCGGTTTGCGCTGCTCCTGCACCTCTTCGCGGTTCAACACCCCAATGCCGTAAGCCTTCATCAAGTCGTTGATGGCGAGGAAGTTGGCGTCGGACATCTGCTTGCGGTGTCGCGGCCACCGCACCATCAGACGGGCTCGCCCCCCTTCCTCAGTTCGTTGGATGAGGTCCTCACCCAGATTTGAATGGAAACCGCGAAAAGCCGCAGCCTTGCGGTGGGCGATAAGTGTGTTCGACAACAATCATGCCACAAGCCAGACATAGAAATGCCCCGCCAAGGCGGGGCAGATGAAGGGTCACCAGGTTTGACGTTCATACCAGTCGTCGATGTCTTGGCGAACGCGGTCCTTCTCGATGCCGTAGCGCTCTTGTATCTTACCCTCAAGTTGGTCGCGCTTGCCGGCGATTTGATCAAGATCGTCGTCGGTCAACTTGCCCCACTGTTCCTTGATCTTTCCCTTGAATTGCTTCCAGTTTCCTTCAACGCGATCCCAGTCCATTCTCAGTTCCTCCGATTAAAGTAGATACGAGCTTAACGCTTAGCCGGCTCTTTTGTTCAGGAGGTGCTGTGTTGATGCTCGCGGCAAATAGGCGGCACGATCGTGCACCGACGGTGGTCTCGGATCGGGCACAGCTTCAGATCACCAATGAATCCGGTACTCTAAGGAGCGGGCTTGTTGCTACCGCTGGCCAGGAGGATAGCCGCCGCGTCTCCCTGCACCATGTTTCGGAACCTTGCCAACATCCTCGCGCAATTCGTTCTCAGTCCTTTTCAGTGTCTCACGACACTCCTTCGAAGTTGGCTGCGGGCGCGGGCGACTAGATGACAGCATGCAAATGGTCGAGCGGAACGGGTTTGAATTGCGTCGGTCGTTTTCGGCGAACCTTCCGAAAGCATCTCGGACGCCGGACCTGTAGATAGATCATCACCCAAATCGGCTGAGTTCATCCACTAGACTGCGGCCGTTGCGCGCCCTCGTCCCCAATCAGGGGCACGAACATCACGCCACCGAGGTCCTCCGCGTCATAGCGATTGTCGTCGATCCGTTTTATGCGGAGCAGTCGCTGAGGTCCGTTCTCATGCCCGACTGGAATGACGAGGCGGCCGCCGATAGCCAATTGCTCTTTCAGTGCCATCGGGATCGTTGGCCCGGCGGCAGAGACGATGATGGCATCGAACGGCGCTTTTGCCGGCCATCCCTTCGTTCCGTCACCGGTGCGGATTTCGACATTGTTCCGGCCGAGTGCGGACAGGCGCTCCATGGCTTTCTTGGCGAGCGCCGCATGGCGCTCGATTGCCGAAACTCGGCTTGTGAGATGGCTCAGGACCGCTGAGGTGTAGCCCGAACCGACGCCCACTTCCAGGACGTTGTTGACTCGTTCCAGCTCGGCGGCTTCCGCCATTCGGGCAACAATAAAGGGCTGCGAAATGGTTTGACCCTCTGCTATCGGCAGGGCTGCGTCCTCGTATGCGAACTCCTCGAAACCTTCCGCAACAAAGGCCTCGCGGGGAACCTGCCTCATAGCGCTCAGAACGCGAGCGTCCTTGATCCCGCGTCGGGCAAGTTGCCGTTCGACCATTTCATGGCGAGCGCATTCATAATCTCGCATGATGCTCCAGCCCGACTGATTGACTGCTGGTATAGGTCAAACCCTCGCGACCCAGATGCATTTTGTTTTCGCCATTCTCATACATCCTTGTGTCGATCACATTTGCGATCTCAGCGTCCGTCAAACGCGGCAGGTGTACGGAGGTTCCTGGAAACTCCTGCTAGTGGTTGCAACTTCAGGGAACAGATTGAGCTTTGTGTCGTTCACTCCAGGTGGAAGACCGGCATCGCGCCGGCGAATGGAGAAAATCATGATCTTAAAACCAGTCGTTACCCTGGCCTTCATCACCGCCTTGGCCGCCCCGGCACTGGCACAGACAAGTGTGGTCTGTGACGAGGCGTCTATTATGAGGGCCGAGCAGCAAATCGCGCAGATCAACGATGGCGCCAAGAAAATCGAATCTGCCAAGGAATTGACTATGGCAAAGGACGCGATGACGGCCAATGACCTGGAGAAGTGCAAGTCCCACTTGGACAATGCGATCAAGGGCATGGATGCCATGTAGAAAGAAACGCGGGCGGCATTTGATGCCGCCCGCGTTTACAGCCTTGCCCATGTGAGCCTGAAGATTTGCTGGGAGCGTCGGATGGGCCGACTGTTTTAGAGCCTGCGTCCTCATTCCGGTCGCTGCTCAGGCCGCTCTCGCCTTCACGTTTGCGGCTGCGACCGCCAACTGACTAAGCGCCTTATCCGTAGCGCCTTCCCCTTGAAGCGTGGCGTCAAGCAATCCGACGGCGTCCTTCAGCCCAAGTTGCTGCGCCACGTCTTCAGCGTTCCGTAGCGCGCGATTTCGTAGTGCTCGACTGCTGCCGCTCCGCAAAATAAATATCCTTCAACGTATCGTGAAAGCGTTTTTGCAGATTTGCTTCCGCCACCACGATGAACGTCAAAGGCTTCAAAGGGTTCAATACGTTGAATGAACCTTTGCAGCATGCTGTCGGAACCTTCGCAGGGGGCGCAAGTTATCTAGGCGCGACTGTGGGCGCTGCCCGTACAACGGATACGGAACAGGCTGATAAGAGGTGCGATATGCCGACGTTTTACTTTCGGACAACCGATCAAGAAGGCTTTAGCGCCGGCGATAGGGGCTTCGAGTTTCCCAACGAACAGGCGGCAATCAATGAGGCGAAGGTTGCGCTGGCCGAAATGGCAGCGGATGGGTTGCCACAGGATCCCGTCTCCATGATCGGCGTCCAGGTCCTCGATCAGCAGCATGTCCTTGTGGTCGAGATGCGCCTAGTCCTTGAAACCATCCCCAACACCAACGTAAAGGGTCCCGATTACGATTGAGCCGTGGGCAGTCCCGACACTGGCTCGCCATTGCTCCCGAAATTTTTGCCGCGCCCGCTGTTAGTCGCGACCTTTCCCCCGGGTGGAATGGAAGTAAAGAGTTTGGATTCTACATGGCAGCGATCAGGCGCCGTTGGATCCGTCTCCGAGTCCAGTCTCCGACCAACAACAATTGCTTACCGGAGCAACCACCATGGTGCACGCGCAATATGCCTGGTGAAACCGGGAGCATTCACGCGAGAAGTTGCCAAGCATCGTTCTTGATCCTGACCGGGGCATAAAACAGCCTCACCTTGACGCTGGGCCGACTACAGGCCGCGCTAAACGTGGTGACAACGCACAAGTCTTTTGTGTCGAGGGCTCATGTAAACGTAATCAGCAGCAGTATTTATCGTTTGTTCCCGCGTGTCAGAGCCCGGTGTAATTTCGCCGTTCGGTAGCCCACGCAGCGACACCTGGTTGGGGCACGCACGTTTTGCTGCGCCACACCGCCCCAAATCTCGGATAATCCAAATATAAGCGCTAACACATATAAAAATTGTGTCGTCCTGGAACAAACGCGCTTCAGCGCGGTTGCAAGACACGACTAACGTCCTGTCAGCACAAAACCCGGCCCTCCAACGTGATCGTCGAAGAGACGCTTGCGACGGTGGCTTTGCGAAGTGAAATATGCGGAAGATAGTTGTGATTAGTGATTATCATGAGGGTTGGCCCCCCGCGTCCCCCCTTTCAACGCAAGCTGACCGCCTGTCAGCATGGTCGTCCCTTCGCAACGAAGAAGCGGCTGAATGTCGACCTGCCTCCCTTGAAATCGTGGTGGAGGGAAGCTACCTGGAGCGGCTCCCTCTGGCGTGTTTGGCTACAGGGCTGGTCGACCAAGCGGAGATCTGGAGCCACTGGCGCGGTGGCAATCGACCGCGCCAATTGCCCTCAAAAGATATTCTCAAACGTCGCTCTTTCTACAGCAACGGCACGGACGCGCCGTTTGCTTCGAACGATATGCTTGCTCACATCGAGGTCTATGGCGCTCCTGATATTCTTTGTGTCTGGGGGCTAGGCGTTGATGAGGACATACTTCGGGCCTGCAAGGCAAGCTTCAAGATCTACAACGCAATCGACGCGCCCGCTTTGCGGATTCCGTTCAACGCGTGTCGCCACTTTATCCTGACCGGTTCACAGGCACAGAGCGCCGAAGTCGAGCGCTGCCATTCAGGTATTCGTACTGCGATCCTGCCGATCGGACCGGAGTTTGCCTCCCCGACGATGTTCTATCCGTTCAACGGACCTAAGGACTACGACATAATCTATGTTGCCGCCGCGCAGGCATACAAGCGCCACGACGTGTTGTTTTCCGCGTTGAGCAAACTGCCGAGAACCGTCCGGGCACTTTGTGTATTCGGCTATGGCGAGGATGCCGAGGCGTTGCGGCAACGTGCGACCGAATTGGACCTCAATATCGATTTCATCGGGCCACCTGCCGTGTCTTTCGCCGAGGTCAACGGGTTCATGAACAGGTCGCGAATCGGCGTCGTCTGCGGGGTCGATGACGGAGCGCCTGCCGTCCTCACCGAATACATGCTCGCCGGCTTGCCAGTGCTTGCCAACTCCGCGTTGCGATGTGGCCTTCAATACATAACGCCGGAAACCGGCGCGGCCGTAGACGCCGACAAGTTCCATCTCGGCATTGCCGACATGTTGTCAAGGCTCGCAGATTTCAAGCCGCGGGCGGCAGTCCTGCGTCAATGGACGTGGCGGCATTCGATCAAGAAACTTCGCCAGCTGATTAAAACTGAACTTTCAAATTAGGAAAGAGGCGCGCTAGCGCGGTATGAGCATGGATACAGGGACTGTAAATCAGAAAAATTATGAACGCTCTAGCAATACTTGCACACCACTGATCTGTTTTTCGCACCTGCGGTGGGATTTCGTATTGCAGCGTCCACAACATCTTATGGAGCGGTTCTCGCGGGAGCGAAAGATCTACTTCTTCGAAGAGTTCATTCTGACCGACCACCACTTCCCCTATCTTGAGTTCCATTCCTTCGCGGGCACGGCAGTTAAGGCCGTGCGCCCCAGAATTCCCGATCGGTGGAGTGAGGCCCAGCGCCAGGCGGGACTGGTTGGATTGGTCGATGAGCTCCTTGAACTTTTGGGGCCAAAACCGCCAATCCTTTGGTTCTACACTCCGATGATGTTTCCGTTGGCCCGACATGTCGATGCAGCCGCTGTCGTCTACGACTGCATGGACGAACTTGCCAATTTCAGGTTCGCTTCCCCCATGTTGGCCGACCTGGAGCGAGAGTTGTTGCACCGGGCGGATGTCGTGTTTACCGGGGGCCACAGCCTGTACGAGGCAAAGCGCTTGCTACATGACAATATTTACCCGTTCCCATCCAGTGTCGATGTTTGCCATTTCCAGTCGGCGCGTAAACTCTGCGTAACCCCACCGGAGCAGGCACAAATCCCACGTCCCATCCTGGGGTTCTGCGGCGTTATCGACGAGCGACTCGATCTGGAGTTGACAGCAGCCTTGGCCCGTCAGCGGCCCGAGTGGTCGATAGTATTCATTGGACCGGAGGCAAAGATCAGGACGGAAGACCTGCCGCGCGCGCCCAACATCCATTATCTGGGGCAGAAGGACTATTTGAGCCTGCCTGCCTATTTTTCTGGATGGGACGTGGCATTGATGCCTTTTGCCCGCAATGACGCGACACGCTTCATCAGCCCGACAAAAACGCCTGAATACTTGGCCGCCGGGCTGCCCGTGGTGAGCACGCCCATCACCGATGTTGTGCGGCAGTATGGGGATATGAGAGGTGTTTACTTCGCCTCCGATGCGCCAAGTCTGGTGTGTGCATGTGAAGAAGCACTGCAGCTTGAGCCGAAACGTGGGGAATGGCTGAACGCCGTTGACGAAAGACTAGCGACGCTTTCCTGGGACGATACCCATCGCCGAATGAGCAGGCTGGTCGAAGATGTCGTAGAGCCTGCCGTACGGGTACCCCTCCCTCCCGTCGCTCGAAAGACGCCGAGAAGTAGCTGGCGGCGGCGGCGGTTCGATTATGTCATCGTCGGCGCCGGTTTTGCCGGAGCCGTTCTGGCAGAGCGTCTTGCCAACGAGAGCGGGCAGCGTGTGTTGGTGTGCGACCGACGCCCTCACATTGGAGGAAACGCCTATGATTTCTACAACGAGAGCGGCATACTGGTTCACAAGTATGGTCCGCACATCTTCCATACCAACAGTGAGGCAATCTTCGACTACCTGTCGCGGTTTACGGCTTGGCGGCCCTATGAGGCCGCGAATAACGCCGAACTGAAGAAGGCGGCCGAGGAGCATCTTTCGGAAACGAAAGATCAGATCAAGAAGTTGGAGCAGGTCTTCAAATCGATCGGCAAGACGGCATCCGGCGAAAAATGCGACGCCATCGAGGGCCTGATCAAGGAGGCCGACGGTGTGATGAAAGAGGCGGAAGGGACCGCGCTTGACGCCGGTCTTCTAGCCGCTTGCCAAGCTGTCGAGCACTATGAGATCGTCCGCTATGGCGCGCTTCGTGAATGGGCCAAGGACCTCGGCCATGATGAGGCGCACAAACTTCTGAGCGAGATCCTCGACCAGGAGAAGGCGACTAACAACAAGCTCACCAACTTGGCGGTCACGTCGATAAACAAGACCTCGACGCGTTCCAGGGCGGCATAGCAAGAAAGGGCGGCATTGACCGCCCTTTTTCATTGCGAAGTGCCCAGTAGGACTGCCGCTTGCTCACGTCAGAGAGTCAGCTTCTAGATCGTCGGCAATCGAAGACCCCTCGAGAACATCGGTTGCTTTGACACCCAACACGTCGACAAGATCGTTTTTACACGTTGGCTAAAACGACTCTTGTGGATTGTGTTTGGGTTCCCTCCACTGCTGGAGCTTAACACATCGGCGCAGCCTTCCCGTGGGTGAACGCCCCCTGCTGGTCCCAGTTGGAGAACCACTTTCGTACGCGGGGCGTTCCCACATTGTTCGACATTCATTAGCTGCTAAACATTCGTCACGCTATCAACTTAAGGCCGGAAGCTGGCGCTATACCTCCGCAGTCGGTTAGTGGTGGCTGTGTACTTGGCGGGATGCACTACCGCTGCAGCAGCATAGGCAAACGGACAAGCGCGAGAACGCGGTCTTCTGACCGAGCTTGGGCTCATGGCAAGTCCGGGCGTTGGTCCAGTCGTGGCGGCCGGCTGGCTTGCCGCGACCGCCGCAGGCGCCATCGCCGGTAGTGCGGTTGGCGGTATTATCGGTGCGCTGACGGATTCCGGCGTGCCGGAAGAAGACGCCCACGTTTATGCCGAGGGCGTTCGTCGCGGCGAGACGCTGGTCACGGCTGTCAATGGCCGCCGGATTTTCCGCAAATGTGGGCATCGAATTTTCCCGAGTTTGACGGGTTTAATTTCGGTGATCAGCCGTTGTCGCGATCGGTTTTCAATCCTGGTGGTCTGCCGCGCTTTTTCGGCACGGGCGGCGGGTTGATGAGAGC
>NZ_JBNDIU010000046.1:0-18835 GCF_050434565.1 Ensifer sp. 4252
CGAAAGGCCGGAAGCGTGACTGTCCCTCGATCATTATCATCTCCATCTCAGTGGTCCGTTCTCTCAGCGGGCGCGGCCTCTTTCATGCCACCTCCTTGCCTGCCGATCGCGATCGGCTGGTCTGGTTGGAGCTGAATTTTTCGGGTGGGTTAGACGCGTGCTGCGACGAGTGCTGCGGCAGTGCGGGCGACGATCTCGCCCTGATGGTATGCACCTGCAAGATCGATCTGCGAGGGCTGGCGAGAACCGTCGCCTCCGGCCACGGTCGTTGCGCCATAAGGGGCGCCGCCAACAATCTCTTCCATGCTCATCTGTCCCTGATGGCTGTAGGGCAGGCCGACGATGACCATGCCGAAATGCATCAGGTTGGTAATGACTGAGAACAAAGTGGTCTCCTGTCCGCCATGCTGCGTTCCCGTTGATACAAAGGCGGCGCCAACCTTGCCATTCAGGGCACCGCGCGCCCAAAGGCCCCCGGCCTGATCGAGAAAAGCCGCCATCTGCGACGACATGCGGCCGAAGCGGGTGCCCGTACCGACGATGATTGCGTCGTAATCGGCGAGTTCGGCCACGGTCGCGACCGGCGCAGCCTGATTGATCTTGAAGTGAGCCTTGTCGGCGATTTCGAGCGGCACAGTCTCCGGCACCCGCATGATCGTGACCTCTGCGCCGGTGCTGCGAGCGCCCTCTGCGATTGCGCCTGCCATGGTTTCGATATGGCCGTAAGACGAGTAGTAGAGAACGAGAACCTTAGTCATTTGCTTGTCTCCGTCGAGTGTTTGGTTTCGATGGAGCCAAGATGTCGCGCTGGATCATTTCGGAAAAGCCGGATAAAATGGTCGCTTACGTTCGAGATAATCGAAATGTTGGATCCGCGTGAGCCGCAACCGTCGACATGCTGGCATGACCTCTCGTTCGCTAGGCCCGGCGGCTGATCTCCCTCGGCGTAGCGCCTGAAGCCGCTGCCAGATCTTCGGGCTACACCGATCAATGCGAATTCGGGGCTGGTTACGCGGCGCCTTTGAAGCAATGCCCTTTGTCGAGGCGGCTCGCTTGCGCAAGGCATCAGCGGCTGATCTTGAAGAATAGGATTCGATAAAGGGCGGCGCTTCTAGCGCCGCCTCGGTTTCGCAATCCCTATTGCCACGTTGTGGCCGGCATCGACCTCATCTTCTCAACGTCCTTCTTCGGGGGCAGCCCGAACATTCGCGCATATTCGCGCGAGAACTGAGACGGGCTTTCATAACCGACGCTGAAGCCGGCGGAAGCGGCATCGAGCGCCTGTGCGATCATCAGCCTGCGCGCTTCCTGAAGCCGGATCTGCTTCTGATACTGCAACGGGCTCATCGCGGTGACCGTTTTGAAGTGCTGGTGGAACGACGAAACGCTCATGTTCACTTGCGCGGCGACATCCTCGACCCGCAGAGTTCGCTCATACTGGCTCTTGATAATCGCGATCGCCTTTTTGATCTGGCTGAGCTTGCTCTCCACCATCGCGATCTGACGAAGACGGTCACCCTGGTCGCCCAAAAGCAGGCGGTAAATGATATCCCGTTCGGCAAGAGGTGCCAGGACCGCTCGATCGCTGGCGCGGCCGGAGTCGAGCAGTTCCGCCAGGCGGATGACCGCGCCAAGGAGCTCTATCGGCACATCGCTGACCGCGATGCCACGCTGCGGTTCCTCGTTGCGGATACTTCCGGGAATGGCTGCACCGAGCACATCGGCGATCGCTGCGGGCTCAAGATCAAGGCGCAGACACAGATAGGGTTGATCGCGGGAGGCGCCGAGGATCTGGCCAACGATTGGCAGATCAACGCTCACAATGAGGAACTGCATCGGCTCGTAGACGTAAGCCTCGTCCGCAAGTGTCGTCTGCTTGCGCCCTTGGGCTACGATACAAACGGCTGGCTTATGAAGGATGGGAATCGGCTCGCTCGGTGTGGTCGAGCGCAGAATGTTCAACCGTGCAATTCCGGTCTCGGTTACCCCATCGACCGTCGCGTTGTTTGCCAGGATGCTTGCCAGCCGTTCAATCATCTGTTTCTCGAATTTCGGTGCTTGTCAGAAAACTAGCGGCATTCGATGCCGCCGACAACCAGTTCAGCCTATTCTGAACTCAGTCGCCAGCCCGATCGGTAGCGGCTTTCTGGTGGGGAATTTGAGTCGCGTTTTCCGACGATCGCACTGGTTCGAGTGGAAGTACGCTTCACCCAGCCAGATGCTCTTCAAGCAGCATAGCGAGCTCGTGGACCCACGAGGGATGCCGCCCGGCGGGCGGGCGGCTCCGATCGTCAATCCTTCAGCAGGTTCAGAGCGACTAGCGGCTGTGCGAAATGCTGCAGAGTACCGGAGGCTTTGAAGCTGCCGAGATCGGACGGTGCAAAACCCAGGCGAGCGATCAGGTCAGCGACCTTCTTGCTCGCTTCCGGAAAATTGCCGGACAGGAACAACACGCGTCTACCGCTTTCCTTGACCGGATCCGCAGCCAGAACAGCTGCCGGGAGCGTGTTGAAAGCTTTCACGAGCTCAGCTCCTGGGAAGCGCTCGGCGACAATTTCCGAAGACAGGCGGCCGCCGAGATCGCGCGGCTTGAACGCAGGGAAGTCGATAGCGTTCGTCGCGTCGACGATGGTGCGACCACCCCAGGCTGTCTTTCTCTTGGCGACTTCCGGTACGGCGTCATACGGCACTGCCAAAATAACGACGTCGGACTGAAGAGCCTGCTCAAGTTCCACAGCCTTCACCGTGCTGCCGATCCTGTCGGTGATCGACTGAAGCGAAGCCGGACCGCGCGTGTTGGCGATGACAGCATCAATGCCTGCGGCATGGAAACGTTCTGCAAGTGCAGAGCCGATGGCGCCTGAACCAATGATTGCATATGTAGTCATGGTGTTCTCCTTGATATGCTGAGATCTTCAGTTGAAGTTGTCGGGGAGTGGAATGAACTCGTCGTCGCCCGGCACGCCGGGAAATTGCCGTTCGCGCCACAGGCTGGCGGCATAGCGAATGCGCTCCTCGTCCGTGGCAACAAAATTCCAGCGGATGAACCGCTTTTCCGGGAGCGGCTCGCCTCCGAAGGCGAGAAAGCGAGCTGGCTCTATCGCCTTCACGACGATTTCGGATCCGGGTTTGAAGACGATAAGACGATCGGGGCCGTGGATCCCGTTCTGGTCGATGATCTCGATCGCACCACTGACGACGAAGATCGCTCGCTCGATATGCTCGCCGTCGATCCTGTACCGCGCGCCTGCCTGAAGCTGGATCTCCGCGGAAAATAGATCGGAAAAGGTTTTTGCAGGTGAGCGGCGGCCGTGCAGGGTGCCGGCGAGAAGCTTCATGTTAATGCCTTCGCCACTGACAGTTGGAAATTCACTGGCGTCGAGATGCTGGAACAGCGGTGCTGTTTCTTCCGATTGTTTCGGAAGAGCGATCCAGCTCTGTAGGCCGGTAAGTTTGCCTCCGTCCTTTCGGATGTGCTCCGGTGTCCTCTCGGAGTGAACAATACCGGAGCCGGCGACCATCAGATTGACTTCACCCGGGCTGATCGGCTGCACGTAGCTCTCGCTGTCACGATGCAGCAGCTTGCCTTCAAGAAGATAGGTGAGCGTGGAAAGACCGATATGCGGGTGAGGGCGGGTATCGATCCCCTCACCAGCGCCAAAACGCACCGGGCCGAAGCTGTCGAGGAATATGAATGGCCCTACCATCTGACGCATCGCGGCAGGAAGTGCGCGGCGGACGGAGAAACCGCCGAGGTCTCGCGTCGAAGGAAGGATGACCTGTTCGATGTCAGCGTTCGACAAATAAGACATTGTCAGCTCCGGCGGTTGAATTGCGATAAGCTGAAGGTAAGACCCCTGGACGTTTCGGAAAACTCAGATAATTTCGGCGAAAACGATCGAGGAATTCGAAATGTCGGGCCCTGGCCAACCTACGCTGGATCAGCTCAAAGTCTTCATCACGGTGGTTGACGAAGGCAGCTTCGCCGCCGCTTCTCGCAGACTGAACCGGGCAACCTCAGTGATCAGTTACACGATCGCCAATCTTGAAGCGCAGCTGGGCGTGACGCTATTTGATCGGCTATCCACCAAAAAACCGCAGCTCACATTGGAGGGCCGAACCGTATTAGCTGAGGCTAAGAGTGTCGCGCATGGAATCGATAATCTTCGTGCGAAGGTGAAAAGCATGCTGCGCGGTGTTGAGCCGGAGGTTCATCTTGCGCTCGATGTCATGCTGCCAGCCGCCCGCGTCATGGACGCGCTCAAGGCGTTCCGCAAGAAGTTTCCGAGCGTCTCCCTTCGCCTCTATGTTGAAGCCTTGGGGGCGGTCACTCAGATGGTGCTGAACCGAACCGCCGTGATCGGCATCAGCGGCCCGCTCGATGTAGAAATCGCCGGGCTGGAACGCATTGGGGTGGGGTTCGTCAAGCTCATACCGGTTGCATCGCCCGCCCATCCTTTAGCGGGTGACTCACATCCGCCGGGGGCCGCGCGAGGACACATCCAGCTGGTTCTCACCGACAGATCGCCCCTCACCCAGGGACATGAGTTCGCTGTTGTCGGAAATCACACGTGGCGCCTCGCCGATCTGGGGGCAAAACATATGCTTCTCAAGGAAGGCATTGGCTGGGGCAACATGCCCGAACCGATGGTACGTGATGATATCGAGGCGGGGCGTCTCGTGCAGCTCGACCTTCCGGATTGCCGGGGCGGCCCATATCGCCTTCAGGCGATTTACCGAACAGACACGCCCCCGGGTCCTGCGGCCCGATTCCTGGTCGATCACTTCCAGAGGCAGGATACTGATGAACCCATCGCCGCTGGCTAGGACGCATGGCGACTGAACGCAGCATAACCAGAACACACTGGGCTTCCGGCGGGATGTCTACGCCCTGTTCCGGTTTTCGTTCATTTCGGATCGCATAATGTATCGACTGCAACAGCATTCGGATGAAGCGATTTTTCGTCGAAAACAACCGGGCGATCCTCAGCGCATGCATTCGCCATGCCGTCAACAGGCGTTCAGGAGTGCACGGCAGGCTGAGCAATCGCCGTTCGTTCCTCCTCTCGTGGATTAGGAGTAGGGTTCCCCGTTTCGTCCTGTGGATGTTCCCGCCCCGTTCGAGGCCCTTTAGCGATCCCCCAAAACGTTGAGCGACAGCACCTAACACTACTTTGGCAGATTAATCCTCAGTTAACGATGTTCGACCATCTTTGGCGCTCCAGCAGGGGTGCGATGGATGGTGGAGCAGGATGTTGCACTGACGAATTGGCTGAAGCCATTCGTGGAGAAACTCGGTCATAAAAAGCGGCGGCAAATGTGCCCGGTGTATATTTCGGGTCTGATTGGGCCTGGTGATCGCAAAAGCATTGAGCCAATGGCGGAACGCCTCGCGCCTGATCGTTACGACCGCCTGCATCATTTTATCTCGGATGGTATTTGGGACGCCGGTCCGCTGGAGGCGGAATTGGCGGTGCAGGCCGACAGACTGGTTGGAGCCTCTGATGCGTTTCTGGTGATCGACGACACCGGTCTGCCGAAGAAGGGCGATCATTCTGTCGGGGTCGCACCGCAATATGCGTCGATGCTAGGCAAACGCGCCAATTGCCAGACGCTGGTGTCATTGACGCTGGCACGCGACGAGGTTCCCGTTCCGGTGGGTCTGCGGCTATTCCTGCCCGCGAGTTGGACTAGTGACCACGATCGGATGGCTAAGGCCGGTGTTCCCGAGGAGATGCGCTTATCTCGCACCAAGCCGGAGATTGCGCTCGACGAGATCGATCGGCTGATTGCGGCGGGCGTACGGTTTGGCACCGTGCTTGCCGATGCTGGCTATGGTTTATCGGCTGCGTTTCGCCAGGGGCTCAGTGCACGGGGCCTCACTTGGGCAGTCGGCATTCCCAAACATCAAAAGGTCTATCCCCATGATGTCGCATTGATCTTTCCTGTCGCCGGCCATGGAAGACCGCGCAAGCATTCGATCCCCGACACCTTATCGAGCGCAGCCGAAACTCTCCTTGCAGATTCAACCTGGAAGAAGGTCAGCTGGCGTCGTGGCACGAAAAGCCGATTGGCCGCGCGCTTCGCTGTCGCCCGTATTCGGATCGCTGATGGTAGCCCGCAACGTATCCTCGACAAGGGACAGCAGCATATGCCGGGCGAAGAGGCGTGGCTGGTGGGCGAATGGCGCTCGAACGACGAACGCAAATACTATCTCTCCAATCTGCCGGCCGAAGCGACGTTAAAGCAGCTGGCGGCTGCCATCAAAGCCCGATGGGTCTGCGAGCAGGCGCATCAACAAATGAAAGAAGAACTCGGCCTCGATCACTTCGAAGGCCGATCATGGCAAGGTCTGCATCGACACGCGCTGATGACAATGATCGCTTATGCCTTCCTGCAACATCAGCGCCTACACCAGGCCAAGCGGGAAAAAAACCAAGAGGCACGGCCCGCCTAAACCGACACTGCCAGCCATCCGACGCGCGGTCATAGTCGCGCTATCAAACCACCATCCACCACAACGATGTCCACACTGCCGTATTAGGTTCCAAATGACCCCAAAATCAATTCTGCCAAAGTAGTGCTAAAACGAGGTCACCTGGCGCTTCTCGCCGCCGGTCGCCGCCGGCCACTCTTGAGTGGCTCGATGGCAGTCGTTCCCTCTGGAATTTTCTTAAACAGTTCAGCGATCTCACATTCCAGTGCCAGGGCAAGCTTTTCGAGGGTGACAATCGTCGGGTTCTTGGTACCGCGTTCCAGGTGCCCTGCGTAAGAGCGCTCAAGCAGGCGTCTGGAAGCCAGGCCGGACCTCACCGCCCAGCGCGGCCGCTGAGCTCTTCTAAAGCATCTTCAGGCGAATGGAGCGACACCACTCCAGTCAGCAAGACCATGCGTCTTCCTGATCAAATCGCCTGCGCGCTCTCCGATGACGACACACGGTGCCATCGTGTTTCCGGTGGTGATACGCGGCATGATCGAGGCATCTGCGATACGAAGACTTTCAATCCCGTAGACCTTGAGCTCGTTATTGACCACGGACATGCTGTCCCGTCCCATTTTGGCCGTGCAGGACTGGTGCCAGTAAGTGACGGCCGACTTTCGGATGAAATCGATCATCCCTGCCCGGTCGCGTGTGCCCGGAGCTGCCTCGCTCGTGACCAGCGGCGTGAAGGCGTCGCTATTTCCGAGTTCGCGACACAGCTCAACCGCCGCCAAGGCGGCAGCCATGTCTTCCGGCTCACTGAGAGAATTTGGTTCAATTAGGATAGGGTCGTTTGTATTGGGGCCGGAGAGCCTCAGCCGGCCACGGCTTTTCGGCTGCGCAAGCCCTGAAAACATCGTCCAGCCATGCGCCGGAATTTCCAGACCTGTCTCTGCCGGCGAAGGTACGGCGAACTCCAACTGGCACTGAAGAATGTCCGGCTGAGAGAGGCGGGAGTCGCTTTTCCAATAGAGTTTTGCTTCGCAGCCTCCCCCGCCGACGCCTTCCGGCTTTCGATATGCCCACGTGCAGCCGAACGCGAGATGATCTTGATGATTTCGACCCACACCAGGGAGATGCTGCACGACAGATATCCCGTGAGCTTTCAGCTCGTCCTTCGGGCCAATGCCTGACTGCATCAGCACCTTTGGCGTGTTGATCGCACCCAGCGACAATACCGTTTCGCATCGCGCAGTGAACGCACGCCGCTGACCATTGACGAGAGCCTCGACGCCTGTCGCCCGTTTGCCATCGAAGATGAGGCGCGTGACCAACGCGTCGGTTACGACCGTAAGGTTTGGTCGTGACATGAGCGGACGAACATAAGATCCGAATACGGACTCCCGCTTGCCATCCCGGATGCGCAGTTCTGCGATCGATGCACCTCCGGCACTTTCCACCAGTTCGCCGTTTGGAGTGTCGAATACCGGAATGCCCATCGCCGATGCAGCGTTCAGCAGAGCCTTTGCGATTGGCTGTGGCGAACGCGGTTGGCGGACATATACCGGTCCTCCAGCGCCGCGGCGTACCGCATCCGGCGTGCCGCGCCAGTCTTCAATCCGCCGATAGTAGCCGAGAACCGATTCATAACCCCAGGCTTCATCGCCCGCTTCAGCCGCGAAATGATTCCAGTCTTCCTTGTGGCCCCGCGCCCAGACCATGACATTGATACTCGACCCACCACCCAGACCCTTGCCCATGCTGAGAGGAAGCCGCCTACCGTAGAGCTCAGGCGCCGGCTCTCCAACGAAACCCCAGTCACGGTTCGTACCGAGATTGAGTGGCCATTGCGACGGGTTTACAACGGACTCGGCCGCATCGTCTCCGCCAGCCTCAAGAAGCAAGACGCGGGCGTTTCCGCATTCTGCCAGTCGGGCGGCAACGACGGAACCACTGGATCCGGCTCCACATACTATAAAGTCAAAATCGGCTGGAACCTCACGATGTTGTGGTGCCGGATTTTCGTGTCGGTTTATGTCATGTGTGTTCTGATCCACGGGGTTACCTTTGTGAATTGGTGGGCTGAAATTGCAAGAAATGGCCGTGAGCGCTATTGGCTCGGAGATGCAATCGATCTCAATTGAAGATCGACTGGTTTTCCATACTGGCTGTAGAGCCGAGCGTGGTGGGAGGTGAGGACGTCCCAGCATCCGATCATCGGAACAGGAATGCCTGTCCCGATGATAAAGCTCGAATGACCATCCTTACTGCGCCGAAACAGTTTTCGCTGCTTCGTCGATGGTGTCCGCGACCACCGTTGGCTGCGTCATGAACAGAGCGTGGCTTGCTGAGACCTTGGTGATCTTGGCTTTAATCCGCTCTGCCATATGGATCAGCATGGCCTGATCAAATGCTTTGTCCTCTGTGGCGATGACGGCCCAGCTTGGCTTGGTTCGCCAGGCAGCATTTTCCAGCTTCGCGCCAAACGCAGACATGTTGATTGGGACCTGCGAATCCCGCATGAATGCGACGTCGGTGTCGCTGGCGTCACTCGCAAATCCAGCTTTGAATTTTCCAGGGTTAACATACCCAAATCCATCTTTCGTGGTTTCGATGACGAATTCGGATGCCGGGGCAAAACCTTCATACTGCTGGGCCGTCGTCTCGCCTGCGTCCGGTGAGAGCGCGGAGACGTAAACCAGTCCCGCGACCTTCGTATCAATGCCGGCTTCCGTAATGACTGTTCCACCCCATGAATGGCCTACCAGAATGGCGGGTCCATCTTGCCGCTCAAGCGCACGCTTGGTGGCGGCAACGTCGTCGTCGAGGGAGGTCAACGGATTCTGGACGATGGTGACACGATATCCACGCTTCGTGAGATTGTCGTAGACGCCCCTCCAGCCGGAACCATCGGCGAAAGCACCGTGAACGAGGACAACGTTCTTCACCGCCTGGTTTTTAGGGATCGTGTCCGCAGCATTCGCAGGCACTGCGGCGGATATTGCGGCTACGGCTGCGACGGCGGCCAATACGGTCCTGGTGATCATGACTTTCTCCTCGTTGTTTGTGCGATAAGTGTTATCGTGATAACTGTAAGCTGTCAGATTTCATATTTCGTGTCAACATCATTTACCGCGATATTGTTTTTTGCAGTTCTTTTCGCTATTTCTGAGCCGACAGGAGCTCAAAATGACGAAACGACATAACCCCCCACCGCCGCTTCACGATCAGCTCTGCTACGCAATCTACACCGCTGGCATCGCTATTCAGCGTGCCTACAAGCAGGCGCTCGACGAGTTGGGTTTGACATATCCGCAGTACCTCGTGCTCAACGTTCTCTGGCGCGAGGACGAGCAGACGGTTGGTGCCATCGCCCATACCCTCGCTCTGGAATCCAGCACGCTTACGCCGCTTCTGAAGCGGCTGGAAACATTAGGCTTGCTGCGACGGACGCGAAATCCGAGCAATGAGCGGCAGGTTGTCGTTGCATTGACGAACGAGGGACGCACGTTGCAGCACAGGGCCGGTTGCCTCAGCGACACATTGCTCGCAACCTCTACACAGAGGCCCCAGGAGTTGGCATCTTTGAATCGCGATGTCCGGAATCTCCGCGACGCCATCTATTCACAGATCGGCGGATGGGACTCGCCCGCTTGATCTGTGACGGCGTCTCGATCCTAAGCTGTTGGCACAGTTCCTCCATCGATGGTGTACTCGGTACCTGTGATCGATGCAGCGCGATCCGATGCCAGGAAGGCAATCAGGTTTGCCACTTCCGTGGGCTTGGCCGGGCGCCCGAGAGGTATTCCGCCCAAACTATCCATGATGATCTTCTTGCCACCCTCAAGGTCCGTACCCGCCTTGTCCGCCAAGCGCTGGGCCAAGTGAACGGACGCTTCCGTTTCGATCCAACCCGGAGACACTCGCACGACGCGGACGCCCTTGGGCGATACCTCCTTGGACATGGCCTTGCTATAAGTCGAGAGTGCCGCCTTGGCTGCGGCATAAGCCGTGGTCGCTTCCGGGAGAGGCAGCACTCTTTGGATGGACGTGACATGCACAACTACACCGGTTCCCCGTTCGACCATGTCTGGAACCAGCTCGCGATCGAGTCGAACAGCGGGAAAAAGATTGAGAGACATTTCTTTGTGCCACTCGGCATCAGTTAGCGCCCCAAAGCCACCGCCGGCTGCTGACGAGCCACCCAGCATATGAACGATGATATCGATGTTGCCGAGACGTTGACGCGCAACGTCCGCGACGGCCGCGCACCCCTCTTCAGTCGTGAGATCGGCCTCGACAAACAATTCTTCCGGCAGGTTCTCAGGACGCGCCCGCGCGGTCGTCAACACCTGCGCGCCGAGTTCCCGAAACAGGCTGACGGTCGCAGCCCCGGCGCCCTTGGTTCCAGCAGTAATGAGGGCTCGTTTGCCTCTCAGGTTGAGAAAGTCTGTCATCACCGGATCTCCAGCCTAGCGATCTTGCCGTCCTTGATGGTGAAGGCATATGAGAGCGTCACCGGACTGCCGGGAAACTGGCCGCTAACTTTGGCTCGGGCGAGCACTTTGTTGCCGTCAACGGTGGATTCCAAAGGTTCAGAAACGTACTGCGTCGCCTTCTTCGCAGCCGCCCACCATTCACGGATTGCGACGACGCCTTGATGGCGCGATCCCTCATCTTCGACAACGGCTTCGATCGCAAAGGTGTCCGACAGCGCATCCGCGTTGCTGCCGCTGTCAGCGTTAAAGTACATGTTCACGATATCGGGCATATCCATTGTGTTTCTCCTCACTGGCTGACCCAATAGTAGCGCTCGACCATTGCGTAGATAAGTGGGATAAGCCGGCATGCAGGAATGAACAGATCGGGACAATGGAACAAGCCAACCTGAAGGAACTTGAAGCGGTCATCGCTATTGCCCGGCGCGGCACATTCCGCGCAGCGGCCATCGATCTCGGCATGTCTACGACAGCGTTGAGCCACACAATAGGCAGGCTTGAGGCGGAGCTTGGGGTGCGATTGTTCAACCGCACCACACGCAGCGTGTCGCTGACGGATGCCGGCAGGCTCTTTGTGCAGCAGGTGGCGCCGTCGCTCCAGGATCTCTATGCCGCTTTGGATTCGGTGCGTGCGCAACGTGAGACACCTTCCGGAACACTACGGATCAACGCGGCGCCGTTCGCGGCGCGCGCAATCATCTCGCCGCTCGTGCTTGAGTTCCTGCGCCGCTATCCCGACATGAATGTCGATATTGTAACTGAAGGAAAGATGGTCGATATCGTCAAGGACGGGTTTGATCTGGGAGTCAGGGTTGCGGGCCTCGTTCCCAGCGACATGATTGCCGTTTCGCTCGGCCGGCCCCAGCGACATGCTGTGGTTGGGTCTCCTGAATACTTCGAGAGGCATGGGAGGCCGGTGGTCCCTCCCGATCTTCTCAGCCATCGATGCATTCGCGTTCGCCTGCCCGATGGCTCCCTGTTTCGATGGCGTTTCGAGAAGGACGGGGAGCAGGTGCAAATCGATGCACGCGGCCCGATATCGCTGGACGAGGCTAGCCTCACAAGAACCGCTGTCCTGGAAAGCGCCGGTATAGGCTACATCTTCGAGCAAGACATTTTCCCGGACATTGAGGCGGGGCGCGTCGTCCGTGTACTGGAAGACTGGACGCCACCATATCCGGGGCTTTGCCTTTACTACCCTGGGCGCCGAAATCTGTCAGCCGGGGTCAGGGCGTTCTTGGAACTCGCGCGTGAGCTCGCGACGGTGAGCTAATTGAACCGCCAGTGGAGAAGCTTATTTGTCTCTTCAACGCTCCAAGCGGACACAGATTTGCAATGCGTGAATGACCGGTTTGCGGCCAGTAGGCGACTGGTGATCTGCTATTCCGGAAGGAACGAGCGATCGAGCGCACGGTTATCAGGTGTACGCGAACCCGGTAGACTAGAGCGCTGCTATCCTTGTAGTAAGTAAATCCACCCACTGAGTGTTCTGTGGGAACTCCAACGACGCCCGCCTCTTCAAATGCCTCACGGGCAGCGGCTGCCTTCGTAGTTTCTCCGGTTTCCAAGTGTCCCTTCGGGATGCCCCAGCGCCCGGTGCTCTTACCCGAAATCAGCAGCACATCATATCCATCTGCTCCACGCGCCCTGCGATAGCAAATGGCGCCGGCTTGAACGATTGCGGTTGGCGCGGGACGAAGGGAATTTACGCCGGTTGGCAAGCGGGACACGAGTATCGTTTGCATCGTCGGTCCCTCGTTGAGGCGAACGGGAAACAGATTAAGGCTCGGCTTTTGCGCCATCCGTTTTAAGACGGAACATCGCGGAACTCAATAGAAGGAATCCGAGATATGTCTTGACCGTCCCACAATTGGCCGCGCCGCGAATGCCCCGCGGCTTGGTCGACGATCGTCATGGACAGGCGTTCGTTCGCGGCTCGAGTCTGTACATGAGCAGGATGGTTGGCGGTTATGCGAACCGGATAGCCGTTCTCGCGAGCGCCTTTGCTGCTACCTCCTCGCGATCACAAAGAAGATGCTCCCAGCGAAACGAGCAGCTCGCGGGCGCCTGCCACGATCGAACTGACCGTGCGCTCGATCGCGGCCGCATCGCGCGCCAACACATCGTTTCTGGCAGCGGAGGTTCGGTCCGCTGCCAGATACGTTTCGACCAGTGGTCTGCTTATTTTACCGGGGACTTGTAGGAAGATGCGATTTTGCCCGCCTTCTCTTGCGCAGCCTTGAATTCCACGCCCGTGTAGGCTCGCACGGTTTTGACATTCGAGACGGCTCCCGATGCGCCAACTACGAGAAGTGCAGGGACCAGGTCAGCGCCATCGTCGAATTCCGTGATTGCCATCCAATCGGTTTCGCCGGTCGTGACGTAGAAGGAATGCAGTTTCCCGCCCGCTGCTTCCATGATGCCACGGGCCGCCTTTTCTCGGTCCGATGGACTATTAATCATTCCCTTCGCTGACGTGGCTGTATAGCACCCTGTGGTTATGAACAGTGGCATAGTACATCCTCCCTCGATGATTGGGCAGATCAGGCGACCTACCGTACTCAATATCTCAAATAACTTGGCGTTAGACCAGCGTCGGACCGCGGAGCTCTGAATTGTGGCCGCCCCATCTTGGCGCTGCTCTTGGGCGCATTTCCGTTCTGGGATTAGCTTACGGAAGCGCCCGAGCGTTGGGCCGCCGATTGCACTCGATCGTGACCCTCGACCAGTTCGGGCGCCGGGCGACCATGAGACAGCAGCACTCATAAATCTTATCGTAACCGCTGCCTTCCCGCTCCATCAGCCAGAGATCGTGGAAAAGTCGAGCTAATACTCGTTGCGGCGCACGGTGGTGTGCAGCACGTTCTGTGCGGTGACGCCGAGAGAAAGCAACCCCGGATACACGACCTCCAGTCGATCCGGGTGCAAGTTCAGGAATATGTCGCTTCGTTGCGTATAGGGCCGGTGAACTAGGGCATTGACCAACAGTTCGCGCACCACCACTTCGTCAAACGCCGGCGCATTCTGACGAAAGTGTCCGTCGGGCGTTCGTAGGACTCTTTGAAATCAGGTACCTCCTGCCAAATCGCCTCAATAACCTCCATGGGATTCAGAAGGTGGTCATCCCAGACCAGTATGTTCACCTTTTGCCCATGTTCGTCGTATTTGATGAACTGAACCACTGGGGCAGTTGTCAACTGCGCTCGTCGAAATTGTTGTCTCACACAAATATGTCGAGATTGGTGAGAAGAGGCCCCTGCGCCACAGCGAAATCCCATAACCGGCAGCAGGCCATAGACCTACCTCTTGAAGGTGACCACGACCTTTCCCTTGGCGCGTCCGGTCTCGACATAGGCCAAGGCCTCCGCCGTTTGAGCAAAGGGAAACACCTTGTCCACGACCGAACGGATCACACCGGAGTCGATCAGCTTGGCGATCTGGGCCAACTGCTGTCCTTCTGCGCGCATGAACAGGAAGGAATACTCGACGCCTCGGCTTTTCGCCTTCTTCAGAACGCCCCGGCTCAGCATCCGCACTACAAAGCGCAGGAACAGGCTCAGCCCCAGAGATCTAGCAAAGGGAACATCCGGAGGGCCGGAGATTGAGATCATCTTTCCACCCGGTTTCAGCACATTCAGCGACTTTGCCAGCGTCTTGGCATCCTGGCTGTTCAGCACCAGATCATAGCCGGACAGCACCTGTTCGAAATCCTGCGTCTTGTAGTCGATCACCACATCAGCGCCGAGGCTTTTAACCAGGTCAATATTCGCCGCACTGGTCGTGGTGGCCACACTGGCGCCAAGATGCTTGGCAAGCTGGATGGCAAAGGTCCCAACCCCGCCGGAACCGGCCTGAATGAACACCTTCTGGCCGGGCTTGACCTTGCCCACCTCGACCAGCGCCTGCCAGGCGGTCAGTCCGACCAGCGGGATCGATGCGGCTTGCTCCATGGAAAGGCTCGCAGGTTTCAACGCCACGTCGGCGGCATCAACCGCAATGAACTCTGCAAATGTGCCAGCCCGGTGATCGCGCGGACGGGCGTAAACCTCATCCCCCGCTTTGAATTGCCGCACATTCACGCCGACGCTACAACCGTTCCGGCCAGATCGTGGCCGAGAATGAAGGGCGGACGATGCGGCAGGAACAGCTTGAATTCGCCGTCCCGCACCTTAGAATCCAGAAGGTTGACCGCGGTGGCCTGAATACGCACCAGAACATCGTCCGCGCCCATCCGGGGATCGGGCATGTCGGCCAGACGCAACGCGCCCTTCTTCTTGTATTTGTCGACGACGAAGGCTTTCACGGGCTTTCTCCAGTGTGAAACTTTTATCATGTCAGGCAGCCAAAAAACCCAAGGCTTTCGGTGCAAACTCAGCGTGGTATTGGAAGATCCCGCCGTGGCCAGCGTCTTCGTAGATCACCAATTCAGCATCTGGAATGCGCCGGGCCATGTCGCGAGTGTTGAATGTGGGCACCATGATGTCATTATCGCCATTGGCCACAAGAACAGGAATACGGATCCGGCCCAGATCCTGCGGCGCCTGGCGGTCCCAGGCCTGAATAGCGGAAAGCTGGCGCAGGAAGGCACGGGGTGTCGGACCTTTTCGCGATCCAGCTTGCGCTCTTTCAGACGCGCCAAAAAGTCATTGGCTGCGCGGCAACCATTGGGGGTCGAGGTTGAAGAACAGATAGGTTTTCGGGTCGCGCAGCGTTAGCATGCCCTTGATGATCAGTGGCCAGGACACTGCCCCCACCCTTGCAATTCCGGTTCCACCGGCCGGGACAGTGCCGGTCAAGATCAGCTTGCGTACCAGACCGGGGGCTTTCAGTGCGATATCCTGTGCGACGAAGCCGCTCAGCGAAAAGCCCATCAGATCAACCGTGCCAAATCCCGGCTTGCCGATCATGTCCATCGCGTCGCGGGCCATTTCATCTATGGTCATATCTGGGAGATGAAGCCAAAACCCCTGGTACGCTCGGGGTCGCACCGAAGTACGGCCCCAAGCCTTTCACTTTCCTGATGCCTCGGCGAAGCTGGGATAATCGGTATAGCCCGCCGCGCCACCGCCATAGAGCGTGGCCGGAATCATCAGCGCCAGCGGCGCGCCGCTTTGCAGTCGTTCCACGAGATCCGGATTGGCGATGAACGGGCGCCCGAAGGCGAACAGATCCGCCTTGTCATTGGCAAGATGCGACGTCGCGAGTTCGAGGTCATAGCCGTTGTTGGCGATGTAAGTCTTGCTGAAGCGGCGGCGTAGCGAGCCAAAATCAAATGGTGCGACGTCGCGTGGTCCGCCGGTGGCGCCTTCGACGACGTGGATGTAAGCGATGCTAAGCGCGTCGAGTTGATCGACGATGTAGTCGAACTGAGCCTGGGGATCACTGCACGAAATGCCATTGGCGGGCGAGACCGGCGAGATCCGGATTCCTGTGCGCGCGGCGCCGATTTCCTCGACGACTGCAGCCGTGACTTCCAGCATGAGGCGGGCGCGGTTTTCTACGGAGCTGCCATATTTGTCTGTCCGAACATTCGAGCCGTCTTTGGCGAACTGGTCGAGCAGATAGCCATTAGCGCCGTGAACCTCGACACCATCGAAACCGGCCTTGATGGCGTTGGCTGCTGCCTGACGGAAATCGGTCACGATTCCAGCGAGTTCATCGATCTCAAGGGCACGGGGTTGCGAAACGTCGACGAAGGCATTGTTGACGAAGGTCTTGGTGTCTGCCCGAAGTGCCGAGGGCGCGACCGGTTGAGCACCGTTGGGCTGAAAGTCGACGTGGCTGATGCGGCCGACATGCCAGAGCTGAAGAAGGATGTGCCCACCCTTCTCGTGTACGGCAGCAGTAACTTTGCGCCAACCGTCGATCTGCGCCTGGGTATAGATGCCGGGTGTGTCCTGGTAGCCCTGTCCCTGCTGCGAGATCTGGGTAGCCTCGGAAATGATCAGCCCGGCAGAAGCGCGCTGGCGGTAATACTCTGCGGTAATGTCCCCCGGCACAAAGCCCGGACCGGCGCGGTTGCGTGTCAGGGGCGCCATGACGATCCGATTGGAAAGGGTCATGGAGCCGAGAGCGTAGGGCTCGAAAAGCGTGTTGTTGGTCATGATCTACCTATGGTGTCACCGCTGCAGCGGTATTGATCAGTTGAATACGTAGGATTCAGGCGCGCGTACGGTAACGTTCGGCAGGAAGTGCGTTGCCGAAATTGGCGAACATGGTCTTGCGCGCGGCTTCAAAGGCCTCCCACTGACCGGCTTCGGGAAGCGGCGGGATGGTCACCGGCTCGCGACGGTCGAAACCGACCAGCGCCGCATCGACCAGGTCGCCCACCTCCATGACATTGTTCATGGCGTTGACGTCGGCGCCGACGTGCTCCCAGATCTCGGTTCGGGTCGTGGCGGGAAGCACCGCCTGGACGTAAACGCCCTTCGGTCCAAGTTCGAGGCCGAGCCCCTGAGACAGGAATAGGGCGAAGGCCTTGGTCGCGCCGTAAACCGTCATCCCGAACTCCGGCGCCAAACCCACCACTGAACCGATATTGACGATCGCCCCTTCACCGGCATTGGCAAGCCGCGGGGCAATGGCGCTCGCAAGCCGAACAAGTGCCGTCGTATTGAGCGCAACGAGTCTGGTCAGGTCGTCGGTGCTCTGCTCGACGAAGGTTCCACCGATGGCCGTTCCGGCATTGTTGACGAGGATGCCGATGCGAGCATCGTCGCGCAGCCGTGTCTCGACCTTGGCCAGATCAGTGGTTTGCGTCAGGTCAGCCTGGAGGATGTCTATCGTCACACCGGTTTCCTGACGCAGACGGCTTGCCACCGCCTCCATTCGCGCTGCGTCGCGGGCGACCAGCACGAGGTCGTGCCCTCGCCGCGCAAACCGATCGGCATAGATTGCGCCAATGCCGGTCGAGGCGCCGGTAATGAGAACTGCAGGAATTTGGCTCATCGGATTGCTCTTTTCTGTAATCGAACCTATATTCATGATCATCATCATGATTGCCAATAAATATGATGGCCATCATGTAAATGTCAACGACGGCTTCGGAGAATTTTGAAAATGAAGGTTAGCCGAGAACAGATGGCGGAGAACCGACGCCGGATCCTGGACGTCGCCAGCCGGTTGTTTAAGGACAAGGGGTTCGATGCCGTGAGCGTAGCGGAAGTCATGAAGGGAGCCGGCCTGACCCATGGCGGCTTCTATGGCCATTTCACCTCGAAGGACGACCTTGTCGCGCAGACGCTTGCGCATACCCTTGCTGCGGATAGCGCAGGAGACGGCGACTTCAGCGCCTTCGTCCGCTCCTATCTGGCACCTCGTCACCGTGACAATCCGGCCAATGGCTGCCCCACCGCAGGTCTGGCCGCAGCCATTCGCCACCAGACACCTGCAGCACGGGCCGCCATGACAGAGGGTCTTCGCACGCAGATCGCCCGTATCGAGAAGGCACTGCCGGAGCGGGGTTCGGACGAAAAGCGTCGCGCAGCGATCGGAAGCTGGGCAGCAATGGTGGGGGCAGTCATCCTCGCGCGGGCAATCGATGATCACGAGCTTTCCGACGAGATCCTGGAGCAGACGCGCGCCTGGATCGATACCCGTGTCAGCTAGATCGCGAGGAAGAGAGTGTGCGGACCAAGAGCACCTAGCTCCGCCCAGTCAACGATTGGCTCTCTAGAGCCTTGAAAGGATCTGGACCGACGACCCGTCAAATCAATGTTTCGCTCTCTGACAGCCATCTAGGCAAAGTGGGAAACGACGGATTTTGGAGTTGATAGCAGACCGTCTCCTTTCAGGAAGTGTGAGAACTCGACCCAACGGCGGAAATGGTGAAGGGTTTCGGGTGCCGTCAGGCGTACGAAAGCCTCTCATGCAGGAACCCGCGGTCGGCATTCCGTGAGCTATGGGGTTTTGTGTA
>NZ_JBNDIU010000047.1:0-17908 GCF_050434565.1 Ensifer sp. 4252
CGGCTGGACCTATTCCGCCCATCCGATCTGCGCTGCCGCCGGAATCGCCAATCTCGAGCTGATCGACGAACTCGGTCTCATCGAAAACGCCGGTACCACCGGCGCCTATTTCCGCGAAAAACTCGCCGAAGCAGTCGGCGGCCACCGGCATGTGGGGGAGGTTCGTGGCGATGGTCTTATGGCAGCCGTGGAGTTCGTCGCCGACAGAGACGATCGCCGGTTCTTCGAACCGAGCCAAAAGATCGGCCCGCAGGTTTCCGCCGCGCTGGCCGAGCATGGCGTCATCGGCCGTGCCATGCCGCAAGGCGATATCCTCGGCTTCGCCCCGCCCCTATGCCTGACGAGGGACGAAACAGATATCGTCGTGAAAGCAGCGGCGGCTGCGATCGAACACGTGCTCGGACGCTGAGGGAGACTGCCATGACCTCGATACCCACAACGATGAGCGCGGTGCAACTCGTCGGTCATGGTGGGCTCGACAAGCTTGTCTACAACGACACTGTTCCCGTGCCGGAACCGACCTCCGACGAGGTTCTGATAAGGGTGACGGCCTGCGGAATGAACAACACCGATGTCTGGGTGCGTCAGGGCGCCTATGGCACGGAGGACGACGCGGCGGCGGTTTCAACCTGGCGCCGCCAGGGCAATACCCTCACTTTCCCACGCATCCAGGGCGCCGATGCAGTTGGTCGCATCGTCGCCGTCGGATCGAGTATCGATCCGGCGCGCATCGGCGAACGGGTGATGGTGGATTTTTCGATCTACAACCGCGACGACGACAGCCTTGCCGACATCGATTACATGGGCCATGGCCGCGACGGCGGCTATGCTCAATATATGGCGCTTCCAGCGGAAAATGCCCATGCCGTCGTGACCGATCTGACGGATGTCGAACTAGCGACGTTCTGTTGCGCCTACCTGACGGCAGAACGCATGTTGGAACGGGCACGGCTGGTCGCCGGCGAGACCGTGCTGGTGACTGGCGCCTCGGGCGGTGTCGGTTCCGCCGTTATCCAGTTGGCGCGGGTTCGCGGCGCGGTGCCGATTGCCATTACCAGCGCGGGTAAAGAGCAGGTCCTTCTCGATATCGGCGCCAGTGCCGTGGTCACGCGCGACAAAGGCGATCTCGTAGACGCAATCACCAGAGCATCACAGGGAAAACCGATCGATGTCGTAGCCGATCTCGTTGCCGGCCCGATGTTCAACGATCTTCTGAAGGTGCTGAAACCGGAGGGTCGCTACACCACCGCCGGCGCGATCGGCGGCCCCGTCGTTCAGCTCGATTTGCGCACGATGTATCTGAAGCAGCTTGAACTGCACGGATCAAGCCAGGGCAGCCGGGCCGATTTCAGGCGCGTGGTTCGCTATATCGAGGAAAACAGAATCCGGCCGCTGGTCGCAGGCGTCTATCCGCTGCGTGCGTTTCATCGCGCCCAGACGGATTTCATGGCCAAGTCTTTTGTCGGCAATCTGGTCGTCGTTCCGGATTGAGCCACTGGTTTTCTGGTTGCCAAAAGCAGTCTGACTTGCCATTCAGCGCGGGTCCCGAGGAACCGGACGCTCCCTGCATTGGTGGCAGTCCGGCTTTGATGCCATATGTGCAAATCAGTCAGCCGCGATAAAGGGCTGAACGATATCGGCTTCGTCTGTGAGCTTGCCCTTTCCACCGAAAAGTCACCGACAAACGGACCGGGGTCAACCATAGTGACGTCGACCGAGCGCCCCGCCGTACCCCCGGCGAACGATCACCTCGCAGACAATCTAGCTTTACGCCGAGTTCCTGTCGGCGAACGATAAAGAGGCAGACTGAACGCGCAGAAGAAAAAGCCCCCGACAGTATTCAGTGGAAGCCTCTCTCATCGTTTAGCAGTCTGAGAATCGCATTTCCAAGAACCTCAGAGGCGAGGGGCCGCACAATTCGGCGGCAGTTATGACCTGCATCCTGCAGCGGGCAGAACACATTAACTCGGCAGGCGGTTACCTTCGCAAACTGACCGCGAGAACCAGGCGCGGCGCGTTCTCCCTCGGACCTGTGCTAATGACGCTGTTGCGCAGGCAGGCTCGTAGTTTGCAAAAGGGATCGTGAAGGTCGGGCGCGATTTCAAAGGTTGCCTGCCGGCAAGAACGGCGATTGGAGTGCAAATCCAACGTGTAATCAGGAATTGGATCAGTACGAGAAGGGCGACCAAATTCGGTCAGTGCTGGTGAAGCCTGTCCTTGACCGAAGCATGGCTGTGTCGATATCCGCCTGTCGCGACCGATGTCGCCCCGGCGACATGCGGGTGTGACGCTTCAAGGTCCATATGGACATGACTGTCGTTTTGTTCCACCGAGGGCCAGAACCGTGCCGCCGCAACCGCTCCGACCGCTGTAAGAGCAGCGAGGAAACCGTATGTCGCCGACAAGCTGATGGTGGCTCCCATCCAGCCAGCCAGCGGATAGGTGATTAGCCAGCACCCGTGTGAAAGTGCGAACTGCGCCGCAAACAGCGCGGGACGATCTTCCGGCGCTGCAGAACGGCGCAGGATGCGACCGGACGGCGTCAGGACGAGTGAGTAACCGACCCCAATGACTGCCCAAAGAGCGACCATTCCCCAATAGGACGTCACCAATAGGCCGGTGAGAAGTGCGACCACCAGAAGGGCGGTTCCTGCGAGCATTACGGGTCGGTCCTGCACGGTTTTCAGCAGACGCGGCAGGGAAAGAGCGGCGATCATGGAGCCGAGGCCGAAGGCAGCCAACGCGATCGC
Organism: Ensifer sp. 4252; assembly: GCF_050434565.1. NCBI lineage: Bacteria > Pseudomonadati > Pseudomonadota > Alphaproteobacteria > Hyphomicrobiales > Rhizobiaceae > Ensifer > Ensifer sp. 4252. Next base: position 2,751 of record NZ_JBNDIU010000047.1, read on the forward strand.
AGTGAACCGTTCTCCCAGACCATAGGTCCCTTGCACCAGGACCACTGTGTTCACGAGCACCATCGAGCCGCCGGCAGCGACCGCGAGATTGAGGGCGAGAAGACCTCTAAGACGCGGCACGGTGAGGAACAGCCGGATGCCGCGCGTCGTTCGCTCAAAGATACTTCGCGGTTCGGACGGTTTCGGATCGGGCAGAAAGACGGAAACGACCAGGGACGCCGACGCCAGAAAACCGACAACAGTCCCAAGGTAAAGGTCGTGGTAGCTCATCACCGCGAGAAGGACGGCTGCGAGCAGCGGACTGCAGACCTTTTCGAGATCGTAGGCCAACCGCGAGAGGGACAGGGCGTTGGTATAGTCATCCTCGTCCCGAAGAACGTCCGGGATTGTCGCCTGAAACGTCGGGGTGAAAGCGGCAGACGCCGCCTGAAGCACGAAGATAAGCACATAGGCCTGCCAAACCCCCGTTACGAACGGAAGACAGAGGGCCACGGCCGCGCGGATCACATCCAGCGAGACCAGCATCGCCCGACGCGGTAGCTGTTCCGTAAAGGCCGTGGCGATAGGAGCCACCACGACGTAGGCGATCATCTTGATGGCGAGCGCCGTTCCGAGGACGGCTCCGGCGTTGCCGTCAGCAAGCTGGTATGCCTGCAGACCCAGCGCCACCGTCGCGAGACCCGTTCCAAGCAGTGCGATGACCTGGGCGAGAAACAGATGGCGGTAGGTCCGGTTCTTGAGAACTGCCAGCACTTCGCTACTCCTGCCCCGGGGTCGTCGCAGCCGGCGCGGCTACCGCATGAGCCGACGGCCCCTGCGCAGTGCTCGGAATGAGCGCCCAAGCGTCGGCGCCCCACTGTTGGTCCAGATCTACGAAATCGGGCATTTTGATTATCCTCAGAGGTACTTCGTGATCGTCTTGAACTCGTCGATCGTCTGTCGCTGTTCTCGTCCAAGCGAACCGACTGTATCTTCGAGGCAGTGATCGAGGTGATCCTGGATCAAGGTGCGTTTGGCGTTGGTGATCGCCTTTTCGACCGCCTGCAGCTGCTGGGCGATGTCCAAACATGGCCGGCTGGCTTCGATCATGGCGATGACGCTTTTCAGATGTCCCTCAGCCCGCTTGAGCCGCTTGATGATGTCGGGGTGGGTGTCGTGCTGGTGCTCATGCTCTGTCATGGTTAATTTCCTATCCTCCTGGAGGGGATAACTCAATTGCCAATCCTGTTTAATATTCGAATGCGAGGAATCCGGATACTGAGGCGACCTCCGATCAGGCGTTGGTTCCGGCTAACGAAATTCAAAGTGGAACGATTGCCGGGAAGGCCGTCCTGACGATCAACGCATGATCATTGATCCTCGTGCGGAGTGGAGGGAGGCCCGCAGGGGCCGCGCTGGTCCAGATTGTATGTCCGACGACGGCGAGCGAGGTCAGCAGGCTTGTTCGCCGTCCAAGAATTCTGCGCCTCATCGCCCTGTCCTTTCCGCTGGGGTGAAGGCAAAGCCGTTTCCATTCCGTGCAATCTCCCCAACGCCCGGATAGGTCCAGTGGAATCCGACGAGCTTTGCCCGCTCGGCCGCGACCCGCTCGAGCAGCGCCAGGCGCGTCTGACACGCACGATTGACATCCATGTCGAACCCGAAGCTCCAGTCGGGATGCTCGACGGAAACAATTTCGCTGGCGATAGCGTCGGCGGTAATCACGAGCGGTGTGTCGCCTTCGAGGACGAAGGAGCTGTGGCCGGCCGTATGCCCCGGCGTTGCTATCGCCTTGATGCCCGGCAGAATCTCGTCGCCGTCCCCGAAGAAGGTCGCGTTGCCGGCAACCGCGTTAAGGTCGCGGCGGGCTCCCTCCACGAAGGGCTGCAGGCCCTCGGGCAATGCCGATGATTCCTCGCCGGTCCAGTATTCGAACTCCCGCCGGCCGACGAAATAGCGTGCATTGGCAAAGCGCAGCGTGCCGTCGTTCCGGAGCATGCCCCAGATATGGTCCGGATGGGCGTGAGAAAGCACGACGGCCGTTATGTCGGCGGCATTCAGGCCCACCGAGTTGAGGTTTTCCTCCAGTTGCCCCTCGGTGGGCTGGAACCGGTTTCCGGCCCCGACGTCGACGAGAATCCGTTCGTTTGCAGTGACGATGAGCGGAATGTTCGACTGCGCCGGCGCGATCGTGCGGTCCCCGTCGAGCCGCAGCAAAATCTCTTCGCGTTGATCCTTCGATCCTTCCGGCGCGAAAATCTCGCCGCCGAGCAGGATCGGTCCGTCCGAAAGCATAGTTATTGCGAACTGGCCGTGCCGAAACGTGAAGAATTCGCTGTGCTTTTTCATGGGTAACTCCTTGTATTGATGTCTTGCGCCGGCCTGGGTTTGAAAACTGACGAAAATGGAATGGCGAGGTTCCGTTTTGTCAGGCGAGAAAGGAATGTGCGGCGAGGGCCGTGAAGCTGTCTGTGCACCGGGCGAGACGCTTGCTCCGGCCAACCTGCCTCGATCGGGTCGAGCGCCGATCTGCCAAGCCGCGGTCACCAGCGATTTCGAAAAGCGTAGATTGGACTTTATGCATCCGGCGTCCGGCAGCGGCGTCGTTGGAAGGTGCGAGGGGGGCCGGCGTTTAGTCGGACGCCTTCGGACTTCCGTCGTAATTTGCAGGCACCCAGTAGAAATTGCCGTCCCGTGCCCTGACGTGCCCGAGCCCCGGGAAGGAAATATGGGCAGCGCCGATCAGATAGCCTTTCTGCGCGGCGTCGGAGAAGATCGCCACGCGTTCAGCAAGCGCGCCACGGGCATCGCTGTCATAGGCCACCGTTACGGCAGGGTCGGGAAACTGGATCTGGAAGACATGCACCACATCCCCCCAGACCAGAAGCTTCTGGCCGTCGCTTTCGACCTGATAGGACGTGTGGCCCGGGGTATGGCCCGGGGTCGGCATGGGCATGATGCCGGGGCTCATGGTGTCGCCATAGGCAAAGGGCTTGAACTTGCCCGCCTTGACATAGGGCGTCAGCGCCGCGCGCTCGCTCTCGAACATGCCAGTCAGAAGTGGAGGCGCCTTCTTCTCGTTCGCTGCGTCGAGCCAGTAGTTGGCATCGGCCCGGCTTGCCCTGACGATGGCGTTCTTAAAGGCGATCTTCCCGCCGGGGGCAATGCCGCCGACATGGTCGGCGTGAAGGTGGGTTATGTAGATCTCGTCCACCTGCTCCGGGCTGTAGCCGGAACTGCGCAGATTGTTGAGGAGCTGTCCGCAGCACTCCCCGTAAAGAGCCCCTGCGCCGCTGTCGATCAGGATCAGTTTCGTTCCGGTGTTGACCAGGAACGCATTGATGGACTCTTGAACCGGAACGGTCAGATTGCTCTCGGCCAGCAGCGCATTCGCCTTTCCCGGTGCGGCCTGATCGAGCGGGACCGGTTCTGCCGGTGTCGCGGGCGTCTTGGTGAGCACCTCGTGGATAGGGAAGGGGTGGGTACCGGCGGAGAGGGCGGTGATCTCGAAATAGCCCAGGTAAAAGCGATAGAAGCCGGGCGCCTGGTGTTCGGCAAACGCCGCCGCCCGTGCCGGCAGGGGAAGGGCGGCCGCGGATAGGAAGATAGCCGCGCATAAGAGTTGCCAAAATTCGGCGGCTGTACACCGGCGCAGTGGAACGGGAAGGAAAGCCATGTCCGTCTTCTCCATGGAAATCGGAGTTCGGAAACTCGCCTTTCGCTGGCGTTTAATCTTGTATGGATGACCTGTTTTTTGCCGGATTCGGCTTCAACCATATTGGCGGCCATCCGGCTGGCGGGCCTCTGCAGCGTTTGTGCAGCGATCGTCCATTTCATGCGCGGGCCGGCAGGAGTTCAGACGGCGAGATGGTCCACGGCAGGATCGACAAACGCCCGAAGCCTTGCCGAACGCCGGATATCGCGGTGATAGTCCATCCAGATATCCCGGGCCGGTGGATTTTCGCCGAGGTCCATGCGCTTTGGGCGCGGCTGCTGGTCGCCGACCGGGCTGGGGCAGCACCGCAATGCCGACGCCGGTGCAGCTCTGGGCCCGCACGTTGCTGTTGTTGGAGCGCAGCGCCACGTGGGCGGCCGGCAGATTGGCCGGAGGGGGCGCGGCAGGAACCCTATGCCAAAGAATAGGGGAACCGATACCAGGGTCCAGGAAAGCCCGTACACTACCTCGCAAAGCGGCCGCATCCCACCATCGGGCGGAAATGACCCGAAGGAGATCGCCGATGCCCGCCCATATCACTCCGTCTGACTCCGGATGCCGGCTTGAGCAAGCGCCGAGTGCAGTGCGGCGATGAAGACGCGCACCTTCGGCAGCACCAGCTGCCGCGTCGGATAGACCGCCCAGATGCCGATCGCCTCCGGCCGGGCGTCATCGAGATCGATGCGGACCAGCCGATCGGCGGCGATGTCGTCGGCAACATACCAGTTCGACAAAAGCGCGATGCCGCCGCTCGCCAGACTTGCAGCGTAGCAGCCAGCGATGCTGCTGCAGGCGAGGCGGGCGTTCAGGCGCGCATGACGGTCGCCTTCCTGCGACTGGAAGGTCCAGTGGGTGGCGCTGCCGAGCGCCAGGCAGTCATGACCGGTAAGGTCGGCGACCACACGCGGCCGGCCGCGGCGGGCTACGTAGTCGGGGCTCGCCACCAGCATGCGAGGATTGGCGGCGAGTTTCTGGGCGACGAGGCTGCTGTCGCGCAGCCGCGCGATGCGGATCGCCAGGTCAGTTCCTGTGGCGACGAGATCGGGGAGGCTGTCGGTCAGGTCGACGGACATGCGCAGATCCGGGTTTTCCTGCAGGAGCGACGGCACGAAGGGCATGACGAATTTCAGGCCGAAGGAGATCGGCACGGAAACGCGCAACAGTCCGGCCGCACCAAGGCTTTCCGAACGAAGGCGCGCCATCGCCGCCGCCTCGTTTTCTACCAACGCCCCGGCGAAGGGAAGGAACGTCTCGCCCTCGGGCGTCAGCGACAGCGAGCGCGTCGTGCGGTGCAGCAGCCTGACACCGAGCGCGGCTTCCAGCGCGGCGAGCCGGCGCGTCGCCACCATGGGCGTCAGGCCGAGGCGCCGCGCCGCAGCGGCAAGGCTTCCCCCCGCGACGGCGGCGGTAAAGACGAGAACGTCATCCGTGTTCATTATATCTAGAACCGTTACACTGGCCGATCAATCTTCATAACTAAATCAATCGCCGAGAAAATGCTACCTCATCCCTATCCGTTCCAAACCAGAAAGGCGACAATCATGGAGACGTCGAGAGCCGACGGCAAAACGGTGAGCCAAGGGCTCGGCAAGGCCGCGCTCTTCGCAATGGCGACGGCGAGCGGCATTGCCGTCGCCAACATCTACTACAACCAGCCGATGCTCGGGATCATCGAAAACGAGTTCAGGCACCAGCCGGTCACCGGCTATATCCCAACGGCGACGCAGCTCGGTTATGCGCTCGGCCTGTTCTTCCTGCTGCCGCTCGGCGATATCCTTCATCGCCGCAAGCTCATCATCGGCCAGTTCATCATTCTTGCCGGGGCGCTGGCGGTCGCGGCCATCGCGCCGACGGCCTGGTCGCTGGTGGCAGCCTCCTTGATCGTCGGCGCAAGCGCGACCGTCGCCCAGCAGATCGTGCCCTTTGCCGCGTCGCTCGCCGTACCGGAAAAACGCGGCTCGACCATCGGCACCGTCATGGCGGGCGTGCTTTCGGGCATCCTGTTCAGCCGCACCCTGTCGGGTTTCGTCGGGGCCCATGCGGGCTGGCGCGAAATGTTCTGGATCGGAGTACCGCTGGCGCTCGCTGGCGCCGTGCTGATGGCCTTGACCTTGCCGGATCATCGCCCGGCATCGCGCATGCACTATCGCACGGCGCTTCGCTCGCTCGCCCACCTGTGGCGTCGGGAGCGCGCTCTGCGCACGGCAGCGTTGATGCAGGCCGCTCTCTTCGGCTCGTTCACGGCCTTCTGGACGATCCTTGCGCTCCAGCTGCAGACGCCGCAATTCAATCTCGGCCCGGACATCGCCGGCCTCTTCGGCATCGTCGGCGCCGTGGGTGTCTTCGCTGCCCCGCTTGCCGGCAAAATCGCCGACCGCCGCGGCCCGCATTTCGTCGTCTGGCTCGGCTCCGTGCTGACGATCGTCGCATGGCTCGTCTTTGGGGCATGGCCTTCGCTCACCGCCCTGGTGATCGGCGTGATCGTTCTCGACTTCGGCATCCAGAGCGCGCTCGTTTCGAACCAGCACATCGTCTATGCGCTCGATCAGGAAGCAAGGAGTCGGCTGAACACGATCTTCATGACGGCGATGTTCCTCGGCGGTGCGGCTGGTGCCGCACTGGCCACCACCGTATGGAGCTCGACTGGCTGGCTCGGGGTCAGCGTGCTCGGCGGGTTCCTCGCCGTCGTCGCGCTGATCGTCCGGCTTCTCGATCGTCGCGCGACCCAGCCAATGGCGACAGCCGACCATTAAGATAAAGCCATCATCGGACCATAAAGGCGCGGCCCCTCCAACCGCGCCTTCGCACTACTTTGGCAGATTCGGGCAAGTCTGGTTTGAGATGATTTTACCGGCCTTACCAACAAAGGCGACCGCTCAGTCCGCGTCGCGCCGCAATACGCTTCGATGCTGGGCAAGAGGGCAAATTGCCAGACGCTGGTGTCTGCGTCTGTTGATGCGAGCACCCCATCCGAGAACAATGCAGTCATCGAGCGCCCGGACCTGAGCCGCTTCGAACTCATCGCTGACGGCGGCGTCCCCGCCGTCTACTACCGTTTGAAGGACGGACGCCTGGTGTTGATCCATACCGAGGTCCCGCAGGAATTGTCCGGCCGCGGCATCGGCTCGCGGCTGTTGACGGGCGTTTTCGACCTCGTGAGAGCCAGCCATCGGAAAGTCGTTCCGTTGTCCCTTCGTGGCCGGCTGGTACGCCCGCCACCCGGACTATGGCGACGTGGTCGATTGACCGGCAAGCGCTCAACCCTGCCGTCAGGCGTCGCCCTTGCCGCGCACGGCGTCGAGGCTGAGCGGACCGCCGCCGGCGACCGCAAGATAGAGGAAAACGAAACAGAAGATGATCGCCGCCGTGCCGCCGTTCTGGGCTGGATAGAAGCCTTGCGGCGCATGGCGCAGGAAATAGGCAAATGCCATGAGGCCGGAGAGAATGAAGGCGGAAAGCCGGATCTTGAAGCCCACCAGCAAGGAAAAACCAAGAACGAGCTCGAAGAGCCCGGCTATCCAGGGCAGCGAACCGACCGGCGGCCCGCCGGCGTCTACTGGAAAGCCGATGATTTTCTGTGTTCCGTAGCTGAAGAGCACGAGGGCGGACACCAGTCTCAACAGGCTGAGCAGATAGGGCACGAGCTGTTTGGTCGAAGGAAGCATCATTATTTCCCTTGCAAAGGACCCGGGGAGATCGGGAAGACGGGATCGTCGCCGGGTTGAAAGAAGGCGGCCCCTTTCGGAGCCCGCCTGTTGTTCAAATGGTGGGGCGAGCTACCGCGCCGCGCGTCTTATCAGACGCGCGGCGCGGTAGCACTTTGAATTGCCGCATGTTTTTATCCTTAAAGCGACTACGATCTAAGGAAACATACAGGAGCACTTACTTGGCTGGGTTGGGGCCGACGCGCTTGCCGTGGTGGATGCGCTCCTCGCCGTTGTGGACCATGGTGACGGCGTAATCGATGCCCATGCCATAGGCGCCGGAATGTTCCTTCACCACCGAGGTGACCGCGCCGTAGGTTTCCTTGCGCGCCCAGTCACGCTGCCATTCGAGCAAGACCTGCTGCCAGGTGACCGGGACGACCCCGACCTGAACCATGCGGTCCATGGCGTATTTGTGTGCTTCGAGCGAGGTGCCGCCGGAGGCGTCGGCGACCATGTAGATTTCGTAGTCGGTGTCATGCATGCAGGAGAGGGCGAAGGTGGTGTTGCAGACTTCGGTCCACAGCCCGGCAACGACGACCTTCTTGCGGCCGTTGGCGGCATGCTTTGCCAACGCATCGCGCACGTTCTGATCGTCCCAGGAGTTCATCGAGGTGCGCTCGAGGATGTCGTTTTCCGGGAAGACGGCGAGCAGTTCGGGATAGGTGTGGCCGGAGAAGGATTCGGTCTCGACGGTGGTGATCGTCGTTGGAATATCGAAGACCTTGGCGGCCTTGGCGAGACCGACGACATTGTTCTTCAGCACCTGGCGGTCGATCGACTGCACGCCGAAGGCCATCTGCGGCTGCTGGTCGATGAAGATGAGCTGGCTGTTTTGCGGGGTCAGGACTTCGAGTTTGCTGGACATGGTTTATCTCCTCTTTGAGTTGGTTGGACTGTCGGGCGTGCGTGCCCCGGCTTCGGCCGGTTTCTGCGGTAAACTTGTTTGGTGAGAAGAGGTGTAGCGCCGTTGATTGCGTCGATGAATTGCAATAAAAGTTTCGATTGAATTGCGTTTTGAGAAATAATCGAGATGAATGACCACAAGGCCCTGCGCATCTTCCTACTTGCCGCCGAAAAACGAAACTTTGCCCAGGTGGCGCTTTCTGGCGACTGCTTTGCTAACGCCGTCGGTCTTCCCGGGCATTCGCGTTGCGCCGCTCGATCACCGGCACTTTAGGAATGACGCTGCTGATCGTCGGCATCAAGGGGCGACTATAGGCCTTGGGCGCCGAGGTCGACACGACGGTCGGCAGGTTGAAAATGCGCGCGGTCTTAGCAAGGGCCGCCGTACTGCCGAGCAGCAGCTGGCGATCCCCGGATCCTACGCCGAATGCGAGTCCGGCCTGTTGGTCAACGATCAGAAGCAACGATTCGTCGGGGTCAGAAGGGGGAAGGGGCGTCATTATCTTTCACTCCGAAGAATAGTCCGATGACCTGGAATAGATAGTTGCCCCGCCGGCAGCTTGAATGAAAAATCGGTATTTTGCCGAAACCACTCAGATTTGCTACTGCATGTTTCCTTAAATCCTGTTCGATTTAAGGGCAAAAACATGCAGTAGTCCAAAGTGATACAGCGAGCTTTGCGCCTCTGATAAGACGCGTGGCGCTGAAGGCCCGCAACCACAACCTGCGCGGGCGACCTCTCCCCTCCACGTTGCGCGCAGTCGCACTCTACCTTCCAGAACGGTTCGGCGAAGACGCAACCTCGCCTCGCGCAGGGTCTTCTCGACTTATATGCTTTTATCCGGATCGCCGTCTGGCGGCTGGCAGGCGTCAAGCCTGAGATTCTGGTCGGTCTCGACAGGTCGGTGCAGATCGTACCGCTCAATGCGAGGGATTCCGACATCGTCAATTTGGCGGCGATCGCCGCCTTTGGAACCGACGGCAGCTGAGCAGAGGTCGGCGGCTGCAGCCAAGAGCGCTGCAGCCCGTGATCCAGGCTGCCAGGCATTGACGAACGTCAGCTGGGATTGCGCTGCTCCGCCGCTTGCACTGGCGTGAGCGGAGGCTTCTCGCGCCATCGTCCAAGACGCCCTTGCTCCTGACCGGCGGCAAAAAGCTGTTGCATGTAGCTTCGATCAAATTCTGATTTTGGGCTCAGTGTGAACTGATCCGGGATAGATGCGTAATAAAGCTGACCGCGGGCGGCCGTCGTCTGAAGCTGCAGGCGCATCAGATCGGAAATCGCCTGATACTTGATCAACGTTTCGATCGAACGGCGGGCGATCCCGAGCGCGGTTTCTTCGGTCGTTGCGTACTGCGGCGTCAATCGCCCGTTGCGGATCAGATAGAGTGTTCGCGAGCGGGCATGACCAAAGTAGCGCCTCTCATATCCGGAGAGCTCTATATTGGGAGGGGCGAAGAAGAGCTGCGCCACTGTCCCGCCGTCGACATGCAATTCCTGCCTGGCTTGACCACCCAGCCTTACATCGATCCGAACCGGTGGGAATACCGCAGGTATGGCCGCAGACGCCAACAGAATGTCGATCATGTGTTCTCGACGATCGGTGCGCGCGCTGGCGGCGATCGCAGACAGGTCCCAGACAACAGGACGCTGGGCATCGATATTGGTGGTTTGGATCAGCAGCCGGCGGCCATTGCGGTACTGCGCCGCAATTTCTTCGACCATTTCCTCGGTGAGATAGCGACCGATCAATTGCCGCAACGGCGCACTATCGTAGAGACCACGGCCCATCACACCGATCAGGCCGAGATTTCTATAGATATCGCGGTCACCATACTGCGTGAAAACTTCGCGCAATTCTCGGTCATGATCCGGACCAAGGAAGGCAAAGGGGGCCGCCAAGGCGCCCGTGCTGACGCCGGTCACGACCTCGAATTGCGGTCGATTGCCCCTCTCGCTCCAGCCCGTCAGGTATCCGGCGGCAAACGCGCCGTCGGCGCCTCCTCCCGAAATGGCAAGAAAGTCGACATGATTGACGGCGGTGGACGGGCGACGTCCTGAGCGAGCCGCATCGTGTGTCTGCGTGTACTGCTGCGCAATGAGCGAACGTAGAGTGGGCGTGACCTCGTCTCCCCAGAAGCGGGCAAGGTCCACGTGCTCGATTTGCACAGCCGACGCCTGTTCTGCCGGAACCGAAATACGCTCAGGCCCGGCGACACATGCCGTCAGTAGACCGGATGCAAAAAGGAGCGGCATGATTGAGGATCGAAATCCCTGATTGCGCGCAAAAATGGCCGCTGACAACGACATCGCCCTCTGATCCCCCATCCTTTTTCTCCACCCCTTGCTTGCGACCGATTTCAGTCGCGTTCGCCGCCCTCACGCAGGCTCGCCGGATATAGTCGACGGCGTATCGCTATAGTGATCGCCAGCAACATTGCGATCAATTCCAGAGCATGGGAGGCGAACGTGCTGCTTGCAAGCACGAGCGCCGCCATGATCAAGAGAAGCCAGTGCATCGAGCCATGTTTGGACGCCCGGTCGCGAACCAGCCAGAGGGTGGTCAGGTACGTCGCGATCGGTATGCAAAAGGCGAGAGCAGCAAGCCGTTGCGAAACGGCCCCGTCGCGGGCGACGCTCAGAAACACCGCAAAACCGGCGGCTGTCGCCGCTCCAGCTGCAAAAAGCAGACAATGTCCGTAGGCCCAGGTCAGAACGGTGCCAAGTTTGCGGCTGAGCAGTTGTTCGTTGCGGTCAAAGTATAGTCCCCACATCGAAAACGCGATGATGGAACACAGGGTCGCCCACCAGAAATGCCTTAATTCTGGGGTCGCCGGGCCCGAGATAATCAAGGCGATGGCGGCAAAACATTCGCCAAGGACAATGATATTGAAAGAGTTGTAGCGATCGATGATGTGACCATGATGCCAGTTGCTGGCGGTCCCGCGCTCGGCCAGCAGCGGTACGGCCAGCTCGCCAGCGGCGCCGAGCGCAAAGAGCGGAAAGTAAAGCGGCGCTTCAGGGGAAAGTGTGATGATCAGGGTGTTCCAGTAGAACTGCATGCCGCCGATCCCGGCCGCGTAGCGCAGGGCCGCCGGGCGGGCATGCCGATCCCCGTTCGCCGCGCCGAGCCACAGGGCGATCATGCCCAGTCGCATGATGCTGAAACCGATGAGGACGAGCCAATGCGGCTCATCGCCGAGGCCGCTGCGGATCCCTCCGGCAAGAGTAAGCGATCCGAACATGATGACCATCGTCACCACACGGAAGGCGGCCGACTTGTTGTCATAGCCCGAGGCGAACCATGTGTAGTTCGCCCAGGCCAGCCAGGCCATGAAAAAGCTGCACGCAAATCGGACGACGCCAGGCCCGAATTCGCCGGCTTCGATGTCCTGCGCCAGTCCATGGGCGGCGGCGGCCACCGCCACGACGGTGGCAAGATCGAACATCAGTTCGAGGGAGGTCGAGCTGCGGTTGACCTCGTCGCGATCGCGCGGGGCCAGGCTGAAAGCGGCTATCGCGGACAAGGGTGGCCTCCCTTCGAGATCGCGTTTGGAGGCGGCAAAATGACGGCGACCATCGTTCAGCCCGGCTTCTTCGTGTTTTGCGGTGAATAGAAAAGGCCGACCAGGAGCAACATGAAAGCCGGGAAGAGCATTCCCGCAACGCCCACCGTGACTTGCGCAAACGCGCCGCTAGCACACCCCACCACAAAGCCGAGCACCAGGATGATCGACGTCAGCGACTGTCCCCACTCTTCCGGCTTCTCGGTATAGCGGACGAGGCGACGGGCAGCAGCGACGGCGAGGCCGGCGATGTTGCCCGTCATTAGCGAAAACGGTGGCCCGAGCCTTGGGTCGAGACGCTCGATCGCCGTCAACATTCCCATCGCGGTGACGGCGAGAAGCGCACAGGCCGATACCGGCCCGGCATCGAATATTGCAACAAGGGCGGACATCGCGAATGCAGCTGCGGCAATGATGAGCGTCCAGAACGTTGCGCGCTCGAGAGGCTTGATCCAGGCGACCATGATTGCCGCCAAGCCCGCGCCCACCATGAAGAGTGGGAATGTCATGATCTGAAGATCGCGCAGACCACCTTTTTCGTGACCGACCAAGCCCAGCCCGAGGAGCACGACATTGCCGGTGACCAGTCCAACGAAAAGGCCGCCCAAATGAATGAAAAAGAGCGCGTCCGCGAATCCGGAGACGAATGCCAGTACCAGTGAATTGCTTTTCCCGCGAAGTATATTCAGCATTATCTGCGGTTATCCCTTAATGATTGAGACGGATTTCGCCCCTTCTTGATGAGGCCGAGTGTTCACTGCGGTAACTGAAGCCGGGGCGAGCACACATCCAGAAGACCTTAGATCAGGCCCACCAAAAGTCCGGCGCCCAACGACCCGAGATAGAGTTTCATGGGAAGTCTTCCTGTTGCCGGCCCGGTGCTCCAACGTGTGCTCGAAAGTGAAATACGAACCCTTTGGCCAGCGCCTTCACCTCCCTGGTCCGCCTCAACGACAGACCAAGGAGGCGATCGGTGATGCCTACTTGGCTGGGTTGGGGCCGACGCGCTTGCCGTGGTGGATGCGCTCCTCGCCGTTGTGGACCATGGTGACGGCGTAATCGATGCCCATGCCATAGGCGCCGGAATGTTCCTTCACCACCGAGGTGACCGCGCCGTAGGTTTCCTTGCGCGCCCAGTCACGCTGCCATTCGAGCAAGACCTGCTGCCAGGTGACCGGGACGACCCCGACCTGAACCATGCGGTCCATGGCGTATTTGTGTGCTTCGAGCGAGGTGCCGCCGGAGGCGTCGGCGACCATGTAGATTTCGTAGTCGGTGTCATGCATGCAGGAGAGGGCGAAGGTGGTGTTGCAGACTTCGGTCCACAGCCCGGCAACGACGACCTTCTTGCGGCCGTTGGCGGCATGCTTTGCCAACGCATCGCGCACGTTCTGATCGTCCCAGGAGTTCATCGAGGTGCGCTCGAGGATGTCGTTTTCCGGGAAGACGGCGAGCAGTTCGGGATAGGTGTGGCCGGAGAAGGATTCGGTCTCGACGGTGGTGATCGTCGTTGGAATATCGAAGACCTTGGCGGCCTTGGCGAGACCGACGACATTGTTCTTCAGCACCTGGCGGTCGATCGACTGCACGCCGAAGGCCATCTGCGGCTGCTGGTCGATGAAGATGAGCTGGCTGTTTTGCGGGGTCAGGACTTCGAGTTTGCTGGACATGGTTTATCTCCTCTTTGAGTTGGTTGGACTGTCGGGCGTGCGTGCCCCGGCTTCGGCCGGTTTCTGCGGTAAACTTGTTTGGTGAGAAGAGGTGTAGCGCCGTTGATTGCGTCGATGAATTGCAATAAAAGTTTCGATTGAATTGCGTTTTGAGAAATAATCGAGATGAATGACCACAAGGCCCTGCGCATCTTCCTACTTGCCGCCGAAAAACGAAACTTTGCCCAGGTGGCGCGGGAGCTCAATCTGGCGCCCGCGGCGATCACGCGGGCCATTTCCGCTCTTGAAGACGATCTTGGGGTTCAGCTTTTCGTGCGCACGACGCGACAGGTGTCGCTCACGACGGACGGCGCGGTCTTCGCCGCGCAGATCCAACCCGCGCTCCAAGCGCTCGATACGGCCCGCAAAGACGTCATGGACGCCCACAAGGCGGATCAGGGGCGCCTGCGCATCAGCGCGCCGACTTGGTTTGGCAAGGCGGTCCTGCCACCACCATGTCCAGTTTTCGGAAGATTTATCCGAAGATCAATTTCGAGGTTTCGCTGGCGGACGGCTTCGTCAACATTCTCGACCACGACTTCGATCTCGCCATTCGGATCTCCTCCACGCCGTCCGACAAGTTCACGATCTGGCGAAAAATCTGCGTGATCCGTCGCGTACTCGTTGCGGCGCCGGAGAGCCGATTCGCCGCGATGGACCATCCTTGCGAACTGACAGCCGAAGATTGCCTCGCCTATAATGGGGAAAGCCGGCGTGAAACGTGGCAGCTCTCGGACGGCGGTTCGAACATGGAAATCTCCGCTGGCCGCGCCTTTAGCACCAACAGCGGCGACGTGCTCGCGGATATGGCGGCGGAGGGAGCCGGGGTTGCGCTCCTGCCGTTGTTTCACGTTGCCAAGCACCTGGACACCGGGCGGTTGGTGCACGTGCTGCCTCGCTGGTCGCCACCCGAGCTGTGGCTCACCCTTTACTATCCGCCCTATCAGGCGCTGCCGCCGCGGATCGCTACCTTTTCGAAACATTTTGAACAGCATGTGCCCGCTTTCATGGCAGCGCTGCGGTAGACCACGCAGGCTCATGGACAGCATCATGGATAGGCCTCCTAAATGTCGGAGCAAGGCGCCAGGACTGCCCGCTCCAGCGTCACTTGGCGGATCACCGCCCCCGCGAAGCGCGATGAATACAGGCGGCTACCGGGGAGGCTTGGCCGGATGGCGCGAGGGAGGGCCACCCCCTCATCGGTTCCGCTGCCATTCGAAGTTGCTGAACGCGGTCCGGGATATTCCCTTGTAATAGGCGCCACGCTTCGGCGTCGGTTGGTTCACAACGACCTTCGCCCAGGAGGGGCGGGCCTTGCCCATTGATAGGGCACGATCATCGCCGAGAGCGACCGATGAACTGATCAAGATTGAGACTGCCGCTATCGCGGCAGCTCCGGCTATGGGTTTCATTCTTCGATCCTTTGGGTGCGTTTTTTAATTGACGATGCCGTGCGCTCCGCTGCCCGCTGCCGTTAGACTAAACAGCCCAGCAGGCGCAGCCGAGCGCCCCGAAGAAACCCTTGAGATCGGCGATCGGCAGTTTCGAGGTCCAGGCGCCGGCATGGTCGTGACCGTG
>NZ_JBNDIU010000048.1:0-17434 GCF_050434565.1 Ensifer sp. 4252
ACCGCCCGCGCTGCAACCCCGTTCGTTCGCAGTAACGCCATTAGCACCGGACCTAGCGAGAATTCTCCGCGGCGCGCCTTCGCCGTCAAATCTCTGAGGTAACCACCCGCCGAGTTGATGTGGCCTGCCCTCTCCAGGATGCACGCCATTGTCGCAGCAGCATTCTCCGGCCCCATGGCTTCGCAGGCATCCTGGTAGGCGCTCGGACTGACGCCGAGCATCGATCGAACCACGACCGCGGCCGCCATCAGCTCCCGCCAGCTCGAAATCGCCCCGCCTGGCCCGTACATAGCGATCTCCGGGCAGGCTTGCAGCACCATCCCCAAAGAAAACGCCTTTATCGGCTCGCGCTTCGTTCTCGGTTCCGTCTCAGGTTTCGCCCCCTGCTCGTTTTCAGAGCTAGGTTCAAGTTCATGGATGGATTCGGTATTTGAATTCTGTATGTGACGCTCATCTGGAGCATCATTGGCGCTCATTTTTTCCGAATTCATCTGAATTTCCAGCAGATTGAGGATCTCAGCGCGCAACATCGCCATTTCGTCGAGCATCGCGGCCAGATCACCGATGACCGGCGTGCGCGGAATACGGCCGACGAGCTCAACATACATCGCTTCAATCGCTCCCCAGTCGCCGGAAGCGCCCTCCTCCATGGCGGCAGAAATGAGCTTGCGAACATCCCGCCGGCAGACAGTGAGCGCCTCTTTGGTGCGACGGAAATGCGCGCGATCAGCGGCCACCTGTTGAGCCATTTGCGCGAGTTCTTCCGCACGGGCGAGCAAGGGCGACAGATCGAAGCCATAGGCATCCTCGATCTCCCCTGCCCGGTCTTTACGGGCGTAACGCTTGCCGTTGGCGCTGTCCTTGCGGACGATCAGGCCGGCGTTGACGAGAGCAGCCAACTGACGGCGCAGCGTGGCGCCAGCAATGCCGTGGGCACGCACAGAAAGCTGTGCATTGGAGGGGAATACGATCATCGCCCGATCCTGCGCCAGCTCGCCTTCCGGATAGAACGTCAACAGGGCATCGAGAACGGCGAGCGCTCGGTCCTGGATACCGAGCAGCGCCCTCGCCTCCGAGGCGTCGCGGAACACTCTCCATTTCTCGACCGATTTGCCCGGCTTGATTTCAGCTGTGGCGAGCTGCCTTTTTACCAGAGCAAGCGTCATCGGCCGCCGCCCAAAGGGCGTCGTCACACTTCCAACCTGCATTTTCCTTCACCTCTTAGAAGGCAAAAGAAATCTGCTCACCAAAACGATGCCAAAGACTCTTGACGGGGATTCGTGGAAATGCGATTCTCAGATTGCTACATACGAGAAGGGCTTCCACGACGGAAACGTTTGGGGGGCCTTTTTCTTTTGCGGTTATCCTCCGAATTAAACCTGTCCAGCCCTCACTGGCTACTCTGCTGCATGAACTGATCGTGCAGGCTCTCTATTTGCTTCGCAACGAAGTCGACGAACCCACTAGGGACAGACTTGTTGAAAACAAGTTTTGAGCCGGATTTTCCATGACTCACTTTGCCGAGCATCAGACCGTGCGAAACTAGCTCGCCTGCGTCAACTGTCACATGTGATAGTTCTCTCTCGCGGGAAAGCGCTTCCAAGACGCTCGCAAAGCGAACGTTGCTATCGCCATTGCGGACTTCGTCGTTGCTGAGTGCATTCTTCGCGGCTTCAAGCGGCGCCGCATGCGCTGACCATTTGGTTTCGAAATCGACCCAACGACGACGGCCGACTTCGGGTGCCGGTCCAATGTCCTGGACGATCTCGCGCGGCAACGCGGTTGCGAGCCGGATCATCTCTGACACATGCGATTTGCCGGTGCTGAGCGATTTGCAGATGATATCGCGACCGTAGCCTGCAACCTCCTGCGATTGGGCAAACAGGCATCGTTCAATGAATGAGAGATCGTTGCGATTGCTGTTTTCCTCGCCTTGGAGAACGATGGCATCTTCGTCGCTCAAATCTCGTGCGATCGCCTTGAACTTGATGCCGAGAAGCTTCGCCGCAGCAAGCCGCCGCCGGCCGAAGACGATCTGAAACGCCTTGGCCTCCCCTGCGAGCGATCGCACGAGGCCGGGTGTGCTTTGTCCATGCTCGCGCATCGACTGCATCAATTCGGCAATGTTCTCCGCATCATATGCAGAAGCAAAGCGATCCGGGATCGCGGATTCGAGAATATCGTCCGGCTCGATCTCGATGACCTGGCCGCCGTCCTTAAGTAACCGCTCGGCGAGCTCGCTGCGTTCCTGGATATGGCGTACGCCAGCGGCGACCTTCATCAAGTGCGGTGAGGTCGAACGTTGTACTGCGCCTCTGTCTGGCCCGTTATCGAGCTGACCGAGAACATTGGCAAACAGGCCCTTGGAATCCTTCCTGCTCATTCTCTCCCCCAAGCCTTCCAGAAGAGGCTTTCCAGTTCGGCGTTGGCCGCGTTGATCGACTCGATCGCACGGTCGTAGGTTTTCGGCGCTGAGAACCGTGCCCGCTGCACCTCATAGAGGCTTTGCTTCCATGTCAGTGCATCTGCGACCGCAGTCGACTTGATAACGGAGTTCAACAGCAAATCTTCACCAAACACCTGCCGCATCAAAGCGGACATGTTTGCCTGTGGATGATCGTTGGGCTCGAACTTAGTGACCAGGAATTTCGCGAAATCCCATTGGGCGGCTGTCCCGACCTCGTCGAGGATCTGCATGTAGGACGCCGCAAGTTCGAGAAACTTCGCGGTCGAGTCGACATCCAGCATGTGCGCGGGAACAGGTATTACGACCCCTGTTGCCGCAGTCAGCGACGAGAGCGTCAGGAAGTTCAAAGATGGCGCGGAGTCCATCAGAATGAAATCATAGTTGTCGGCAACCTGGTCGAGCGCTTGGGAAACGCGCAGCAGGAAGCTTGTGCCACCAGCCCGACGCATTTCGAGCGCGACGGCAGTTTCGAATTCGGTGAGTTCAAGACCGGCGCAGATGACGTCGAACCCGGCGATATGCGTCTGGTGGATGATCGAACTGGTCGGAACGGGTTCGTCGAAACGGATTGCAGAATAGAGGGTGTCCCCTCCCCGGTAGTCGAAATCGGGAAGGTTACCGTGAAGTGCGGTTAGCGATGCCTGCGGGTCAAGGTCCACGGCAAGCACACGGTACCCGCGAAGTGCCAGGTAGTGACCAAGATGAATTGTCGTGGAGGTCTTGCTCGAGCCACCCTTGAAGTTGGTGACGGCAATGATCTGGCACTGCTCGTCGCCGGTGCGGCGCGGGTTCATCCATTTTTTGCGGCCGTTAGCGGCAAGTGCGAGACGCAGCTCAAGGACTTGCTCCAGAGTATAAAGACGTCGGCCGTTGGAGATTTCTGGCGAAGGCCCCGGCTCCTTGGCGGCGACCTGGCGGATATAGGCTTCAGTGACGTCCAGCAGCGCCGCCACTTCCGTCGAGCTGAACTTGCGCATGCTGCGCCGGGCGTCTGGCGGAAACTGGGCCATGCTGAGATTATTCAACGCCAGCTCAAGCTTGCTGGAAAAGTTCTCCATGAAGGAGAGGCTGCTGAGGTGTCGTGTCATAATGAGAATCCCCGGTGGTCAGTCTCGTCACTTAACCGCTCTTGTGGTTAACGTTTAGCTAACAACCACGTAACTACTCAAAAACCCGAAGTTTCGGATTTTCTCCGCAACTAACGGGTACTCCGATTCGGGTGGCTTCATCAAATGGGGTTGTGGATCGACACTTGGCATCGCAGCGATCCTCTGCCTGTTCCCCGCGGGGAACTTTTTCCGCATGGGCAACCAGGGTATCCGGGCCCCGTCAAAACAGTGCGGTCGTCTCCTCGCCCACTCGCGCCAATGGGCCGTAACGCGGCGACACAATTTGGCGGTCGAGACCGCCCAGCTAACCAATCAATGTGCGGGAGACGCGCTTCTCTCCAACTAAGACAACGGATCGCAGATGATCCGGCACAACTGCAGCCTAGGTTACGGTGCCGCCTGCAATGGGAAAGATGCAATCAGCCGTATGTCAACTCGACACACACAGAAGCACATTCGCAACGCTGTCCCGGTTCTGTTGAGTGAGGGCAATCTGGTCGTTGAATACCGAACGATCCCGATCAGGTCGAGCCTTTGCTGTGTCCCGCGATCGGGCCGGGACATCGAAGCCGGGACCGACAAGTTCACGGTACACGTTCTCAGTAACACTCTGCGTCGACGTTCGCGAAAGCGAATGCGCCCGGTACTCTATTGCTGGGCCCTCAAGTGGGCCATCGTCATCAAGAGCGAAGGCTTGGAGTATACGGCGGAGCAGCGCCTGTGCCGATAGAGTCGAACAGTCAAGAAAGCGCTTCTTGCGGGAAAGTGACGAAGGAACTGAACGCTCTATCGGACCGGCTCCTAGGCGGCGGCGGTGAAGGTTCCCCGCGGGGAACAACACGCGAAGTTGGTTCATCTTGCTCGTCTCTCAGGGGCAACCCAAATCTCCGTCAGGGCACTTTCAACGTTTCAGCTTCGGCCATCTCGCGTCCGGCGCTCACGCGGGCCAACGTAAAGACTGATCGAAGCTGTGAAGTTCCCCGCGGGGAACATCATTGCGCGAAGGAACTCCTCCAGAACGAATTCCGTGCATAGGCGCAGTTAACGGACTGTTTGAGTACGCATCCGATGGCCTCAGTGGATCAAGTCTCTTAAATACGGCCCAGCGACGCCATTTCGGCCTAAGGGTTCGCCTCGTCTGGGGCGTTTCTGATACAAACCGAGTCGTGTGTCATTTGCGAAAAGTCCCAGATCGCGATTGTCCGTCGAACGGTGGGAACTAGGGCTGGTCCCGGCCGGCGAGGGCAGCCCGGCCAGCGGGAAAACCGCTCGCAAGCCTCCGCCAAGTCCCATCGCCAGCATTCGCAGACTCACCCACGGAGGGAGACCTTGGGCAGTTCCGGGCCAATCCAGCGGGGAGCCGCCTAGGCTGTGGCCGGACATCGCCACCAGCAGAGCGGTTGATTTTTCCACACACCGAGCGTCCTGCCCATGAAGGGCCAACAACGCACAATCTTGCTCACAACCCCGCAATGCAATATGCTGCCACTCTAATTTACAGATTGCATTCTTTGCGGCAGCGACAGTTGGGGGACTGGCCGTGAGCGATGCTTCCATATCTCCGCGCTACGTTATCGGGAAAGTCGTAGCCGCTCTCATCATAGAGGTTACTTCCTGGTTCTCCAGCAATTATTCGATGGCGACGGCAGGTACGGGGAGGGGAGCGAGCCGGTTCCCTTGGCCGCGCTTTTCGGCCCGCGATGCGGCGTGCGCCTTGCAGGAGAAGCCTTCGGCAAACGCCTCGCCCTTGATCTCGGTACCGCCGCCTCGATGTCAGCAACTGTCGGGCGTTCAGGAGTGGTTATCGGAGGTCGCCTGGAAATAGCCGCCAATGTCGAGATCAAACGCCCTCTGTTTGTGCACCGTACGCATGAAGTTTTTGTGGAGCGTTCGTTCGAGCGGCAGACGCCGGCGGAGCGGCGCCCCGCACCTCAATGATGTTTTCATGTTCTGTCCTCACGCTCTTGGAAGAGGTCCGCCATGTCGCGTCAGACAGCTTCTCTCTAGATGTATGCCTGGACGCGAGATTCGAAATCCGCTTTGTCCGTTCCTTGAGCTCCAACCGCATCGTCCGCGCGCCAAGCTGGAGCTCGCGTATCGCGATCTTGCGTGCTCGAGTCTCAACTGTCGCTTCAAGTGAGCTGTACGGAAAGATGGCGTAGACAAGAGCTCATTCCATGGCCTCGGCGGCCCACAGTAGCGAGTTGAGCCGGCTCCGCTCCTGCCCGCCTCGAGGGTCTCGACAGTTTTGGGGCCGGACGCCAATGCGCGCGCCGAACTGCATGCCCATCATCTCGAGAGCGTCGCGAAGCGCGCGCACCGGCAGTGGGCGGTTTCTGTCCCACTGAGCGGCGCTCAGTTGTTCTTGATTTGCTCAACCGCAGTCACCATTAGCTCTTCCATGATGCCGCGAATCTGAAGATCTGACTGGGCGACGCCTGCCGCGTCGAAATCGGCACGTACCTTACGGAAGACATCGTTGTCTCCTGCTTCCTCGAAGTCCGCGCGCACCACCTCAGCAGCGTAAGCATCGGCGTCCGCGCCAGTTCGGCCGAGCTTTTCCGCGGCCCATAGGCCGAGCAGCTTGTTGCGGCGCGCCATAGCCCTGAACTGCGTTTCCTCGTCCATTGCAAACTTTTTTTCGTAGCCTTCCTGACGGTCCTTCATGCTGTTCATAGCTTGGCCTTCGGTTGGGGTGTGAGTTTGCGACCTTCATCCGACATCCACCAGATGACCGGGTAGTCGAAGTCGAGCATGGCGCGAATAGACGATACTGGCAAGACCGGATCGTTCATGCCGGTGGTCGAGCGGGCGGTCGCAGTTAGGCGCTCATCAGTCAGATTTTTGGCGCGGCGATGGCGTGAGACGGCGACCCACTCATCTGAAAGGGAGCAGAGAAGCCGTGGCTGACGATCGTGGCGCTGATCTTGATCAGCTTTCACCAGGCTCATCAGGCCGGGGCGGGACCTACGGTTTCCGACGGCGCTGGCTTGCAAGGCCCAGGGTTGCGCCGGCCCCATCTTGCTCGACCCGGCTCACGGTGTTTGCCGTCACTTTGGCTAGCTCGTACCTCACGCTTCGCACGCTGCGCCCTCCCCACAAAGCGCGTTCGATCGGGCTCAGCGCTTTTGGTTTGAGCACCCAACGATCGGATAAGCTCCGCAGGACATATTCACTTAGCCCCGCATTGATCGACCCGTCGAGAATGCCGAACATCACCCGTTCCTGCAAGGCGGAGTCCTCGGAGGCTAGCACGCCGATGAACAGGCTCATGGTGGACCCAATTCCATAGAGCTGCGATACCCCCTATTTTCGGCTCCAACTCGCCGCTGCTGGAAGCTCGGCCAGACCGGTCCGCACCATGATGATGACGGTGCCAAAGACGCCGATGAGTATGCCCATTATGAGGCCGAAGCCGCACCCGGCGTCAATGGTTCGACAAGCTTCGCCGGTGTCACGCCGGCGAACGAAACGCCCGCATTTGCAAAGCCGAATATAGGCACGATGAAAAAGGCGGCCGGCCTCTGAAGCCCATGTTCGAGCTTGTCGAGCGGCGAAACTGTGGGCGACGCCTCGGGTGCTCGTCTCGAAACACTTGATGACGGACAATCCCCCGTCATTGAGCAACGATCAACTCTATGCTTGCCGCAGTAAGGGCTTCTACTATCTCTGGGGCGGGTGGATTTTCCGTAACGACCGTATCGATTGCCGAAAGCGGTGCAACCTCGAAGACCGCGCGTCGATTAAATTTGCTCTGGTCGACGAGCACCGTGATGCGATCAGCACGCTCGATCATTGCCTTTGCGACCTCCGCTTCCTGGAGATCGAAGTCCATTATGGAGGTAGTGTCGATAGCGCCGACCGTCAGAATGACGTGCCGCGCACGAAACTTGGCGATCTGCTCCAGTGCGAGGGGGCCGAGGCTTTCTCCCGCGTCCGCTCCGTAGGCCCCGCCGATCAGGAAGACCTTGTGGCTGGCATTTCCGGCGACGGTTGCCGCAATCCGCGGCGAATTTGTAATGACGACAAGCGATTGTAGTTCGACAAGCGCCTCCGCCATCGCGACGGTCGTGCTTCCTGTGTCGATAAAAAGCGAGTCTCCTGAGGCGACGAGGTGGCAGGCCGCCCTGGCAATCCTCTTTTTCGCGTCGGCGTTCTGCGCCAAGCGTTGAGCGAAGGGATCTTCTGTCTCGATTGCGTCGCTGCGAGAAATAGCGCGCGCTCCGCCATGAAATTTTCGTAGCTTGCCCATCGCATCGAGCCGGGTCAGGTCGCGGCGAATGGTCTCGCGCGAGACGCCGAGCCGGGCGGCGAAATCCTCGACCGCCATCTCGCCTGAATTGTCAAGGAGCCGGGATATCTCCTCTCGGCGCTTCGATGGTTGCAAGATATCTCTCCCCGGTTCGGAAGCGCCGTCTTGGGCAAGAGGGCATCCGTTGTCATGTTTGCGAATTATAAGGGAGCTTGGATGTTCGGGCAATTCAGATGCGCAAAAAGCGCCTGAACCGTCATTGAAACGAGCATAAAAATTCCGAACGGGCATCGATGTTCAAAATGTGTCTTTTCTTTGGCGGAAAACAAGTTACAGTAGCGGGTGACGTCATCACGTGACAATCAAAGCGCATCGCTAGCCGGGCCATCATTGTGGGAGTTGGCGAAATGCATCGCCCGTGCGCGATGGCCGCTAGAGCAAATGGAGGGCCACCGCGCAGAAGTCTTACCCGATCTGAGCTTCGGCGGATGCCGACAGGCGAGCCCGTGCCGGGAGTTTGCTCATTGAGCGGCAAGTCGGCTGCCGTTGTTTCGCAAGCGTACTGAGCAATACCGTCTCTTTCGACATGGCGGCCTCATTCCAAGCTTCTTTTAGCAATGGAGCGAATGCGTGACCTCAGGAGTGACCGACAGAAGCGCAAGGGGGCGTGCATGCGCGGACTGATCACTGCCTATGTGAGGGCGACCGAGAGGATTTCCGACTATGTGGGCTATCTGGCGGCTTCGCTGATATTCGTCATGGGCGCTACCCTTCTCTTCGATGCCATCACACGAAACCTCGTCAGGATGCCGGTCCACTGGGCAGTGGAACTCACGCAGTTCACATTGGCCGCCTACTATTTCATGGGCGGGCCGATAACGCTTAAAAACAACGATCATGTCCGGATGGACCTCTGGTACTCGACGCTGTCGATACGCGGCCGCGCCAAGGTGGATCTTGCGACCGCCGGCTGCCTGATCTTCTATCTCGGCGTTCTGTTGGCCGGCTCGATCTCCAGCCTCATCTACGCGATCGAGACGAACGAGCGGCGCTTCTCCATCTGGAACCCTTCCGTTATTCCGATCAAGTCGCTGATGGTGGCCTGTCTCATTCTCATGCTGATGCAGGCCGTCGCGCTAGTCTGCAAGCATGTTGCCGCGCTGCGCGGTGAGGAATTGCGATGAACTATGAAATGATCGCACTCCTCATGTTCGCCTCCATGGTGCTGCTGCTTGCAACCGGCCAGCGCGTATTCGCCGCGATCGGCTTCGTGGCGTCCGCTGCAGCACTCCTGCTTTATGGGCCCGGCTCGATCGAATTGCCGTTCAACCAGGTGTTCAAGCTGTTCAACTGGTATGCCATGCTGACCCTGCCCATGTTCATATACATGGGCTACATCCTGTCGGAGTCCGGCATTGCCGAGGACCTGTACAAGATGCTGCATGTCTGGTTCGGCCGCGTACGCGGCGGGCTTGCCATAGGCACGATCTTCCTGATGGTCATCATCTCCGCCATGAACGGACTTTCGGTCGCGGGTATGGCCATCGGAGCGACCATCGCGCTGCCGGAAATGCTCAGGCGTGGCTACGACAAGATCCTGATTTCCGGTGTCATCCAGGGTGGCTCATCGCTCGGCATCCTGATCCCGCCTTCGGTGGTGATGGTGCTTTATGGGATGATCGCCCGCCAACCGGTCTCCAAGCTCTGGTTCGCCGGCCTTGTTCCCGGCCTCATGATGGCGGGCCTTTTCATTCTCTATGTCGCGCTCCGCTCGCGCCTTAATCCGAAACTCGCTCCTACGGTCGCCGACGAAGAACTCAATATGCCGCTCCGCGAGAAGCTGGCGCTGGCAAGGGCAGGGATCATTCCCTTCGCCATCTTCTTCTTCATGACTGGTCTTTTCGTCTTCGGCTACACGAGCCTCGTTGAGAGTTCGGCGGTAGGTGCTACCTGCGCGACGCTGGCCGCGGTGCTGAAGGGGCGCTTCACATGGAAGCTGGTGCGCGAGACTTCGATGAAGACTCTCGCGGTCTCGTGCATGTTCCTGTGGCTGATCCTTGCCGCTCTGGCCTTCGGCGCGGTCTTCGATGGCCTTGGCGCAGTGAAGGCGATCGAAACCCTATTCATCCGCCAATGGGATCTTTCGCCTTGGGCCATCATAATCATGATGCAGTTGAGCTTCCTCGTCATGGGAATGTTTCTGGATGACACGGCTATGCTGGTGATCGTGGCGCCGCTCTATATCCCGTTGGTCAAACTGCTGGATCTCGGCTTCGATAACCAGCTCATCTGGTACGGCGTACTCTACACCATCACGTGCCAGATCGCCTACATCACTCCGCCCTTTGGCTACAACCTGTTCCTGATGCGCTCGCTGGCGCCAAAGGAGATTACGTTGGTCGACATCTATCGGTCGATCTGGCCATTCGCCCTCATCATGGCTGCGACGATCGTCCTGGTCATGCTCTTCCCACAGTTGGCGCTGTGGCTTCCCGACCATTTGAACGTGAAAGGCTGACCAAAAACCCCAGATCAACCAGAGGAGAACAGAATGACAAAGGACACGAAGGTACCAAGCGCATCGCAGGTGATCCTGTCCACCCGCCGTCATTTCCTTACGAAGACTGGTCTCGGCGCCGGTGCAATGGTTGCCGGTTCCACGCTAGCAGCACCCTACGTCAATGCCCAAAGTGGCCCGATCAAGTGGCGCCTTCAGACCTACTCCGGCGCCCCGCTCGGCGCGCATGTGATCAAACCCCAGATCGACGCCTTCAACGCCGCTGCCAATGGCCAGATGGAGATTGAGCTCTTCTACGCCGATCAGCTCGTGCCGACGGCCGATCTGTTTCGGGCGCTGCAAAGTGGCACGCTCGATGCCGTGCAGTCGGATGAGGCGACCATGGCGTCCCCAGTCGATATTGCAGTTTTTGGCGGATATTTTCCCTTCGCCACACGCTACAGCCTCGATGTCCCCGCCTTGTTCAAGTATTACGGGTTGAAGGAAATCTGGGAAGAAGCATATGGGGAAGTCGAGAACGTCACCTGGCTCTCTACTGGCGCCTGGGACCCGTTGCACATCTTCACCGTCAACAAGCCGATCCGCAGCCTTGCCGATATGCAGGGCCTTCGCGTGTTCGGTGTTCCGACCGCCGGGCGCTTCCTGTCGCGTTACGGACTGGTCCCGGTGACGATCCCCTGGGACAACGTTGAAGTCGCGATGCAGACGGGAGAACTGGACGGCGTGGCCTGGTGTGGGTTCACCGAAGCCTATGAAGTGGGATGGGCTGATGTGTGCAAATACGCTCTGACCAACTCCGTTACGGGCGCGTGGTTCGGCAGCTATTTCGCAAACACCCCGAGCTGGCAGAAGGTACCACCTCACCTGCAGGAGCTCTTCCGCATTACCATCGACCAGTCGCACTACTATCGTGACGTCTGGTACTGGGGTGGCGAGGCGAGGCTGCGCGTCGAGGGAGAAAAGATGGAGCTGACGGCTCTGCCGGACGAGGAGTGGGCGCAGGTCGTCAAAGACTCCGGAGGCTTCTGGGACGAGGTGGCCGCTTCGAGTCCCCGCGCCGGAAAGGTCGTCGGCGCATTCAAGAAGTATGCCGAGACGATGCAGAAGGCCGGCTACCCCTATCGCTGAGCCCAAGTCGCCAATCTGGTCCGCCCCGCCATGGGGCGGATCGCGATCGTCGCCTGCTGCAACCGAATTTTGCCAAAAACCCCATGCGATTGACCGTCGCCAGAGTGGAAAGGGGACGTGATGCTCCAGACACCCAAATTTACCCCGCAAGATTGCTTCGACGTCGCGGTCATCGGTGCTGGCGTGGTTGGGTGCGCCGTTGCTCGCCGGTTTGCGCTTGCAGGAGCACGGGTGGTCCTGATCGAGAAGGGCCCGGACATTCTGTCAGGCGCTTCGAAGGCCAACAGCGCCATTCTGCATACCGGCTTTGACGCACCGGCCGAAAGCCTTGAGCTCCAGCTCGTTCGCGCCGGCAGGCAGGAGTACCTGGAGATCAGGGAGAGCCTCAATCTTCCACTCATAAAGACTGGCGCGCTGGTATGTGCCTGGAATCCTTTGGAGGCGGCAAAGCTGGAAGCGATCGAGGCACAGGGGCGGAAAAATAGCATTTGCGAGCTGAAGTTGCTGACGAGCGCTGAGGCGCGCAAATCCATGCCCGGGCTTGCCGAGAACCTCGTCGCGGCTCTTGAGGTGGAGGGCGAGCACGTCATCGATCCCTGGTCTGCGCCTCTGGCCTACCTGACGCAGGCTTTGGCACTGGGGGCCGTCTTCCTGCGCAACGCCGACTTGCTGAACGGTCGGTTCGACGGTGAATGGACGCTGAAGACTTCCGCTGTCACCGTGGTCGCTCGGTCCGTCGTCAATGCGGCGGGGCTGTACGGCGACGTTGTCGACAAGCGGCTCGGTTTCGAGCCTGAGTTTCAGATCAGGCCGCGCAAGGGACAGTTCGTCGTTCTCGACAAGGCCGCCTTTCGGTACGTGCCGCGCATAGTGCTGCCGGTTCCAACTGAGATCACCAAGGGTATCGTAGTCTGCCCGACGGCCTTCGGCAACGTCCTCGTGGGCCCGACAGCGGAAGAACAGGATGATCGCGTCCGCGCCACCGTCGAAAAGGATACGCTGCAGGCGCTGCTGAAACGCGGCTCGCAGATCGTGCCGGCACTTACCGGCATGCCGGTAACTGCGGTCTATGCGGGCTTGCGACCGGCTACCGAAAAGAAGGACTATCGCGTTTATTGCCGGCCGAAACAGCGGGCGATAACGCTCGGTGGCATCCGTTCGACCGGGCTCAGCGCAGCGCTCGGCCTGGCGCAGCATGCACTTGAACTACACGGGACATTTGGTATCGCCTTTGCGCCCCCGACTGACGCGCCACGTGTCGGCGTTCCCAACCTAGCCGAAACGGAGGAGCGCGACTGGCGAAGGCCCGATCATGGGGAGATCGTTTGTCACTGCGAACTCGTAACAATGCGCGAGATCGAGGCGACGTTCGGCAGTTCTGTTCCCCCGGGTGATTTCGGGGGTCTGAGACGCCGCACCCGCGCGGGGATGGGGCGCTGCCAGGGCTACTATTGTAACGCGCGTCTGGCCCAGATGACAAAGGGCCTGTTCGAGACGCCGCTTGCGGTTCCGGAGTTCGAACGATTATGAGTGACCTGCATGCGGACGTCATCATCGTGGGCGGCGGACCGGCAGGCGTTGCGGCAGCTCTCGAACTTCGCCGCTGCGGCGTTGAGCGTGTCGTGATCTTGGAGCGGGAGAAGTACCTCGGGGGGGCCACACGTCATTGCAGCCACTCGCCCTTCGGCATGCGTGAATTCGGCCGGGTATACTTCGGAGCCGCCTACGGCAGGCGGCTCGAACGGGAAGCTAGAACCGCGCAGGTCGATGTGCGCACCGGGCATTCCGTCGTCTCGCTGGGCGATGATGGTGTCGTGAGCGTTGTATCTGGCAAAGGGGTCGCCACATTCGCGGCTCGCCGTATCCTGGTTTCAACCGGCGCGCGCGAGATGCCGCGCTCGGCGAGGCTAGTATCCGGCGACCGGCCTGTGGGTATCGTCACAACCGGCACCCTGCAGTCCTATGTCGCCTGCCATGGTCTCATGCCGTTCACCCGCCCGTTGATCGTCGGCTCTGAATTGGTGTCGTTGTCCGCCGTCCTGACCTGTCTGTTCCATCGGGCGCGACCGGTTGCTATGTTGGAGCCCGAGCGGCATGCGATCGCACGCGCACCCTTCAACTGGTTTCCCGCCCTCGTCGGCATCCCGTTCCATAGCGGTGCGGATGTTGTCGATATCCGCGGAATGTCGCGTGTTGAGGCTGCCATAGTCCGCCTCCATAACGGCGGCACACAAACGATTTCCTGCGACGGAATCCTGTTTACCGGGCGCTTCACGCCGGAGGCCGCGCTTTTCGTGCAGTCTTCGATCGGAGTTGCTGCGGGCAGTGCCGGGCCGGCCGTTGACCAGGACGGTCGCACGGAAAATCCCCTCTACTTCGCCAGCGGCAACGTGTTGCGCGCCGTTGAGACTGGCGGCTGGGCTTTCCGCGAAGGCACAGCAGTGGGTGCGGCGATTGCGTTAGACCTGGACAGGCGAGGGGAGGCCGGCCGGCCGGTTGCGCTCACCTTCGATCCGCCGGTGAAGCTGGTGGTGCCGCAGATCTTGCGACAAGTCGAGCTGAACGCGTCCGCCTTCCGTCAATTCCAGCTACGCTTCAATCGACGCTGTCGCGGTGTCCTGTCTCTCGAACTCGATGGCCGCCAGGTGTGGCGAAAGGCCCAGCACTGGATGCCGGAACGACGGGTCCTAGTACCTATTCCGGACGCTGCACGCCAAGCACAGGCAGTCCATTTTCGCTTTCGGGAGGATTAAGGAATGCGCGTTGCGGCCATAGACCAGGGCACGACATCGACCCGATGCCTTTTGGTCGAGGACGGCGGCGAAGCGCGGACTGTCGCTGCCATTCGCCACACGCAATTCCATCCGGCCCCCGCATGGGTCGAGCACGATCCGGAAGAATTGCTAGGAAACATCCGCACGGTACTCAAGAGGGCCAGTCCCGTGGATGCCATCGCCATCGCCAACCAGGGCGAAAGCTGCCTTGCCTGGGATGGTGTGACCGGCGAGGCTCTGTCGCGCGTCATCGTCTGGCAGGATGCCCGTACGGCGGACGTTCTTGCCGAGCTGGATGCTGGCGCGCAGAGGCGCTCGAGGGCCGTATCAGGACTGCCGCTTGACCCGTATTTCTCAGCAAGCAAGCTTGCCTGGCTGGTGCGGAATTTACCTGCGGTAAGGTCGGCGCTGGCGGCCGGTCGTTTGCGGCTCGGCACGACCGACGCCTTCTTTCTCGACCGCCTGTGCGGGACCTTCTCGACCGACGTCGCAACAGCGTCGCGGACGGGACTGCTCGATCTCGACAGGCAGATTTGGAGTGCAGAAATGTGCGCCCTGCACGGTGTGCCCATCGAATGCCTGCCGCCGATCGCTCCGGTCGACGCTGGGTCCGGAACCATCGACGGAATACCGGTTAAGGTCTCCATCGTCGATCAGCAGGCGGCCCTCTATGGGCACGGGTGCCGCCGGCCCGGTGACTGCAAGATCACGTTCGGCACCGGCGCCTTCCTCTTGGCGGTTGCCGGCAACGAACGTCCATTGGCGGGGGGCGGCCTGCTTCCGACCGTTGCTTGGCAGCGGCGCGAAGAAAGGACCGTCTTCGCCATTGAAGGCGGCGTCTACGACGCTGGCGCCGCAGTCGAATGGGCCCGCACCATCGGTCTGTTTTCGTCTGTGGAGGAACTGGACAGCTTTGACGGATGCTCGGCTTTGAGCCGAGGGCTTGCTTTCGTGCCGGCCCTGTCTGGTCTCGCCGCACCACATTGGGATCGCCTGGCGGCGCCTGTATTCATTGGAATGGACCACGCGACCAACAGCAGGGACATGGTGCGCACTGTGCTTGAAGGTATCGCCATGCTCACCGTCGGCCTGATTGAAGCCGCGGCCGATGTCATCGAAGCGGCTAGCGGAATTTCGATCGATGGCGGGCTTTCACAAAGCGCCTATTTTGTCCAATTCCTCGCTTCTGCCAGCGAGCGGCCGATCGTCGTGCCGGCTATGCATGAACTAACCGCTCTCGGCTTGGCGGAACTGTGCGGCGCCGACACGACCTCAGCTCGCGCGGCTATCACTACTTACCTTCCAGACGGATCGGTCACGAGCGAAGACCGTGAGCGGTTTGCCAGAGCTGTCGATCTCGCCCGCAACTGGAGAGGTGACAGGCGGAAACCTTTTCTCCAGGGCGTGGTTGCACACTAAGCGGCGTTTCGAAGCGCGCAGTGTCCGGCGCAAGCTTCGAATATCGTCGCGGATGAGCCTCTTTTGGCGGTGGTTTGAGGTGCAACCTCGAATCGATCACCTTGCGACCTTGTCGCGTGATTTGTCTCCCCCTGGGACGGCCGCCAACTTTATTCCAGGTAGACAGCCCTCGGCGTGCCGCTGTTTCACCGCTCGACATGCCGCCGAACTGCCGGGGCGGTCTATTACGATCGCTGTGTCAGGATCTTTGGCGGAGTTAATCTGTCGGCCGAGGTGGTGCACACGGTTGCCGTCAAGGCGGTGTGCAAGATCCGGATCGAAACGGTCTATCCCGCAACGGTCGGTCTGCTGCCATCCGTGCAGAGAACGGCCAGTATCTCGGCTTCATCTGTCCGGGCGAAATCATCGGTTCGTTGCAGTTCAGCAAACGCGCTACAGGAGCGGATGCTCTAACGAAGATCATCGCCTGTGAGCAGATAGACTGATCTGCGCTCG
Organism: Ensifer sp. 4252; assembly: GCF_050434565.1. NCBI lineage: Bacteria > Pseudomonadati > Pseudomonadota > Alphaproteobacteria > Hyphomicrobiales > Rhizobiaceae > Ensifer > Ensifer sp. 4252. The sequence continues at coordinate 16,163 of NZ_JBNDIU010000048.1, forward strand.
TTGGAGTACCTATACTGTGCGGCCTCCTGGATGGCGCTCCGCGCCGCATCGAACGCGATTAGACATTCAGCCGCTGTCGTGCGGGGGTAGTCGATTTCCACAAGGGCGCTCGATTCAATAAAGAATGGTACTTCGAACATCCCATCGTGAGCCAGGAAGCGAACGGCTTTCCTAGTTTCATCAAAGGTTCGGCTGCGATTTGGGAAGCTCAATGCCATCGTTTGAAATCTCTCACCGCTGTCGCTTGGCACTCCATTGTTCTTCTGGATATTGCATTGGCCATGGTCGGCCACTCCTAGATGCCGCCAAAGAATATCGAGACGGCGATCACGCCGACTGCGAATGTCACCGCTATCCAGGCGAACAGTCGCCGATAGTCGTATAAGTAGACTTGAGGGGGAATATGGTGCTTCAAGGTAATCTCCGTTTTCCTTAGGTGCGTATTTGTCGGCGCCTATTTGTGTTCTGGTCGACGATCCGTGGAACAGTCGGCTATCACCAGGTTTCAGAGTTTCCTCATGAAGCGATACCGACGCTGCAATCACCTCCTTAACCGAGTCTGGGCAATGGACGCCACGCCAGTAAATAATGCGCGCGTGACCGGCGAAGTGCAAACAAGTCAATGCATCTATTTCGCATTGAAATTAATGGGCTGATCAGCCATAAGTATAGGAAATATATGAGAGTACCGCTATATATTTCCGCACTAGAATAGGTAATCAACTTATCGCGATTTTCGTAATTTGCACGATAACATTAGAGTTTATATTTACTTCCGGTAGTTTGGAGCGCAAGATCTAACATCCGAGTTGCCATTACCTCAAGGTCTGAGTACGGCCACAAAGATTCCTCCAATCACTGTTTAAAGGGAGTCACGTCATGTCACGTGATCAGACCATTCAACGCGCAAAGCCATCCTATGGGGTTTCGTGCTTGGACTAATAGCAGCCCCAGTTGTTGCATTTACCGCTGGCTGGGTAACCACCACCGGCGCCAGCTCTCTTGCCATCGAAGCTGCGCGCGTGGATACGCTAGCGGTGATCTGCACGACGAATGCGGGACGAATGGCCACTGCCAGCAATACGGATCTCGCAACGATCAAGGGCTTTGATAATCGTGCGAAGCGCGATGAGTTCGTTGCCGCGGTGCTGGCCGACGTCCAGGTCCCAGACAATTTATACGGCCTCTCACTGATCAGAACCCATTTGCCCAGGCTCTTCGTCCGATTGACATGATGCGCCAGGGCTGGTTTTCGAGCTTTCGCCAGGCGTT
>NZ_JBNDIU010000049.1:0-17335 GCF_050434565.1 Ensifer sp. 4252
GCTCTCATCAACCCGCCGCCCGTGCCGAAAAAGCGCGGCAGACCACCAGGATTGAAAACCGATCGCGACAACGGCTGATCACCGAAATTAAACCCATCAAACTCGGGAAAATTCGATGCCCACATTTGCGGAAAATCCGGCGGCCATTGACACGAGCCTCGTCCGCCCGGGGAAGGCTGTTCAAGATACATTGTGCGATGCTCAGGACAAATGCGGCACGTTCCCGCTTCCCGCATGCCTACCGGCTCGCCGGTGCGCGGCCATAAAGCAAGAGCATGAAGATGATCACCAGGCCGTAGATGATCTGGCGTCCGGCCTCGGGCATCTGCGTGACGGACAGGATCGATTGCAGCAGCGTGATGAGGATAACGCCGGCGACAGTGCCGAGATAGGATCCCCGCCCGCCGAGGATCGAGGTTCCGCCAAGCACGACAGCCGCTATGGCAGGAAGGAGGTAGGCATCGCCCATGGATTGCGCGGCCTTGGAAGCATAGCCTGCGAGCAGGACCCCGCCAAACGCCGAGAGCCCGCCCGAGGCGGCAAAGGCAGTCATGACGATGCGGCGGGTACTGATCCCGGAAAGATAGGCCGCACGCTCGCGGTTGCCGATGCCGTAGACCGCCCGCCCGAAGCCCGTCCGGCGCAGAAGGAAGACCATCGCCGCACCGATCAGTGCCCAGATGAAGACGCCATTCGGGATGCCTGGGATCAAGGCGCCGGTGGCGAGATAACGCATGGCCGCGGTGGCGGAATCCTGCGGCGAGAAGCCACCCGTATAGACCACCATTACCCCTTGAGCGACGGCATTGGTCGCAAGCGTCACGATCATCGAGGGAATGCGCAGATATGCCACCCCGACGCCGTTGACGAGACCGATGGCGATACCGCACAGGATGCCGAAGGGAATGGCAAGCGCAGTGCCCAAGGGGCCGTAGGCCGCAGCCGCACAGGCCATCATCGCGCCCGTTGCCACGGTCCACGGCACGGAAAGATCGATCTGCCCGAGCAGGATGACGAGCATCATGCCCGTGGCGATGATGCCGAGGAAGGAAGCGACCTTCAATTGCTGCAGCAGATATTCCGGTGACAGGAAGCTGCGCGAATAGAAGCTGCCAAGGATGAGAAGCAGCACGATGCAGCCGAACGCTGTGAGCACCGCCGGATCGAGGCTACGCATGAAACCCGGCTTCCGCTCCGCTGCCTGCGTCATCGCCGTCTCGCTCACAGGAACCACTCCAATCGATTGCGTACGCGGAAGAGGGCGAGCGCGCCAAGGCTGACGGCCGCCAGCAGGATCAGTCCCTGGAACAGCGGCTGCCACAGCGGATCGAGATCGAAAACGAACAGAAGGTCGCCGATCGTCCGGAACGCCAGCGCGCCGAAGACGGCGCCGATGGCGCTGCCCTTGCCGCCAAACAGCGACACGCCACCCAGCACCACGGCGGCAATCGAAAACAGCGTGTAGGCATTGCCGCTCGCAAGGGCCGCGTCGCCGGTATAGGTGAAAGAGGTGAGGAACAGCCCGCCGAGGGCAGCCACCAGGCCCGAGAGCGTATAGGCAAGCAGCTTGCCGCGGCGGATCGGCATACCGGACATGTAGGCCGCAGTCTCGGAAGAGCCGGCGGCGTAGGCCGCGCGGCCATAGACCGATCGGCTGAAGGGCACCCATATCAGGATGACCACTGCCGCGAGTGCCACAAGGCTCGCAGGCACGACACTGAAGATCCGTCCCGTCAGGGCATCGGCGAGTTGCTCGTTGACGGATCCTCCCGGAAAGGGCCGCAGCAACAGGGCGATCCCGAAATAGACCGCTCCCGTGGCGATCGTCGCCACAATCGGCTGCAGGCGTCCGTATATGACGATGGCGCCGTTGGTTGCCCCGCACAAGGCACCCACGGCGAGGACAACGACGACGCCTAGGGCCGTCTCGAGCGGCGAGCCCACGACCAGCCACGACGCAAGACAGTTGGTGAGCAGGAAGATCATGCCGACGGAGAGGTCGATGCCTGCGGTGATCACGACCATGGTTTGAGCCATCGCGACGAAGGCGAGCAGCACCCCCTTGTTGGCCGCCGTCTGGATGACATTGGCGGTGAAACCGGCCGGATGGTTCGCGGTGTAGATGATGAACATCACCACGAAGATCGCCAGCGCCATCAGCGTGCCCCGGTGCTCCGCCAATCGGTATTCCCAGTCCTTCATTGCGCCGGCTCCCGCTCGGTTGGTTCTGCAGGCGGGATGTTGAGCGCGCTCGCTATCAGGGTACGCTCCGTTATCTCTGCTCCCGCCAGTTCCCGTTTCACCGCGCCGTCGTAAAGCACGAGGACGCGGTCGCAGCAGCCGATGAGCTCGGCATAATCGGTCGAATAGAACAGGATGGCCGCGCCTTCGTCCGCGAGGCGCCGCAACAGCAGGTAGATCTCCTGCTTGGTTCCCACGTCGATGCCGCGCGTGGGATCGTTCAGCAGAATGATGCGCGGCTGCCGCATCAGCCATTTCGCGATGACGACCTTCTGCTGGTTGCCGCCGGAAAGGGCGCCGACGGGCCCGTCAATGTTCCCCGCCTTGATGGCAAGCAGCGTCATCATCTGGTTGATGGCGCTCTCCTCCTTCGCGCCGTCGATGATCCCTGCGCGTGTCAGCCGGTCGAGAGACGCGAGCGAGAGATTGTCGCGCACCGTCATCGGCAGCATCAGCCCCTCGGTCTTGCGGTCCTCGGGGATGAGCGCCATGCCGATGCCGTGCCGGCGCGCCTGCGCGGGGCTGCCGATTCTGACCGGGCTGCCATCGACAAGCACCGTGCCGCGCAGCGCGCGCAGGACCCCGAACAGCGCCAGAAGCAGGTCGCGCTGCCCCTGCCCGTCCAGTCCGCCGAGGCCAACAATTTCACCCGCATGCAGCGAAAACGAGATGTCGTGAAGGCGGTCCGCCCAGGAAAGGTCTCGTACCTCAAGGACGGGTGCGGTTTGCGCGCTCCGAACCGGCTTTGGCGGATAGACGCTGTGATACTCGCGGCCGATCATCATCTCGATGACCTCCGCGTCGCTCCTGGAGCCCGCCGCATAGCTCGCAACCTTGCCACCATTGCGGAACACCGTGCAATCGTCCGCAAGTTCCGCAATCTCGTTCATGCGATGCGAGATGTAGACAAGCGCCAGCCCTTCCGCACGCAATCGCTTCAGCACCGCAAAGACTTTCGATACGTCGGCCGCCGTCAGCGCCGATGTCGCCTCGTCGAGGATAAGGATGCGCGGCTTGCGGGCCAGCGCCTTGGCTATCTCGACGATCTGCTGTCGCGACAGCGGCAGGTCCTTGACCAGCGCCAGGGGGTGAATGTCGGCGGCACCGGCGCGCGCCAGCGCCTCCTCTGCCAGGCGCCGCTGGGCCTTGCGGTCGATCATGCCAAACCGCGTCGGCGGATTGGAAATGATGATGTTGTCGGCGACGCTGAGTTCCGGGATCAGCGACAACTCCTGAAAGACGCAGGCGATGCCGGCGGCGTTGGCTGCGGCCGGCGAGGCGAATTGCACCGGCTGCCCAGCGAGCGTCATCTGTCCCTCGTCCGCAGCCACGACGCCTGCCATGATCTTGATGAGCGTCGACTTGCCGGCGCCGTTCTCGCCGAGAACGGCGTGGATGGCCCCTGTCCTGACAGACAGTTCGGCATTTTCAAGCGCTCGAACCCCGCCATAGCGTTTCGATATCCCTTCCATGCGAAAGAGCGCTGCGCCACTTTCCATTGCTTTCTCCGGGAACCGTTGCTGGCGACGGGCATCGCAAGACTGCGCGATGCCCGATCCTGGTCGAACTACTGGTTTTCCTTGCTCTGCTTCATGATCTCCTGGGCGGAGAAGTTGATCCCGCAGGTGGGGAAGGAATTGCCGACGAAGAAGTTGTCGGACTCGGATTGGAAGTAGTCCTGGCCATCCTTGAAATTCGGATCTTCGACAATAGCCAACGGCAGCTTGACCGACTGCGGCACCACTTGCCCCTCGAGCGCGGCGATCGCCGTCTTGATGGCGACGGCCACCTGTGCGGGTCCGGTTCCGGCCGACGAGCATTTCAGGCCATCGGCGGCATGAGCGGCGCAGAACTTGCGAAACCCGTTTTCGGTCTCGCCACCGAACGGTACGAACGGATGTTTGGCGTCGATCATCGCCTGGACGATGCCGGTATCGCCGCCCTGGCCAGTAATGCCGTCAAAGGGACCGCTGGTGGCGATCGCATCCGCCGTCACCTTCTGGGCGACGCCGTCATCCCACTTACCCATGACCTCGACGACCTCGAAGTTCTTGCCCGACGCCTGCAGCTTCTCGTGAATGCCCTCGTGCCGGTCGGTATCGACCGACGTGCCGGCAACACCGCGCACCTCCAGCACCTTGCCGCCGTTCGGCAGATGTTTGACGAGCCAGTCGCCCCACAGTTCGCCAAGCCCCTTCTGGTCGACGTTGACGTTGATCGCGTCCTCGGTGTCGAGGATGTTGTCGAAGGCGACCAGCACAACGCCTGCTTCCTTCGCCCGCTTGATGACGGGCGCGAAGGCTGTCGGGTTCTGGGCGTTGACGACGATGGCGTCATAGCCGGAATCGATGAAGTTGTTGATCGCCGAGATCTGAGCGGGCACATCCTCACCCGTCGAAACGACCTTGAACTCCTTCAGCTTGGCCGCCACGTCTGGCTGAGCTGCATAGGCCTTTGCCGTCTGCACCATCTGGATACGCCAGGTGTTGGCGATGTAGCCGTTCGCAAGCGCGATGCGATACGGGCCGTCCTTTTTTGGAAACTTGAAGAATTTTGTGTCCGCCGACCACGGCGTGAAGCATTCCGGCTCCGCCGCAGGTCCTGACACGACTTCCGGCTCTGCATAGGCGGCCGAGCCCAACATGAAAAAGGCAGTGGCGGCAACGATGCCGCCAGCGAGTGACTTCACCATCGACATTTCCTCCCATGGGCGCGCCACTGGTTTTGCTCTCCGGCCCGAGGATGAACTTTCCTCGAACGGCACGAACTCCTCTGGCACCGGCACGCTGAATGCCTGCTTTCATCATTGACGAGGCGTCTGGTCTCCTCCCGAAAACACCCATGTCATATAATTAGGTAGCGCTACCACAGAAGATTGTAAAGTAACATTTGCGGATTACATGAGAACAGAATATGCCTGTTTTCAGGTGATTTTTGACCTGTAAACCCGCACTAGAGCAAGATGCTCTATTCCTTCCCATATGATAGCGCTATCATATGTCCGCATCAAAGGTGCGATCGCCGCCGCATGAGGGGGAACCATGGCCGAGGACTTCGAGATCGTGGACCAGCGCTTTGCCCGCCTGGTCAACCACAGCGCCCGGGTGGAGCAGCTCTATACCGGCTGTCGCTGGGCGGAAGGGCCCGCCTATTTCGCCGCCGGGCGCTACGTCGTGTGGTCGGATATCCCCAATGACCAGATGCTGCGCTATGACGAGACCGACGGACATGTGAGCATCTTTCGCCAGCCGTCGAACTTCTCCAACGGCAACACCACCGACCGGCAGGGTCGGCTGGTGACCTGCGAGCACGGCAGCCGCCGCGTGAGCCGTACGGAACATGACGGGAGCGTCACCACCGTTGCCGATCGCTGGAACGGCAAGCGGCTCAACTCGCCGAACGACGTCGTCGTGCGGTCGGACGGGTCGATCTGGTTCACCGATCCCGCCTACGGCATCGAGTCCGACTACGAGGGACACAAGGCCGAAAGCGAGATCGGCGCCTGCCACGTCTATCGTGTCGACCCGGCGACGGGCGAGGTCGCCGCCGTGATAACCGACATGGTGCGGCCGAATGGCCTTGCCTTCTCCCTTGACGAAAAGCGGCTCTACGTCGTCGACACCGGCCGCACGCACGGGCCTGACCATCCTGCGCACATGCGCGTCTTCGATGTGAATGAGGCGGGCGGAGTGTCTGGCGGGCGCGTCTTTGCCGATTGCACCGCCGGTCTCTTTGACGGCTTCCGCCTGGATGACGAGGGCCGGATCTGGACGAGCGCGCGAGACGGCATCCATTGCTACCACCCGGACGGTACCCTGCTCGGCAAGGTGAGGGTACCGGAGAATGCCGCCAACTGCGTGTTCGGCGGGGCCAAACGAAACATCCTCTACATCTGCGCGACCAGTTCGCTTTATGCGGTTCGGCTGATGGTCAACGGTGCAAAACTCTATTGAGACGGGAGGTCAGCAATGCCGTTTGTGCGCATCACCATCGTGCGCGAAACCCTCGCCGATGATCCTTCAGGCAAGAAGGCTGCAATAAGCAGCAAGGTCGCGGCAGCGATTGCCGAGGCAACCGGACTTCCCGAGCGCGAAATCTCCATCGTCTTCGATGAGGTCGAAGCAAGGGACTGGTATGTCGGCAGCACCGATGTCGAGACCTTGCGCTGGCGCAGCGAGCAGGAGCCAACGTGACGGACGACACCGTTTCCAGGGACCGGGGGCGCAGGGCGAGCCGGCGCGGCAGCGGCAGGCCGACCATCGCCGACGTCGCGAAGTTGGCCGGCGTCGCCGCGATCACCGTCTCGCGCGCCCTGCGCGACCCGTCCCTCGTTTCGGCCGAACTGCGTGCGGAGATCGATACGGCGGTACTCCAGCTCGGCTATGCACCCGACCCCAATGCGCGCGCGCTCGCGTCCTCCCGCACCGATGTGATCGGGGTTCTCGTGCCATCGCTGACGAACATCGTCTTTGCCGACATCGTGCGAGGTATCTATGACGGGCTCGGCGACGGACCGCTGCAGATACAGATGGGCAATACCCACTATTCTCCGCGGGAAGAGGAACGCCTGGTCCGCATGTTTCTGAGCCAGCGGCCTTCGGCGCTGATCGTATCCGGCATCGACCAGACCGAGACGACCCGCAAATTGCTCGAGAGCGCAGACTGCCCGATCGTGCAAATCATGGAACATGGCGACGACCCGGTCGACATGCTGGTCGGCTTTTCCCATTTCGAAGGCGGCAAGGCGGCGACCAACCATCTGATCGAGACGGGATATCGCCGGATAGGCTTTATCGGCGCCCGCATGGATCCGCGCTCGCAGCGCCGCCTGGCCGGCTATCGATCGGCACTGGAGGCGGCACAGCTCTTCGACCCCAAGCTGGTAACCACCACGCTGACGCCGTCGCGCGTATCCCTGGGCGGGCAGCTCCTGGCCGATGCGCTGGCGAAGGCCGCTGATCTTGACGCAGTCTTCTGCAACAATGACGACCTTGCCATGGGTTTACTATTTGAATGCCAGCGGGCGGGGATCGCGGTACCGCACCGCATGGCAATCTGCGGCTTCAACGACCTCGACATGATGCGTGTAGCCTATCCCTCGCTAACCAGCGTACGCACACCACGCTATGAAATCGGCCTGCGCTCGGTGCAAATGGCGCTAGATCGACTTGCCGGTCGGCCGATTGCATCGCCGATCGTCGACTTGGGCTTCGAGCTTCAAATCCGCGAAAGCACGATGCGCTGAAACGATGTCGGAAACCTTGATGGCAGAGCGGCGAAAAGCGACCTTGCAGCTGGATCGGCTCTTCCGTGTAGAGCAGTCAATTTTGGTGGTTGATCGTCGACGCGAGCTTCGACAGCAATGCTATCATGCCGATCTCAACTGACGCCAAAGTTGATAATCCCCAAGCCGGCGACAGGCACATCACCTCTTGCGTGGTTGAAAGCAATCCCAGTGACGGCAATGCCGATTAATGTCCGGATCGCTATCGCCAGTTCGTACGCAAAATGGAGAATGCCACCAGCTTACATGATCGAGTGTGATGCCGCTTCGCGCCGGCCCAAAGGCGGCCCCAACTATCTTAGGCTTTGAGCGCCGAAGCTCAAGATAGTTGCGACGGAACCCATTCCAGGCGATTACATTTTGCGATCCTAAACGCACAATGCGGGAAAAAGCCTGCGCAACGCTCGTGATCGAGCCGCGCATGTCCCTGAACGCCAATCAGCGTTCAGGCAATCCTGCTTGCCGCAAACCCTCGGCCATTTGATCCTGCCACTGCGGTATATTTTGAAACCAAGGCAGCGCTCGATACCACTCGATGGTAAAGTCGGGCTCGGCCGCCAACAACTTCTGCGCAGCCGATCGGGCGGTCTCCAAGTCTCCGCTCATCGCCGACCAGGCGGCGAGGTGGCGATAGCACCAGGTCACGTCAGGATAAGTGTTGACGACCTGCTGGGCTATCGCGATGGCTTCTGCAAGAGACCCTTCCATGGCCAAGGAAAAGGCCATCCCCAATCTCATGTTAAACGCGAGCGGATCTCTTGGGCTTAGGGTCATCCCACGCTGAAAGCGTTCCGTTGCGCGAGTGGCTTCGTCCTTGTAGATCGCAAGCCAGCCGAAGCGCGCCCATGCCCAGGCATTGTTTGCATCGAGCGCAAGCGCCTTTTCGATAAAGGTAGTTGCGCGCTCCTGATCGCCGCAGATGCTCATTGCCGCGCCGGCTGCAGTCAGCGCGGTTGGATCGTCGCTGATCGACCCAGCAGCTTCAACCGCTGCGCGCGCCTTCACCAGCTCACGTTCCAGCTGTTGGGTCCATAGGTACGAGGCATTGGAAGCGTGGCACCACGCCAAAAGCGCATACGCGCGGCCATAATCAGGATCGACGGCGATCGCTTGCCGAAGCAGTTCGATCGCCTGGTTGTTGGTATCCTTGCGGCGGCCCCAAAGTTTCGGATAGGCGCGCATAACGAGATCATAGGCCCGCAGACTGGTCGGCGGCTTGCGTTTGGCCAGCTCGATCTCGGCATCGCGAATAGCCGGATGAATGGCGCCTGCCACCTGCGCCGCGATCCGATCCTGGAACGCGAAAATATCTTCGATTGCGCCCTCGTAACGATCGGACCAGAACTGGGTCCTTGTCTCCGCGTCGACCAGTTGCACGGAAATGCGCAGTCGGTCGCCGCCCCGGCGAACGGTGCCTTCGACCACATAATTGACGCCGAGTTCTCTGCCAACTTCACGCACGTCAACGAAGCGTCCCTTGTAGGTGAACGCGGACTGTCGCGCGATAACAAAGAAATTCCGCACCCGCGAGAGCGCGGCGGTGATTTCCTCCACAACGCCGTCCACGAAGTATTCGTCGCCCTGACCGCTGAGGTTGTCGAAGGGCATGACGACGATCGACGGCTGGTCCTTGCCACGGCGGGCCGCAAGTGATGGCATAGACACTATGCCGCCTTCGACAGGCGTCTCTTGCTGCCAATCGACCCGAAAGACAAAAATTGGCCGGGGGATATTCTTCAAGCTCCGTTCGCCCAGGCTGGTCAGCGTGAACGGCACCTTGCCGTCGAGATGTTCGCGCACCGATGCGGAAATGCAGATGCCTGACGGAGCGGCGATCTCCTGCACGCGGGCCGCGATGTTGACACCGTCGCCTAGCAGATCGTCTCCAGACACAACGACGTCACCCAGATTGACGCCAATGCGGAATTCCAGGCGACGATCGGGTGGGCGGTCTACGGAGAGACCGAAAAGACCGCGCTGGATTTCTACAGAGCATCGGACGGCCTGAACCGCACTTGGGAACTCGGCGACGAAGCCATCACCTGCGCTACCGAAGATACGGCCGCCATGCTCGCTAACCAATTCGTCGATCCGACCGCGGCATAGATCGAGCGCCCGAACCGTACCCTCCTCGTCGAGCGCTGCAAGGCGGCTGAACCCAGCAACGTCGGCCGAAAGGATGGCTGCAAGCTTCCGATCCACAACAGTGACTTCTCCAGCGGCTCGATTTTGTTGGCCATAGTATCGGCGCATTTTCCCATATCCACAGCTGTTTGTCGCCAGCGATCGGATGAAGGACAGCAGTCAGCGCAGCCATGCTCTATGACCGGTTTTCCATCCATAGCGACTTGCTGGTGGGCGCCTACCAGCCGGCTCACCGCTTAATCCCCTGTCGTGGATCTTTGCAACAAGCCAGTCCTATCCGTCAGCGGCTCGCAGGCCCAGAGCCTTCCTTCACTAATTCGTTCTGTTGGGAAGGTTTCACGGAACGGATGCATACTGGAAACGTTTTCCCGAAAATCGGCCGTGGAATGGGAACCCACCGCGAGGTTCGGAAGCCAGCCGGAGAATGCGTCTGACGACCCGCCGCTTTGTCGGAGAACCTAGAGAGTAATATGGCTAACCAGAATGATCGAAATGTAGCCGACGTGAGCAATGTGACAGTGTTTGGCGGAACGGGCTTTGTTGGGCGGCGGATCGTGAGCAGGCTTGTGGACAAGGGTATCGATGTACGTTCGGTCTCGCGTCATCCCCGTAAGAACAAGTGGGACAACGCGTCCGATCAGAGGCCATCTCAGCAGATCGAAGCAGATATACTCGTTCCATCCTCGATCGTCGCGGCCGTGGCTGGATCTCGCGCTGTTGTGAATGCAGTCAGCCTTTACGTGGAGCGCGGTAAGGAGACATTCGAGCGTGTCCATGTAGAAGCCGCAGCCGCTCTGGCGACCGCTTCGCGGGATGTCGGCGTCGAGAGGTTCGTCCAGATTTCCGGCATCGGATCGAATCCGAACTCCCGTTCGAATTACATCCGGGCCCGGGGCCGCGGTGAGGACGTGGTGAAGGCGGCGTTTCCAGGCGCAGTGATCGTCCGTCCCGCTGTCATGACGGGCCCCGACGACGCGTTCATCACAACGATCGCGAGGTTGGTACGCCTCCTCCCGATCTATCCGCTGTTCGGCGAAGGGGACACTCGGCTGCAACCGGTTTATGTCGAGGACGTGGCGGAAGCTGTGAGTCGCTTGGCCCTGGGCCAGAATCCCACGGGTGCATCAATTTTCGAGTGCGCCGGCCCGCGCATTTATTCGTACAGGGAATTAGTCCAGAAGGTCGCCATTCAATTCAAGGTGCGAACCAGGCTGGTGCCCGTGCCATTCGCGGTATGGAGTATGTTGGCAACTGTTGCAGAGTTTCTTCCCACAGGGTCACTCGCGCGGAACCAAGTCGACCTCATGCGTCATGACAATGTCGCGGCAATCGATCTGCCGGGTTTGAAAGAATTGGGCATCCAACCCCGCAGCGTCGAGGAAGTCGTCCGCATGCTCGCGAAGGCGGCTTAAGCCCAACCTCCGATGGAACCTATCCGCTGTTCGCGACGTTGGTCGGACTGAATAGGACAATACGGTCCTGGGCAGAGGCGACCAGTTCGGCCTGCATTGCAGCGTCCGGGATCATCGGGCATGGAGTCGAGCAGGGAGACACCATTTACTGCTGTGCGCATTGTGCCGAACAGGAGGGAGCCGACGCTCTTACCGATGGCGCGCCTTTAGGCCGTCTGCGTCCTCGTCGCTCGGAGAATGGAGGAAAAACCGGACGGCTCGATATTGGGGGAGAAACCGGACGGCTCGATATTGGGGGAGAAACCGGAGGGCTCACTCACACCTGCAAACTTCTTTCGCGTCCAATTGTTCCATCCGCCCCAAGCACCTGACTGATCACGTCGGCCAAGCCACATCCACTCTCAAATGCTAACGAGGTCCGGCCTGAGCCAAACAATGTTCCGATCTTCCAAGATTCTTTGCAACGGCCAGAACGAGGCTAAGACCCGTCGAAAGGCTCGCCGTTTGGATTCGGCGCCGGCGTTTCTCTTGTGTCACGGCACGGATGTTTGCAATCATCGGGTTCCGGTGTCGCTTCCTGGCGCACGGGGCGGCGGACCGGCTGCTTTTTAGGGGCGCCGCTCTCGGGTGATACAGCAATTTTCTTGGGCATAGCCAGTTACTCCGGTTTCAACAACAGGAAGTGGCTACCGGGGCTGAAGGTTCCGAGGCAAACCCGAATTGAGGCGGGCTCTTGAGGATAAGGTCGTTCGCGGCTGTCCGCTCGCTACGATCTGGAAGAGTTCAAAGATTTTTGGCGGTTAAATTGAGAATGAGCCTGACAGGATTTTTCATTTCAGTGAACTGATCCGGCATCTTGAGCGCAACGTCAGTGGAGTGGAGGAAGCTGGGCGGCGGGCGCTTGGAAGGGGCGAAGGGGGCGGCCCCCGGGTCCTCCTCGCCTTATGTAAATGCAGCTTAGGCCGCACCGACAAGATACTCGCTACCGTTTCGAGGCGATCTCACTCGAGAACTGCGGGCCCCCTCGCAAAATTCCTGCTGGATGAATTCAGGTCCGGTAATACGGATGAGTTGGCGTTAAGCGAGTGCGGGCGCTGGTTCTGCAAACGAGCGAGCCCCAGAAATCGCAGCGCCATGCGCGAACAGCAACCGCTGAGGCAAACGCGCCACTGACATCTACCTCACATTCGGCCCCATTTCGGGCTTTTCCTTTAGCTCAAAGATCCGATTGTCGACGAGGCGGCGGCATTAGCGCGAAAAAAGTGGCCTTCCTTTGGGGTTAAGGTTGCGGAAGGAAGGCCGCTAGTGTCCGTAGGTCATCCATGTGCCAGTATACGCTATGTTGGCAGAGTCCCGATCACACGTTGCCAATGAATTCGAACGCGACCTCATCAGCGCACGCGTCAAATCCGGTCTCGCCGCGGCAAGAGCGCAGGGAAAGCAACTAGGCCGCCGGATGGGGCAGCGTCCTAAGTCAGATCGCTCGCTCTTACAATTGCCGAAGACCCGCAGCTACCGCGGGATCGCGCGCGATATTCGCATTGGCAAGAATAGGGTTACTAACGTTGTGCAGCGATTTCGGGCGACAGAACCATCGGGGCGTCCCGCGGAATACCCTATCGGCTGCAATTGTTGCACTTGCGCGGCCTATCCGATCCGGACAACGGTTTGGGAGATGAACTGGAAGCGCGGAATCGCCAAGTTCTCCGGTGCAGGCCCCTTGCGGACGCGACCGGCGGTATCATAGTGCGACCCGTGACACGGGCAGAACCAGCCTCCGAAGTCGCCCGCCTGTTCTAGAGGCACGCACCCGAGATGCGTGCAGACCCCGATCATCACGATCCACTTCTCCTTCCCCTCTCCGGCAGAACGGGCAACATCGGTCGCGGGTTGGTCATCGGCAAGGTTGGCATTCCGGGCCAAGGGGTCCTTGAGGTCGTCAAGCGCAGTCGTCCTTCCCGCTTCGATTTCCTGCTGGGTGCGGCTGCGAATGAAAACCGGGCGACCGCGCCATTTGACGGTCAGTGACATACCCTCGACGAGCGAGGATACGTCCACCTCAATGGAGGCCATCGCAAGTGTCGAGGCGTCAGGACGCATCTGGTCGATGAATGGCCAGGAGGCGGCCCCGATACCCACTACACCTGTCATGGCTGTCACCAGATAAAGAAAATCGCGTCGGGTGGGTTCTCGCGTTTCATCCATAGCCATCATGCCGCCTTGCTCGCCCTGGGGGACAGGGAAACAAAAGGTTTTCCCGACAACCTCCCGAGATCGCCAAGTGTAACAATCCTCACAATTTTACATCGCCACCCAATTTCCTATAAGTCGCACGGCGTTTCGTGCTTATTTTCAATCTCTGGAATTGAATAGCTTACCACGTCCTCGGGAAGTTGACTTGAGTTCAGAAGCGGCAGGCCTGTTCTTGTCCTTCAATTTTTCCCGCCGGTCTTGAGGTCCAACTATGAGCGACAAGACCGACGCCCCGCACCCTCGCCAATGGCACGCCTGTCCAACGCAGGCACGCTAGCAATCGGAACAATGCTCGGATGAACCAGCGTTTTAAGGCATAGCGTTGTCAAATTGTGGAGGCACCCAACGCGGGCTCCGGACGGTCTGGTTACTCCAACCCCAGACCGTCTGGGTCTTCCCCTCAATTTCAGAGTTGAAACCTCCAGCCCCGCCGCATAATCGATGCGGGGCTAACGTCGGCCTATGCCGCCCGGGCCGGCTGAGGGTTAGGGGCTATGAGCGAAGATCCTGGATTTCGCACGGCATTATGATCGGGATGCGCTGAAGGTGGGAGGTAACACGAAAAAGGGCGGCCTTTCGGGTTCTGTGTCGCAGAAGGCCGCCAGCAATGTCAGAGCCTCACCGCAGATGCTCGCCGGTTCAGGCCGGTTCAAAGCCAAGCACTAAGTCAAAGACCTTCGCCGATGACAACTCGCATGGCTTGCGGATGCACTCTCGCCTGACACCACTTAGAGGGTGAAGCTGACGACATCCGTTCCGCCGAGTTCCTTGCCATAAAGCCACGCTCGCTTGCCATCGGCTGAGTGTCTGATGATCCCGGCCCATCGGCAGCCTTGGAGAAGTCCGGCCACGCGGCCGTCGGGAAGCTTCGTCAGCGCCTTCTCGAACTTCACCAGAGGATCCGACGATAGCTTAGTCGCCGATCGCGTCATGGCGCCAAACATTCGTCACAAATGCCACAACCGTCGGCGTCCATCCGCGAGGTTGAGCGCTTCTTATGACACAAAGGCAGATCCTCGCGTCTCGGGGGTGACCTTCATCGCGCTCTGGCGGGATGACTTCAATTTCGGGGACCGAAAGGGTTCTCGTTGAGAGCTGATCCATCTCGATGCTCCATGTCGAGGATGGAAAAAGAGATAGTAAGCTTCGAGACGGACGCAAGGTGCTGGCGAACCAAGCCGCAATACATTCCAGGAACGCGAGTTGCCAGAATATAGCGGCTGCTTCCCAAAGGTTGCTGACAACATCCGAAAAGAGCGGCGGCGGCGTTTGAGGAAGCTTATGCGGCACCCGCAATTGCGCGAACTGGTCATCGAGCAGCTGAAGGCATTTGGTCCCTCCGGCCGCCTGCTCACCGATGGCTTGAGCGCCGTGCGTGTCTGCACCGAGGCGATCTATCGCTTCAGCTACGGTAAGGAAGATTATGCGCTGGAGCTCTATCGGCACTTACCGGAAGACCGCCGCAATCGGCGCCCCGACCGGAGCCTGTGGATCAGTTGTCCAACACGCCGGAACAGGCGCCGTCAAAGCTCGTTATCTTTGCTGAAGCCCTGAGGAGCCTACCATGTCCGATTCACCAGACTTTCCACTCCTTGCAGATGAAATAGAAGCCGGACTGACGGCCTACATGACCGACCCGGACCTTACACCGCCACCTGCCGGCCGTGCCGCCGCGGTTGAGAGCATTTTGCGCGACTGGCTTGTAGCACATGGGTACATGGCGGAGGTGTCGGAGCCCACGCCGGTTCGGTTGGACACGAAAGGCGTGAATCGCGAGGAAGTACAGTACCCAGGCTTTATCAAGTAATAATATTGCGGATTGATGATTGGCGCAGAAAATCCGCTGCGCCCAAATCATCTGCAAGACAAAAGGCAAGAAAACCCATTCACATCTGCATAGATGTAAGTATTTGGGCGGGCCCTTAGCGGCAGCTGCGCCGACCCGGCCCGGTGGAGGGATCACTGCGGCAGGCCGCGATGGTTTGTGATAGATGAGGGACGTGCTGAGATCGACCGCATCGATACTTGGCGGTATTGGAAGGATCATTGGCAGGACGCTAGGGATCGCAATTGTTCGGCACCTCCTAACCGCTCATTTTCTTGGATGGCGCATACCGTGGGAACTCAACCAGGCGCTACTAACGCATTTCATGTAAGCATGCGCAGCAGTCAGGTCTGCGCGTGAGAAGTGCCATCAATCTTATCTTTCAAACCGACGCACTGAGTTGGCACTAGTCCGCCGGGCCTTCTCCGATTGCTCGGGCAGGACGGAATGCGATGCCGATTGCGTTCGCCCCCCGTTAGTTTCTTGAGTTCGACGATGAACGCTGGGGCATCACAGCCAATACAGAGACGACCAGCATCGTCATTAATGCTGCGGCAGCTGCGCGGTATCCTCCCACCGCACGCTCCCATTGGCGATAGACCGGCCACGTCGAGTCACAGATCACCGCAGCCCACAATATTGCCGACAAGAAGGGCGAAAGGACCAGGGCGCAGGCTAGAACCAGCAGTGCAAGCGCACTAAAACTGAGAACGGGCCCAATCAATCTGCGAAGGTCTGACATTGTCCGGTCCGCCTCGTCCTGCCCCTCGCCGTTCTGCGCGAATTATGAGCGGCGCGTGGGTATGGCAAGCCGAATTGACCCACTCGCGGAAAGGCTCCTAATTTAAGCCAGAGTACCGGGACACGCCGATTGTTGCACGGCGGTTGCGTCGTTGTCGGCCACGTCGAAACGCAACCTTTTAGATCCCATAGCCGCGTTGGTGCTCGGGCGACATTTCCGTCTCTATCCGCTGTTGCGCCTGAGCAGGTCATGCACTCGGACGCCCTACAGCTTCTATCGCTTGAACGATCACGGCATCGCCCGCAAGACGTGCGTCGTTGCTGGCGCGCTTCGAATTTCGCTTGCGCGGGCCGGTCTGGCGTTCGGTATCCGTTGGAGCATGGACATGCGATTGAAACACATAGTCATACAAAAGGAGCCTGACGGCGCCCTGCACGGATGCTCAGGGCACCGTCAGTCGATCACATAGGATCGTTTCCCTTCATCGCGTTCGACATATGGGTCTTGCATTTGTCAGAATCATTCGACGCAAGGGCTTCTTTCGCCATTGTCAATTCCTTGTTGGCGTAGTCCTTTTTCATTTCATCGGTAATGGCCTTCACGTCTGTCTCAAGCTTCGCCATTGCCGCCTGGTTACAGGCGATGTCGGCCTGCGCAAAAGCGGAAGGCGCGACAAAAATGCATAGGGCCGCTGCGGCAATCATTTTCTTCAGCATGTTACGCTCCTATTTGAGAACTCCTTCAACATCGGCCAAACAAGGAAGCGTCATCAACGTTCCTCGTCGAAAACACACGTCGTCGTGATCACAGGACGAATGAACGGCAGGGCCGCGAATCTCTCTCGGGATTGCACCGATGGAACGCCAGCGAAATCGTCTCTTTCGTACCTCGAAGTTCGCAACTTCCCGCGACCTGAAACGGAACGCAAAAACAAAGGACGGTTCCGAGAGTCAGTTCGTGCTGTTTCCGGGCATCACCGGGGCCGCTCGGGATCGATGCTCAGACTTGCAGGCTCACGCTGCATGAGCGTACCGGGCTCTGGCAGCAACGCTGCCAGAGCCCGGTCGCGCGCGGTTTGACCGGTTAAGAGCCTCGCCTCAGAGGATCAGCATCGCGTCGGCCAACGGCCGGGATCCGGGAGCCTAGGCCCGGCAAGCCGCTCCGCGTGACCGAGGAATCGCAACGAAAGGTAACCCTCGGCAGCTCGCCCTTACCTAAATTCTACACTCATAGATGCCGCGTGGTAATTGACCCGCATTTGGCCCGTTCCGGCCATGCCCGCCCGCATAGCAGTCCGACTGCTTTCAGGAACTGAAAGCGCGGGGTGTAGACGACCGGCATGGTGAAGGGTTTCGGGTGCCGTCAGGCGTACGAAAGCCTCTCATGCAGGAACCCGCGGTCGGCATTCCGTGAGCTATGGGGTTTTGTGTATC
>NZ_JBNDIU010000050.1:0-15826 GCF_050434565.1 Ensifer sp. 4252
ACGGCGGTCTGGATCGCAGTGCCAAGCTTCTCAAGACGCTCCACAAAACGCGTCAACCAGCCCGAGTCTCGCATGACTTTTCCGCTGGACCGCCTCGCATCATGGTGGCGATGAGCCCGTCGCCCAGAATGAAGACAGGATGCTTTGCGAAACATTTGAGCAGCTTCGCCGAGACATAAAGGCGACGACGCTTACTTCCGCTATCGGCGGCGCAAAGATGCCGTTACCTTGAAACTAGACACTGTCTGCTTTCCGGCAGGTGCAAGGTCTGCTTCATCAGTCGAAATGGAGGCGCAAACCTGTGGTCCTCGCACAACCGATTGAGGTTCGCTTCGGGTCGAAGGAAACCCTTTGCGCTGGGCTGTTCTGCGGATGTTGACGTTCTAGGCTAAAATGATCGCACAATGTTCAACTGAAATGCGTTAGCTGCGCCTTCGTAGCACGATAACATAAGCCTGGCCGTCATCTTCCGAGGGTGCGGTCTCGGCTGCCTCGACGTCCGCTTTCGCCGCCGCGCGCTCATCGAGATCAAGACAATCAATCTTGGAAAACTGAATGACGCATCACCTCGTCGACGAAATCGGAGACGATGCGAGAGGGTTGTCGGTTGGGCGGCAAGAGCAGCAGGGTCTTGAAATAGACGGCCGGTTCGAAGGGCCGCAAGGAAAGGCCGCGACCGACATAGGGCTCTGCGGTCATCGGATTGACCATCCCGATCCCCATCCCAGCCTGAACCATTGCGCAGATCGTCGTCGAGTAGGGGGTCTCGAGGACCATCTTCGGCTTGACGTTTTCGTTGAAGAAGATCGTTTCCGCCGATCTGCGCGTGGTGTCCTCGGGTGACAACGCGATGAACGCCTCGCCGTCGATATCTTGCGGTCGGATGACGTTGTGTACCTCCAACCGATGCCCAACAGGCACGGCGATCGCTACGCGGTATCGCGCGAACGGGCGGACATCGACACCGGCAACGTCGATCTCATCCGCCGCAAGCCCGACATCGAACTGGCCGCTGGCGACCAGATCCTTCACGACGGAAGACATTTGTGCCTGGAACGTTATCGCGACGTTCGGATGCCTTGTTTGAAAGCCGCGCAGGGCCCGCGGCAGCACGTTGGTGCTCAGGGCTGAAAGACTGGCGACCCGGATCTCACCGGACCCGAAATCACGGATGCGGGCGGCAGCACTCTTGAGGTGGACCAGACCCAAAAATGAACCTTCAACCTCGCGGAAGAACATCTGTCCTTCAGAGGTCGGAAACATCCTGCCTTTTTCCCGGCGGAAGAGCGCGAAGCCAATGTCGCGCTCAAGCTCCTGGATCGCCTTGCTGACCGCAGGCTGCGAGATGCGAAGCACTTCGGCAGCACGTGACGCCGTGCCGTTGGTCATGACAGCGTAAAAGACCTCGATCTGGCGGATGTTCATGGCGTGGACCTTATAACTACAGCGAATATGGTTTCATAATATTGATATTGGACGGAATGGATACGCCAATGTTTAATCCCATCAACGAAATCTCTCGGGAAGAAACCAAAGATGAAAGATCTCACCCAGTGCGTACTCACGCCGGACGTCGACATGGACGGTTTTGCGACGCTTGGCGCGGCGACCTATCGCGGTTCCACGATCGTATTCAAGAACGCCGAAGCTTACAGGACGCGCGGCGAGCGGGGCCATCAGGGCTACACCTATGGCCTCTACGGAACGCCGACGACGCGGACCTTGGAAGCAAAACTGACGGCGCTTGAGAAGGGAGTGCGCACATTCCTGGTCCCGTCCGGTCAAGCCTCGAACTCCGTCGCCATGCTTTCGTTCTTGAGCTCCGGCGATAAGGTCTTGATTGCCGATACCTCCTATCCTCCAGTTCGCGACTTCGCCAACCGAGACCTCGCACGCTTCGGAATTGAAGTTGCTTACTATGATACGGTGGCGATCGACGATCTCGAGCGGCAAATCGACAACCGCACCAAGCTTGTCTGGTGCGAATCCCCTGGTTCCACGACCATGGAAATCCAGGATCTGCCGAGAATCGCGGAGATCGCCCATCGCCATGGCGCGCTCGTCGGCTGCGACAATACCTGGGCAACGCCGCTCAACTACAAGCCGCTCACGCTCGGCGCCGACATCGTCACGGAGGCTCTCACCAAATACGTCTCCGGGCACTCCGATGTGTTGATGGGGTCGATTACGGTGCGCGCAGAGGAGCACATCGTTTCACTTCGCGCGACCCTTGGTCGGCTCGGCATTGGTGTTTCGCCTGACGATGCGACGCTTGTGCTGCGGGGCATGGAAACGCTTGGCGTGCGCCTCAGGCATGCCGCCGAAGGAGCTGCCGAGATCATCGCGCTGATCCAGCAGCACCCTCTGGTCGACCGGGTGCTATACCCCTCGCTGCCGGATTTCCCGGGGCATGACATCTGGAAGCGTGACTTCCTGGGCGTGAGCGGCGTCTTCAGCGTCGTCCTGAAGCCCGAAGCGACCGAACACGCGGCCGTGGCTCTCGACGTGCTGCGCACGTTTGCCATTGGTGCCTCATGGGGCGGAACCCGTAGCCTCATCGCACCCATGCCTGTCAAGCAGAACCGCACCGCCAGCCAGTGGCATGGGGACGATCTGGTCCTGAGGATCAGCATCGGCCTGGAAGATCTCGACGACCTCAAGGCCGACATCGCGGCGTTCCTCGCCGACATAACCGAACGATCTGTACCAGCGAGGGTCTCCAGGGCGAGCTGAACGCCTGATCTCCGAATTCTCACAACCAACAAAAAAGGGGAATGAACATGAAACTGAAGCGACTTGGAATGTGCGCTGCGCTCACCATTGGCCTGGCCGCCGGATCCGCTCCGGCCTTTGCAGGCGCAACGCTCGACGCGGTTAAAGCCCGGGGCTTTCTGAAATGCGCCGCGAGCCAGGGCACGGTTGGCTTCGGGGCTCCGGACGAGAAGGGCTATTGGCGTGGCCTTGACGTTGAGACCTGTCGGGCCGTGGCCGTTGCGGTCTTCAACGACAAGGACAAGGTGGAATTCGTGCCGTTGAGCGGCCAACAGCGCGTGCCGGCCCTGCAGACCGGGGAGATCGACATCTTGCCGCGGACATTCACCTGGACCCTACGCCGGGATGCCAACGGGCTCAACTTCACGACGCCGAACTATTACGAGTTCACCGGCTTCATGATGCCGAAGGCACTTGGCGTGACGAATGTCGAGGACATGAATGGAGCGTCGGTTTGCGTCCAGACCGGATCGACGACAGAGGTCGTCGCAAATGACGTCTCCAAGGAACACAATCTCGGCCTGACGCCGGTGGTGTTCGAGAACAGTTCCGCCTTGAGCCAGGCGTTCTTCTCGGGCCGTTGCGATGCCCTGATCACCGATGCCGCAGCGCTCGCATCGTTGAGGGCGACGAAAGCCGAGAACGCCGATGACTACGTCATCTTGCCTGCAACCAAATTCATGGATGCGCTGACCCCGGCGGTCCGCCACGGCGACGACCAGTGGCTCGATATCGTCAACTGGTCGATCCAGGCGCTAATCGCGGGCGAACAGCTCGGAATTACGCAAGCCAATGTCACGGAGATGGAAAAGTCCGAGGATCCACGGGTAAAGCGCTTCCTTGGGGTCGAACCCGGAAATGGTGCCGCCATCGGTCTTGATGAAAAGTTTGCCGCCAACATCATCGCGAAGCTCGGCAACTACGGCGAAGTGTTCGATCGCAACCTCGGCAAGGGCAGCCCGCTGAAGCTCGATCGCGGCGCAAACCGGCTGTTCAGCGATGGCGGGCTAATGTTCCCGTTGGCCTTCCAATAACCGCGGAGGCTGGCATGCTCTCGACATTACTGGACAATCGCCACGCTCGAAGTGCTGCTCTTCAAGTCCTGTTGCTCGTGGGATTTGCCAGCCTTCTCTACTGGCTGTGGTCGAATACCGCTGCGAACCTTGCTGCACGCGGCATTCAGGTTGGCTTTGAATACCTGCATCGGCAGGCAAACTTCCCGATCTCGGAGAGTTTCCTGCCTTATGACCCCTCCGACACGTTCGGTTGGGCCTATCTGGTGGGCCTGACCAACACGGCGGCAATCTCGGTGCTTGCGATCGCCACCTCAACTGTCCTCGGCCTGTTGATCGCGCTGGTACGTCTCGCGCGTAATCCACTTGCATCGACCATGGCAGGGGCCTTTGTCGGCGGCGTGCGCAACATGCCGCTGATCGTTCAGCTGCTGTTTTGGTACGCGCTCGCCACCACGCTGCTGCCGGCTCCCCGATTAGCCTTCAATCCGTTACCCGGCGTCTATCTGTCGCTTCGCGGGCTATATATTCCGTCGGTATCGCTCGGACCATACGGTCTAACCTTCCTCGTGACGGTCGTAGCGCTTGCAGTGGCTTTCTGGCGGTTCGGAAGAGGTGTCCAGCTGGTCTCGAGAAGAGCTGTGGCTGGGATCTCGATCGGCGCTGCGGCGCTCTTCGCAGTGGCCGCCCTTGAACCGTCGGTCAGTCTGCCTCAACTCAAAGGGCTCAATTTCGTCGGCGGCGTGCGATTGTCGCCGGAGTTTGCCGCGTTGATGCTTGGCCTGATCATCTACACGTCAGTCTTCATCAGCGAGGTGATCCGTGGGGGGATTGAAGCCGTGTCGCGGGGCCAATGGGAGGCCGGACGCGCCCTTGGCTTGTCTGAGCGCCAAACAATGTTTCGCATCATCATCCCCCAGGCGCTCCGCGTCATCATTCCCCCGATGACATCGCAGTACCTATCAACCGTGAAGAACACGACGTTGGCGCTGGCGGTCGGCTATCCGGAACTCGGCCTCGTGGTCGGGACCGTGATCAACCAGACAGGGCAGGCCATCGAAAGCATCGCAATCCTGTTGGCCGTCTTCCTGACGATCAGTATCGCGGTATCGCTGTTCATGAACTGGTACAACGCTCACGTGGCATTGGGGACACGATGACAAGCATTGCGACAATGAACTACGCCATCGCGGCAACCGAGCTCGTCGCGCCGCAGAAAGCACCGCCGGCCAGGCGTGTGCCGATCGTCAAGGTCCTTTTCGGTGACATGCTGAGCGCTCTCCTGACGCTCGGTGCGGTGGCGGTAATCCTCTCGCTGGTTCCGGCATTCCGCTGGGCCGTGACAGATGCCGTCTTGTCTTCGGACGATCCGTCCGCCTGCAGGTCCGGCGGCGCTTGCTGGGCATTCATCGAAGCGAAGTTCCGTTTCATCCTGTTCGGACTCTATCCGCCAGGCGAACAGTGGCGTCCTACCGTCGTCATCGCACTTGTTCTCGGCATGGTCCTGATATCGCTTTCTCCCGCCCTTTGGGGAAGGAAGCTCCTGTGCGCCTGGATCGCAGCCGGCTGTGCCATGCTCGCGTTGATGTGGGGCGGCTTTGCGGGCCTCGCGCACGTATCCACTTCCAATTGGGGCGGATTGCCGGTGACGCTTCTGCTTGCGCTGTTATCGCTCGGACTTGGGTTTCCGTTTGCGATCTTCCTCGCACTGGGACGACGATCCAAGCTGCCAATTCTGCGCCTGCTTTCGATCGGTTTGATCGAGACGGTGCGGGGATTGCCGCTGGTCGGGCTGCTGTTCGTCGCCTCGATCCTGCTGCCGCTGCTCTTGCCCCCAGGGCTCGATATCGACAAGCTCGGCCGTACGCTTGCCGCGCTGACGGTGTTCTCCGCCGCCTATCTGGCGGAGGTGCTTCGCGGCGGTCTTCAGGCGATCCCGCCGGGGCAGATAGAGGCCGCCAAGGCGCTGGGGATCCCTCCGTGGAAAGCGATCCAGCATATTGTCCTCCCGCAGGCGATCCAGAAGGTCATCCCGCCGTTGACCAACACCGCGATCGTCATGGTCAAGAACACCAGCCTCGTGATGATTGTCGGCGTCTTTGACATGCTGAGCGCAGGGCGTTCGGTGGCAATGGATCCGATCTGGCCAGGTCCCTATACCGAAGCCTATCTGTTCGTCGGCCTGATCTATTTCGGCATCTGCGTCGGAATCTCATATTACGCGCGTTGGCTGGAAATACGCGTGAAGGCAAAGGATTATCGCTGATGGCTATCGAAGAAGTGCGGCCCGTCGAGGAGCCGGCAATCGTCATTCGCAACATGGACAAATGGTACGGCAACTATCATGTTCTTCGGGACGTCAGCCTCTCGGTTCAACCGCGCGAGCGGATCGTGATCTGCGGCCCCTCGGGTTCCGGGAAGTCGACGCTCATCCGGTGCGTCAACCATCTCGAAGAGCACCAGAAAGGTGAGATCATCGTCAATGGCGTCACACTCAATGAGAGCCTGAAGAACATCGATACGATCCGGCGCGATGTCGGAATGGTGTTCCAGCATTTTAACCTCTTTCCGCATCTGTCGGTGCTTGAAAACTGCGCGTTGCCGCAGATCCTGTCTCGAGGTATGCCCCGTAAAGTCGCGGAGGAGCGTGGAATGCAGTTTTTGGAACGTGTGCGCATTCCGGAGCAGGCATGCAAGTTCCCGGGACAGCTCTCGGGCGGGCAGCAGCAACGGGTTGCGATCGCGCGCGCGCTCTGCATGACACCGAAGGTGATGCTGTTCGACGAACCGACATCGGCGCTTGACCCGGAGATGGTCAAGGAGGTGCTCGACACCATGGTGTCCCTTGCCGAAGAAGGCATGACCATGATCGTCGTTACCCACGAGATGGGGTTCGCCCGTCGAGTGGCTGACCGTGTCGTATTCATGGATCAAGGCTCGATTGTCGAAAGCAACGTCCCGGATGTGTTCTTCGGCGCTCCGGCCAACGAGCGGACGAGAAACTTCCTCAGGCAGATCGTCCACTAGCCTAACGATCAGATAGTTCCTTGCGACAGGAATTCAGGAAGGAGCCTGTCGCGGCCAGAATGGCTTACCGCGTGCCATTCGGCTACCTACAGGATTTGCCTGGCATCGAGAGCGTTGACCTGCGTGCTGTAGCGGGAAGCTCTCGCACAGCAGAAACGCCTACCTGTGGACGAACGCGGGTGGAGACCCCCTTCATCACGAATGGCGAAATTGCGATCTTCTCGAGATATCGGGACCGACAACCGAATTGTGGCGCCCTCGGACCGCCTTGATGTTGCCGGCCATGATCTTCAGCAATTGATTGCCTTCGCCGAGACAAAACAGACGTTGCCTTTGAACGCTCGTGCCTAGGACGCTGACTGAAGCGGCTAGCGCGTTCTAACAGTGCGCCCCAGCGGACCTTGCCGGTGCTAAAGCCATCCTGGTACCTCATTGGTCAAGACTTCAAATGCGCAGGACAACCCGGCCAATGGTTTCGCCCGCTTCTAGTGCCTGATGCGCGTCGCCGATGCCTTCAAACGAAACCACGCGGTCGATGTGAGCGCGCAGCGCGCCACAGTCGACCATATTGGCGATCTCGTTGAGTACCTTGACTTGTCGCAGCCTGTTCCGATGATCGCGAGCGATCTGCGGCAGGCCGATGTTGACGAACGAGACGTCGAGGTTTTTCCATTCCGCCATGGCGTTGCCGCCCTTGGGCCATTCAGAGACCACGGTGTTCACCAGACGGCCATAAGCAGCAGTGTGCTCGAAGCTCCTCGCGAAGTTATCGTGCCCGACAAAGTCGAACACGACGTCGGCGCCGTCCTTTCCGCTCCAGGCCTTTAGCTCCTTGTTGACGTCCTGACTCCTGTAGCGGATGGCCAACTCGGCACCCATCCCGAGAGCGAATTCCGCCTTGATATCACTCGAGACCGTGGTCGCCGTCCGAGCACCGATCCCCGAGAGATACTGGATCGCGATATGGCCGAGACCACCCGCGCCCCCATGCACCAGGACGTGGTCGCAGGACTGAACCTTGCCTTTGTCGAAAACGGCTTCCCAGGCCGTCAGTCCCACCACCGGAAGCGCGGACGCCTGCACGAAGTCTAGGCTTGAAGGTTTCTTCGAAACATAAGCGCCGTGAACGACCTTCGCGGTCCTAAGACGTGTCCTTCCAACACGTGGCGCCGTGCTGGAGATTGGATGCGGGACCGGCGAGCACGCCGTGTGTTTTGCGGGAGCAATACCCAACCTCACCTGGCAGCCGAGCGATCCGGATGCCGACGCCCGCACCAGCACATCTAGCTGGATCAAATTCGCCGGGCTGAAAAATGTGCTGGCACCGCGGGACATCGATGTGTGCTCAGGACAATAGGGCGTCGAACAAACGGGGCATTTTGACGCCATCGTGTCGATCAATATGATCCATATCGCGCCATGGGCGGCAAGCTTAGGATTGTTCGCAGGAGCTGGCCGTTTGCTTCACGCTGGTGGGCTTCTTCTTCTCTACGGCCCATTCATGCGCGACGGGGCACACAACGCCCCCTCGAACGCTGCTTTCCACGCGGCTCTAAAGGAGCGCAACCCATCCTGGGGCGTGCGTGATATCGCTGATCTTGAACAAGTGGGTGAGGCCGCTGGACTTAATCTCCGCGAGACGATCGAGATGCCTACCAACAATATGTTGCTGGTCTTCTCCAGCGGTAGTGCCTAAACGACAAACGGGCGCGAAAGAGAGGTGGGCCTATAGCAGCATTCGACGAACGAACCCGCTGCGCGGGAGGGCGTCTGCGGTTGGAATAGGGGGCACAGGCTGGAGGTTGCGCCTGGGTTGAACGTCGTCCGGCAAGGGCGGAGCATGAGGAGCTTCTTCAACAAGGAGCCTGACCATGCAGTACCCCCATCTCGACACGCCCGTCAGCCCGCTGCGCCAGCGGTTGATCGACGACATGAACATGCGACGTTTCTCACGCGAAACGCAGCGCAACTATCTCCGCGACATCGGTCGCCTGGCAACCTTTCTCGGGCGTTCACCTTCCCGTTCCGACGATGAACAGCATCGTGTCGGCGCTACGGTTCTTCTTCACCCAGACCCTCGATCGCCCGGACCTGGCGCGCAGGCTCGTCCGGCTGGCGCATCCTCGGAACCTGCCTGTGGTGCTGAGCCGCGACGAGGTTGCCCGGTTACTCAATGCCACCACCTGCCTCAAGCAGCATTGTCGGTCGCCTATGGCGCCGGCCTACGTGTTGCGGAGGTCTCCATGCTGAAGGTCGCCGACGTCGACAGCGAGCGGATGCTGCTGCGCGTCGAACGTGGCAAAGGCGGGCGCTATCGCAATGACATGCTTTCGGAGGGCCTGCTCACCCTGCTGCGCCAGTGGTGGAAGGTGGGGCGGCAGCAGGGTGTGATGCATCGCGACGGCTGGTTATTCCCTGGCCAACACGCAATGAAGCCGATCAGCACGCGGCAGCTCTATCGGATCGTCGTTGAGGCGGCCCAGGCCGCCGACATCGCCAAGCGGGTCGGGCCGCATACGCTGCGCCACAGCTTCGCCACCCACCTGCTGGAGGACGGCACGGACATTCGGATCATCCAGGTCCTGCTCGGGCACGCAAAACTCAACAACACCGCCCTCTACGCCAAGGTGGCGACCAGGACGGTCCGCACAGTTACGAGTCCGCTCGACAAGCTCGGCCTGTTCAAGCCGGAAGAAGCCTTCCCCGACGGTTGAGCCTTGCGTGCCTCGATCGAGGTCGCCGACATCTTCCGTGGTGCCGGCGCGGCATACCGGCGCGCGCATGCAGGACATCTGAGCCTGCCGCAACTGAAGGTGATGTCGGCTGTCGAGAACTGCCGCACTGCTGCCCTCGGCGGTCACGTCGAGGCCTGCGAGGACTGCGGCCAGCGGCGGATCGCCTACAACTCCTGCCGCAATCGGCATTGCCCAAGGTGCCAGGGCGCAGCGGCACGGAGATGGCTTGCCGAACGCGAGGCTGATCTGCTTCCAGTCGGCTACTTCCACGCCGTGTTCACCCTGCCGGCCGAGGCCGCCGACATAGCGTGCCAGAACAAGGCGCCCGTCTATGACCTGCTGTTCAAGGCGGCGTCGGAGACGATGCTGACCATCGCGGCCGATCGCAAGCACGTCGGCGCGCACATCGGCATCACCGCCGTGCTCCACACCTGGGGATCGGCGATGACGCACCATCCGCATGTGCACATGATCGTTCCGGGCGGCGGCATCACGCCAGACGGAAGCCGATGGATATCATCGCGCCCGGCCTTCCTGCTTCCGGTACGCGTACTCAGCAAACTGTTTCGACTTCACCCGGCTGGTCACTCTGCACGACGCCGGGCGGCTCAGCTTTTTTGGCGCACTTGCTCATCTCGCCGAGCGGCAGGCATTCTTGCGGCATCTATCGCCGGTCCGAAAGAAACGCTGGGTGGTCTATGCGAAGGCGCCTTTCGCGGGTCCTGAGGCGGTTCTTGCCTATCTGTCGCGCTATACCCACCGGGTCGCAATCTCGAACCGCCGCCTGATCACCTTCGACGAAACTGGCGTCACCTTCCGCTATAAAGACTACCGCCGCGACGGCTGCGACCGGCAGCAGATCATGACGCTCGCGGTCGATGAGTTCATCCGCCGTTTCCTACTCCATGTCTTGCCGCGTGGTTTCCATCGTATCCGGCACTACGGCCTGCTCGCCGGCTCAACCCGCAAGACCAGCCTCGCGCTCGCGCGCGAACTCCTCCACGTCGCCGCACCGGTCGATGACGGCGTACCAGGCGAACAGGACGACTTCCGCCCGCCATGCCCCTGCTGCGGCGGACGAATGATCGTCATCGAGATGTTTGAACGCTGGAAGCAGCCGCGCGGACCGCCGGATGCGACGGCGACGAACCGGGAGACGGCTTCATGACCCGGCATGGCATGGTCAAGACTTCAGGCGCAGGCGTCACGCCTCCGGCAACCGACCCGCATGCGTCCGTGGCGATCATTGCCGCCGACAGGGTCGCGGCGAGCCTGGGCCAGGCCCGGAAAGCCGCGCGGGTGCGCAAAGAAGCGACCTGCCCGCAATCCATCATCCCACTCCTTGACTGCGATCCTGCTACCGCGCACATGAGCCGCAGATTGAAATCTCCATAGCCTTCGACTGGGGTCCGCGGGTTCCTTCCTCGGGGACTTTCGTACGCCTCGCGGCGCCCGAAACTCTTCACGGTTCCGGACAGGCCGCTTTGGACCACCGCTTTTCGAAAGCAGACATCGGAGCGCGGTTGCGTCGACGGCTCATTTGTGGCGGCAAACCGTGCAAGACAAGCGTCGGTTGACCATCGGGATCCCCACCCTGCTGCGCGTGAAAGGTGCCGTGTGGCAGGTCGAAGGTGACGTGTTACACGGCCAGCCGGTTTTCCGTGGCACCGGCCCGCAACCTTCAGAATATGAGTAGCCCGCGGCAGCCGGAGAAGGGAATCTGTGCTCTCAAACATGGAGTAATCGCGGCGCGACGGTCTGTAGCTTTTGGCTGGTGAGGGCGGTTGCCCCCGATAAGATGGAAAAACGGGCTCTCGATTGGAACCGGGCCCAAACATCGGATGGAGGCAACCGTGAACCAATATATTGGCCTTGATGTTTCATTGAAAGATACCGCAATTTCGATCCGGGAGGACGGGAAGCGGATCTGGCGGGGGAAATGTCCTTCGGATCCCAAGCTTCTTGCACAGATGATCCGCAAAAAAGCTCCGCGCGCGCGGCGCGTCGTATTCGAAACAGGACCTTTGTCGACGTGGTTCTATCACGCGCTGACGAGCGAGGGAGTGCCAGCGATCTGCATTGAAGCGCGGCACGCGCAAAAGGTATTGAACGAAGCGCTCAACAAGACCGATGCCAACGATGCGGATGGTTTAGCGCAACTCGCTGAAGCAGGCTTTTACAAAGCGGTTCGCGTCAAGTCGTTTGACGCCATGATGACCCGCACATTGGTGGCTGCCCGGCAACAGCTCTTGCACATCTCAACGCAACTCGGCAATCAAATCCGCGGCCTGATGAAGACCTTCGGTCTGATCATCCCGAAAGCGAAGGGTCGAGTGTTTGATGGCGATGTGCGGAAGCTTTTGGATGGGAACAGCGAGCTTGCGAAGATTATCTTGCCTCTTTTGGAGGCGTGGCACGATATCCGCAAGCGCGCAGCCGATCTTGGTCGCCAGTTGCTGATAGTGGCACGTGCGAGCCAAGCCACGAAGCTCTTGATGACAATTCCGGGAATCGGCGCGGTCACAGCGGTGTCCTACGTTACGGCAAATGAAAATCCAGAAAACTTTCGAACGTCGCGCTCGGTTGGCGCCTGGCTTGGGCTGACAACGCGGCGTTATCAGTCAGGCGAGGTCGACTATGACGGCCATATCTCGCGAAGGGGTGACAATCGTTTACGTGGGCTGCTTTATGAAGCGGCGACGGTGCTTTTGACGCGAACCAGTGCCAGCACCGAGAGCAGTCTCAAGAGTTGGGGACTTAAGCTGCGCGAGCGGCTTGGCTTCAAGCGAGCCGCTGTGGCCGTCGCCCGGAAACTCGCGGTCATCATGCACAGCATGCTCAAGACGGGAGAAGTGTTCAACGCATCGGCTGGCGCGGCCATATAGGCGACGCTCAGCCTTCGTCCCTCAGCGCGCCACCAGCTTTGGGTGCTGAGCGTCCCTGCTGCGGACGTGGGCAGGATCATTCCGCTTCGCTGGCGGCAGCTCGTTGAGACTGCGCCTCAAACATTAGGAAGATCCCACCTGCGAAGACCATTGTGCGGCGACATTTGTCGACCGCGGAGACAACCCTGCTCCCAGCACTGGATAGCTCTGAAGGACCCGGCCGGTGAGGGCAGCTCCATCCAATCAGTTCAGCCGGGTTGCCTGTCCCGCAAGCCGGTAAGGTCGCTGAATGCTCAAGCCCGCTTGACGGATGGAATGCGATTAGACAACCAGCATCGACTGCTGGGCGAAGATACCCGCCGTCGCGCCGTGCGATGTTGCCGTGGTGACCGAAGCCATGGCTGGGTTGGCGAGGTCGCCGGCGGCGTAGATGCCGGGCGTGCTGGTTTCGCGGCGCTCGTCGACCTTGAGGGCGATGCCGAGGGGTGTATCGAGCGTGGCGAGTCCCAGTGATTCATGCAGGCTTGCGGACGGCTTGTTGCGCGGATGCGCGAACAAAATATCGACTGCGACATTGGGGGCGGTATCGAGCTTGACGGTGGCATTATGGCCCCCGTGACGGGCGATTTCGGTGATCCGGCCGTCAACGACAGGTATGTTGCGGCGCGCCAGATCGGCCCGGATATCGGGTGCAATGTCGTGACCATCGGCGAAGACCGTCAACGTGTCGGTCCAATCGTGGTACAGCTTGACATAATTGTGCGACGGCGGGCCGGACCAGACGAGGCCCCAATGCTGGCCGGCGACTTCAAAGCCATCGCAATAGGGGCAGGGCACGATGGATGTGCCCCAACTTTCGGCAAAGCCCGGAACATCAGGCATCTGGTCGGCAACGCCATAGCTTAGGATCAGGCGGCGCGCCCCAAGGCTTTCGCCATCGCCGGTGAGGACAAAGAAATTGTCGATGGTGCCGGAGATGCTGTCGGCACGCGCATTGACCAGCTTAACCGTGGGATAACGCGCCAGTTGCTGCCGCGCCTCGGCCAGGATGTCCAGCGGTGGCTTGTGATCGTGGCCGAGCAGGCCATGCGAGTGGCCGGCGAAGCGGTTGCGTGGCAGGTCGGTATCGAGAACGGTGACCTTGCGGCGGGCGCGGCCGAGCTGCAGCGCGGCGGAGAGACCGGCAAAGCTGCCGCCGATGATGACGACTTCATCCATGGTGATGGGCTCCGTGTTGTGGTTGGAGGGGGATGGGTTGGGCCTGGCGCGCAATATCGTCCAGCGATACGCGCTCGAAACGGGCAGCGAGCCGGGCTTCGGCATTGGCGAGAAAGTCGCCCATCACTGTGTTGATCGACCGGACGATGCCGCATTCGATATCGCCGGGCGGCCCAGGGAAGCTTGATTTGGAGGACATCTACGCATTGGCTTGCACCTTTTAGATACTATATGGTATCGTAAATCAAGAATTAGGATACTGTCAAGGACTGGATTTGTCGTGACCAATAACAGCCAGGGCCGGCGCGGCCGGCCCGCCAACGAGGCGCTTGGCCAAACGATAGTCGACGCCGCGTGCGAACTCTTTGTGGAATTGGGTTTTCAAGCGACGACATTGGACAAGGTCGCCCAGCGAGCGAGGATATCCAAGCTCAGCATCTATCGGCACTTCGAGAACAAGGAGGCGCTGTTCAGTGCGGCCATCGCGGCCCACTGCCATCAGTTTGCACCACAGGCCATTATTGAAGGCGTCGACGGTTCGGCAGAACATCAGCTCATGGCGGTGGGAACATCCCTGCTTCGCACGCTGTTGAGCCCGGACGTCCGCAGTGTCGAAGCCATGATCATGGCCGACAAGACGAATCAAAAGTCGCTAAGCAAGCTCCATTACGAAGCCGGCCCCGCCTATGTCATCGCCCAAATCGAGGCCCTGTTGCGTCAGTTGCACGCGAAGGCGGTTCTGAACGTGCCCGATCCTCTCCCGTCCGCCCGCTTGTTTGCCGCGCTTATCAAAGGATCCGATCTCTTGATTATCGCACGCTTCGATCAGGCGAGAGCAGAGGACGACAACGAAATCGAATCCTATTGCCGGTCCGCCGTCGCCATGTTCGTCGCCGCACACGGTGGGAACGACCAAGCGGGCGGATAGCCTGGTTAAGAACGGATCAGAACAAAGGATATGGCATGACAGAGAAAAATGTTTATCAGGTAGCCGACTGGAAAGGCCAAAGCGGGGAGCGGTGGGTCACTTACCAGGCCCGGCTCGATGCCATGATGGCGGTGTTCGGCCAGGCCGCGATCGAAGCCGCCGCGCCCGCCATGGGCGAACGCGTGCTGGACGTCGGCTGCGGCGCGGGGGCGTCTAGTCTGGATCTGGCCGCCCGCGTCGGCGCGAGGGGCCATGTGCTAGGCGTGGACATATCCGAACCGCTGATCGGCAGAGCGCGCGCGCTAGCGCCGCAGGATACGCCGGCCGTGTTCGAGGTGGCCGACGCCAGCAGCACCGAATTGCCCCAGGGCGCGTTCGACATCCTGTTCTCGCGCTTCGGAGTGATGTTCTTTGACGATCCTACGGCGGCCTTCACTCATATGCGCCGTGCGCTCAAGCCGGGCGCGCGGGTCGCTTTCGTCTGCTGGCGCGGCATGGCCGAGAACGATTGGGTGCGCTTGCCGATGGGCGCGATGAAGGGCATCCTCCCGCCGATGACGCCGCCCGGTCCCGAAGCGCCCGGCCCGTTCTCGTTTGGCGACCAGGGGCGGGTGGCGCGTATTCTAACGGTGGCTGGCTTCACCGATGTCGCTATCGCGCCCCTCGATGCCTCCATCCCGTTCGGCAAGGGGGAGACGCGGGACGCGGCGCTCGACGACGCGGTGAAGATGACACTCGAGGTCGGCCCGCTGGCGCGCTCTCTCGCTGATCAGCCCGACGATATCCGCGCCCGCGCCTCGGCTGCGGTTCGTGCGGTCTTCGCGGGCTGCCCCGGTGAGCGGTCGGTGATGATCGACGGCGCGGCGTGGATCGTCACCGCGCGCAATCCGGCAAGCTGACAGGGATTAACAGGGGTAGACGCCCCGTCTCGATGGCTCGGCGTCGGCCGTGAAGCGATCGACCCCGCACCGCTTGCGGCCGGAACGCAGAGGAGGTAGGGCGGCGGGCTTTTGTCCCAGGTCGCACCGCCGCCATTGGTTTATATCGCGCTCATCGGCGACTACCTCTGGAACGAAATTGACCGCCCCCTCAAACGATTCAGGCCAATCCGCGCTAACCAATTCAATCCAAACAAGTCAGTTTCCCTTAGCAGGTACAATCCTGTTTCATAATGCCCATCTTTCTATGTTGTTGAAGAGAATAAGGTTTCCTGATCTGGATGCGATCCTGTGGGGTGTCGAGGGTTTT
>NZ_JBNDIU010000051.1:0-14958 GCF_050434565.1 Ensifer sp. 4252
CGCGAGACGGCGCTGAGGATGTGGACGGAAAAGGTCACCTGGTTTTCCAACGAGGAGGGCAAGAAGGGCCGGATCGAAAACGGCCAGTTCGCCGACCTCGTCGTCCCCGACAAGGATTTCTTTTCCTGCGCCGAAGACGAGATCTCCTTCCTGACCTCGGACCTCACCATGGTCGGCGGCAAGATCGTCTACGCCGCCGGCGACTTCAAGGCGCTCGATGAAAACGACGTCCCGCCGGCCATGCCCGACTGGTCGCCGGTGCGCAGCTTCAAAGGCTATGCCGCCTGGGGTGAACCGGAAGGGGCCGGCAAACGAAGCCTTCGCCGCACCGCGATCTCGACCTGCGGATGCCTGAACGATTGCAATGTCCACGGTCACGACCATGCCGGCGCCTGGACCTCGAAACTGCCGATCGCCGATCTCAAGGGTTTCTTCGGGGCGCTCGGCTGCGCCTGCTGGGCTGTGTGAGAGAGGAGCCGCAATGACATATTCCCCGTCGATCGCGACGCGACTGGCAGCCGGCGTGCGGCCGTTTCTGACCATGCCCGCCATTCGGTTCATCGCTCACCTGGGGCTCTGCGCCGCCTATATCCAGGGGCCGTTGACGAAGATCTTCGATTTTGACGCCGCCATTGGCGAGATGAATCATTTCGGGCTGCAGCCTGCCGCTTTGTTCGCGGTGGCGGTGATCGTGTTTGAACTGCTCGCCTCGGCGATGATCCTCGCCGGTATTCTGCGCTGGCTGGCGGCGCTTGGCCTTGCCGCGTTCACGCTCGCCGCTACCTTTATCGCCTTGCGCTTCTGGGAGCTGGCCCCGGGCCAGGAACGGTTCATGGCGACCAACGCGTTCTTTGAGCATCTGGGTCTGGCCGGCGCCTTCCTGCTGGTCGCGTGGTACGATCTTGACCGTCGAAACGAGGCGGGAGGCGAAAGGCGGTCATGACACAGAACGTCACCTCGCCGCCGGGCACTAGCGGCTTTGCGCCCCTGCGCCAACCCGTCTTCGCCGTCCTTTGGGTGGCCACCGTCATCGGCAATACCGGCAGCTTCATCCGCGACGTCGCCAGTTCATGGCTGGTGACCGATCTCTCCGGCGCTCCGGCGGCCGTTGCCATGGTTCAGGCGGCGGCGACGTTGCCGATCTTCCTGCTTGCGATACCTGCGGGCGTTCTGTCTGATATCCTTGATCGCCGCCGGTTCCTGATCGTCATCCAGCTTCTGCTGGCGTCGGTCAGCATCGGGCTCATGCTGCTTTCGGCAACTGGCTTGCAGTCCGTCAGCTCGCTCGTGGCGCTGACCTTTCTTGGCGGCATTGGTGCGGCACTGATGGCGCCCACCTGGCAGTCGATCGTTCCCGAACTCGTCACGCGGCAGGAGTTGAAGAGTGCCGTTGCTCTGAACTCGCTCGGCATCAACATCTCGCGTGCCATCGGGCCTGCTGTCGGCGGGTTGATCCTTGCGAGCTTCGGTGCGGCCATCACCTATGCGACCGACGTTGCGAGCTATCTCTTCGTCATCGCGGCCCTGCTCTGGTGGCGGCGTGCACCGGGTGCGGATGACGCCTTGTCGGAAAAGTTCGCCGGCGCGTTTCGTGCGGGTCTGCGCTATGCGCGCGCCAGCCGCGAACTGCACGTGGTGCTGCTGCGCGCTGCCGTCTTCTTCGCGTTTTCGAGCGCCGTCTGGGCGCTGCTGCCACTCGTCGCACGCAACCTGCTTGGTGGGGATGCCGGCTTTTACGGCGTCCTTCTCGGTGCCGTCGGTGCCGGCGCGATCGGTGGCGCTCTCGTCATGCCGCGGCTGCGCCGGCTCCTCAGCGCAGATGGGCTGTTGCTCGCTGCCGCGCTGACGACAGCCTTCGTCATGGCGGGGCTGTCGTTTGCTCCGCCGCAATGGGTGGCAATCGTCCTTTTGCTCAGCCTCGGGGCCGCATGGATAGCGGCGCTGACGACGCTCAACGGCACGGCCCAGGCGATCCTGCCGAACTGGGTGCGCGGTCGGGCGCTTGCGGTCTACCTCACCGTGTTCAACGGCGCGATGACCGCCGGAAGCTTGGCCTGGGGCGCCATAGCCGAACTTATTGGCGTTCCAGCGACGCTTCTGGTCGGCGCCACCGGGCTTGCGGCCGTGGGCGTGGTGTTTCACCTCGTCAAGCTGCCGACCGGCGAGGCAGATCTGGTCGCTTCCAACCATTGGCCTGAGCCGTTGACCGCATCGCCGGTCGACAATGACCGCGGCCCTGTGCTGATTACCATCCAATATCGCGTCGATCCTGCCGATCGGCAGGCATTCACGAGCGCGCTTTACAGGCTTTCTTCGGAACGGCGGCGGGACGGTGCCTATGGCTGGGGCGTGACGGAAGACACTGCTGACCCCGAGATCATGGTCGAGTGGTTCTTCGTCGAATCCTGGGCCGAGCACCTGCGTCAGCATCGGCGGGTCTCCAAGGCAGATGCCGATCTGCAGCAGGAGGTGCGCAAGTTCCATCGCGGCGACGCGGCTCCCCTGGTTCGCCACCTGCTGACCGTTGCCCCGGAACGATCGACGCAGGCGAGAGACAACATCAAGGAAACGCCATGACAGATTGGAACGCGCTTTTTCCAGTTGCCCGCCGCGCCGTGCTCAAGGCCGGCGGCGCGGTTGGCGCCAGCCTGCTTCTGCCCGGCCTCGGCCTTGGCGCCCAGACCCTGATCTCAACTTCAGATGGAGAGACACCCATGAGTTTCATCACCACCAAGGACGGCACCAACATCTTCTACAAGGATTGGGGCAAGGGACAGCCGATCGTCTTCTCCCATGGCTGGCCGCTAACGGGCGAAGCTTGGGAAGCCCAGATGCTGTTCTTCGGGCAGAACGGCTACCGTGTCATCGCCCATGATCGGCGCGGCCATGGTCGTTCGGATCAGCCGTGGGACGGCAACAACATGGATCAGTATGCCGACGATCTGGCCGAACTGATTGAGAAACTCGATCTGAAAGAGGCCATCCTGATCGGGCATTCGACCGGCGGCGGTGAGGTATCCCACTATGTCGGCCGTCACGGCAGCGGCCGTGTTGCCAAGGTGGTTCTCGTCGGCGCGGTCCCTCCGCTCATGCTCAAAACTGCCGAAAACCCAGAAGGCACCCCCATTGAGGTTTTCGATGGCATCCGCAAGGGCACGGCAAGCGATCGTTCGCAGTTCTTCAAGGAGCTCACTCTGCCCTTTTACGGCTTCAACCTCGAAGGCGCGAAGATGAATGAAGGGCTTCGCGAATCCTTTTGGCTTCAGGGCATGGTCGGCTCGATCAAGGGCCACTATGATTGCATCCGCGAATTCTCCGAGGTCGACTATACCGACGACCTGAAGAAGATCGATCGCCCGACGCTGGTGATCCACGGCGATAACGACCAGATCGTTCCGTTTGCCGCCTCCGGCGCAAAGACGGCCAAGATCGTCAAAGACGCCAAGCTCATCGTCTACAAGGGTGGAGCGCATGGCCTCGCCCAGATCGAACCCGACAGGTTCAACGCCGACGTTCTGGCCTTCATCAAGGCTTGATATCGGGCGTGCCTCCGTCATGCAGGCGATGGAGCCGGATTTTCGATCCGGCTCCATCAATTGTCCGGCAAAGGCTGAACAAAGCGGATGGATGGGTTGCACGGTTGCCGCCGTAGGCGCCATGGCAGCGACCTACAGCGCCGCGCGTCTCAGACGCGCAAAGGTTACTGTAGCACTTTGAATTGCTGCATGTTTTTATCCTTAAATCGAATACGATTTAAGCAAACATGCACTAGGCAGCCTGTGGCAGCGGCCCGACATAAATGGAGCGCGGGCGGATCAGGCGACCTTTGAGTACCTGCTCGCGTGCGTGCGCAATCCAACCGATGGTGCGGCCGACGGCGAAGACGCCGGTGAAGGCATCCCGCGGGAAGCCCAACGCATCGAGCAGCAGTGCCGTATAAAATTCAACATTGACGTCGAGCGGCCGATCCGGCTTGCGCTCCTTCAGGATCGTAAGCGCCGCCTGCTCGACTGCGCTTGCAAGCTCGGTGCGTTCCCGATCAACCTGACCGGCGTCTACCAGGGGCTTCAGAGCAAGTTTCAGCGCATCGGCGCGGGGATCGCGGACGCGGTATACTCTATGGCCGAACCCCATCAGGCGTTCGCCGCGATCAAGCGCCTGGTTGAGCCATGCTTTCGCGTTCTCCTGTGTTCCGATCGAATCCAGCATGTCCAATACCGGTCCGGGCGCGCCGCCATGAAGTGGGCCCTTGAGGGCGCCGATCGCCCCGAGAACCGATGAGGTGAGGCCGGCTCCAGTGGAAGCGATCACCCTCGAAGCGAAAGTCGAAGCGTTAAGGCCATGGTCGGAAATCGTCACGAGATAGGCATCAAGTGCTTTGATCTTTTCCGCGCTCGGCATCCTGCCGTCAAGCATTGCCAGAATGTCCGCCGATTGGGAGAGCGACGGCGATGGGGCAACCGGTTCGTCGCCATTCTTCAGGCGCAGGATTGCCGGCAGGAAGACGGCGGGTGCAGCAAGCAGGCGGAGCGCGGCCTTAAGATCGTCACCGTCCGGCAGCCGCGCGACGAGTGCGCGCATGATGTCGACGGGTGGCAATTCCAGCATATCGTCGTCGATAGTCCGGATATGTGCGAAGACATCTGTCCGCATATGCCCCAGGCGTTGGCGCAGGTCCTCCTGCTGCAGGTTTCCCTCGATCAGGCCGTCAAGCAGAAGGGCAATGATATCTTCATAGCTCGCGCCCTCAACCAGGTGCTCGAGGGACACACCGCGGATGATCAGTCGACCCGCCTCGCCATCCACATCGGAAAGCTGCGTTTCGGCGGCAACGACATCTTCAAGTCCGTTTTTCATAGACGTTTCTCCTTTACCGGAAGAATGGTCCCGCGTAGATGTGTTGACGTCAATCTTGATAAATTCGATCAATATGAAAACGCTCTGGATCACCGCTGAGGAGGCGCTCAGCCAACTCGGCACCAAACCGCAGACACTTTATGCGAATGTCAGCCGCGGGCGCATACGCGCCAAGCCTGATCCGCTCGACTCGCGCCGCAGCCTTTATCAGGCTGATGATGTGAGGCGGCTTGCGGAGCGTCACGCCGGCCGCCCGCGCGCATCGGCCGTCGCAGCCGAGGCGATCCGCTGGGGCGATCCGGTCCTGCCGACGACGATCTCCAGCATTGCCGACGGACGGTTGTCTTACCGTGGCCATGACGCGGTCGAACTCTCGTTGAGAGCCGACCTGGAACAGGTCGCGGCCCTGCTCTGGCAAGCACCGACAGTCGCTGTTCATGCGGCCAATGGTGCGTTGGCGGATCGATCTCGTTTGGCCGCAGCTTTTGTCAGCCTTGCCGCGCGGGTGGCTGACGACCTGCCGGCTCTTGGTCGTGCCTCGCCCATCCTCAGGATTGAGGCCGCCGATGTGTTGTCGACCGTGGCGGCGGCGCTGGCGCCGTGGCCGGAGCCGCTGCCTTTGCATCGGCGGCTGGCACTCGGCTGGAAACGACCGGCGGCGATCGAACCCATCCGAAAGGCGCTGGTGTTAACGGCGGAGCACGAACTCAATGTTTCCGCGTTTGCGGCACGCGTCACCGCCTCGTCTGGTGCGGCTCTTTCGGCTGCTGTCCTCTCCGGACTTGCGACGCTGACAGGTCCCCGCCATGGCGGGGCCTGGCTCAGCGTCACGCAGCTTGTAGAGCGGTCGAACGCCGTTGGCGTCCGGGAGGCGATACGCGGCATGCTGGGTTCGGAAGGGGTCGTCCGGGCCTTCGGCCACCGGCTCTATCCCCACGGCGATCCACGCGCCAAGGCGATCATGGCAAGTTTCGAGGCGCCGCCCCTCTATGGTCTTTTGGCCGAAGCAGGCGAAGACCTTCTTGGCGAGCCGGCTAACATCGACTTCGCACTGGCCTCGCTCGCCGCCGCCTTCGATCTGCCCGACGAGGCGCCGATGGTGATCTTCGCGCTGTCGCGCACGGTCGGCTGGCTTGCCCATGCCCTGGAGCAGGTGGAAAGCGGACACCTGATCCGCCCACGAGCACGCTACGCCGGAAAGTGAAATGTGCGCTGAAGCCGTTCGACCTCGTCTCCCCGGCCGCCATCCTGCGAAATGGGTCAGCGATGGCTAGCAAGGCGGCCAATCCTTGGCGTGCGGCTGCATAGGGCAATGCGATCCGCCGAAGTGATCGTCATGACGCGCCACATCGAGGATTTCGAAGACGGGCCGTGCCTATTAGTTTATTTTCAAGATCAATTCCCCCGCTTTGTGAATTGGAGCTAATCATCGGCTTGAGCTAGCGTCTGAACTCAGATGCTCATGGCTTTTCGCAAAGGACCGTGCTCAGCCTGCGGCAATGGGCAATGAACGTGCGCGTTGCCGGTGAGGGTTCGACCTTTCGGTAGGCTGCAGCAAGCTCCGACCTGATGGAGCAACCGGAAACCGGCACGTAGACAATGTTTGGCAGCCGCACGCATTCAAGCGACTGCGGCACGAGCGCGACGCCGAGCCCCACCGCCACCATGCTGGCAATGGTCGTGAAGTCTCTTCCCCTGCTATCGATATTGGGTTTGAAGCCGGCCTCCTGGCAGGCCACCAGCGTATTGCGGTGAAAGCCGACATCGGCCGGTTGTCGCGGTGTGATGAATACTTCGTCGCGCAGCAAGGCGAGATCGACGGTCGGCAGGTCGGCCAACCGATGCGAGTGGGGCAGGGCGACGACGAAACGCTCCTGCAGCATCAGCGTTGTGACGATGCCGTTCGGGATGGCCGCCGGAGGGCGAATAAAGCCGAAATCCAGCGTCCCTTCCGCAATCTTCTGCAACTGCAGCCGCATCTCGATCTCAATGAGGTTCAGTTCGACGCCGGGATGGCTCTCGCGAAACCGGGCCAATGTTTCGATCAAGACGCCGGTATAGGCGGCCGATGCGACATAGCCGACCGAAATGCGACCACTCTCACCACGCGCTGCACGCGTGACTGCTGCCGATGCCGCTTCGCATTGGGTAAGGATCTTGTATGCCTCTTCGAGGAAGATCTGGCCGGCCAGGGTCAAGCGCACCGATCGTCGACTGCGGTCGAGCAGCGACGCGCCGGTGATGGCTTCCAGCTTCAGCATCTGCTGGCTGAGGCCCGGTTGTGCGATGCCGAGCCGAGCGGCTGCCCGCTCGAAATTCTGCTCTTCGGCCAGGGCAACGAAATACCTGAGATGTCGCAGTTCGAAGTTTGCCGCCTGGCTCATCAGCCATATCCCGTTTCATAAGTGCGGGTTCTGAATTTTCCGCGTTCATCCTATTGGACCAGCGCTTCGATCCCGTCTACTAAGATGACTAACATTGTCAAGTTTTATCGACGAGAAAGATCGAGAGGACCGTCCGTGCACTGGAACAAAGCGTCTGGCCTGACGTTCGCATCGCTCTTGGGCTCAACTGCCATGGTTGTTGGTGTTGCCGCTGCACAGGATGCGGCAAGGCCTACGGCACTTGCTCCCATTGCCGTCAGCGCCGATCGCAAGGAAGATCCCAGGGGACCAATCAAGGGGTACGTGGCCAAGACCGCCACGACCGCCACCAAGACCGGAACGCCGCTTCTGGAGACGCCGCAGTCGATATCCGTCATCACCGCCGACCAGATGAAGGCGCAGGGCGTCGAGACGCTCGGCCAGGCGCTTGGCTATAGCGCCGGTGTCTCGGGCGAGCCGTATGGTGCGGATGCCCGTTTCGATGCGCCGCGCATTCGCGGCTTCGACGGTCGTCAATCCCAGTTCCTGAACGGGTTGCGCCAGATGCGCACCGCAGGTGCACCGCCATTCGAGATTTACGGACTTGAAAGGGTGGAAGTGCTGCGGGGGCCCGCCTCGGTGATGTTCGGCCAGGGCAATCCGGGCGGTATCATCAACCTGAGCAGCAAGCGTCCTGTCTTTGAACCATTCGGCGAAATCGGGGTTCAGCTCGGCAACTACGACACCTATGGAACGTTCTTCGACGTTGGCGGCCCCGTGATCGACGACGGGGACTTCGCCTACCGGCTCACAGGCGTCGCCCGCCGCGCGAACCAGCAGGTCGAACAGCTCGACAACGACCGCTACTTCATCGCGCCCGCGGTGACATGGAAGCCGGACGAGGGTACGACACTTACGATCCTGACGAGCCTGCAGCACGACAATCCGAGTTCTCCTTCGGCCCTGCCGGTCGCGCTGACGCTCAATTCATCTAATCCGCTCGGCCCCGATTTCTACGTCGGCGATGAAAGCTTCGATCGCTCGAACCGCAACCAGGCGAATTTCGGCTACGAGTTTGAGCACGAGTTCGACGACCAATGGACGTTCCGCCAGAACCTGCGCTACTCCAACCTCGACTGGAAGTACCAGGCGCTCGGCATGTCGTCGCTGACCGGCGGAGTGCTGCCCGACGGCGTCACCATCCGTAGAAACGCCACGTTCCAGGACGAACAGCTGAACACGTTCAGTGTCGACAACAACCTGCAGGGCGAATTCTCGACCGGCGCGGTGGAGCATACGCTGCTCGTCGGCCTCGACTACCGATACTTCAACAACAACGTCACCACCCAGTTCTTTCAGGCGACGCCGCTCAACTCCCAGAATCCTGTCTATGGCGGGCCGATCGTGTTGTCGCCAACGGCAACGACCAACACGGCCGTCGACTCCCAAATGACCCAGGTCGGTCTCTACATCCAGGACGAGCTTGCCTATGAGAACTGGCGGGCGACGCTTGGCTTGCGCCAGGACTGGGCGAAGACGCAGGGCACGTCGACCAACCGAAACACCGGCGTCGCAAGGCCGCTCGACAAGGATGACCACAAGCTGACCGGCCGGACTGGTCTGGCTTACGTCTTCGACAACGGCATCGCGCCTTATGTCAGCTATTCCACCTCCTTCGAGCCCGTTCCGGTTCCTGCGACCGGCGGCCCGCTCGAACCGACGAGCGGCGAGCAAACCGAGATCGGCGTGAAGTACCAGCCTGACGGATGGAACGGGTTCCTGACGGCCGCCCTTTATGACCTGCGACAGAAGAACGTGCCGACTCAGGTGCCGAACGGTTCGGGGGGCGTGATGACGGCCCAGATCGGCGAAGTACGGGTGCGTGGCCTGGAGCTCGAAGGCGTGGCGAGCCTTTCGGAGGGACTGGATCTGAGAGCAGCCTATACCTATACCGACACGGAGATCATCGGCGGCGCGGATAACGGCAATCGGCTCGACAACGTGCCGACGAATACCGCGAGCCTCTGGCTGGACTACACGTTCGAGGAAGGCTCGGTGGCCGAAGGCTTCGGCATTGGCGGCGGCGTGCGCTACGTCGGTGAACGTTACGGCAACACGGCAAACACCTATGAGCTTGATGCCGTGGCACTGCTTGATGCCTCGGTCCACTATCAAAAGG
This sequence comes from Ensifer sp. 4252, assembly GCF_050434565.1. NCBI lineage: Bacteria > Pseudomonadati > Pseudomonadota > Alphaproteobacteria > Hyphomicrobiales > Rhizobiaceae > Ensifer > Ensifer sp. 4252. The sequence goes on from NZ_JBNDIU010000051.1 coordinate 9,400, forward strand.
ACAATATCAAGGCTTCGCTCAATCTGGCAAATCTCACCGACAAGGAATATCTCTCGAGCTGCGGGACGTTCGGTTGCACCTATGGCAATGGACGCACCGTGATGGGCCGTTTGAGCCTGTCCTGGTGAGGGTGTAGCGACAGGCAGGCATGGTGACCGAAGCGATAAATGCGTTCCAGTTGACGCGCCGGAAGATGCTTTCGCTAATGGCGCTTGCGTCCTTTCCGAAGGCTGCCTCGGCGCAGGCCTATGCGCGCATTGCGGCGATCGATTGGGCGATGCTGGAGACGGTGATGGCGCTGGGTGTCACGCCCATCGCCGCGACGGAGCTCATCCAGTTTCGAAGCGACGCAGTCGAGCCCGCGATCCCTGCCAGCGTGGCCGACCTTGGCCTGAGGGGATCGCCGAATTTCGAGTATCTGTTTCTGCTGAAACCGGATCTCATCCTCATTTCTCCCTTTTACGCGCGGCAGCGGGCAAGGCTCGAAGGGATCGCGCCTGTCGTCTCGATGCCGTTTTACGAGCGTGGCGAGCCACCCTATGAAAAGGCTCTCCTGGCGGTGAGTGCGCTCGGAAAGCTGCTTTCGCGCGAAGCGGAAGCAGAGCGCGTTCTCGACCGGCAAGCGCGCACGCTCGCCGATTTGCGCGCACGTCTGGTGGTCGCATCGCAAACGCCTGTCTACGTCATCAATATCGGTGACGCCCGGCACTTTCGTGCGTTCGGTTCCGATAGCATGTTCGGTGATATTCTCGTGCGCCTTGGACTGACGAACGCTTGGGCGGACCAATCAAAGTTCACCTTCGCCGCGCCGGTTCCGCTGGAGACGCTGGCATCGCGACCCGATGCGCGCATCGTTGTCGTATCGGAGGTTCCGGTGCAGGCGAGGACAACGCTTCGAAACAGCATGATCTGGCGTTCGCTTGAGCCGGTGCGCAAGGGCCGGCTGCACTTCCTCGATAACGTCAATCCCTATGGCGGCATCTGTGCCGGCATGCGCTTTGCCCGGCTGCTGGCCGAGGCATTGGCACCAGGGCCGAGTGCTCCATGACGCGCCCCGCCTACCTCCTTTCCGCAATCGTTCTGGCGATCGGGCTCCAGACCTATGTCCTCTTGTCGTTCCTGCCTATCCATCAGTGGCCGGGCTGGCCGTTCGCACCGGACGGGATGGATACCAACCAGATCATTCTTGCCTATGCGCTGACGCCGAGGGGCGCGGTTGCATTCCTCGCCGGTGCCGCGCTCGGCTTGGCCGGGAGCCTGTTTCAGCAGGTTCTACGCAACCCGATCGCGGACGCGTCGACGCTTGGCATCTCCTCCGGCGCTCAACTGACGATCGTTGCGGCGACCCTCTTTGCGCCGGCTTTGGTCGATACCAACCGGGAGCTTGTGGCATTGGCCGGCGCCGCTGCCGCGGGCGCTATCGTGTTCACGCTCGGTGGTCGGCGCAACTTCGAACCGGTCGCGATGGTCATATCGGGGTTGCTCGTCGGTATCACCGCGAGCGCGGTTTCGGCCGCGCTAACCTTGTCGCGCGGCGAATACCTGATGTCACTCGTCACCTGGAGCGGCGGGTCGCTCAGCCAGCAGGATTGGTCGGCGGCGCAATCGCTGGCACTGCTGCTGACGGTTTGCTCGGTTCTTGCCATCGCGCTCACGCGTCCCTTGAACCTGCTCGGCCTTGGCGACGCCGCTGCCGCTTCGCTCGGCGTCTCGGTCGTCTGGATCCGGGTGATGGTTGCGACCATCGGCGTCGTTCTGTGCGCCGGTGTATCGGCAAGCGTCGGGCTCGTCGGTTTTATCGGTCTGGCCGCACCCCATCTCGTGCGGGCGTCTGGCGCCAGAAGCCCGGTGGCGGCGACCATGCTCGCGCCTGTTGCCGGCGGGTTGCTGCTCTGGATCTGTGACGGCGTCATTCAGATCGTGTCGGGTGCGTCAGGCGAGAACTTCCCAACAGGCGCGATTACCGCATTGATCGGTGGCCCATTGCTGTTGATCCTGCTCCCGAAAATCAGGAGCGGCCCGCACTCGGAAACCGGACAAGCCGTCGAAATTCGCAATCCCATGTTGGCCTTGAAGCTGGGTATCGCAGCGCTGGTCGTGATCGCCGTCCTGGCCATCGGTGTCGGGCGTCAGCAGGATGGCTGGTTCTGGCTGTCGGCCGCCGACCTGCAGGATATCCTGCCGATGCGCTGGCCGCGCCTGCTCGCCGCCTGCGCGGCCGGCGGGTTGCTCGCCTTGGCCGGCGCATTGCTGCAGCGATTGACGGTCAACCCAATGGCCAGCCCAGAAGTGCTCGGCGTCAGCGGCGGTGCAGGCATCGGCTTTGCGGCCGTTCTGACGTTGGTCCCGTTGGCGGGGCAGCCCGAGCTGTTCGTCGGCGCGGGTCTCGGCGCTGGTCTCGCGGCGGTCCTGGTCCTTGTCTACGCGCAACGGAGAAACCTCGAGTCGGGCGGTTTGCTGCTTGCCGGCGTCGCCATCAGTTCCATCAGCTCATCGATACTCGGCGCCCTGATGGCCGTCGGCGACCAGCGTGCCTGGCAGATCCTCAATTGGCTCGGCGGGTCGGCCGCCACGGTGGGTGCCGGGCCATCGTTGTTTTTGGCGCTGACAAGTGTGCTGGCATTGCTTGCCACCCTCGTTCTGTCTCGCTGGCTGGCTCTGCTCCCGCTCGGCGACGCCGTCAATACGGCGCTTGGCGTTCCGCAACGTTGGGCGCGGACGAGCATCTTGTTGATTGCCGCGGCGGCAACAGGGGCAGCGTCTCTGCTGGTCGGACCATTAAGTTTCGTCGGGCTGATGGGCCCGCATATCGCCTATCATTCAGGTTTTGTGACGGCTCGCCAGCATGTGCTTGCCTCGTTCGTGCTTGGAGCCATGCTGATGGCGGCAGCGGATTTCGGTTCCCGCACGATTGCCTTTCCCTATGAATTACCGTTGGGGCTGTTCGCAGCCCTCGTCGGTGCACCCTACCTGATCTGGCAACTGGGCAGGGAGAAATGAGCATGCGACATCTTCCGGCTCTGCCTGCGCCCTTTACCGACTGCGTCGCGCTGGTCGCGGTTGATCCCGGCACTCGATGCATGCCGCTGAAAGCGCTGCTCGACGACAAGACGGCAATCGAGCGCGGCGTCGATGGCATCCTCCGGAAATGGGGTCCGGGGGATCGCCTCGCCGCAGCCTCGCTGTGGTCCTACGGATATTTCTCGCGTCTTTTGCGGCCGTTCTTCGCCTATGGCGTCTTGACCGAGCGCTGGCTCGACATTCGCCCCCACCAGGTGGCGACTGAATTGTCCAGCATGGCGACGGTTTCTCGGTTCATCGTGCCGGGCACACTCGAGCTCGAGCCGGCCCTGACATCGATAATCGAGCATGTGGACTTGATCGTCGACGAATGCTGCGAGCGAACCGGGACGAAGGAGCGATTGCATCGCAGCAACGCCGAATTCGTCTTCTGGCGCTCGATGCACCTGCTGTCTGCCGCAGCGGCGGGCAGTGGCAAAGACGAACTGCTGGAGACGGTACGCGATGGCATCCTTGCACGCCGTCCGAGGTTCGCAAGCACCGTTTCCTACGATGACCGGAGCCCGCCGGTCAGGCGCGTCTGTTGTTTGCGTGACCGGCTTTCGGCGCTTGACCGCTGCCAGGTGGCTTGTCCTCTGTCGATGCCGCGCCGCACCCGCACCAGATCATGTGGACATCAGGGGGTAACATGCTCCAGTCAATGACGCGCGGCGACAGCAACCAACCGCCAGAATCCGATCGCTTTCCCCCGGGGTGGAAGCGGCCAGCCTCAGCTGAAGCAATGAGGAGGAGTTGCCTATGACAGCCGTGCAGCAGGCGCTTGACGCAGCTTTGCCGAGTATCCCGGCCATGTTCGCCATCGAGCAGGTTTCATTCGATATCGGCGGTCGTGAACTTTTGGCGCGCGTGTCATTCCAGCTCGGCAAAGGGCAGGTTCACGGCTTGATCGGGCATAACGGATCGGGCAAGTCGACGCTTCTCAAGATACTGGCGCGACAGTACCGTCCCAGCCATGGCCGCGTCGCTTACGATGGCGTTGCTCTGGACCAGATGGACAGCCGCGCCTTCGCCCGGAAAGTCGCCTATCTGCCGCAGCAGACCCCGCCGGCTCCGGGGCTGCTCGTCAAGGAGCTCGTTGCTTTCGGGCGCTACCCCTGGCACGGGGCCTTGGGCCGCTTCGGCGCCGAAGATAGACGCAAGGTCGACGAGGCGATCGAACTGACCGATATCGCAGATTTTGCGAACCGACCGGTCGACATGCTGTCCGGCGGCGAGCGACAACGCTGCTGGCTGGCGATGCTGGTCGCCCAGGACGCGGACTGCCTGTTGCTGGATGAGCCGATCTCGGCTCTCGATATCGCCCACCAGATCGAGGTTCTGACGCTTGTCCGTCGGCTCGCGGCGGAACGGAACACCGGCGTCGTGATCGTGCTGCACGATATCAATATGGCCGCGCGGTTCTGTGATGAAATCGTCGCGCTTCATTCGGGGCAACAGGTCGCGCAAGGCCGGCCCTCCGACATCATGACACCGGAGCGTCTGCGCCGGATATATGGCGTCGACATGGACGTCTTCAGCCGGCCGGGCAGTGCGCTGGCGGCACTGCCGCAATTTTTGCCGTTGTGACTTGCCCCCGTGTGATGACCCTTATGAGATCTGCTCGGGCGGTCCATTTCGCGTCGATGGCGCCTTCAAACACAGTGTGAACGCCGGCCCAGGAAGGGCCGGCCATTTCATGTCTTACACGACGTCTATCCGCACATCGCGCGCACGATTTTGCCAGTGGCCGGATCCGTTTCGATCGTCACGCGCTCCTGCCGAAAATCCATCGTAGCCGGGTCCCCGGGCTTCAGCTGCCGGACGATCGTCGCACCCGTTATCCGTTTTGCGTCCTCATCGGAAATCCTGTCTTTTCCGGGCAAGGTCTCCGCAACCTCGGGCTTGCAAGGCCCTGCCGCTTGGGGAGCCGTGGATTCGGGTTCCTTCTGGCAACCGGCGGCCGCAAGCAGGAGAAGACTTGCGGCAAGTGCAGCGAATTGACGGGCGTAAATCAAAGGCACAATCCTTTCATGTCGAAAGTGTCGAACAATCAAACGAATAAGGCGGCAGCGAGACGCTTGCGGCGGCGACCTTGCCAACTATCTGAACGGCGTCGAAGGCATGCTCGAGAAGCTCGCGAATGGCGCGGCAGCGCGCGCATCGATTTGCAGCCTGACCTTTGCCAAGACCCTTCTGCAGACGATCAGCAGCGGGGTAGGGCGCTTACGGTTCGTTTCCATATCCCATTTTTCTCCATCCATATCGATTAGGGGACTGGAGGGAACGGATTCTTCGGGCATCTTCAACTTGGGAAAACTCAAGGCCTTGGCGTCCTGATTCAGGCCCTAAGAGCAGTTTATGTCATTTCTGCAAAATTGCCTGTTGACACCCACGCTGCGGCTCCTCTATAAGCCCGATCACTGACGAGGGCGGCGGCGCTGCTGGCGACGATGTCCTTCGTTCTAGAGGTTTCCTTGATTGGCGGATGCTGATTGGCTG
>NZ_JBNDIU010000052.1:0-14303 GCF_050434565.1 Ensifer sp. 4252
CGACAGCGTCTCAACATGATCGACCGAGGGCAGCCGCTTCTTCATGGCTGGAGGGAATCATGATTTGCCCAATCGGCGGAATCGGGGCCGGCGCTCTTTGGAGCCAAGCCCGCGCATTATGCACAACTAACTGAATTCCGTGTCGGGTTCGCAGAGAGAAGACGTTCTGTCGGCGCTTGCCACCCTTTCTGCCCCACGTACTACTAACCGGTATAAATTGGGTGGTCATGGCACTTTGATGAGCGTTTCGATGCGGATCGTACCATTGGGCGCAGACGTCGCGCTGATACTCGGGCAACGTTTCGCTAGCTTGGTGGTGAAAGGCACTACATACCGGGAATGAGATCGCCCAAATCAAGGGCAAACTTTTTCCACTCGGCTGACTTTAAGCCTTCATCTCGTTGTATAGCTATGACTGACCAACCATCGTACTTGGGCCTTGTAGCCACTTCCAAGAGCTTGAGAAGGGTGTCCTCGGTTGCCCAGCCAATGACGTCTTCAAGATCGTCAGCGCTACAGAAAACGACGGGTCGCATGTCGGACTCAATTATTCCTGGGTCCGCCTTCGCACGCTTTTTGGCATCCTCTACGGCCGCTTTCTGAAGATCGCCTGCCATCGCGAACCATGTATCCATCGTGAGCAGGACTGCGCAGGCTGAATCTGACACCTTTTGCTCGTTAAAAATTCCTCGTCGCGCGTGCGAGAAGAATTTCCAGAGTTGGAATATCCCTTTCGTCATTTGGTCATAGGCCGCCTTTGCAGATTCCATTGGGCTTTCCGCATACTGGGCCTGAAATGATAGCTTGGTTGCCTTGCACTCAAAGACGGCAACAATCTTACCGTCGTCTTTCACTAGAACGTCCGGAGTCTGCGCCTCGGATTTGTTAAAGCGGTAGGGTTGGGCTTCGAGGACTTCAAATCGGGGCATATGAGATTTTATCAACAACCGGGCATATTCCTCAAAGCGCTGGTTGGCGTCGTTAATCAACTCCTGACCATTGCCGACGATATCGAAGAAAAGTCCCGATGTAGCGCGGTACATTATGAGGTCGGGAAGGGGCGCGATTAGGTTTCGTCCTACGCGAACTATTGGAAACTCTCGCAGGACGCTCGGCTGGTAGATAGTTCGCGAAAGTTCTCTACCCCCGTTTTTCTCGAGAGCCTTTGTTCTCATCTCGCGCGCTTTCAGCCGCGCCACTTCTGGAGAAAGCGCCATAACTTTTAATGCCGCTTCGATCATAGCCGGGTTCAGGCTGTCAGAGATTGGTGTGAGCGGGAATGGATTGTTGTAGGTCACCCAGAAGAAGGCGAACGCGCACAGAACAAAATTTGTGATGGTGATGCCATGTTTAGCGGCGAAATGGTCAGCGCATTTCCCTTGTCCATAAACATAGAGAAAGCGGTAGGCATTCTGTGGTTTCACGAAACCACGCTGCCACGGAAACTGACGCTGCGCGATCCTGTGCAGTTCGAGCATGATGTTAGTTTCATCGAGTTGCATACCGGACTCAGCATCTTCCAGCGAACGAAGCAAGTTCACAGCTGGGACGATGTCTCGGAAGTCTCCACAAGCGAGTGCGGGTCGTTTGTTAGTCAGAACGATCTTGCGGCCCAGAAGAAGGCAGGTGACGAGCGTTTCCAAATCCCACTTATAAACGGCAAAACGGTCGTTGACGTCCGACGTTGCCGCCTTAGCTGGGAAACGGATATGGGAACTTGCTTGGGTAACGCGGTCGGATTGAAGCGCATCGACCGCCCAGATCAGACGGAGGAAATCAACGTCTTGCGCGCGGCCAAGATAGTCCCGCAACGCCCTGCGGGTATTATCTCTCTCCACCAAAGTCACGCGGAGAATTCCCGGTTCAAAAGCCGGATACGAGGGAAGGTCTGAGGATTACTCGGCATCATTAGCCGCCTTTTTCGCCGCCTTCGGCGGCAATTTGAGTGTCGCCCCACCCGGGCCGACACTCACCTCGGGCCCGAGCCCCATGACAGCGCCAAGGGCGGCAAGGGAGCTGACCTCTCCTTCACCTTTCCCGCCCGACTGGAAGAGGCCAGCGCAGGCGCCTTCAACCCACTTCTCGGGAAGCTGAGCGCCTTCTTTGTTGGTCATCTCCATGGCGGTTTCAATGACCCAACTCGCGCGATTGATGTCCATTCCATACCGCTGAAGCTCTTGCATCGTTCGAACTTCGCTGTCGTAAGATCGGCGCAGGAACGCGACCAGGTATGCGATGAAGCCCACCGCGACGCCCGACAACAGCAGGCCGCGAAGAGCGAGCATCCAAAGCAAAATTGAATTGTCCGGCAGTTTTGGTGCGAGAGTTTCGGGAACGATGCCAATGTCCGTCGCCCTATTTTCTGTCGGCTCCCCCACCCTACTGGTCTGCGCCGCCTGTTGTGATGCGGTAGACGTGCGCTCGATCACGGCAAGCAAGTCGGAGGCGAGTTGGCTTCGTTCTTGAGTGAGGGATACAAAGGACTGGAACGTGTAGAATGCCGCTCCGCCCGATAATATGGCGCCGCCAATGCAGATCCACATCAGAAAACTTAACTTCAGAAGCGACTGTTTCGAACTGGGAGGACGCAGCAGGAACCCTTGGACTTGAGTCGTAATATCCTCCCGCAGCTTGCGGCGCGCGAACATGTGGTCCGACTGGTCGAATTCTCTGATCTTCTCATCCAACGCAGCCTTCTCGGTGTTGATGCGTTCAAGCGACTCAGCTTGCCGCTTCCGGATTTCCTCTTCGGCTAGAAGCTGTCGGTCCTCGAATTTCTTCCGGCGCTCGGCGGCGTCTTCCTCGTAGCTGATACGAAGCTCTTCCGCGTTCTCCAACATGGTGTGATGAAGTTGGGCGAGCGAAGCGGTCTCGCGGTCGATGATGCCGAGGGTCCTCTCAGCTAGTCCCTTTGCATCGCCGGCCTTCGGGAAGGTCAAATGGCGGTGAAGAACCTCTTCCACGTCCAGCAATTGCGTAACATTTACCCGGCCGTTCGCCGGGTCGAACTTAATCACGTCGTGATAGGCAGGGTTGAGGCTGGGCAGAACATTGCCGCGATTCATGCTCACATTGAAGTTGTTTTCACCCGGATTGAAGGAAAACGAGTTTATAAGGAACGTCGGTCCCCTCTTATTTCGCAGCAGCTCGTGTTCACCCTCTCCCAGAGGCACACCGCCAAGATCAACGCTCGTATGTGAGGAACCGAATTTTTCCTTCAGCTCGGTCAGCATGTCGAGAATGGTTTTGTCCGGCGCTTTGGCAACATACAGGTCGGTCACGAGCAATATCCCCCAACAGATGACTGAAAGTACACTTGATGCTCGGCTGCTGGTAATTGTGGGCGGTTCTAAATCGGGCGTTGTGCACAGGATGTTGTCAGCGATGCTGTGCCGATGAAACCTGTGCCTCTGGGAAGACGCGCCTTGGCTCAACGGTGGCCCCGTATGGTTTTGCTGAACTCGCAAAGCCGTCCGTCGGAGCCAGTCCATTCCTCGGGAATACGATTAGAAATGGCAGGCTAGGGGTTCCTGCTTTTGGCTTATTTTTTCGGTGGTATGAACCCAGCACGCTGACCTGGTTCGGCCTCGGGACCGACGAACAACTGGACGTTCAGATCGTCCGCGAGTTCCTGGGGTGGTTCCTTGTTGTCGAGAACGATCACCTGAACGGAGGCGTCGGTCTTCGCTATGCTCTTCCAAAAACTGGGTTCGATCGAGGGAAGGATTCTATCCTTTTCCGCCGCCTCGACCGCCGGCTGGCCGCTGCGTTGCTTGACCGTGGTTAGTGGGGAATCTAAGACGACAAACCCCGGATGAGGCTTCCCATTCTTCGTGCAATAGCGGAGGATTGCGATAGTCAAAGCCGCATGCATAACAGCGCGGAATCCTTTTCCGTGCGATCGACGGAGCTTCCCGTTGACCTTGATGTCGTATCGATCCTCCTGGAATTCGACGCGGACGTCGTCCTTCCAGGACCACTCCTTGAGGACGCCTTCGATCTCCCGGCACAGGTCTGTCACCGCCATCGGATCCAGGCCCGCCCACGTCGATTTTGGGGCTGGCTCGGAAAGTTCCTGTTCAAGCTTTGCCTTCAGCTCGGCGAGACGCGTCGCCTCGAGCCGATCGGCGCGTGCCGTTTCAAGCTTAAGACGCTTCTGCACCAGTTCGTTCAGCGAGTTCCTAACTGTGGCGCGCGCCGGCGTTAGGACACTGTCAAGCTGACGATCGATGGTCTCCAGCGCGCGGGAGGCTCTTTCCTGCTGACCCCTCCAGTACACGTCGCGCTCGACCAAATCAGAGATCGTCGACTTCAGATCGGCCTGCAATCCTCGGATCTTAGCTGCTTCGGCGCTTGCCGAGGTATGGACCTCTTCCGCCTTGAAGCTGGCGTCAGCGTGACGATGATCTTCTCCGCCAAACGCCTGACCGCACATTGGGCAGACGCTTTCCTGAAGAGCGTCGTAGTAGTGAGAGGTTTCGGCAATGAAGTCGAGACGCTGGAGATCGGAGGCGTATCGCTCATCGAGGAGGCGATAGCGTGTGAGCAGTCCATCGACAGCGGCGATCTGGGTCTCGGATTTCAGAACGAGATGGTAGTTCTCGTTCCGGCTCTGGCGGAGACGAGACCGCTCGTCGGAATTGGCGGCCAGGGTGTCAGATAAGGACCCGATCGTGTTTTCCAGACGGTCTATGGACTCTTCCTCCTCGCTTTCGACACGATCTTTGAGGCGGTTGTTCAAGGGCACGAGCAGTTCGTCGATCAGATCGCGTTGGGCCTGCACCCGCGCCGAGACAATTTCGCGGGATTCTCGCTCAACGATCCCGCGGTCATCCTTCCCCGTGAGAATGTAGGAGAACATCCGCTTTTCTGGTGTCTGCGAGAACCCACCCCGAAGTATCGGTGAACCCTCGGTGATGATGGACTCCTCATCGACAAGAACGATTGGAAGCAAGGTCCGGATAGAAAGCCGTTGGGTGCTCCCATCGGCATTCTCCCGCACGAGCACATTCTCGGGTATTCCGAAAAATGGGAACACCTTAGAAGTAACGTCGGGCCCGATCGACTTACCCTGCCGCCTCCACAAGAGGTCTTCCACGTCTGCCGGGACGCCCGGCTGATCACCGGAACTGGCGCTTCTGATCTCCGCTAGAACATCTACGATGTTCCTGGGGTAGGCTCGCACGTTCCCGCCGGCGACGTGCCGTTCGAGAGTGAGCGACTTGCCGCTCTCGTTGGCGAATTCCAGCCAAGCCGTCGAGTATCCATTCGCTTCATCGATGACCTTGGACAGTTCTCTAGCGCCCAGTACGTAGTCGATCAGGCGAAGCAAGTAGCTTTTGCCAGTGTCGGAATCGCCCGTTACAACGTTCGGGCCGCGTCCGAAGCGGATGTATGCGTCTTCCAGGCCGTCTCCCGTCAGACGAATTTCGACTATTCTGGCCATTAAAGCTCGAGGTCCTTGATTGCCGACATGGTTTCGAATTCTGCCCCCCAAACGCCCACGCGATCGGTCATGAACTGCTGAAGTTCGGAATTGGAGTAGCTGTCGAATTCATTGGCCAGCCACACAGAACGTTCACGCAGTGCTTCTGCGTATGGCGTCCGAAGCAGATTGATGAAGGCCGTGGTCAGCTCGGTCCCAGCGAACAGAATGCCCTGATCGGTAAGGCGTTTCTCGATCAGTTCGCGGGAGAACATGAGTTGCAGTCCGGCCTGCACGACGTCGCGTTTGACGACCCACTCGTTCCCACGGTTCGGTACCGCAGGGTGAAGGCTGTCGTATACATCGGAAGCGTCGCCGGAATGCACCAGTAGGTAGTCGTAGCTGATCAGGCGCTGGACGTCGTAGCTGGAAGGCCTGCTCGCAGACAGGACGAACAAGAGACGGAAGCCGCACTCGAACGGGGTGTTGAAAAGACGCCCGCGGGGAAGCCTGGGCGGGTGCGGCTGACGGTCACTCATCGTCGCACCATGTGACTGCTCCAGAATTGGCGAGATGGTGGCAAACGCCTTCACGGTCGAGCGGAGACATGTGGTCTCTGAGAACGTGCCCGTCGATCTGCTGAAGCTGTGCGGCCTTCACTGTGGCGCTCAAGCGCTCGTAACCATTCGGCGTCGGCCCGGAAAATGTATAATAGAGACCGGTTTCGAAGCGTTCGAGCAGGTCGTCAAAATACTTCACGTCGTCCATCTGGTCGCGCGCCAGCTCCTTCAGGCCCTCGGCGCTGTAAAATGACGCGCGCGATCGCTTGAATAGAAGCGAGGACTTTTTGTGACCTTCGAAGTCGGATTCTTTCTGAACGTCCGTGCCCGTCAGTTCTCCGATGACGTCGTAAAGCTGCCGGACGTACCCTTGTTCCTTCGCGTCGATCACCGACGGAGGGAGTGTCGGCTTCGGGCGATCCACTAGCGGTGCACCGAAGACGAACTTGTGGTACTTAGTCTGAGCATGCTCGCTGAGGATCTCAAGAGGTTGCTTGACCCGGATGAGCGAAAAGTCGATGGCCCGGACGAATTTTAGAAAGTCGCCTTCCAACTCAATTTTCTTTTTCGAGACGATGCTGCCGGCGCAATGTTCGTCCCAGTTTTCGATTAGGTACGTGCCGAGTTTGTTGTGGTCAATTAAGTCCTGGAGGTCGTTCGTGACACCTTTTCGGGTCACGAACCAGTATCCCTTTGGAAGCGAGAAATCGCCTCGCCATACGAAATACAGCACCTTGCCGATCTCGGCGACTGCCTTCCCTTGGCCAAGTGCGGTGCTGTATCGCTTACACTGATACAGGTGCCAGTACCGGTCCGGAGAGCCAGGTTGACCGAACCAAACTACTATGTCGCGGCCCTTGTCACCTGAGCCGCCCCTCTGCTGGACATCAGTGACGTCTGGGACATTTTTCGCCAGGTAGTCGTCTGCCCACTCAAGAACGAAACGCTCGAAATCGTCCGCGCTGAACAGCGCCAGTCGATCGATCGGCTTAACCGGTAAACCGACGCCGGGAGAGAGTAGCCGTGCGTTTGCGCCCGGCCACTTGGTCGGCTTGTCGAGCGCTCTCAGTTCGTTGGCCAAGTTCGACTCTAGGAAAGAATTTCAACTTCAGGTGTTCTTACATGGTCCCAAAGGAACGGCAAGACGGCTACCTATCTCCGCGCTCTAAAGACCTGAAAAGTCTGGTAGGCGATCCAGAAGCTAACGGTGTCCCAGAACCTCGATGCCTTCACGGAAGACGCTAGAGCCCAACGCCCTGGACTTGAGCCATCCCCTCATTTCCTTCCTGCAGCAAACTCCGCAGGGAGCGACCTTGAACCTCTGGTTCATCCATCGGCAGGTCCATCGCCGGGCCTAGCATCGAGCCGTAGGCATGCTCCTCTCCCGAGAAGCTCCGGCTTACAACACCACGCATGACTGCGCCCCTTGCACCAAAAACGGGGGCGCCGCTCATCTTGCCTGGTACTCGGGCATTGAAATCGAAGCAGGGGCCAGGAGTTGAGACTTCCTTCGCAATGTGGTTCTGGGGGAACGTTTGTAGGATATTACCGGCAGTTACGAAGAGGTTCAGCCGAAAATCGTTATCAACAATCCGCCCCGTGGCTGGATTGATCTCAATGTCCGGCATTTCGGCATACCCGAGTGCGTATGCATCCTCCCCCGGCGTGAACGGGTTCAGAGACATGTTCAGCGGCTGATGAGCTTGGCCGCCCGGCATCCGGGGTATCTTACAAACTGCGACATCGGTGAGATGCTCCCATCGGTCATCTTCGTACAGCAGCGGACTTTGCTTCCAATCGCCCCAAGCCCACATTTTTTCGAAAGGAAAGAACCTAAATGCCTTTTGCAAATAACTCCCTCTGCCTTGCATCCAATAGGGTATAAAGACCCCGAAATTCAGATCGTCGCGATGCTGTACTACTCGGCCGACACGCACTGCCCCATAGCCCGCTTCCAAAGGATCAAGCAGCACATGTGCAGCTGTGATCAGGTAGCCTGTGCAGCTAATTATGGATGCAGTTCCTATGCATCGGATCGCGCTTTCACCTTCCAGCCACGCCACCACGGGAACGATGCTCTGCTGCATCAAGAATTCAGTGGTTCCAAAGAGGGAGAGAACGTCGTCAAATCGGCCATTCGGGCTGTTCGTCAAAACCTCGACGTTGCCCTGCAAAAGAAAATACCGCTGATCGTCCTCAGCCTTCGAGGCGAGGGTAAGCCCTTTAACGTTGTCTATGGACCACCGCCCGTCGGGGCGATTCACCCAAACCGATTTTAGTATCTGAAGGGGGAATTCAATCGCCATATTGCTGATCTCTACCGGGGATGATCTGAAAGATCGGGGGCTTCCGAACTAGTGGAACGCTCGGAACAACGCGTTCAACAGACCGTCCATCTCTGGAAACGCAGCTCGCAGTGCCATTGGGTCACCGCCCGCTTTCATGACATTGACGAAGTGGATGGTAGCCGCGTTCTTGTTTTCGAGTTCGCCCTGGTAGCGGTTGGCGGCCTTGTTCCAGCTCGACCAACGAATTGGTCGGAGATTTCCGTTTTCATCTGATAGAGCCTCTCGGCCGAGGAAAAGTTCGATCGAGCACGCCGAGCCGTTCACGTCCATATCCCTCAGGCCCTCTGGCCCCATTGTCGGATAGCTTCGTCCGATCTCCACATCAGGTAGGAGCATTGTCCGGATCGATGGGGGCAGCTTGGGCAGACGGTCCAAGATGACCGCTTGCTCCCAACCCGCCGCATCGTTGTCGAACAGCCCTATCGTCCGTTGTGCCATTCGCACTCCGGCGAAAGCCTTGATGGTTTTCGTCACCATCGATACGCCGCCTTCGATTTTGAACTCCTCGAAGTCGACGAATTCATACAAATCAGCAAACTCCGGATACATCGCTTTCAGGGCGCTCGACAAAATCTTGGTGTCAGAGGCCCCCTCAGTCAGTATCAGCACCGTGCCGGTGGGCTCGATAAAATCGAGGTCGAGATCGCTGGGTTGACGAGCAAGGTTGGCATGAAGCGTCAGGTCAGGATCGAAATCGTATATTGACGTGAAGTCAGTCCAAATCGCTTCGGGGTTGTAGACGTCGATCGCGATCGCCAAAGCGGCGAACATATCCGTGAAGCTGAACAGGTGGAGCCCACCCCACTTTATGGCTTGCTCTAGTCCTCCCCGTGATTCCCGCGCTTCCCATTCCTCGAATGAAAGGCCCTTCTGGGCAGCAATCTCCTGTTCAAATTCCGGAGAACGGCCAGCAAAGTGTTCTTCGGCGTGAGCGATATGACTGGCATATTCCCGTTCCCACAAGGCCCTGCACCTTTTTGCAGTATAGCCTTGAACCTCCATGCGACGGCGAACTTTCTCAGCTGGCGCGTAGAGGTAGTGAAGAACGGTATCTTCGTCATCATACCATTCGAGGGCTTTTTCCCGGACGATAGGATGGGCATCCGCAATCCTTCGTTTAAAGAGATCGTCATCTGAAAAGCATAGCGAACTGGCCATCTCCCAGTTCATGGCGAGTTCGTTGAATGCCTTTCCGTCCATGTAAAAGTCGCGTTCGTCGCTCACCGATCCCCACCCCAGCCCTCGAACTCCACGGCATAACATGACTGCCGGGGGGGGGCCGTTCCATCGCCGACGCCGAAAATCGCTGCAGTATCAGAGTAAAAGGGGCGATGCCAATGGCGAAAGCATAGCTGCAATTTGGATAGTGGCAGTAACAGGATTTATGAGAGGCATGGTATTGGAGCCGTCCGTAGGAGGGCCAACTCAACAGGGCCGTTCTCGGGCCGCTATCAGCAGCCGGAACCCGAGATCGAGCCCGTACCTGATAATTCTCAGGACCCGCTACTCTATAGAATGGTCGCCGGGGATCTCCATCAATCACCGGCTCCCTGCGAGCACGAATGATTTGGAGCTATGGTTCGATTCCTTTCAACGTGAGAGATGCGCAGTCGGCTTCTGCTGCGCCGAAAGAGTCGATCGTCTCTATCAGGTATCCGGCAACGATCGGTCTGCTGCCGGTCTTCCTGGCGCGCATCGGTAGAAAATATCCCGATATCGAGTTGCATATATCCAGCGGCTCGACCAACGACATCATCCGTGGGCTGGAGAACGGCCAGATCAATCTCGGCTTCATCCGCCCGGTCGAAAACATCGGCTCGCTCCGGTTTTATTCGATCGCGCATGAGCGCTACCTTCTGGCGGTGGAGAAGAACAGCGCGCTGCTTGCTAGAGGCGAGATCGGTATCGAGGATCTGAAGGGTGAGAAGACCATCTCGTTCTCACGCCAGAACCTCTCTTTCACTAAGCGCTATTTCACCGAAAAGTTCGAGGAGCACGATCTGTCGAAGAACGTTGCCTACACATGCGACGACACCTTCTCGCTGGTGTCACTTGTATCGGCCGGTCTTGGCATCGGCTTTGCGCCGGAATGGACGCTGGATCTTCCCAACCGCAATTTCGAGCTCAGGAAGGTGCAAGGGGTGTCGACTTCCGGATCGGACTTGGGGTCGCCTGGAGTAAGGATGACCCAACCGCCGCCAGAGACGACATCATCGATATCGCTCGGTCGCTGGTCAGGCAGGGCAGGTGAGAGCGCTTGTGCTCGACGGCTGGGCGCGGGTGGTCGCTCCTGTTGCGATCCCTCGGTCAAGCGGAGCGGTTTGCCGGGCCTAGGCTTCCCGGATCCCGGCCGTTTGCCGTCGCGCGATGCTGATCCTCCGAGACGAGGCTTTTAACCGGTCAAACCGCGCGCGAACAGGCTCTGGCAGCGTTGCTGCCGGCGCTTGGTACGCTCGTTTAGCTCGTGTCCCGGCGCTATAACGGGGTGCAATGCTCGTCACCTCCAACCGCAGTGTCGGAGAGTGGGGGACGGTGTTTGGCGATCCCGTCGTGGCAACTGCTATCCTCGATCGGTTGCTGAACCACAGCCACGTCATCACAATCCGTGGCGACAGCTGCAGACTACCGAGGAAAGCGCCGTAAACGCTCGATCCTTGACAACGGCGGAAGTGCGTGCTACGTTCATTATGCAATAAAAGTTATCGCATTGTAATAATAACTGCAACGCCAGCGACATAATGGCGAACGCTCGATTTGGTTCACGGCAATCGCACTACGCCCCGCTCTACAAGAGGATCTAGATGCAGCGAGCAAGAGATCAACTGAGTGGCCTGTCTGCCTCTGTCGCTGCCTGTCGCTCAAATGATCGAGTTCGTTGACGTCGCGAGCGAGCTCATCGCACAGGCGGGAGGGCGACATCCTCGAACGCTTAAGATCGTCGGCAAGAGAGGTCTGCATATCCAGCCCGAACAGATGGCTCCGTACCTGACCGATCGGCGGCAGCGCCGATCTGGCACGGCGCATGCTGTCAGATCTCCCGCCAGTACGGCAGAGGTGGCGGCTGTCGTCGCCTTATGCGCGGCAGACGGTCAGCCGATCTTCCCGTTACGGCCGAGCGCAGGAGTTGTCGCAACACTTCGTGAAGATCCAATGGACCTCGACATGATCGGTGCTCCGGACCTCTGCGTGCACACTACTTATTAACACGCAATATCTCATGGCGGTAAAATCGAATGTCAGCTCACCCACAGCTTCTATACCTCACCGATGTAGACGTCACGGCACTCGATCTTGATGTTCGTAGTGTGCGACAGGCTATCAAAGATACTTTCAGGCTATACGCTGTCAAAAAGGTGCGCTGCGAGCCCAAGAGCTCGATCTTCCTCGATGAGGGGCATGCGTTCCAGAGTTTGGCCGCAGTGGACACCGAACGAGGCTGTGCGGCGTTGAAATGGGTGGGGATGGTCCCCCGCGGTGGCGCCACAGCTGTCAATATCAACGCGAGCATTCTCCTCTCCGATGCTCCGAGCGGACAGCTGCGCTGCCTCATGGACGCTCGGCATGCGACGGCTTTACGAACCGCCGGCATGACGGCCGTCGCCGCAGATTTCCTTGCATCTAAAGACAGCGAGGCCATTGGTTTCGTGGGCGCGGGCATCCAGGCCGAGGGGCATCTTGCGGCCTTGGCCGACCTGTTGCCCTTCCTACGAAATGTCTACGTGAACAGTGGACCCGGCCCCATAAGCGCGGGCTTCGCAGAGCGTTGCCGGGCATTGGGATTTGAGCCCATCGAGAAGAGTGTTCGGGAGGTCGTATCGCAGAGCGACGTCGTCGTCACGACAGTCCCGCTTAGGCGGAATTTCGAGCCCTTCATTGATGCAGCCTGGATCCGCCCAGGCGCCTTCGTCGCTGCCATTGACTTGGGTCGTCCGTGGATACACGCGGGGCTGAAACAGCTAGACCTTACAGTAGTCGATGAGGAAACGATGAAGCATTACGCCAAGCCTGGAAATTTCGTTCCGTCCCTCGATCATGCGGGCGCAACGCTGGTCGATTTGGTCGGCGGCCGTCATAAAGGTCGCAAAGGACCACAGGAACGGGTCATGCTTTTCAGCAGCGGATCGGCGGTAGCAGATCTTGCGATTGCGATGCTGATACACGAGCGTGCGCTGGCCAAGGGGATCGGGATGCCGCTTCCCCAATGAAAGAGCATGCTTGTAGTCATCTCTCCCAAGGTGCGCACGTAGGGCTGGCGTCATACCGCGGGCATGGCAGATCGACGCTCTGAAAAACCGTCAATCTGCCATCGCCCTCTGACCCAATAATTCGTGGCAATCGGCTCTACCCAAGGAAGGAACGCGAGAACAATGACGAAAGAAACGCTCGTCGTCGGTGCCGGAATTATTGGAGTGTGCAGTGCGATCCATCTTCAAATGCGGGGCCGCCAGGTCGTCCTCGTTGATCGAACTACACCGGGGAAAGCGACATCCTACGGCAATGCGGGTTTGATCGAGAACAAGCTCGTGCCGTACGGGTTTCCTCAGAAGATCGGCATGTTGCTGCGATACGCGCTCAACAATCAGATCGATGTTCGCTATCAGCTTAGCGGACTCCTAAAGCAAATGGATTTCATGGCGCGCTATTGGTGGCACTCCAAGCCTAAGCGATATCGTGCTGTTGTCGAAACTTATTTGCCGCTATTCGCACATCTGCACGCCGAGCATAGCAACCTCATCCACGCCGCGAAGGCAGAGCATCTTGTTCAGAAGAACGGCTGGGTGAAGCTCTTTCGAACAGCCCGCAAAAGAGATGCCGAGTTCAAAGAGGCAGAACGATGGAGCGGTCTTGTTGGCCTCGAGTATAATGCCCTTGATGCAGCCGCCATTCGCTCAATCGAGCCACATTTGCACGGTGCCTTCAGTGGCGCAGTGCATTGGGTCGATCCGTGGTCGGTACTTGACCCGCATGCGCTTACGACGGCGTATTACAACTACTTCAGGAGCATTGGCGGCAGGTTTGTCATAGGCAACGCAACGTCGCTTGCCCACTCTGGTTCGGGGTGGAGAATTCGCACCGACGATGGCCCGATCGAAGGGGAGGAGGCGCTATTGGCGCTTGGTCCTTGGACAGATACA
This sequence comes from Ensifer sp. 4252, assembly GCF_050434565.1. Taxonomy (NCBI): domain Bacteria; kingdom Pseudomonadati; phylum Pseudomonadota; class Alphaproteobacteria; order Hyphomicrobiales; family Rhizobiaceae; genus Ensifer; species Ensifer sp. 4252. Next base: position 13,469 of record NZ_JBNDIU010000052.1, read on the forward strand.
GTTACGCGCCGGCTAGGTTATAAATACCCTCTTGGCACAAAGCGCGGTTATCATATGCATTACTCGGCGGCGGGCGATGCAGTTCTTAACAATTGGGTTCTCGACGCTGAAGCAGGTTATTTTCTTGCCCCCATGTCGCGTGGCATACGCCTGACGACAGGCGTAGAGTTTGCATTGCGAGACAAGCCAAAATCGCCGATACAGTTGGATCGTGCTGAGGCGGCCGCGCGAAAGATCTTTCCGATCGAACATAGGCTCGATCCAGAACCCTGGATGGGCTCGAGGCCCTGCACGCCGGACATGAAACCGATTATTGGTCGATCGCCGCACCATGACAATCTGTGGTTCTCGTTTGGACATGCCCATTCCGGGTTGACACTAAGCGCGCTAAGCGGACGGCTTATTGGGGAGATGATGACCGGAGAGAAACCCCTCCTTGATGAAACCCCCTTTTCGCCGTCGCGATTCAAAGCTTGACGCCGGCGCTGATTTCTTGGGGGCAGGAAGGTAGCTTGATTGATAGCCTGAGCCATCAACCCAATACGATTATCGCAATTGATTTTCTCGTCGCTCTCTCGAATCCAGATTTGCCTTCAATCGAATTCCTTCGAAGCCAAGATGCAGACAAAAAATCTCTAGACAAAAATCTCTGTGATGCTTGCCTCTTGGATTAGCGACAGGTTCCCGCCTCAGGCGTTGAGGAAGAGAGCGTTCGCAGATCGGGGGGCTATTCAACTCTTATACGGCACCTCACTGACTTCGACTCACGGGCTTCCCAAACTGCGATGAATCTGAATCTCTGGTGCAAACCGGAGGTTTTGCGATGGGTTCAGCG
>NZ_JBNDIU010000053.1:0-13773 GCF_050434565.1 Ensifer sp. 4252
GCCATGGTCAGGCAACACCAACAGCCTGCCTAGAACTTCAGATAATCACACCAACCTCACCGCGCACGCCCTCCCGCGAAGCGGGTTCGTGCATGGGGGCGCAAACCTGTGGTCCTCGCACAACCAATTGAGGTTCGCTTCGGGTCGAAGGAAACCTTTTGCGCTGGGCTGTTCTGCGGATGTTGACGTTCTAGGCTAAAATGATCGCATAATATATCGACTGGGACGGCCTGCCATGCTCAGTGCGAACGCACGGCCTCAGTTCACACCGACAGTCTCGTGTCGCGGAGCAAGGTTCGAGAAACTTAGCCTCGGTAAGGGATCCGATCAATTGCTGCGGTTCGCAGCGATGCTGCTGAAGGTCCGAGGTAGAGGCAAATTGAAGAGATTGCTCGACATCTTGTCGTCTCGCACCCTTGCGCATGTTGTTGGCGCATGCGCGATGATCGCGAGTTGGGCAGCCTACGTCGAGCTGTCTGGCGTTCCTGCGTACATCGTGCCGAGGCCGGACACCGTCGCTTTGGCGATTCTAACGGATTGGCACCTCTTGGCGCCGGCGCTCCTTGTGACCGTGCAAACGACTTTGACTGCGCTCACCCTTGCGATCGTCGGGGGTGGAGGCGCGGCCGTGGTGCTGGCGCAGTCGCGATGGATCGAGAGATTGCTTTCGCCTGTCCTGGTCACCTTGCAGGTGACGCCCATCGTGGCGATAGCGCCGTTGATCCTGATCTACGCGCCGACACCGTGGACGGCGCAGTTGACATGTGCATTCCTCGTCACCTTCTTCCCCGTCATGTTCAACACGCTGCAAGGCTTGAAGAGTGCCGATCGAAACCATGCGGATCTGCTGAAAACATACAGTGCGTCCGGTTGGCAGACCCTCCTTTACTTGAAACTGCCATCGGCATTGCCGGGCTTTTTTTCAGGTCTTAAGATCGGTGGCGGGCTTGCCCTGGTGGCGGCGGTTGTCGGAGAGTTTGCGGCCGGGCAAGCCGGTGACAACGCGGGTCTGGCCTTTCGGCTGCTGGAAGCGCAATACCGGCTGAACATGCCGCGCCTCTTTGCATGTCTCGTCCTGCTCGCCCTGCTCGGCGTCGCAATATTTGGCCTCACGTCCCTGCTTTCGAAACTCGCCCTTCGCCGTTGGCACGAGAGCGAGCAGCCCTAATGTTTTGGCGCGGGAAACCGACGACCAGACTGACGGATGTCTAGCGGCTAATCCTTGAGCGACATGCCGACGCGCTTGCAGGAAAAGCGCGTATCGAAGGCCCTGGTGTGGTCCGTATCAGGCTCCAGCAGTTTCACTTTTACCAACTCGTCGAACAGCGCTTTGTAACGTTCGGCAGTCAGGCAACCGATGCCTTTGTCGAGTGCGTCGCCGGAATCGACGATCCCATATTGCTTCATCTTGTTGATGGCGTAGTCGATCTGGCCGTCGCTCATCTCGGGATTTTCTTTTTTGATCAGCGCGTTTGCCGCCCCATTGTCCCGGTAGAGATAGTTGTACCAGCCCTCGATGGAGGCATCGACAAAGCGTTGGACGAGGTCGGGTCTCGTGTCGATCAGGCTCTGCTGCGCGGTGATCATCGTTGCGTAAGGCTTGTACCCGCTGTCGGCGAGCAGGAAGATCCTCGGTTCCTTGCCCGTTTGCTTTTGGATTTCGTAGGGTTCTGCGGTGATCAATCCCTGCTGCGCGGATCCTTTATCGGCGAGAAACGGGGCGGGACTGAAATTATAGGGCTTGAACTGCTCGTCGCGGAAGCCCGAGAAATTCGCCTTCATCCATTCGAAATACGTGCCAAATCCGCCATGCGTCATGAAGATGGTTTCGAGGGTTGCAAGATCCTCGAACTTTTCAATGCCGGCGCCAGGATGAGCCAGAATGACCTGAGCGTTCTTTTGATAGAAGGCGGCAACATCGACGAGGGGAATGCCTTGCTCGAGGCCGACGAGTTGCTCCTGCTGGGTGCCGAGATAAAAGTCCAGCTTGCCGGTCAGAAGGAGCGCGCGATTGTGGGCGCCAGGGCCGCCCTGTAGGATTTCTACGTCGAGGCCATACTTGGCATAAGTGCCGTCGGCGAGCGCCTGGTAGAACCCGCCATGATCAGCCTCGGCCAGCCAGTCGGTGCCGAAGCGGACCTTGTCGAGGGCGTGTGCGGGCAAGGTTACGGAAACTGTGTAGATCGTCAGCACGGCGGCAATTGCCGTCGTGCTGGAGTGGGCAGGCGCGTTCATTGGAGTTCCTGATGCGGCGGGTATGCGATGCGAACGCGAGGGTTGTATCGCAAAACAGGCTGCCAAAGAAAGCCGGATCCAGCGTGAGATCACCGGAACAGTTGCAGGATGTTTCCGGCATCGGAATTCGCAATCTGAAGGGCTTGAATGGCAAGCTGTTCCTGCGCCTGCAGCGCCTTGAGCCTAGTCGAGGCCTCGTTCATGTCGGCATCGACCAGGCGGCCTACGCCCTTGTCGATGGTATCCATGAGGGTCTGTGCAAAGTTCTCCTGCATATCGATGCGGTTCTTGAGCGCCCCGAGCGTGGCGCCGGCATCGATCACGTCGGCGCTCACGACCTCGAGGTAACCGATGTAGATGTCCAGCTTCTGCGGATTGGCGACGATGTCGATGTCCAGGACGTTTTGTTCGGCGAGCGGCTCGATGTTGACCGAGATGCCGGTGAAGCCGATGGATGTCCTGGCACCCGACAGACGATCGACCGCCTTGTCCGAACGGACGGAGATCGCGGAGGGACCCGTTGCCTCGATGATGACGTCCGGCCAGTCGGCGCTGATCAACGATTGCAGCAAGGTGACCATTTCGCCAGAGGTTTCGATCTTGCCGTTCGTCTTTCCAAGCAGTTGATTGACATGGGTGCGGTCGAAAACGTGATCCGTGGTCGGCGCGCCATTGACGCTGAAGCTGAAGCTGAGTTTCACGCCATCAAGATTGTCGCCGTCCTTGTAGACCTCGAAAGGCGCAAAGGCGAGCGACATGCCGGAACCGCGGGTGCCGTAATGCAGGGAGTTGGACATGCCGCCTGACCCGACATCGCTGGCGAAGTTACTGATTTCGACCGATGACCCGTCCAGCCCCGAATTCTCCTGCGTCTGGATGCCTATTTTGTTGATGATCGGATTGCCGTTGTTGTCGACATAGGTGGTGGCGGAAGCTCCGGAATTCGCTTGGGACAGCGCGTGGTTCAACAGCGACGCATATTGCGTATAGCTGGAGATCACGCCGTTCGCGGCGGGAAAAAAGGTGTCGACCATGGTGCGGTCGATGACGATTTGCGTGGTCTTGCCGGGATGGTGCGGGGCGTCCACATCGGCGGGATTGTCGGCGTCAACGGTGATGTCGAAACTGATTGTGTCGCTCGCGCCAAAGCTCAGCGGTCCGGTAAAGTTGAAGTCCTTTACTGCGCGCACGCCATTTACGGTGTTGGTCGTATCCATGTGGATAACGCCCTGAGCATCCATGTAAGTGTCGTAGTTCCTGATCCCACCGAGGGTGAGCATCTTGCGCGTATCGGCCTGCAGGAGGCCGCCGCTACTCTTGTTGAACAGCGCAATTTCCGACAAATGAAAGTCCGTCTTGCCAATCGTGACGCCGTCCTGGGACCGAATGAAGGACGAGGTGAGCGACACTTTGTTCAGGTCGCTGTCGTTGATGTTGGCGATGTCCGTGTCGAGCCAATTCACACCGTTGAAGCTCGCCGATCGCGAGACGCTGACGAGCTGGCCCTTCAATTGCACGAGCTCCGCCTGGATCTTCGCGGCATCGACGCCCGGCTCCTTGGCCGCGATGAGCTTGTTCTTGAATTCCGACAGGACGTCGATGACCGCCTCGATCGCGGTGTAGGCTACGTCGACCTTCGCGGCGCTGAGGCCGAGCGCATCGGCGACGGCCGAAATCGCCTTGTTGTCCGAGCGCATGGTTGTCGATATCGACCAATAGGCCGCGTTGTCCGAGGCGGTCTGCACCCGAAGCCCCGAACTTACTTGCTGCTGGGTTTCGGCCATGCCTGTGCCGATCGTCCGCAACGTCTGAAGCGCGGCCATTGCCGCCGTATTCGTCAAAATGCTGGTCACGTTAAAAGCCCCGTGGATATGGGCCAGCCCCCGGGCTTCGATGAAGACCGGCACGAAGAGGCTAGCGAGTTGGGACACTTTCAACGGTTAACCACAAGGGTGCCCGCCATAATGGCGAGACCGTCCCCTGAGAACGAGACAATTCGATGCTCAGGGCAGCTCGAATGACGTCAAAGGCAACAGCCACGCCGAGCGTTTCGTTAATCTTCTTGCGCTGTAATTGGTTAATAAAGGGTTAACGACGATTTCGGGTCCGTGACGGCGTGCGTTGCAAGGCGGATGATCGACGACCTGCGGTGATCCTTTTTGCCGCTGCCTTCGTAAATTTCGACACTGATCAGGCAATGCTGCTTTGCGCACCGCCCGCTTGTCAGCGTGACGGATCGTTAGAGCAGGGGAGTTGCGCAATGACACTCGCGACCAATTCGAACTCCGGTTCGAATTCAGCGATTAGCTCAGCCAGCTTCTTCGACATTTCGTCCGCGTCGCGGGTGTCATTCAAAGCGATCGTGTTTTTCCGAAGGAACCGCGAATAGAGACGCCCCTTGTCAGATGCGCCGGCGGGGAACTCGATCCGGTCCAAACCTTTCCCGGATGCAGCCGCCTTGATCGCGTCGATCATGGTCTTGCGGAATTTGTGATCTGCAATCGGGCCGACTTCCGCATTCAATTTAAGATGCCCAGTGATGCCATTATCACCAGTGCGTAGCTCGGCCCAAACGATCAACGGATAGCCTGCCCACCAGTTTTCACAGCCGCGCCATTTGCCCTGCGTCTTGTTCAATCCCTGCTGCCATTTGGTAGGCAGAAAGCTCACATGGCTCTTGGCAAGCCGAAAATAAACAAAATCGCTGCTCCCAATCCGGACCATTGTCTCGCGCTCATCATTGTCACCAAATAGTCGGTGAACCGCGAGCTCAAAGCCCGAGTCGGTGCCGTGCTCCCGGACGAGATCCAGTACCATTTTATGCTTCCTGTAAAGCTGGCGTGCCAAGGATTGGATGTCGGAGCGCTTGTTGCTCAATTGGCTGGGTTCCTCATACGGTAGACGGAGATGGCTGCGACGCACTGCGCTCGGCGCGGTCGTCTTCGTCGCACAAAACTGACCGAAACTGCAACTTTCGTGCGAAACTCCCTGTCGGTGAACTCTCCTGCCGACGCACGGCAGGTAGGCATCGGATCGACGGTAAAATTATCGGCCCAGCGGGTCGCCTGGGTTTCAGGATGAACCTACTGTGTTGTTGACTTTTGACATCCGAGCCAAAGATCTGTTCGCCCGAAGTTCACGTTCTGTGCGTCGGGATCGCATAATGTATCGTAGGGAAGCGGCTAAACTCCGAAGTCTCACCATTCGCGATGATACTGGAGTTTGTCATGCAGGTGCATTACATTGGCCTTGTGAAGGAGATTTTTCATGGCTGCAAATGCACTGGTCCAGACGCGGATTGATGCTGACATCAAGGACCGCGCCACGGCTGTCCTGCAAAACATGGGACTGACTGTCTCGGATGCTGTTCGTATCCTTCTGACGCGAACGGCGAACGAAGGCTCATTACCGCTCGAGATGGTCGGTAGCAGTGACGCCCACGATGCCTGGTTTCGCGCCAAAGTGTTGGAGGCTCTCGAGGATACGCGACCTGATTACGAGGATGCGGATGCTGAGGCTCGCTTTCGCGAGCGCCGGGCGGCAGCTCTGCGTAAGGCCGGGGCTGGCGACCGATGAGGCTTGTCTGGGCGCAGTATGCGCTTGACGATCGAGACGCTATCTTCAGCTACATTGAAAGTGAAAACCCGAAGGCGGCGGTGCACGTCGACGAGGAGATTGCGCATGCAGTTCGGCGTCTCCTCGACTTTCCCGAAAGCGGCCGCCCTGGTCGAATTGAGGGGACGCGGGAGTTGGTAATTCCGCGCACTCCCTACATCGCCGCCTACACGGTGACAGTCGACCGCGTTCGCATTCTGCGCATTCTGCACGGTGCCCAGATATGGCCCTTTGAGCTCGGCGACGAGTGAATCCCACGCCAATTCTTTTGGCTGTCGGCGGTTCGATTCCTTTCAAGGCGCTAGTAATGGCCGCAACGCTCGCCGATCCTAAGTATGTGATCTCGCGCACGGTGACACGATATACCGAGGCTATCCCCCATTTGCAAAATCGCGGGCAGCCTGAATGAACGCACTGAAGGCAGCCGGCGGGTTCTTCCTGCCAGGGTAGTACAGCGCTAGCGGGGCTAATGAGGGTGTCCAGTCCTCAAGAACGCGTACCAGTCTCCCCGCCGCAATATCATCGCGCACATCCGCCTCCATAACGTATCCCAGGCCCACTCCATTTTGCGCCGCTATCCTGACAAGGCTAGATTCGTCGAGGGTGATCGAGCCTTGCACATCGATCTGGACAGCGTTCCCGTCCTTTTCGAATTTCCACCGAAACAAGGCGTTGTTGGGCATACGCGCGCGGATGCAGCGAAACCGGTACAGGTCGGCTGGTACGGTTGGTATGCCATGAATGCGCAGGAAGTCTGGTGATGCGACAACGGCGTTGCTTCGCTTCAAACCAAGTGGCACGGCGATCATGTCGGTCGGCACCAGATCGGCCGGCCTCAAGCCCAGGTCGAAGCCCGCCGCAACGATGTCAACGATCCGTCCCTCCGTGACCAGATCGATATGCACCTGAGGGTAGCGCTGCATGAACGACAATATCAGCGGTTCGATCACCTCGCGTGCTGCTGTCGCGAAGGCATTGATGCGCAATGTGCCCGTCGGGGTTTCCTGAAGAGACTGGACCGTAAGCATGGCGTCGTGGATGTCCGTCATCGCCGGCCCCACCCGCTCGACGAACGTCCTCCCCGCATCGGTGAGCGAGACGCTTCGCGTCGTTCGGTTGAACAGACGAACGGCCAAGCGCTGCTCGAGCTTTGCGATGGAATTACTGAGTGCTGTGGTGGACATGCCGAGCTCGAGCGCGGCAGCCCGAAACGAGCCCAGGCGCGCGATGCTGAGAACGGCGTCCAGATCGACAAGAACAGACCGCGTCATTATCCCTCTTTTCGTAATTCCACATCCTCTTTTATCCTAGTTATCGTGTCAACAAACTCGTCTTAGATTACCGTCATCGACCTCTTAAGGGGACGGCGCCCTCAGCTGGCAGAGGCTGGACCAGGATTGGAGGAACCAATGACAATCAATCTACCCAAGGCCATCGAAGCGTATTTCGATGCCGACCGGACAGGCAGCCCGGATGCGATCGCTGCCACATTCACCGAGAACGGCGTCGTGAAAGATAAGGGCAAGACCCACCGGGGCCGTGATGCCATCCGCGCATGGATGGCTGATGAAGCTCAGCAATACAGCTACACGGTGGAACCCTTCTTCATTGCCACCGAAAACGGGAGAACCCAGGTAACGGCCCATGCCGTCGGCGACTTCCCGGGCAGCCCGATTGATCTGCGCTTCTTCTTCGCCCTCGCGACCGACAAGGTCGCCGAACTGGAGATCACCGTATGACACAGTTTCTCACCTTGCAGGGCCGTCGCGCCCTGATCACCGGCGGGACCTCGGGCGCCGGCGCTGCAACCGTGGCGCTGTTCAAGGAGCTCGGCGCCAGCGTACTGACCACCGCTCGTAAGAAGCCTGCTGACTTCTCCGGAGCGGCGTTCGTCGAAGCCGACCTGACCACCACGGCGGGGGTAAAGACCGTCGTCGACGCTGTGCAGAGAGAACTCGGCGGCCTCGATATTCTTGTGAACGTGCTGGGCGGCTCTTCGGCCCCTTCAGGTGGCTTTGCCGCCCTCACGGACGAGGAATGGGAGAAAGAGTTCAACCTCAACTTCTTCCCGGCAGTCAGACTGGATCGCGCTCTTATCCCCGGGATGATCGCTCAGGGAAGCGGTGTGGTCATCCACGTCACCTCGATCCAGAGAAACCTTCCGCTACCGGAGGCGACTACCGGCTATGCTTCGGCCAAGGGAGCTCTCAACACCTACAGCAAAAGCATCTCCAAAGAGGTTTCTCCGAAGGGTGTGCGGGTTGTGCGGGTTTCTCCGGGCTGGATCGCCGATCCGGGTGCCAATGGTCTTGCCCTGCGTATCGCTGAGGAGGCCGGTATCGAGTACGATGCGGCGGTTCAGGTGATCATGAACTCGCTCGGTGGCATACCGCTCGGACGTCCGGCCAAGCCGGAAGAGGTCGCCGACCTGATCGCGTTCCTCGCATCGGACCGGGCGTCGTCAATTACTGGCACCGAACATGTGATCGACGGCGGGACTGTGCCGACCGCTTAAGCCGGCCATTGACTGCTCTTGCAGATCAGGCGGGTGCGTCCCATCCGCCGATCTGGGGGTAGATCGCGTCCCGCAGGTGCCGCACGTCTTGGTTTAAGGCAGCGAGTTCCGGTGGTGTCTGCGTCGAGGCTGCCAGCAAGGTATCGCTGAGGCAGCCTGCCTTGTGCTGCAAGGCACGGCCCTGATCTGTCAGCGCCACCAGAACCTGACGCTCGTTGTTAGCGTTGCGGGTCCGGCGCAGGTGCCCGGTGTCAATCGGCGTCCAAAATTCACCCCTTATCGGCATCCAATTTTGACCCCCCATATGCTGTAGATCAGCGCTTGGCCTGCCCGTCGCTGGCCGGGTTTGCAGAGGGTAGGCCAAGTGCGAGTGATGGGTGTCTTCGGCTTTAGCTTTGAGAGCGGTTCTTGAAGCGCCAGGACTCGTTTCCGGTTTCGACAATCTCGCAATGATGAGTGAGACGGTCGAGGAGCGCGGTCGTCATCTTGGCGTCACCGAACACTGTCGGCCATTCTCCAAAAGCCAGGTTTGTGGTGACGATGATCGAAGTCCGCTCGTAGAGCCTGCTGATCAGATGGAACAGGAGTTGCCCGCCTGCCTGGGCAAATGGCAGATAGCCGAGTTCATCCAGTATGATGAAGTCGAGGCGGTTGAGATAGTCGGCCGTCCGCCCTTGCTTGCCGCTGCGCGTTTCCGTTTCCAACCGATTGACCAGATCGACGACGTTGAAGAAGCGCCCGCGTGTTCCGTTGCGGATCAGTGCACGGGCAATTGCGATGGCGAGATGGCTCTTTCCGGTTCCCGTGCCACCGACGAGGACGACGTTACGCTGATCGGCGACGAAGGTGCCGGTAGCCAGCTCCCGCACCAGGGATTCATTGACCGGCGTATCGGTGAAGTCGAAATCGTCGATGTCCTTGGCGAGGGGCAGCTTGGCGATGCTGAGTTGGTAGCGAATGGAGCGGGCCTGCTTCTCGGCGATCTCCGACTGCAAGAGATCACCGACGATGCGCGGCGGTTCGTGCTGCCGTTTGATGCCGTTGCCCATGACCTCGTCGTAAGCGCTGCGCATTCCATAGAGCTTCAGCGTGCTCATCAGTTCGAGAACCTGTGTACGTTCCATCAGCTTGCCCTCCTGAGGCTGTCATAGCGTGCGCAGTCGGCGACCGGTTCATGGGTCAGCCGCAGCGCATCCGGGGTTTGCAGGGTTGCGGCCGGAGCCGGATCACGGCTGCGGGCCAGAATGTTGATAATCACCGAGGCCGAGCAGACGCCGTGATCCAAAGCCTCCTGGCAGGCAGCATCGACAGCCGCCAGACCGTCGGTGGGAACACAGCCGAGGATGGTGACCATTTGCCGATCACCATCATGGACGCTCTTCAGCCGCCGGCGCACCTTCTCCATCGCTGCGGGTAAGACCCATTCCCGGAACGGCGCACCATTGCGCAAAGCACCAGGTTTACGAGCTAGAACAGGGACATAATGCCAAGGATCGTAGATCGTCTCGCCACGGCCAAAGCAACGGGGATGCTCACCGACATTCACGCCATCCTGCCGGATCACGATCTTCTCGGCATAGGCATGAACCTCAACAGGGCGGCCGACAGCCGTTGAGAGGACAGAGTATTTGTTGTTGTCGAAGCGGACTGTGCAGGTCTTCGACACCGAGGCCGGGACACAGTGGAAACCATCGAACGGGCCGACGTAATGCACGAGGCTGCCGCGCTCCTCCTCGAACATCTGCCAGATCATCCGCTCGGTTTGCTCGGGATGGCGGTGTGCCTTGGCGTAGGCGATGCACTTATCGAGCAGCCAGACGTTCAGCTCTTCCAGGCTTTTGACGCGAAGGCGTGGGGTGAAGAAGCGTTCGCGCACGAGGCCAACCTGGTTCTCGACCTGTCCCTTCTCCCATCCGGATGCGGGCGTGCAGGCAACGGGATGGACCAGATAGTGGCTGCACATCTGCAGGAAGCGGCGATTGTATTGTCGCTCCTTGCCGACGAACACCGCCTCGACCGCAGTCTTCATGTTATCGTAGATGCCGCGCGTGCAGGTGCCACGGAAGAAGGCGAAGGCCTTGTCATGGGCATCGAACACCATCTCCTGGCTCTCGCGCATATAGGCTCGGGCGAACATCATCCGGCTGTGGCAGAGCCGGACGTGCGCGACCTTCACGGTCGTTGTCACCCCGTTGACCAGAATGATCTCGTGGCTCCAGTCGAACTGGTAGGCTTCGCCTGGCGCGTAATAGAGGGGCACATAGGCTTCCGCTGTCACGGTTCCCCGGTTCTTCGCCCAGGTCTTGGCATATCGCCGGATCGCGTCATAACTGCCATCGTAGCCGAGTGCCCGAACCTCCTCGTAAATCCGGATCAGCGTTAGCCGTTCACGCGACGGCTTGCCCTCATTCGCTGTCAGAAACCGCTCGATCTCGGCCTTCCACGCTCCGATCCTTGGCAGCGGTTGCCGCTCTCGTTCATAGGTAAAATCGGTCTCGTCGGAACGCAGAATCTTGCGAACCGTGTTGCGCGACACGTGGAGTTCCCGGACAATCTTCTTCACCGACCAGCCCTGCACATGGAAGGCCCGTCGAACACGCGCAATCGTATCCACTCGCTTCAACTCCCGCTCCATCCGCCGCCAAAAGCCGGATGGTCAGATGGAATCTGAGGGGGGTCAAAATTGGACGCCGATTACCCCGCCAAGGGGGTCAAATTTGCACGCCGGAACACAGCTCAAAGCGCGCTGCGGCGAAATTTCAAATGAGCAACTATGATTTCGACGTTGTGGTTTTGGCCGCTCGTCACGAGTTTGAATACAAACCAATCAAGAAGGCTATATTTTCCGGTGAAACGCATGGCTCGTTTCCGCTTTGGAGCGGCGAGGTCACAATTGGCGACATGGAGGGGCCTAGCGGCCGAAAACTTAAGGGTGCTCTCATATGTGTAGGAGAGATGGGGATGGCTACGACGGCATCTGTTGCTGCATCTGCCATTACCGTCTTTCGGCCGAAGCTGATATCGATGATAGGTATGTGCTGTGGTTTCTCAGATGAAAAGTGCGCCTCTCCGCGGAAACTTATGGACGTGATAGTCGTCCGCGAAGTGTCGTGTTGGGAAGAGGGAAAGTACATTGAGCCGGGCGAGGAGAGCGGCTCGGAGTTTAGGAATCGGTCCAAAACACGACTTGTAAACGATGCGATTCGTGATGCCGTAGACCTTGTAATAGAAACAGCTGATGTATCTTTAACTCCGAGGCTTCAAAAGCTGGCGAAGAAAACGGGATTTCGGAAGGTGCTTGCGAGCTTGGAGAAGGGGACAGCCCGAGAGGTGCCCGATGTAAAGTTCTCCGCATTCGTCTCCGGGTCGAGCGTTATCGCTGACGAAGGGATGGTGAAAGAAATATTGGATCGTCATCCGTCGGCAATCGGGCTCGATATGGAAATTTACGGTCTGTACGCGGCGGTGGACCGCTGTGTAGGAGCCAAACCTTCGGTCCTTGGTGTAAAGGCAGTGGCTGACTTCGGAAGTAAAAAGAAAGATAATCGTGCCCAGGAGACTGCATCGGTGGTGGCCACCGAGGTATTCAAAGGAATATTAGAGAGAATCCCTATTTTTTAGTTTAGGGTCCGAGGTTCAATTGTGCCCTAATGGCTGTCCACCGGACCCACCCAGAGCGCACGTTGGCTCGCTACGCCATCGTGCTTTTTCTGCGCCGACGAGCAAAAGGGACGAATCGTCTTCCCATCAAGGGATGGCTTCACGGGCATTGTGCTGTGTTTGTTTCCGATTTGTGCGTCCAGGATCGCATAATGTATCGTTAGGAACATATGCCTTACAGACCCCATCCTGGGCGACTGTGGCTGCCAGCCGACGTCAATATGCATAAGGAGCGTGCCGTTGATGAAATCATGGCCGCAAGCAAGGCGGGATCCATGCAGCGCCTGTGACTCCCAGCGCTTCGTACCACGGTCATCCGACACGTTCATCTTCACCGGCGGCGGGAGAAAAAATCCGGCAGATTGAAGGTACTTAGGCAAAAGTAGGATTATTGTTGCTGCATGGCACGCGTAAATACCTGAATTTGCACCAATTTCTTACGCAATACACTCACTTTCGCTATTGCAACTTATGCGATTTTTGCAGTATTGAGTGCAGACAAATCACTATGGATCGGATGCGGTTTCTGCCGTAGCTCTGCCACGACAAAACTTGAGGCCTCAATGTTCTTAACTCTTTGGCATTTGAAACATCGACCGGACGTATGTAAAACAATCTGCCGCAATTGATAAACTTAAAATGCTGTAAGCGAAAATGGGTTTTTTCTTGTGTCCTTTGAAGATAAGCCATTAATATTGAGCCTTTCCGATGGCGTCGAGCACTCAAAATTCAAGTATGTATTCAACATTCTATTTAATTGGCAATTTCTTATTATATTGTCATTATACGGCATTACTTTGCTTTTGCCGAGGGGAATATTTGTTGGATCCGCTTTCGAGCGGATTGCTTTTGTAATTCCCAAGTATCGCGTTGAGAGGATATATTTTCAAGATTACCCCGCTGAAGATATATCCTACTACTTTTCGGTATCAATTTTAATAAACGTCATTTCAATTGCGACGGTTATTTTTATTGCACCATGGATGTATAAAGTATCATCGAAGTACCCATTCAGTTATAAACAGAGATTTAAGGTGATGCGTCGACACTTCGTTCTTCCGATCGTGATGTGCGTTGCATTTTTGATATTCATACCAATGCCGGTTGGCATAGATCTACACAAGGCAGAGTTAATACGTAACCCAATTACTGTTCCGATCTTCAATATACCGTTTCAGAGCTTAGCGATAATGTACTCGATGGCGGCCGTTGTTTGCATTGCTCGGTATAGGGCAACCAAGAATTAGTTTCGCAACAACAAGTATTTCTGCAATTATATAGGGGCTAGCATTGGCTAAGGACATCACCTCAAATGACGTCGAGATCGGTCTTCCCGATTGGTTGGGCGTGACCTTGGATTCAATCTTCACATCGAAAGGTATTCTGCTGTCCCGCGCGGCGGGGCCAGCGTGGCATTGGGCTATGGGTTGGGCCCCTGTGCCGGCGGCTGCGGCCGTTGACCTCATAGACATCATCGACGGCTATCGGAACGGCACTAGCTGGGACGTTCAACAGCAGTGGCAGGGTTGGCTTGGTTCAATTTATGGGGCCGCAGCCGGCAGTGGAGCCATGGCAATGACGCTCGGGCCAGGTGCGCTGACGCCACCGGGTGTGTTTGCTATTGGACTTGCGGGGATTGCGGGCTCTTGGGGTGGTAATCCCCCCGCCGAATAACGGACTTCAAAAGTAGAATTTTCTCGGGCTTTATGATCGAGGAGATTTTGATGAAGACGAGCAGATTCAGCGAA
>NZ_JBNDIU010000054.1:0-12063 GCF_050434565.1 Ensifer sp. 4252
ACGATCGCCGGTTCTTCGAACCGAGCCAAAAGATCGGCCCGCAGGTTTCCGCCGCGCTGGCCGAGCATGGCGTCATCGGCCGTGCCATGCCGCAAAGCGATATCCTCGGCTTCGCCCCGCCCCTATGCCTGACGAGGGACGAAGCCGATATCGTCGTGAAAGCAGCGGCGGCTGCAATCGAACAGGTTCTCGGACGGTGATTGTCTCGGTGGCAGCCGATGGACTTTCTCTTTCCTGCCTCTCCAACGTAAACAAGGAACGATCGTGACAACAACCACGCCACACAAATCGGCCGTCTGGCTTTCGGGACCGAATGTTGCGGCCGCCGAAATATCCGCCGCTATCGGCTACACGTCTGCAATTCTTGATATCGAGCATGGCACTTTCGACCTGGATACGCTCGACCGTTTCATTTGCTTGCTCAAGGGCCTTGGACTGGATGTGCTCGCCAAGGTGCTTGGTCCCGAACGCGGGCCCATCCAGCAAGCCCTGGATTTCGGCGCAGATGCGGTCATCATTCCACACATCCTCGATGCCGTTCATGCCGAGAAAATCTGCCGTTTCTCTAAGTTCCCGCAAAGAGGCGACCGGAGTTTTGCCGGCGGTCGCGCCGTCGCCTATGGCAGCCCCAACGACCGATGGTTTGCCGACCAGGACAGCCGAACGCGCTGCTATCCAATGATCGAACATGCCGGTGCACTTCGTGATATCGCCAAGATCCTAGAACTCGACACGGTGGACGGTGTTTTCGTGGGGCCGAGCGATCTTTCGCTTCGGCGCGGTCGCGGTTCCTACAAGCGCAGCGAATCGGATTTTGCAGATCTGCAGATCATTGCCGACGCGGCCCGTGCTGTGGGCAAGCACTGGCTGCTGCCGGCCTGGAGTGTTTGCGAGAAGCAATTCGCGCTCGCAAATGATGCTCATACGCTGGCCCTGACGATGGAGCACGGCGCGCTGACGCATGGTCTCAAAGACGCCTGGCTCAAAACAGAAGAGCTTATTTCAACGGCCCACTGAGCGACGACAGGAACGGAATTCAACAATGAAAATATCCCTTATCCAGATGAACTCGCAGGACAACAGGACTGAAAACCTGCACACCGCGGCCGCCCTTGTCGAGGAAGCAGTGACCCGCGAAAAACCGCAACTGGTCATTCTCCCAGAGTATTTTGCTTTCCTTCATGACGACCCCCAAGCTATGCGGGAGAGCGGCGAGCAGTTCCCGGGAGGAGAAATTTACGCATTTCTCTCACAGTTGGCCGACAGACACGCCATAACGCTTCACGCAGGGTCAATCGTCGAAAAGGACGGGAGCAACTTCTACAACACGACGTTGGTATTCGGACCCGATGGCCGACAGATTACCCGCTACCGCAAGATGCATCTCTTCGATGTCGATACCCCGAACGGAACGAGCTATCGGGAATCCGATTACGTTGCGCGCGGCAATGACCTTGTAACCTACGGGATTGGCGACGCAGTCGTCGGATGTGCCATCTGCTACGACCTGCGCTTTCCCGAGCTTTTTCGGGCACTCCGAGATCGGGGAGCCGATGTTATCGTCCTGCCCGCAGCATTTACCGAGGCAACCGGCCGGGATCACTGGGAAGTTCTGCTGCGCGCGCGCAGTATCGAAACGCAGACCTATCTTCTGGCGGTCGGCCAAACCAGCTCGCACGCTCAGGGAAGAAAACTCTGCTGGGGACACTCCCTGGCCATCGACCCATGGGGCCGAATTCTGGCTCAAAGTCCCGACAGCGTTGGAGCCACCTCTGTTACCTTGGACATCGACTACACCAAAACTGTTCGCGCCAACATTCCCCTCGCAAATCACCGGGTCCTTTGAGATGTTCTGGGGGCGATGGTGAGGATACGTTCGATCCCACTCCTTGATCAGATCCACTCTAATGAAAACGCCCCTAGGAGATCATAAGTCCACTCCGTCAAAGTTGGCTAAATCCGACAGAGGCCGGTGAGAGAATGTATCGTCGGCTGTAGCCCATTCACCTGCCGGCCCTGACCCGCGACTTCGCGATGTCGATGATAGCATCCCGGGCAGCCGTTGGGTTCTCCTTGGACCAAGCAACGCCGAGCCCGATGCGGAAGTCGACGCCCCGCACCTTCCTGAGCTCGAAGTTGCGATTGAAGGATGCGAACGACCGTCGACTTGCACGTAGTCGGGCCTGCGCAAACGCTTCCGCAGGCCTTGCAATTTATAAACTCGGCATCGGGCACAGGCCTCCCTGCTCGCCGGTTTTGCCAGCTCCTTTTCTAGCGTTCGGAGAAGACCTCGCTAACGCCATTGTCGTTTGAACGCGACTGAAGCCGGCATGGGGAAACATGTGGAGGATTGCCTCGGTTACCTTTGTGCGCGCCTGCGATGTGAACCTTGAGCGGCAGCTCCTCCGCTGCCGTCCCGCGCGCCGCGAGGGCGGCGATCGTTGCCAGTTCGCGCGACTTGAGGTCGAGGCCTGACCTGGAGAAACTTCGACATAGGAGAATTCGAGGATGTAGCGGCCAAGGTCGGGTGCGACGTCGCGGATCGACCACGGCCTCGCCCGCCGTCGGACTTCTTGAGCAAGTTGATCTGTTACCCTTTCCGCGCCACGGCCCACCGGAATTCCGGACGATACATTATGCGATCCCAGACGCACAGAACGGGAACAAACGTTAAGGTTGCCGCAAGTTCATCTCTCGATCTTTGATGAGAAGTAGTCCGTGACCACAACAAAAGACGTGTTCTGTTGGCCGTGCCTAGAGAACCTGCGGCCATCTTTGGTGAGCGTGCATGACGGTGAGAATCTCGACGTCCCGACTTACGCGGTAGGGAATGATGTAGGGGATGTCGACTAGCACGAGCTCGCGGGTGCTCTTGATACGACCAGGCCGCCCACTTGCAGGGTACTCCGCTAACGTATCCACGGCAGTGACAATCCGTGCCACGACGCGGGCCGCCGCATCCGGATTGTCTTTCTCGATATACGCGCCGATCTCATCAAGCCGCCGCAACGCTCGAAGCGTCCAGCGAATACGCTTCCCGCTCATGATTGACGAGCAGACCTGACGTACTTCCCGACGACGTTCGCCACATCTTCATCGCTGGCGAACTCACCCCGGTCGGCCTCGGCCAGCCCGGCTTCAATCTCGGCAAGCTGCCATTCCTGCTGCTCAACAAAAGCTTCGATGGCTTCCGCAGCCATATAAGAGCGTGACCGGTCCAGCTTCTCAGCGATCTGATCCAGCTTGCTCGCGGTTTCATCTTTTACACGCACGGTAAACGCAGCCGTCATGGGCCCCACCTTCTATGGTTCACCTTGATTATCGGTGAACCACTCTGGTGCGTCAAGGTTCAAACCTCCAGCTCATCCACCAGGCGCTTCATCAATCGGTTTGCCGCCCTTCAGAATCTCTCTGGTGGGGACTCACGGTCAGAGCCGTCGGCTTCTGTAACGGACCATCTGTCAACTCCCGATAATCTTTAATCTCATCGCCGGCTTCATGCTTCTGTACGTAGTCGCCGCCAAGGCGCTACATGATGGATGTCCTAACGAACCAAGCCGACCAATCTCAGTAAGCGCAGTCACCAGAGGGCTGCACCGACGGCTCCGGCCTGACTTGATCCGTGCGTCCCGGCGACGGGACCTTGCCATCGGGCGTGGTGGTTACCTGCCCGAAAGCCCTAGACCGCCGCAGCAAGAGCATGGTCAAAGCATGTACCATCGACAAGCATCCGATGCATTACGACCGATAGTTTGCGTGCCAGGGCAACCTTGGCCTTCTTCATTCCCGATCGTTGTGCAACCCGCGCCGCCCAGCTCTTGAGCCGAGAGCCTTTCACTGGTCCGGTCAGAATGATGTTCGCCGCTTCGTATAGGGCGGTACGAACCTGGCCGGTGATGTCGGTCTCGCCCGATTGGTATTTGCGCTGGGTCAGCCCAAAATGTGCGCCGACGGTTCGCGACGATCGAAAGCGTCCCGGGTCGTCAATCCCCGAAACAAAGGTGAGCGAGATCACGGCCCCCACCCCGGGAACCGTCATCAACAAACCCGCACGTTCGTCCTTTCGAGCGCGCAAAATAACGCGCGCGTCAAGGACGCGGAACTGCTCGAACACAACGCCGCGGGCTTTGAGAAGCGCGTCCGCCACTTCCGCCAGGCCCGGTACACCCGCCGCCAGTTCACGTACCCTTGGTTCGAAAGTCTTGCGGGTCGTCTCCCCCACCTTCAGACCGTAGCCGCGCAAAAGGCCGCGCAGGCTCATCTCAAGATCATGCCACTTGCTCTGAAGCACCTTACACCGGTACCAGCCCAGGCGCATCAACTGCGCAATCCCGCGGGCATCCTTGCGATCCGTCTTCACCGGCATCGAACGAAAGGCATCGCGGACATGCCGGGTCTCAAGAAGCAACACAAACCCCGCCGTTCGCAACCCCGCATAAAGCCACTGTGATAAGGGACCGGCTTCAAGACCAATCCGCTTCACCACAAGGCCAAGCGTCGAAAACCACGCCACCAGCGCATCTGGCTCGCTGGCAACCTTGGCTTCCTTCACCACAACCCCTGCTTCATCAACTGCGGGTTTCGGCAAAGTCCGGACAGGGTTTCCGGTAATATCCGGACACTGTTGGAATGCACCCCTATGGTGAGACAGAGAAATTGCGGGACAATTTCACACGCTGAGTTCAAGTACGGCATTTCTCGATGATGTCGACAGCGATTGTTAGTATTCCTCCAGGGTGAGATAATCGAGCGCTGAATGCAGCCGTTGCCGATTGTAAACGTCTTCAATGAAGCTCGCGATACGCCGCCGGGCATCAGAGGCATCTCGATAAGCCAATCCTGCCACCTCTTCCTGCTTCAATGTTTTCATGAAGCTTTCCGCACGCGCATTGTCATACGGATTGCCCACCCGGCTCATACTCGGCAGGATCCCATGCGCATGGAGGATATCGGAATAGCTGCTGCAAGCGTATTGAATATTGAACTCCCCTGTCAGAGTGATGAATCAAGCTGCCAGGGACTGGAGCACGCGCGGAGATCGCCATTTTCAGGGCATCGACTGCAAGGCTGGCCCGCAAGTGGAGTTCCAGCGCCCACCCGATGACCTTGCGGCTGAAAGCATCGAGCACAACCGCCAAATAGGCGAACTGCTCGGCAAGGTGCAGATAGGTGATGTCTGCGACCCAAAGCTGGTTAATCGCTGTCAGCTCCATCCCACGAGCCAGGTTTGGGACGACGCGCCAGCTATGCTTGGAATCGGTGGTCCGGGGTACGAACGGCCGATTGCGCAAACATAAGAGATTGTCCTCTCCCATCAAACGCAACACACGTTTGTGGTTCGCCTGCCAGCCCTCCCGGCCCAGAAGAGCGCCAATCCGGCGATATCCATAATGCCGATTGGCCAAGGCCAGCCTTTGGATGACATCTCGTAGACCGGTTTCTTCCTGACGCGGCGCTGATTGCTGCCAGTGCCGGTAGTATCCCGCCCGGCTAACACCGGCCAGACGGCACATCTGTTCGATTCCTGTCGAGCCTTGCGGCATGCGGGCTGTCATTTTCTGGATGACTTCGAAGACGCCGCCCCTCCAGGCGCGTCTTTCTGCTGTTGACTGCCCCTCACATGCCGCAAGGCTACTTGAAAAAAATCGAGTTCAACCTGTTGCTGGCCAATCTTGCGTTCAAGTTCGACAATGCGGCGACGGGCTTTGGCCAATGCATCCGCACGACGCTGTTCAGCCGATACTGCAAAGCTCGCCGCCAGAGTTTGGGGGTCCGGCGGTGCCTCGGGCGGCGGCTGTTTCTTTGGCCGTCCCTACCGGGCCGGCGTCAGATTGCCACACGTCCGTAGCTGCTCACGCCAAGCATATAAGCGTTGGCGGTGAATACCCAGTTCGTCGGCCAGACGGCTGACGTTCTCCCCGTTGTGCATCCGCACGAGCATGGAGAGTTTCTCTTGTTCGCTAAATCTCGGCTTTCTTCCAACCATTTTTAGTTCCTGTAATCCAGAAACTGTCCGCTATTTATTTGTCTCAGTCGAGGGGTGCATTCCAGCGCTGTCCGGGATTTAGCGGAATCAATGTCCAGCTTTTGCGAAGCGCGCAATCAACCACGCACAGATGCGAGGCTTCCAAGAAACGTCGATACCCGTATAGTACAACATGGTGGCCTCCTACGATGCTTGGCGCTGCCCAAATGCTGACGCCGTAAACCATCATACCGGGAGGCCACCGCCCTTCACAGGACTGTGGCGACCGGGCCGTTACACCATCTTATTAAATCCCGCATGCCGCGCTCATGGAGAGCGATTAGTCTGATAGCCAAACTCTCGGCTTCCCCGCCAGAGCGGGTAAGTGCGATATAACACGTTCGTCGAACACGTCCTCTTTTATCGAACTGGTCGGCCGACGATCTGAGGGTGAAAACCGCCGGGAACGGCATGACGCGATCTCCTCTCGTTGAGGCAACCCTCACGCCGCAGTTGCCTTCAGTACAATTATAGATCACCGATCTCGATCATCCACAGCCCGTGTCATTTCTCACTATCCATGCACTCTAAAGTGAAGCTTCGCCGCAGGAATGAAGGGTTGTGGTTTTGCGCATAGGAGCCATAATCAAGTAGATGAGCGCGCGCGGGGCTCAGGCTGGGATCAACTTCCGCCCTCATGGGAGGTAATAAATGCCGAACCCATCCGGATCTCAATGCGAGATCGTGACGCCGGACGACTTCACTGCGATCGAAGATGTTTTCCAGTCCCTTCTGCGAGTCCGGGGGCTGGATCGAGACAGTGAAGAAGCCGAACGGATCGCCGCGCGTCTGATCGAACTCTACCGCAGCGGTGTCCATGATCCAGAGGCCCTCAAGCAGATGGCGGACTATCTTTAACTATCCAAGGGAGCATGGAAGAGCGTATTCCCAAACTGGACCTTCGAGCCGAACGGCTTGCCCGCTTCATTATCGACGAATTCAACCTCGGGCAGACAGATGAAGGGAAGAAGCAGAGTAGCCGTTGACTGTCGGAACAAAGCCGTCCAGCGAGCGCAGAAGACATCTGGAATGGCTTCAGATGGGCCCAACGAGGCATCTTCAAGGCTTCGGAAACTCTGTGTTGTCGGGGTCGTAGTTGAACAGTTCCACCTGGCTGGCATAGGGTGCTGGACGCAAATAGTCGTCGTAGGTAGCCAGAATTTTCCTCAGCTTCGATTCATCCGAGGTCAACCAGAGTTCGACCTTTCCCCTGTACGGAGCTCCATACCACTTCGCCGTGTAATGGCTGCCCTCCTCGCTGGAGGTCGGTCCTTTTATCAGCCGACAAGAGGTGAAACGAGCTCCGGAGCTGTACAACAATGGCGGATCGACTCGGGGTTTCTCGTTCCAAAGCTGGCCATTTACCCATCGGCTGAACGTCGATTTTTTCCTGAATCGATATTCGCGCATTAGTGCATAAGTTCCATCGGATTTGACCTCGAAAATCTGCCCGCCGTACACTTCGGTCGCGCGTGCGTTAGAGTATGCGCGGTTAACAACCGAGCAAGAGGGGTCGAGGTAAGCTCCAGTCTCGGCGGAAACATCCGTCGCGGATGTCGTCATGAGGCCCGCCTCGGCCGAGCGACGGTTCACGAGACCCTTCACCGCTTGCCGCCGGCGTTGACCCACTTCATTAGCTCGGTCGGGACGGCGTCATAGCCGCCATCGTTCAGCTTTTTCAGCAGCGTCGACTTTCCGAGCCGGCCGGTGTTGAAATCGAATGAGACGAGAACAGCGTGCTGGTTGTCGGTCAACGGCACCTTGACCAGGCGCGACACCCGCTCCTCAAACGTGGCGAGATCGGCGCGCAAGATCGCTTCGGCTTCCGCCTCGGTTATCACCATGTTCGGCGTCACCACAGGCGCACTGGCCGCGCTGGTGTGGCCGTAGCCGATGGTCCAGATGCCGGCAACGTCTCGATAGGCTTCGTCTTCAGGCCTTCCCACTGTTTGACGAGCGCATGGCCCGCCGCGTTGATGCGTCGTGTCATGGTGTTAACCTCTTTTGTTTTCAAGGAAATATGCGATAGTGGATAGGCGGCAAGGCCAGGTCAGGAGAGACCGTTATGGACCTTGAAAGGATCGGTAGATCCCGTTTGAAAATGAGGCTTCCAGCGTTGCGAGCGTTGATTGACGGGCAACAGGGCCTGGTCCTCCGCGCGTTGTCTGAAGAGTATGCAGTGGCCTGGATAGCCCGAGATCAGTTGAGCGTTGCACGCCGTTATGACCCCGCCGATCTCTACGATTTAGAGGTCATCTGCGCCGAAATCGAAAGAGACGTCGACCGTCTGCTACGGAGATCGAACATCAGCCAAGCCTGGAACTAGTGCGGCTTGGTGGCCCATACGAAACACATCCCGCATCTGTCGTAGCGTCGATGGCCGCCAGTCCGAGGAGCAAGGCGATGGATTTCGAGAAGGTCGGGCGGACCCGCATGATGATGCGGCTGCCACGGCATCGGAAACAGATTTCCGAAGCCAACTTCCTTGCGATCAACCATTTGCTGGAAGCTTACGGCGAAGCGGCTATGAAGCGCGATGAGCTTCGCGAGCAACGGGCTCCTGAGCCCACAATGCTCGACGAGTATGAAACGCTCTGCCAGAAGCTGGAGGACGTAATTATCACGATGCTGGCCAGTGTGAGCCCGCGAATCGTTCGCTGAACTTGATCCACTTCATTGCCAGTAGTTTCTCAGTAGCGAAAAAGTGCACCCAGTTCGCAATCTTCACTTAACGAGCGAGCGGCATGCTCTCGATAGTTGCCGCTGCCCCCCTGACCTCGCCGGCAACTCGGAACCGCAATCCAGCTTTCCGGATGGCGGTTTCTTTTCGTGACGGAGCATCCGATGGCTTATGACAAGTAAATGGCGACGGCGGATTTGCTCCCTTGGCTGCCGACGTCGGCCGCCCTGAGCTGATTGAACTCGCGCGTCGTCAGGGCATCGCGGCGATGGCGATAGGCAACACGCATCACTTCTCGGCTTTGTGGGCAGACCTCGAACCGATTATTGATGCAGGCCTCGTCGCTTGGTGCTTCGTAGTAGGACAATGCGCCGTCGCACCCTATGGCGGAAGCAGTCGGTTGATGGGCACCAATCCGATCGGTTCAACGACTCGATTTTTGGGGTGTTCAGTGATGCTTCGGTGCTAGCAGCACGACGCCCGCACCGAGCTCAAACATTTCTGTCTCAGCGTTGATCGAGAGGTAATGGTTTTCCGCCAGCTCGATCAACGCTGATGAGGCCTCTTCCCGCGACCACCCGGCTGCCTCGATCCTGTCGATCAGGAGCTGGAATTCATCAGCGATCGCCTCCTGGCATTGCAGGTCACGATGGGGGTGACACTTCGGATGTTTAGGTCCGGCGATTTTCGGCATGGCGTTTCCTCCTGCAGTATATGTTAGGGCGCGCTGCGCATTCTGCAAGGCGCCGCAGAGCTTGCTAACCCATCTGGTAGACAATTGTTTTCGTTGACTGTTCGCGGGCCCTCCGGAACCAGAACGCCAGCAGATTGCCCAGGTGCGAGAGTTCGCGCATTTTCGCAAAGTTACGTTTCTGCGGTCAGCGTTTGGCCATGACGATCGGGCCCCTCCGGGGCTCGATCGTCTCGTTTGTACTGATTACTGAGCGGTTACTGCCGAGAGGGCGTTGGCCTTCGTAACTGCCGGTGGGTTCCATTTGCCGTAAAGGGCGTCGGTGGATGGCGCATAGAGGCGCATGGTCAGGTTGAAAGCTCCCTTGGGAGCGGGCAGCCAGTTGGCCTCCTTATCTTTTCCAGGGCTGTCGTTCTGAAAATACAATTCCAGCGAACCGTCCGCGTTATATTTGAAGGGCATCCAGCTACTGACGGCAAAACGGTTCAGGCTGTTGCCCACTTGGAAGCCTTCTGCGTCGTAGAGAGTGATCGACCAGAATGCGCGAACCGGAGGTGTGGCGCCCTTTTCGAAACGGATCACGTACTTATTTGAGCCGTCAAGCGGCTTTCCTTCGCCATCCGCCAGGTTGAGCGGATAGATAGCATCCTCCACCAAGTTTGCTCCGAGCCCCTGTTGCGCGAGGATCGCGCGTTTCAGGTAATAGTTGCCGTACACGCCCACTGTATCGGTGTTCATCGACCAACCATTGGCAATACGGGCGAGGGTCGCAAGTTTCCACATCATCAGGTGCTGGCCCAGTTCGGGCGCTTTCTTGATTGCAGCCTGAACCCCAGGATCAAGCTTATCCAATTCAAAGGGCTTGCCCGGCTCGATCCCAATGCGCTTCATCTGAGCAACGATTGGTTGATCAGTTTTGTGGGGTGGGTGCAGCTTAAGAAGTTCGGCCGCGTAGGCGAAAAATTTTTCTCCCGACATTGTATCGACTTGGGTTTTCGGCGGCGTCTTCATATCAACCGCCGGATCGACCGTTACTGTAGCGGGCTGAGGATCCTTGCCCCATTGAGAGAGAGGCGTAATCCGGTACTCCGACTGAATCTTGTGAACGGCGTCATAGTCTGCGGGGCCATCGGTCTTAGTGCGACCGATGACCCAGACATAGGGGGTCGGCGCATCGATCCTCTGGGTTCCCTTCGGTAGCTTGAACTCGTCGAAATTGTCCCGCAGATCGGGCTTCCAACCTGACGATGCTATCAGGAAATGACCAGCTTCGGTCCCGGTTGTCCGCCAGCCGGGGGACGCAAAAACATCGGTCCACATGTCCAACATCGGCAAGAGATAGTAGCGCCCGCCCGTGTCAGGGACAGATATGACCACCGGTTCTTTGGTAAGATCGAGCCACCCAGACGAATACAAGGTATCGAAGTTCGGGCGTACGACCACTCTGACATCGGCGCCTGGGAATTCCGGAAAGTTCGAGAAGCCGTTCATTGGCCCGAAGCCAGGCATCTTGCCGGCTTCCAGGTTGGTTAACTGTTTCCGTGTGACGTCCATCGAAATGAGCGGATAGAGATAGACGTAGGCGTCCACCGCAATCGACTCTGCTTCTGCCTCGGTGATCTGTTCCGCCGCGCGCGCGCCGATGGCAAGAGAGGCAAGTGACGCCGTGAGAAGAACAATTTGGCCCAGCCGGCGGAACCGGCTGCTACCGGAAATTTCACATAAAAATGACATCGCATTCTCCACTGTTAGTTGAGACAAGAGAAAACATGGCAGCCATTTTAGCGCCGTGCGATTGTTCGCGATTTCGTTAGAAGGCAACTCCCAGGATTCAATATCCGAAGAGGAGCTGAGGCGGTCGCCAGGCTCTCCTGCGGTGCTGCTAATTTAGCGCGTTTTGAGGGGTTAGCAACGTGACATGTATTCTACAGGTAGAATTCGCCATCGCGGCAATAGGTGGTTGCATTACCCAGAATTACCGCGGAAAACTTGCGAGAAAAGTGGCATTCCAGACAGTGCCATCGCTGCCTCTTCGCGCGATCAGCCGGCCGCGTGGGCTGATGGTCGCAAGGCCCTACTAATGGAATGGCGGCGTGATGATGCAGCGTAGAGCGCGATCGTGGCGCTGGCACGCAAATTGTTGGTTTCTCTAATGGAAATACGTGATCGCCGGCGTTGTCATCGAGGGCGCGGTGTTAAAGACGGCCTGACAATGCACACAAGCTACATTCTCTAATCTTCCAGGAGCGATCAATCCCGGCGGATCCAGGGGGACGAACCGATCCGCGACATGGCTTCAAACGCCGCTACTAAGAATGGTCTCGTCCTCCTGAGCCTTTGCCGCAACGCAAGCGGAATGATGGTGCAGCCGCCCGGCGCGGCGACCGAATGTGAGTTTGAACCGGCAATGGAAACAGGCCCGTTCACGCGAACAGGCTCAGCCTTGGATGCCGAAAGAGCGACCGAAGGAAACATGCGATGGACCTTTAAAAGTTCTTGACCCGAAGTTCCCCATGTGAGTCGCGGACAGGCATAGCGGCGGATTTGGATCGATTTTCGTAAGCGCCGATCTGTAAGCGGTGACGTGAGGCCGTTACTTCTTGAAGTTCCAGGGCATCAGAGCGTCGAGATCGCTTGATGGCCAACCTGCGGCGATACGCTCAAGCG
>NZ_JBNDIU010000055.1:0-12017 GCF_050434565.1 Ensifer sp. 4252
CAATATGGGCATCGGCGGCATCACGCCCGCACAGAAACTGAAAATCGCCGCGTGAATTCTACCGCGGAGCCCCGTTGAAAACGGGGGGATTACCGACCCACTTCATCAGCTCGATCGGGACAGCGTCATAGTCACCGGCGTTCAGCTTTTTCAGCAACGTCGATTTGCCGAGGCGACCGGTGTTGAAATCGAAGGACACGAGCACGGCGTACTGGTTGTCCGTCAGCGGCACCTTGACCAAGCGCGAGACCCGCTCCTCGAACTTGGCCAGATCAGCACGCAGGATCGTTTCGGCCTCCGCCTCGGTGATCACCATGTTCGGCGTCACGACTGGGCACCGGCTGCGCTTGGTGTGGCCGTAGCCGATCGTCAGGACGTCAGCGACATCCCGATAGGCCTTCGTCTTCAGGCCTTCCCACTGTTTGATGAGCGCAAGGCCCGCCGCGTTGATGCGTCGGTTCATGTGGTTCACCTTGTTGTTGGATAAAGAAAAACCCCGCTCGATGGCGGGGCTAAAGGGTATGCAATGTTTTCGTTCGGCTATCGGATGAACACGATCTCTGCCACGTAGCCGGCGCTAACCGGGTATGGATTGCTGCAGGGTTTCAGAATATTATCAGTCATACTGTCGCGAAAAACTCGCCCATTACTGTATTTTGCCGTTGTACCGAAACTAGCTTTCTGGTTTATCGCTCAACTTCTAGGGGCGAACAGCACCTAAAGATAAAGATTATTGGAGAGGGAGCTAACGTTCGATGATCGTGAAAGCACTATTAAGGAAGTTGATTGGATCATCTTCCACGGAAAAGATCGAAGTCGCTAGTTCCTCTCCAATTCAAGATACGCCAGTCCAGCCAGTCCAGCCCGTTTTCAACTTCAAGGGATACGATATTCCCATCGATCTGATGGCGATGACCGGTGGCGGGCCAGACACTTTTGTCGAGATATCCGATTCTCACCAAGCGAATCTGAAAAAGTGGATTGACATCCAACCACACCACAACGTTCTCGAGATCGGATGCGGAATAGGACGTGACGCCATCCCCCTGTCTGAATATCTGACGACAGGAAGTTACGCGGGCGTTGATATCATTGGCCGTTCAATTGACTGGTGTCGGAACAATATCGGTGCACGACATCGGAACTTCCAGTTCATCCACTATAACGTTGAGGACCAGCTACACAATTCAGCCGGCGACACCAAAACCGCCGATATTGTTCTTCCGCTCGCGGACAAATCGATCGACCGGATATTCCTCTTTTCAGTCTTCACCCACCTCTATCAAGCGGATGTCGAGCACTATCTACGAGAATTCCGCAGGGTTCTTAAGGATGACGGCTTGGTATATGCAACCACCTTCATTTACGATGATGCAATCCTCGAATCTGCCCGACGTACGAACCTGACGATTTTCGATCTGCGCTTTGAGCACGAAATTTCCCCAGGTTGCCGGATCAACAATTTTGATGTCCCTCTTGGCGCTGTGGCGTTCACAGACGAAGTATGGGGACAGATGTTGGCATCGAGCGGAATGGCGCTAACCAATCGCCTTTACGGTGCATGGTCAGGCCTTCACTCCAACCCCGCAGAAGGCCAGGATGTCATGATTTTAGGGAAGGCGTCCTAGACTACCTTCCGGCAGTTATAACTGAACAACGCTCATCTGCGCCTCCCCCGCAACAACGTCCGAATTGCTTCCGGTAGACGTGCCAAGAAGCTGAAACGTGAGTGAACCGGTGGTAGTCACGGTTAGAACCCCCGAAACAGACTGCGCCACACTTACCAGGGCCGCATGCGGCCCTCTTTCAAGCAGGAATGATCTCCCAGCCCCAAAACTGGCCGCCGCACCGCCGCTTTCCGGCGCGTTGATCGTCGTCAGGAATTCACCCGCGACTGCTCCCTTGACCGCGTTAACAAAAACCTGAACGAGGTATCGTTCACCCTTGTTGACGCTGATAGGGCCGTGCACGGCAATGACGGTGGGCGAACCCGCGACCACGACGCCAGCAGAATTCTGCTTATTGATGATCGTCTTGTTGCCGCCAAAATACTCGTTGGTACCTGAAGAAGGCGTCATCGTAGGTCTGAACGGTCGCGTTGAGATAAGAGCCCTCAGGCTTGATGCGACTGGTACGCGTGAGCGTTGTCGTGCCACTCAGGATATCCGTCTTTGACGGTGCAGTATGGCGAATGTCATCAATCGTGCACCGAACCGAGTTAGTCACAATGATCCCGTTCCATTGACCATCTGTCGTTGCGTCCGATGCTTGGTTGATGAGCGCCATGTTTTTAACGCTGCTGTCGTCGCAGCTATCGAATACGACCGCCACCGTGTCGTTCACGGTATCTTGGAACTTGTAGATCAAAAGGTCACTAATGCTTGACTGAGGCGCATTTTGGAGATGCACGCCGTAAGTGAAGCAGTTGATATGACCGCCAGCGACCTTCACGTAAGGACGTGTGGTCGAGTAATCCGCGCTCACACCTGTGTCGACAGCGACGAAATTTGGAGTATTAATCATCAAATCTTCGACCTCGCCGATGGATTTGATAGCGGTCACACACTGGTCGATTCCGGGGCGATCGATGATGATCGTAGATGGAATGGCCGAGAATGTAGTAACCGCCCGATTGGCACCGCCTGCCGCCTAACGCCTTGATGGCCTAAGAGACGTGTTTAACGACGTCGTTAGCGACGTGTCTTAGGCGAGGATTGCGATGCGCGTTGAAATTCTTGGGCAGGAACGTCGACGGCGGTGGCGCGAAGAAGACAAGCTTGCGATTGTCATGTCGGTAGGGGTTGCTGGAGCCACGATCACAGAGGTTGCTCATCGTCACGATTTAACGCGGCAGCAGATATACGCTTGGCGAAGCGAGCTCAAAAAGAAGGGGCTGGTCCCGGCGTCTGCCAATGCATTGTTCATTCCCGTCGACATGAATGCCGTGGAGACTCCTGAAGACAAGGAGAGCGACTGCCGGATGATCGAACTGCGATTGAGCTGCGGTCGCATCCTTCGCTTCGACAGTGCGGTGGACACGAGCGCCCTGACGCGGCTCATCCGGGCGGTGGAGGCGGCATGATCGGACCTGGCACGGGCGTTCGGGTCTATCTCGCGTGCGGGATCACGGACATGCGCAAAGGAATAGAAGGCCTAGCTGCGCTTGCGCAGGACGTTTTGCGCCAGAAGCCGACGGGCGGGGCGGTGTTCGCCTTTCGCGGTAAACGTGGTGATCGTTTGAAGCTGCTGTATTTTGATGGCCAGGGGTTCTGCCTGTACTACAAGATCTTGCAGAAGGGGCGGTTTCCATGGCCTTCGACGGCCGATGGGACAGCCCGGTTGACGTCGGCCCAACTGGCGATGTTGTGGGAAGGGATCGATTGGCGTCGTCCCGATTGGGGTGCGCCTCCGGCCCGTGTCGGTTGAATTTATCCCTCTGAAACCACTCGTTTTTATGGAAATTCCTCCTGACTTGTGGTAGTCAGGTTCATGCCGAACGCGACGACAAATCTTCCGGACGATCCCGCCTTTCTGAAGGCGATGATTGCCAGTTTGCAGGCGCAAAACGCGAAGATGTCGGCCACGTTGCAAGCGCACGACCAGTTGATCCAAACGTTGCGGCTGCGTATCGCCAAGTTGAAGAAACAGGTCTTCGGCAAGTCTTCCGAAAAGATCGAGCGTGAGATCGAACAGTTGGAACTGGCGCTTGAGGATCTTTTGATCGCCGCGGCGGAGAGCCATACCGGGCCGGTCGACGAGACTGAGGAGGCAGTGTCTGCCGCGACTGCTGTAACAGCGCCGGAAAAGATCATGCGCCGACGTCCGCGTGTGTCAGACAAGGCAGTTCGCGAGCGCAGAGAACTTGATCCCGGCTCGTGCTGCCCCGAATGCGGAGGTGAATTACGTCTCGTCGGCGAGGATGCCAGCGAAATCCTCGACATGATCGCCGCGCAGATGAAAGTCATCGAGGTTGTTCGATTGAAGAAGTCCTGCCGCTGCTGCGAAAAGTTGGTGCAGGTGGCAGCACCCAGCCGCCCGATCCCGGGCAGCATGGCGGGCGCCGGCCTTCTTGCTTACATTTTGGTCTCGAAGTTTGACGATCATTTGCCACTGTACCGCCTGAACGAAATCTTTGCTCGCATGGGCGCCGACATTCCCGACAGCACGCTGGTCGATTGGTGTGGTCGTGCCATGCGGGTCCTTCAGCCTGTGATCGACCGGATCGAAACGGCGATCATGGCAAGTGACCTCCTTCATGCCGACGACACCCCGATCCGGGTGCTGGATCGTTCGTTGCGAGACAAGGGGTTGGGCAAAGGCGTGAAGAAAGGCAGGATCTGGACCTATGTCCGCGATCAACGTCCCTGGGCGGGTACCTCGCCGCCTGGTGCAGTCTACTATTTTGCTCCCGACTGGAAAGAAGAGCACGTCCACCGGCACCTCAAGCATTCGAGCGGCATTCTTCAGGCCGACGGCTACAAAGGTTACAGCAAGCTATACTCCCCTGGAGAGAATGGGACATCTCGCTTCAGAGAGGCAGCTTGCTGGGCGCATTGGCGACGTGACTTCCACGACATCTGGACGTCGAACAAGTCCGAGATCGCGCGAGAGGCTCTCGATCGTATCGGAGCGCTTTACGACATCGAGCGGGATGTTGCCGGGCAACTTCCCGAGATCCGCCTTGCCGTGCGTCAACGGCAGAGCAAGGCAAAGGTCGATGCATTCCGCCACTGGGCTGAAGCTCAACTGACCCGCATTCCCGGCAAGGGCGATCTGGCGACAGCTTTCCGCTACGGTTTGAGCCGATGGTCTTCATTCTGCCTGTTCCTCGAAGACGGCCGCGTTGCGATCGACAACAATGCCGCCGAACGGGCACTGCGCCCAATCGGCGTCGGAAGACGGAATTGGCTCTTCGCAGGAGCTGACACGGGAGCGGAGACCTTGGCACGCGCCATGACGATCATCGAGACGGCAAAGATGAATGGTCTTGACCCGCAAGCCTATTTGGCCGACGTGCTCGATCGCATCCATGATCACAAGATCAATCGACTCGAC
Organism: Ensifer sp. 4252; assembly: GCF_050434565.1. Lineage (NCBI taxonomy): Bacteria > Pseudomonadati > Pseudomonadota > Alphaproteobacteria > Hyphomicrobiales > Rhizobiaceae > Ensifer > Ensifer sp. 4252. The sequence goes on from NZ_JBNDIU010000055.1 coordinate 5,056, forward strand.
GAACTGCTGCCATGGAATTGGTCGCCGGTCGCCAAAATCTCCGCTGAGGCAGCCTGATGGCAACAGTCACCTACGTCCGTACAATCAAATTCGTCGCCGAGGTTCTCGAAGAAGATCCGGAGCTTCTTCAGGCAATCGTCTCCAACGATGATAATCTGAGCTACGGTAACATCATTACCGTCTACACCGGGGACGACGAATCCATCACCGCGCTCACGGACGACGGCATGGAAGAACTAGAGCAGATGCTCTCCCACGCTCGCCGCTCATCCGACGAATGGAACGACTTCCTCGACAGCTTTGTCGACGACGAACAGCTCGTCGCTCGCATCAAAGCAAAATCGCCGCGGTAGCAATCGGGCGGTTACAGAATGTCGGAGGATAACTGCCGACGATCTCAATCCCAGATGTCATATTCAGGTACTGCGCTACCCCCCCCCGGCAGGAAGGTTCCTACGACCAGTGACCTGCGGACGCACGATGTTTGACCGATTGACATCAGTCAGAACAATACCCTTGGTCCAACCGGACGTGAAAATATCATCACCATAAACGCATACATCTACCAACAGGCAGCGAGGAACATTCCGGTTTCCGATGCTGTCGGCTGCGGAATAGGTTACCGATAGAGCTGCGCCGGGCTCCTGATGCGTATGCGCCCGTCTACAATATCGATGCTCGTGGCTCTGACCAGGCGGCAGTCGCCGGACTCGAGCGGGTCTGGCGGAACGGGACCGGACCCGAAAGCAAGCGGGTTTAGTGTCGGCCGATACATTCGAGCGCGTGACCGTGACACCGAATCCTGCCAATGCGTATGGCGATAACGTCCGTCGGCGTTGGCATGAAGGATGTATTGCATCATGACCGATGGCACCAAAAAAAGCTATGCAGAAAGGCTTCTTTGCATTTTGGGAAAGACCGGCTAGTTGTTCCGTAAACAAGATTCCAAGGGTTACAGCCAGTGAGTGTGCAATTTGAAGACGCCGTCGATGGTGGGGTGCAGCTAAAATATTCATCGACCCCTCTGTCACGCATAGATCTGGGAGAACTTCGTCAAATTATTCACGAGCTGAATCTACTCTCGGATCGACTTGGTTGCGTGGTTTTTGAAGGAGAAAATAGAAGTCGATCTGATCTAGTAATATTCGCCGGCAATCTGGAGAGGTTTTCCATGCTGTCTGCTGCCAGAGAGGTATCATCTCGCGTATTTTACTTTCAGGACACTAGTAGCTGGTGGTACGACGGGTCAGATCTTTTGCCTCATATCTCAGGAATAAGAAATTTTCTAAATAGACACGTTGCGAATCGGCATTGCTTGGCGTTCGGCCAATCGTCCGGCGGGTATGCGGCATTGGCTATGGGGGGACTTATCCCGCACATCGACGTCCTTGCGTGTTCCCCGCAAACATTCGCAGATGGACGTATAAAGAAGCGCCTCTATGTGGCGCCTTCGCTCGCTACGCAACACACTCCAGAACATCTATACGACATTGCGGAGCTGTACCGCTCGGCCGAACGAAGTGGGATGGCGGCCGCAATTTTTTCTGCTTCCGAGTTTAATAATCCTTATGAAAGCCACTTTTGGATCGATCACTTACATCTATCTAATATTGCTCCGGTGCCCTCGATTGACATCCATATCGGAGATTCCGCTAATCACTCCATCGTTTTCCAAAAAGCTGCGCTGTTCTCTCGTTGTTTGAGAGCCTTGTTAGCGTCGATTAAAAAAAAACCTGAAGTGAAACGTGTGATCATCCGAGATTTAGTGCGAGAAATGACGAAGGGCGGGGGGCGCGATGAGTGAGTTGCCCCAAAATTAAGAACAAACCGTGGACTGACCTACCGCCGTCGGCTCCAGTCAGACTGTCGATTCACTCTAGCACTACATTGGTAGATTCTATTTCGGGACGACCGGAAGCGAATTCGTTAGTTGGGACAACTGGTGAACTGATTGATGCTGTGATAGCGCGACCATGACCATGACTCTCCCCGAGTTTGATCACCGGCATTCCCTTCTCGACCATCAAAAGTAATATCCGTGATCACAAGCTGTCGGTCTTCCGGGGGTCGCCCGGAAGACCGACGGTATCGCTAAACCGGCAAGATTCAAACGGCACTTCTGAGGAGTATCGATCCGGCATCGACACCTTTGGTGCGCCGCCTTGATGATATCTTTGGCAGGTCTTGAAGTGAACCGCACCGGCATGTCGCGCAAATGTGTGCCGCAGTATTGCGACAAGGACATTCGCGGAAAACAACCGCCTAAAGCGCATTAGGCGAATCTGCAAGATCACGACGCGCTTTAGGAACTCATCGAGGTGGATGCCTCCCCCGATGGAATCGGGATATCCCGATGAGACCACAGCATGAGGACGGCCGACATATCCGTAAGCACGAAACATCTGAGGGGGATCTTCTACCCTGACATGTCCCCGTAGCCACAACTTTTCGATCCTCATTTCACTCCGGCTGAATTACACCGTCGAAAAACATATCGCCTTTGAGCAGAAACTTGTTAAGAGTGCGCCCAATATGGCGTTAGCTGTTTGCACTGCGTACTGAACGGAAAAACACCTTGAAGAAAAAATTGAAGCAAGTTCAAAAAATTTTCAATGTAGCATCAGAAAAGATTCCTTTTCTTAAAGAGCTGAAAATAAAAAAGGCGGTTTCACGGTACTTTGATCGTGCTTGGTACCTGAGCCAGTATCCGGATGTTAAGCAATCAGGAATGGACCCGGCGCTGCATTTTTTGCGCTATGGTTGGCGCGAAGGTCGGGACCCATCGATCTTTTTCGACGTGTCATTCTATCTCGATTGCAATCCTGATGTAAGATCTTCGGGGGTAAATCCCCTGTACCATTACATCTCCCGCGGTTGGTCCGAGGGGCGAAATCCTCATATTCTTTTTAACGTAAATTGGTATCTGCAGACGAATGCCGACGTCAAGAATGCAGGGTTAGAGCCGCTCCTGCATTTTGTTGCCCATGGTGCAGTGGAAGTTCGTAGCCCCCATCCGCTTTTTAACGCTAAGTGGTATTTGCATAACAATCCCGATGTACGCGAGGCGGGCTTGAATCCGCTCACACACTATCTGTGTGCAGGCTCAGTACAGCTAAGAAGCCCACATCCTCTCTTCGATGCTAAATGGTATGCGGAAAAATACGCAGGTAAAGATTGCGTTTCTGATGACCCACTTGTGGATTATCTAACGGTGGGCGGGATTTCAGGGCGGGATCCGAATCTATTTTTTAGTTCGGCTTGGTATCTTAGTCAGCATGAAACTCTGAGGCACAATAACCAAAATCCGTTGGTGAATTATGTCATGCAGGGGCAGTATGAGGGACGCGATCCTCATCCTGACTTCGATTCCGAATGGTATCTCTTTAACTATTTGGATGTGAAGGCGGCCAACCAAAACCCCCTGGAGCATTATCTTACCGCTGGTCGGTTTGAAGGGCGCTCCACATCGGAGCCTGGACCAAGATCAGAGATCTGTCACGTTTTGCAGATTCCTTACGAAGTGCGTCACTTTCCGCAATCTTTTGAGGGCAAAGACTTCTGCCTATTTGTAACCTATTCCGCGAACGGGCAGATCGCTGATCATGTACTGAGATACTTCAACGCCCTCAGAAAATGCGGGCTGTCGATGATCGCTATTGTAGTGACAGAGGGACTGTGCGCCCCGCTGCCGGCCGCAATAATGGAAAGTGACGGGCTGATTATTCGCCGAAATCATGGTTGGGATTTTGCGGCTTGGGCAACCGCTCTGGCGTCCCTACCAGGGTTATGGAGGGCGAAGTCGCTTATCCTAACTAATGATAGTGTTTACGGCCCTACATCTACTCAAAAGTTGAAAAACGTTGTAGATCAATTTCTCGAGGGTGATAGCGACATATTTGCCCTGACTGATAGCTATGAGAATAGGCATCACATGATGTCATATTTCATCGGCCTGAAAAACGAAGGCCTGAGGTCGACAACAATTCAAAACTACTGGAAAAACGTTAACAGCTACAAAGATAAGAATCATGTGATACATCAATACGAGCTATCAACGCATGATCACTATTTAAACAGTAATTTAAGAACTGAAGTAGCCTTTCCTTCCAAAAGATACAATGCAGGAGAGAATCCTACATTACATCAATGGCGTGATCTACTAACGAGAGGCTTTCCCTTTATCAAGGTGCAAGCTCTTAGAGACACATTGCCTGGTGTCGACGTTTCCGGTTGGGAATCGGCTCTAAAAAAATTTCCTGAGTTGGTTGATGCCATCGAGCGACACCTGAAATCGATAACGTCTAGACAGATCTCTTTGAATCCGGCGCGGCCGATTCCGGCCGGTCTCAAACGATATAGTGTCCCTTCAAATCTGATTAACGATATCGGTGCAGTCACGGCGGTTCGTCCGTCCGATGCTACCGATTACGTACTTGAATTGCCTTTCGGGTTCGAGGCGGCAGTTAACCAGTTGCCGGATCGTGTCGCGGTTATAGCGCACATATACTACGCGGATCTGGCAAGCGAACTCATGGCTGAGTTCGAGAAGATTCCCGTTGCCGCCGATCTTTTTATCTCAACTGACAGCGATGAGAAAAAGCGAGAGCTATTGCGTATCCTTGAACACTATCGAAACGGCTCAGTCACTGTAGACGTGTTCCCTAACGTCGGCCGGGATATCGCTCCAATGCTTGTTGGCTTCAAGGAAGTATTCGAACGATATGAATACTTTCTACACGTCCATTCAAAGAAATCTCCCTATGGAAGCGCGCACGAAGGATGGCGCGAATACCTCTTAGACAATATTCTAGGAACTGAAGAAAACATACGGTCCATCCTGTATCTGCTGAAAAACGCGAATACGGGGATCGTGTTCGCTGATCATTTTCCGGGAATTAGAAACCTTCTCAACTGGGGTTACAATTACACCAATGCAAAATCGCTGCTCAGTCGCGCAGGCATAAAGCTAGATAGCAGCTTCGTTCTTGAATTTCCTTCAAGTTCGTTTTTCTGGGGCAGATCAAAGGCTCTGAAGCCTCTACTAGACCTTGAACTCGGCTGGGCTGATTTTCCTTCAGAGGAAGGCCAGTATGATGGAACCCTTGCTCATGCAATAGAAAGGTCAGTGCTTTATTTCTGCGAAAGTGTCGGGCTTGCCTGGTCAAAGGTCGGCGTAGCAAAGCATGTTGCCGCGGACCGGCTGGTGCCCGTGTTTTCAGCCGATGAACTAGACAGCTGTGCAAAGCGCACTAGTCAAGCATTGCTGGGCAACGAAATCCGTCGCGCAAATTACTTCGACAAATATGGAGAAGTTGTTCCTGTTTTAGGTCGAAGAGATCTTAATGCAAAAATCAGATTCAATTTGGTCCTGCCGACTATTAAACCGGAGGAGACATACGGCGGGATTTCAACTGCTCTAAAAATATTTAGAGCTATTTGCGAAAAAATGGAGGTCGATGTAGATTTCAGAATTATTGTCACGCATAGCCCGGTCGATATGCATGCTTCAATGAACTTTCCTGACTATTGTGTCGTATCGCCGGATAGCCCTTACGATCACATGGGCAAAACTATTGTAAACGTTTTTGACAGACGATCTACTAGGAGCATTGGTATTCGCGCTGGCGATATATTTATGACAACTGCCTGGTGGACAGACAAATACGCAGAGAAAATCTTGAAGCTACAAAGGGCCTTTTTCGGCTTAAGTCAGCCTAAGCTGTATTTTGTTCAGGACTTTGAGGTTGGTTTCTATCCCTGGTCAACAAGATTCGCTTTGGCGGGTTCGACTTATAATAATCTGACCGATGGAATTGCTCTTATCAATTCCGAGGAATTAGCTCAATTTATGATAGGCCGTGGAATGATGGCCGAGGGCTATGTTGTACGGTACTCTATGAACGATACACTTCGTCATGCTATTACTGCGAGGCCAAAGGAACGTATCCTGCTTTTCTATGGTCGTCCAAGTGCTTCCCGAAATTGCTTCGAATTGATTTGCATGGCAATTGCTTCGTGGCAACGGCGAAATCCGGAACTCTCGACTAAATGGCGTATCGTGTCGGCCGGCGAGGCGTATGACCCTGAATTGGCTAAGCCCATCGTCAGTGCTGAAGTCCAAGGTAAACTGTCACTGAATGACTACGCTCGTTTGCTTAGCGAAGCCTCCGTTGGGGTCTCATTAATGATCTCGCCGCATCCTAGCTATCCTCCGTTCGAGATGGCCGCAGCTGGGCTTGTTACGGTGACGAATGATTACGAAAACAAGAAAATGAGTTTGCGCAGCGATAATTTCATTAGCTTGGATTATCTCGACGTGGATGTGTTGACTGATGCGATAGAAGAAGCTGTGGCGAAAGCGGAGGCGAATATCGGTAAGACATTTCCGTTGGGGGGAATTCACGACCTTTCTTGCGATTTGTCAGATTTTGATCCTTCGGTAATCGCTAGCCGTCTGCTTGAGATTACAAAGGATCGTATAACGGGATTTCGTGCATGACCAGTTAGCCTGCGGCAGGCGCTTCCGCGTTCTCAATGTCGTCGACGATGTGACGCGCGAGTGCCTGGCCGCTATCCCCGACACCTCCATCTCTGGGCGTCGCGTGGCGCGGGAACTGACGACCCTCATCGAGAGGCGTGGCAAACCCGGCATAATCGTCTCTGACCACGGCACGGAGTTCACCTCGAACGCCATTCTTGCCTGGTCGAAGGATCATAAGGTCCAGGCATTACATCGCGCCAGGAAAGCCCATGCAGAACGGCTATGTAGAGAGCTTCAACGGCCGGATGCGGGACGAACTGCTGAACGAGAGCCTGTTCTTCGGCCTCGATCATGCCCGCAGTGCCATCGCCGAGTGGGCGGATGACTACAATCCTGTTTCATAATGCCCATCTTTCTATGTTGTTGAAGAGAATAAGGTTTCCTGATCTGGATGCGATCCTGTGGGGTGTCGAGGGTTTTG
>NZ_JBNDIU010000056.1:0-10173 GCF_050434565.1 Ensifer sp. 4252
TGGTCAGGCAACACCAACAGCCTGCCTAGAACTTCAGATAATCACACCAACCTCACCGCGCACGCCCTCCCGCGAAGCGGGTTCGTGCATGAGGGTGCGAAGCAGACGCCGTTCGCATTCCGCGGAACGCGTAGAGGATTGAAAGGTTACTCAGGCGCGACCTCAAGGCGCTGTTTTAGAAGCCAATCCCAAAGCTCGGGATCATTTAAGGCGGCCCGTTCGACGCCCGAGTGGTCCACGCCCTCCAGAACACTCAAACGAGCATCACGCTTCAGACCCACGAGGCGCTCGTACAGCACGACCGAATCCGACAAAGGGATGACTTCATCGTTCGTGCCGTGGAACACCCAGAAAGCTGCCTTTTCATTTGTCCTGCTAAGGTAGTGGCGATTACCGCCACCAGCGATCGGAACGACAGCGGCGAATGTTTCGGGAAACTGTTCTGCCATGGCCCAAGTACCGAACCCCCCGCGGCTGAACCCCACGACATAGACACGCGCGCGATCTACGCGATACTTCGAGATAACCTCGTCGAGTGCCGCCTCCACTTTCTCGATCGGAAAAAGCAGTTCTTCACTCGGATTCTGAGGCGAAAACACTAGGAAGGGGAATGTCTTTCCACCCTCAATCAGTTTCGGAATGCCACTCGATTTGACTTTCTCGATATCGGTCCCGCCCTGATCGCCGCCGTGTAGCCACACAACAAGCGGATACGCGTTGCTGGACGAAGCATAGTCGTCGGGCGTGTACATCAGATAGTTGAGATCATTCTGTATGCTGGCGCTCGATCTGGCTGCCAACTGCTCGGCATGCGCCACGCCTGCACCACACATTCCGATTACGGCCGTGAAAGCCAGTGCCATGATGTTCCGCGTCATTCGACCACCTCCTTCATGATGTTGAGCCTGTCAGCACATCAAATGGAACCGAAGAACCAGAACTCAAGCCTTCCCACTCGGAGGATGGAGGTCGGCTCTCGGAAGCGTTCTCGCGGAAAGCCCCGGCAAACTCAGAAGCGCAAAGGTAGGAGTGTGTCCGATGCCGAAATTCGTAACGATTGGATATGGAGGCGAAGCTGGACTGCGAAAATCCAGTCTGCCAAGCGTCCTCCAACATGTTCTCGTCGGGCGCCTTCCGGACGCGACCATTGGCAAAGCAGACCGCCGGCTTCCAGGAGCTCGCGCGGTGGTGTGAGTGACCAAAATGAGGGCGCAATGCTGTCGTTTGCAGACTTAAGCGTGGACGCGCCTTACGGGCCGGACAGAACTGTGCTTCCACGAGCCCTGCAAGCCTTGTTGCTGTGATGTTCACCCTTGGGCCACGAGGATCGCATAATGTATCGACTGAACAGCGCGCGTTTCGCCGCGACGCGAATCGAGCGCCGAAATTCTCGAGTTGGCAGGATTCTGACAAGGTCTTCCAGGCCGGAAACATCCTTGAGCGCTCGCTTCTGCAGAAGCCGTCGGAAATCTCTGCGGCGATCTCAGCTCAAGGGGGCAAAGCCGGCCAACACCGCGTGGTTTACGACGATCATGTCAGTTCGTTTGCTCCGAGCCGATATGGACGATGACGAGAATTGTGCGAGCGGTGCCCAAACTTGCGGGCACAAGACCGGCTACTCTCCGGCGACATTCCGATTACCATGAGCGAGGCTGCGAGCGATGACCTCGAATCGACTGGTGACGACGACAGCCCTTGATGCGGATTGTCGGCAGGGCGACCAACGGCATAGTTACAAAATCGGCCCCGAACACCTAGCCGCGAGCGGCGAGCATCTCAGTCGGGACGTCGATCGACGCGACAAGCCCCGTCTCCCGCCAATCCCGGTCGATCGTCGCGTTCAGTGCGCTTGCCAACCCCCTTTCCAGGCGGCTGCCGAAACCCATGTGGTGTTCGCGCGCCGGCTTTGGCCCTCCCATTTCGCGCCAGACAAGGTGCGTCCAGTCGTTCTCTTCCCGGATGCTCAAATCGAGATGACCGTTTGTCACGGAGAGCGCCCCATACTTTGCGGCATTGGTCGCAAGTTCGTGCAGCAACAACGCTATATGCGTCATCGCCTGGCCTCCCACAACACGATCTTGACCGCTGATCGTTATCCTCTCTTCTGCCGCATACGGTTCGAGGATCGTTCTGATCAGTGCGTGCAGCGAAATCGTCTGCGTGTTTCCGGTTCCGTTTTGCCAATCCGACATGGTGAGTTCATGGGCGCGGGAGAGCATCGATAGCCGCGCCTGGATCGTCGCAAGGAGGCTGTCGATATCGCTGGCCGACCGGCCGCTGATCGAGACGATCGCGGAAGCGAGTGCAAAGAGGTTTTTCACGCGATGCCGCATTTCGCCCATCAAGAGCTGCTGCTGCTCCTCGGCGACGCGTCTTTCAGTAATGTCTCTCGCGATCTTCGAGGCGCCGACGATCACGCCGTCCGCATTCCGAATCGGCGAGATGGTCAGCGAGATATCGACCAATGATCCGTCTTTGCGTCGCCGCAGTGTCTCGAAGTGTTCGACGCGCATGCCGCGTTGGATTTCGGCGATGATCGCCGGCTCCTCATCCAGTCGGTCCTGCGGAATCAAGATGGTGATCGACTTTCCGATGACCTCTTCGGCCCGATAGCCGAACAAGCGTGTCGCGCCGGGATTCCAGCTCTGAATAATGCCTCGCAGATCCTTGCTGACAATCGCATCGTCGGAGCCTTCGATTATTGCGGCCAGCCAATCGCGGGGATCGGGTCCATCCGCGACCGATGTGTCAGCAAAGTTGGAGGCATGGTTGTGAGACGTCGAGCGCACGCTGAACGGCAATTTGCGGATCTGCGCGGCCCGTTCGCCTCCAGATTGTTCGTCGTCGCCCGGAATTTCCATGGCGCGTCCTCCTCAGGAGTACTCGATGCCTGATCCGCTCGCCATTAGCCGGATAAGCGCTTCACCGTCTAACGGCCTCGACGGCCTGTACTAGGCCTTTTGCGATGCGTTCAGGCTATAGACGAGCAAATCCCCCGTCGCAAGGATGTGCTTGCGAAGCGCATCGCATGCTCGTTCGGTGTCGCGCAATCTGCATAGCTCCAGGATTAACCGATGTTCAGCTTGGGATTGCTCGAGGTGGTGGGTCTCTGCCCAGGTGAATCTCAGATAGCGCTCGAAATTCATCCTCAGATTCTCGATCAACTCTAGCGTACGCGTCCTCTTAGCTGGCGCATACATGAGTGCGTGGAAACGAGCGTTCAGCAGAATCTTTGCGTCCACAGACTCGGATGCGTCAAGCTCATCCAGTACCAGCTCGCATTGAACAAAGTCGGCGCGCAGCATGTTGGGTATTGCCCACCGCAGTGCCTGACACTCTAGGAGAGCGCGAAGTTGGGATAGCTCCCACGCTTCCTCGGCACTTAGAATCGCCACACTCACTCCCCGCCTGGGTTCTGCTTTAAGAAAACCTTCGGCTGTGAGCTGCTTGAAGGCTTCTCTCACGATCATCTGGCTTACCCCGTAGTGGGTTGCGATAGCATCCTGACGAAGTCGCTCACCTCCGCTCAGCCGATTGTGCAGGATGGCTGCGCGCAATTCATCCGTGACCACTGCAGCCGCCGAACGATTCCCGCCGAGATTTCCTTGTTGCAGGCTATCCGAGTAGTTCACAATTTCCGTCCTGTAAGACTAGCGATAATCTTTAATGATGCGCCGTCGAATGGTTCTCTATCTCGCCTGAATCGCTCGTAAAGTCAAGGAAACCAACGGCTTGTTTTCCGTATAGAGCGGTTCTGAAACCTGGAACAGGTCAAAAATCGGCCAATTGACTGTTATTTAATTATCGATTATCGCTAATTCCAGTAACAACAGCAATGTGGGGTTCTGATGCTACGACTTAACGATTTTGATGCTGTCACCTTTGACGTCTATGGGACTCTGATCGATTGGGAACCATCCATCGTAGCCTGGTTGTGCAACTGGGCGGATGACCTCGGCGTAAAAGCCAGCGGTGAAGAGCTGATCATGGCATTTGATCGGGCTCGTGCTGAGATTCAGAAAGAGCGGCCCGCACACCGCTATCCAGAAGTCCTTCGTCGGTGTTTCGACCGCATTTCCGGCGAGTTCGGCGTGGCTGTAGATCCCGCGCGCCGGGAAGCATTTTCCAAGACGCCGCATCAGTGGCCTGCCTATGTCGACACGTCCTCGGGACTGAAGGCGCTGCAGGCGCGCGCGAAGATCGGCGCTCTTTCAAATATTGACAACGCGTCGCTCACGTCCTCCTGCGAGAAGATGGATATCGAATTCGATATCGTCGTCACCGCCCAGCGCGTCGGTGCCTATAAGCCGAGTTGGGAGCATTTCAACACTGCTCTTGCGGATTTGGCAGCGGAGGGTATTCCCCCCGAGCGTGTTCTTCATGTCGGCCAGAGCCTGCGTGCCGATATCACTCCAGCGAACAAGCTTGGACTGAAAAGCGCTTGGATCAACCGTCCGCAACGATTGCTCGGCCTTTCTGGCGAGGGAGCCGCCGAAGCTCGACCCGATCTTACCGTCGAAAGCTTGGCCGAGTTGCTTGAAACAATCGGCTGATAGTTCTGCAACGACGAAAAGGGGAATGACATGAAAATAAGAGCTTTTGGGACTATTGGAGCACTTGCGCTTACGCTCCTTCCGACATCGTGGGCGTTGGCGCAGTCGGTCGATGGAATCGTCGACCGCATCAAGGAAAAGAACACGATTTCGATCGGTCACCGTGACGCGTCGATACCCTTCTCTTATGTCGACGAGAAGGGGCAGCCGCTCGGATACTCAACCGACATCTGCATCCAGGTGGCGGCGACGGTGAAGAAGGCCCTGAACCTGCCCGATCTCAAAATCGAGTGGGTACCGGTGAACCTTCAGAACCGCATCCCATTGGTGGCAAACGGGACCGTAGATATCTCTTGCGAGTCGGCCGTGAACACAGTCGGCCGGCAGTCGCAAGTTGACTTCTCCAGCCCGTTCTACATTTCCCACACCCGACTCCTTGTGAAATCGGGCTCGGGAATTTCGGAGCTCGGCGATCTAAACGGCAAGTCGATCGCGCTTTCGATCAATTCCGTGCCGGAACGCTTGATCAAGGCACTGATCGAGACAGATCAACTCAATATCCGGATCGTCCCGGTCAAGGACAATTCCGAGGGCTTTCTTGCATTGCAAACGGGGCGAGCCGACGCGTTCTCCACTGATGACATTCTGCTGTTCGGACTCCGGAATAAGGCGCCGAACCCATCGGAATATGAGGTCGTGGGCAAACCGCTGTCCTACGATAGCTATGGCTTCCTCGTACAGAAAAACAGCACCGCCTTCCTCAGCCTGGTGAATGCAACACTTGCGCGTTTGTCTCGTGATGGCGAACTGGAGAAGCTCTACGCCAAATGGTTCGACCCGATGGGCGTGCCGCTCTCGCCAGACCTTGCGACCATCTTCCACGTCATTGCCATCCCCGAATAAGGGGCTGGCATTAGGTCGCCTTACCGGAGGGATCGCAGCGATGAATTACTCATGGAACTGGGCCGTTCTGATATCCGAGCCTTACTTGCAGTGGCTGGGTTGGGGCACGTTGATGACGATCCTGATCTCGCTCGTCTCTTGGGCGATAGCTCTGGCGATCGGAACCATTGTGGGTACGTTCCACAGCACAGGAAACTCCCGAATCAGGCTCTTTACAAGCAGCTACATAAGCCTCTTCCGGAATATTCCGCTGCTGCTACAGATGTTCCTCTGGTTCTTCGTTATTCCGGAATTGGTTCCGGATGCGATAGGCACGTGGTTGAAGCGTGACCTGCCGCATTCGGAAGTTGTCACAGCCATTGTCGCACTGGGCCTGTTTACCGCTTCCCGTGTCGCCGTGCAGGTCAGCGCAGGCATTATTGCTCTTCCGCGCGGTCAAGGCATGGCGGCGAAGGCGGCCGGGTTATCAACTGCACAAGCCTATCGGCTCGTGCTGCTTCCCCAGGCCTTCCGCCTCATTATGCCGCCTCTGACATCTGAGTTCCTGACGATCTTCAAGAACTCGTCGATCGCCATGACCATTGGTGTGTTTGAGCTGACTGCACAGACGCAACAAATCGAAAGCTTCACTTATCAAGGATTCGAAGCCTTCACGGCGGCCACAGTCATTTACATGTCGATAGCCCTCGTCGTCACGATGTTCATGCGTCAGGTCGAGCGTCGTGCGTCCATAGGAAACACTTGAGGGAAACAGAACAATGTCGGGATTCGATTTCTCTGTCATAGCCGACTCACTGCCGTCACTCAGCGGCGGCTTAGCTATGAGCTTCATGTTGACGGCAATAGCTATGGCGGGTGGTCTCATCCTCGGACTCATCCTCGCCATCGTGAGACTATCGAACATACGCTTCGTCAGCACTATCGCCGCACTTTATGTCAACGGCTTCCGCGCGGTCCCGCTGATCCTAGTCATCTTCTGGTTTTACTTTTTGGTTCCGTTGGTGATTGGGCGTCCCGTCGGTGCTCTCTATTCGGTGATCATCGCCTTCGTCATGTTTGAGGGTGCCTACTACTCGGAAATCCTTAGGGCCGGGATGCAGAGCGTCCGCCGCGGGCAATGGCAGGCGGCAAAGGCGAGCGGCTTGAGCTTCTTGCAAACCGTCAGGCTGGTTGTGCTGCCTCAGGCCCTGAGAAAGATGGCACCGCTGATGGTAACTCAGGGCGTTATCCTCTTCCAGGACACGTCATTGGTCTACGTGGTCTCCCTCCACGACTTCATGACCTCCGCAAGCATTGTTGCGAACACGCAGAACCGCATGGTCGAGATGTATGTGTTCGCAGCGGTTGTCTACTTCATCCTGTGTACGCTTGGCAGCGCGCTCGCCGAACGACTGAAACGCAACCCCACTCTCGCCTGAGATATCGGCAGAGCTTGGCGGTTCTCTCACCTACGACTGGATACCTCTATGTCTTCGCGTGAAATGATCAGGGTTGAAAATCTGTCCAAAAGCTACGGCCAACTGCGGGTCTTGAACGACTGCAACCTGACCGTTCAGCGTGGAGAGGTTGTCATCGTTTGCGGGCCCTCTGGGTCTGGCAAATCCACCTTTGTGAAATGCGTAAACGGGATCGAACCTTTCCAGTCAGGGATGGTGACGATCGATGGTCAGGCTCTGGCCACAAAGGGCAAAGAGGCGGCAAAGCTTCGTGCACGCGTCGGGATGGTTTTTCAACATTTCGAACTCTACCCGCACCTCTCTGTCCTCGATAACATTTGCCTCGCCCAGGTCCATGTTCTCAAACGAAGCCGCGACGAAGCAGTGAGCAAGGCTCAGGGTTTGCTCAAGCGCGTCGGTCTGCTCGACAAACAGCAATCCTACCCCGCCCAGCTGTCCGGAGGGCAACAACAGCGCATCGCTATCGTGCGAACCTTGGCAATGGATCCCATCGCTATGCTCTTCGATGAACCGACGTCTGCTCTCGACCCGGAAATGATCGGTGAGGTCCTCGCCGTGATGACCGAACTCGCGCAGGAAGGGATGACCATGATCGTCGTCACGCATGAGATGGGCTTTGCCAAAGCTGCGGCGGATCGCATGGTTTTCATGGACGGGGGCGCGATCATTGAAGAAGCGGAAACCGCTCGATTCTTTGCCGATCCCAGTTCCGAACGTGCTCGCCTTTTCCTCTCCCGTATCCTGGTACACTGAAATGAACGGTTTGATTGCTCCCACATTCGACGACATCCTTGACGCCCGCCGGTCGCTTGACGGCGTCGCATTTCGGACGCCGCTTTTGCGGTCCGAAAAGCTCGATCAGTTGACCGGCGCGAACGTCTTCATCAAATGCGAAAACCTCCAGCGCACCGGCGCATTCAAGTTCAGAGGCGCTTATAACTGCCTTTCCCGCTTGGATCGCTCGGCATTTCCTGGTGGCGTTGTTGCGTATTCCACCGGCAATCATGGCCAAGCCATCGCAACGGTTGGCCTGATGCTTGGCATAGCTGCAACCATCGTTATGCCGAGCGATGCCCCCGCGATCAAAATCAGCAAAGCGCGCGAGAACGGTGCCAAGGTTGTGCTCTATGACCGTCAGACCCAGTCGCGCGAGCAGATAGCCGCTGAAATTGCCGAAAAGTCGCCGGTCGCGATCATACCGCCTGGCGACAACCCATTTATTATCGCAGGCCAAGGCACGGTTGCCGCGGAAGCTCTCGAACAAGCCGGGAACGTCGCGATTGACACCATCATGGTACCTTGCGGTGGGGGTGGCCTATCGGCGGGAACTTGTCTGGCCGCAAGAGCGGCTCATTCTCGCGCCGAAATCTGGGCAGTCGAACCGAAAGGCTTCGATGACACAAGGCGATCGTGGGTAAGTGGCAACCGTGAAGTTAATCCTGCCCTCAGCGGTTCCATCTGCGACGCGCTTCTCGCGCCCACACCTGCCGAACTGCCGTTCTCCATTAACCGCCAAGGTCTGTCACAGGTGCAGGTCGCGTCCGACCAAGAGGTTCTGCTCGCGATCCGTTATGCTTTCGAGGAGCTTCGGTTGGTCACCGAGCCAGGTGGCATCATCGCCTTGGCCGCGCTTTTGAACGATCCGCAGGCCGTCCGCGGCAAGAATGTCATCGTCATCGTCTCCGGCGGCAACATCGAGCCGGCGGTTTTCAAGCAAGCACTCGACACCGACTATACGTCGTCGTTTCCGCAATAATTTTTGTTCTCGAGGTTGAAATGGTTTCCATCATCGAAAAGTTCGCAACCCTCGCTACCGACAATGCGCCGGGGCAGGAAGTCAGACAAAGCGCAGGCGACATCCGCGACTTGATGCGCGGCGACGAAATCCCTGGCAGGCTCGTCGATTTTTCGCACGGCGACGTCGATGCCTTCACTCCAACACCTGGCTCATTTGAGCGGTTCTCCGAAGCAGTGGAGGCCGGCGGTCGCCAAGCCTACACCGAATATCGCGGCTCGGCTGACATACGGTCCGAATTGGCGCAGCGGCTCGAAGCGTTCACAGGAGCCCCGGTTTCCGCCGATGAGGGCATTATCCTAACTCCAGGAACGCAAGGTGCGTTGTTCTTGGCAGTCGCCGCAACCGTCTCCGAGGGTGATAAAGTCGCGATCGTACAGCCGGACTATTTTGCCAACCGCAAACTAGTCCAGTTCTTTGGCGGGCAGGTGATGCCGGTCGCTATGAACTACCTGAACGCCACGGCTGAGGCTGGCTTGGATCTCTCTCAATTGCGCGCCGCGTTTGAGGCGGGGGCCAAGACTTTCCTGTTTTCCAACCCGAACAATCCGACTGGAGCGGTCTACTCGCAAACAGAGATCGACCAGATCGTATTCCTGGCCCGGGAATTCGGCATCACCGTCATTGCTGATCAGCTTTATTCCAGGCTGCGCTATGACGGTGAAGACTATACTCACATCCGCGCCCGCGGGCTGCCGACGGAACAGGTCCTGACAATCATGGGCCCGTCGAAAACGGAGTCGCTCAGCGGGTATCGTCTCGGAGCAGCGTTTGGCTCTCCGACGATCATCAGCAGGATGGAGAAGCTGCAGGCAATCGTCTCACTGCGCGCTGCAGGTTACAACCAAGCGGTAGTCAGGACCTGGTTCAATGAGCCAGAGGGCTGGATGGATGAGCGCATTCGGCTGCATCAGGCCATCAGGGGCGACCTGCTCGAGGTGTTCCGAAGTGGCGGTCTTGAGGCCCGCACGCCGCAAGCCGGAAGCTATCTCTTTCCAACATTGCCGCCCCTCTCTATGAGCCTGCAGGATTTCGTCCGGCTGCTGCGGCATCAAGCAAGCGTTATCGTCACGCCCGGAACCGAATTCGGCCCCCATGCTAACAGTGTTCGCCTCAACTTCTCCCAGGATCATGCCGCTGCTGTCGAGGCTGGTAGGCGCATAGTCGAGATGGCGCATCGTTACAGGAGGTAGACAAACGGCACGGAATAGAACGTCTTGTCGACCTCGACATGGTAATCGGGATGGACCTTCGCGACCTTCCATTCCGCATACTCAAACGGCGATGAAGGCAGTGGCTTGAGCTGGTCGCGCTCGACTTCATCGAACAAAGCACGCCGAGATTTGCCATATCGGCGCATCGTTCTGGTATTGAGGTCCTCGATCAAAGCGCTGATGCGGATATTGAGATCGACAAGGCTGAAGAAACGGTCGTTTCGAAGTCTGGCCAGAACCCACCTCTCGAC
>NZ_JBNDIU010000057.1:0-9793 GCF_050434565.1 Ensifer sp. 4252
GGCTGGCGCGACAGCGCCATCGGCCAGGACCTGAAGCGGGTCAGGAACGTCAAGCCGCTGTGGTCGAAGTTCGGCACCGCAATCGGCGTGGCGCTTGGCGGTCTCGACATGTGGACCAACCAGCTGTTCGGCTTCTCCTTCTTCGGCACGCTGAAACACGGCAAGACCGATGCACAGTCGCTGGAGCCGGCAGCGCAGCACCAGAAGATCGACTATCCCAAGCCCGACGGTGTTTTGACCTTCGACCGGTTGTCCTCGGTGTTCCTGTCGAACACCAACCATGAGGAAGACCAGCCGATCCATCTGCAGGTGAAGAACCCGGAGCTGCAGCGCACCTCGGAGCTCGACGTCTTTGCCGGCCCGTCGACGCGCTACTGTCCCGCCGGGGTCTATGAGTGGGTGGAGAAGGACGGCAAGCCGGTCTTCGTCATCAACGCGCAGAATTGCGTGCACTGCAAGACCTGCGACATCAAGGACCCGAACCAGAACATCAACTGCCGCCGCAGGGCGGCGAGGGGCCGTTCTATCCAAACATGTGACGTCGCACATTTGAGCCCGACCACGGGCGTCGGCGCGACATGCGCAAGCGCGTGGCGGATCTTGATCGTCAGTTGCTCGCAGTTGCACGGCAAAGCCAGGCTACGAGGCTTCTGATGACTATCTCAGGTATCGGCGCCGTCGCGGCCGTCTCCTGCGTTGCAGCAATCGAACCGCCGAAATCCTGAACGAAATTCAAAGAGGAACGATTGCCGGGAAAGCAGTCCTGACGATCAACGCATGATCATGGACTGCAAGGCCAAGTCGGCGGCAGGATGTTAATGCAGTTTAGTGATCTTGGCCTCTGCAATCGCCTCTACGAAGGCCTCTCGAGCTTGTTCCCAAGGGTAGGTACCAAGCATCGCGTCCGTGCATTTGTTGAGGGCGTTGGTGTAGGCGACGCCATAGTCCACCGGCCAGCTGTCGCTAAGCAGAACCGCTGCCCGAGCGGGCGTCCATACCATTTGCACCCCGTCGAGTTCGGGAAGCTGGATAATGACGCATTCGTTCCAAGTTTCGATCATCGCCCTGACCCTTTCTTCGTAGGGGTAATGGCGGGAGGCATTGAAGTAGGATAACGGCGAGATGCATTCTTCGTTCCGCACGAGTTGCGCGGGGTCGCAGATCATTGATGACGGCCACAAACATGAAAATTTACATCACGCAGATCGTTCGCTGAACCACGTCTCGAATTGCTCGACGGTCCGGATGCCGTTATCAACGACTGCTTCGTACACAAGGGCGCTCGGCGGGCTTTGCGCTCTATCCGCCAACACGTGCTTGATCGTCAAAATCGTTGCGCGGTGTTCGGCGGTGATGCGCGGCAATAAGGTCTTCAGGTGATTGAGGTCAGGCTGCGTTATTGGATCATCGACGGCCCAGATATCCAGGGTCCAGACCGTATCATTTCGGGCACGAACGGTCAGTCCGAGATATAGGCCATCAGGATACTTTTCTGGCTCCTGGTTCCAGGCGCCGGGGTCATTGCGAAATTTCACTGATTGCACATTCATCGAGCTCCGCATGAGCCTACCGGCCACATCGGAGAACATCTCAAGCGTACGGGCATCGAGCGTCTGGCAGATGACGGTTATGTCAACGTCCCGGCGTACCATGAGGGCCAGCGCGGAACTGCCAACTCTGACAGGAACTCCAACAGTCCCGAGCAGGTCTTCTAATTGCAGATGATAAGAGCATCAGCTTCTGCCTGTAGGAGCCTCTGTGATACCAACAAATCTTTCATACTGGGCCCTTGCTCGGCGTTGCGTGTTACAGGTTTGCCCAAACGGACAAGGCAGCCTTTGTACTCGACACCTTGATTGGAAAGGGCGCTCAACATAGGGGCTGGCCACTAAACGTATAGTGGCTTCTTCCCGCGAAAAAACTTCAGGGATCGACAGCCGTGAGAATGAGACTGGCCGGCTCTTTCCCGGTGCCGGTGAACCAATTCGAACATTAGATGTTCCCTCGAGGTGCGTGACAGACCGCCAATCAAATTAGAATGTACGGGTAGAGCCGGAAAAAGCCCTATGTCCCAACCATCTCCAGGCACGGCGATCCTCACCCAACGCGGCCCCTTACCGCTCACACAATCGGCGCTCTCCCCGATAAGGCTGGTAGGTGCAATCGGACGCTCGAAACGATCGATAACTCCGGGCGCAGGCCCGGATGTTGCAGGAGGCCGCTGGCGTTCTTTGGCTCGTTATGAGCCCCGTATCTGGATCGATTTGCGGCGCGGGTTGCGCCATTGCCGCTTGCATGAAATCCCGCCAAATGTGGGCCGGAAGTGCTCCCCCGGTGACGCCCTTCATGGGCGTCTCGTCATCGTTACCGACCCAGACGCCGGCGACAAGATCTTCCGTAAAACCTACAAACCAGGCGTCACGATTGTTCTGGCTGGTACCGGTCTTTCCGGCTGCGAATGCGCCCGGAAAAGCGTCCCGCCCGGTGCCGCGCTCGACCACGAGCTGCAAGAGGCTTACCAGATCCTGTTGATAGGAGGAGAGATCGGTCGAAGCGGTGGTGAGCGGGCCGACGCGGAACGCCTTGACTTGTGTCGAAGCCTGAAAATCGATCACGCCCCACGGTTCGACGGGTGATTTGCCAAGACGGATCGAGGCATAGGCGCCTGTCAGATCAAGCAGACTGACTTCGGATGATCCAAGCGCCAACGCCGGCACGGGATTAAGTGGACTGTCGATACCAAGCTCTCTTGCGGCGGCGACAATATTCTCGATGCCCACTTCCTGTGCAAGCGCAACGGTTGCGCCATTGAGAGATCGCGCGAAGGCTTCTGCAATTGTCACCCAACCACGATATCGGCCTGTCGAGTTTTGCGGCGACCACCCATCGACTTCAATCGGGCCATCGAAGACCTGATCACGCAGGGTAAGTCCGTTCTTCAATGCTGCATAAAAGACGAACAGCTTGAATGTCGAGCCCGGTTGCCTCTTGGCGGCGACGGCGCGATTAAACTGACTGGTCTTATAGTCGCGTCCACCGACCATGGCGACGACCGCTCCATCCGGCGTCATCGCCACCAGCGCTGCCTGCGACGCCCCCAGCGCTTTCCCATCCTTATCAAGATTGCGAGCAACCACATCTTCGGCAAGCTGCTGAAGGCGCGGTACCAGCGTCGTGCGCACTGTCGTCGAACCTGGTGAGGCTCCTGCAATTTCGCCGGCCTGAGGCGAGATCCAGTCTGCAAACCAACTGCCCGAGCGCGGCGTCGGAGTGGTCGGGTGCAACTCGGCGAACTCTGCCTTGGCTGCGAACGCGTCCTCAGCCGCGAGCTTGCCGTTTGCTACCATCGCGTCCAGGACCGTAGTCGTCCTATCACGTGCGGCTTCAAAGTTGTCGATCGGATTCAATTGGCTGGGCGCCTTTAGCAACCCGGCGAGCATGGCGGCCTCCTGCACGTTGAGTGCGGCGATATCCTTGTTGAAGTAGATCCGGGCGGCCGCGGGCATTCCTGTCGCGCCGGACCCAAGGTAAACGGAATTCAAGTATCGCGTCAGGATCTCGCGCTTGCCTAGCTTCCACTCGAGCCAGAATGCGATGACCAATTCCTGCAGCTTGCGCTTCAGCGTACGATCGCTTTCAAGATACTGCACTTTGATCAGTTGCTGGGTAATGGTGCTGCCGCCTTGGACGACCGAGCCAGCCTGAAAGTTTCTCAGGACCGCCCGCATGATCCCTTTCAAGTCGACACCATAATGGACCATGAACCGCCGATCCTCTATTGAAAGAACGGCATCGATCAAATGTACGGGAAACTCCTCGTACCGGGCATATGGCCCCTGAAAAGGGCCCTGCCTGACGATCGGTTTGCCGTCCGCGGCTTCAAGGACCACGATCGGTTTCAGGGAACCGTCGGCGATTTCGCGCCACGGCACATCCTTCAGCGCCCAGATCAGCGTTCCGGTCACCAGGAATGAAAAGGGAAACAACACCGTCAAAATCCCGGCTTTCCATGACCGTGGTGGACGTCGCAAGGCATGAAGCCATGCCGGCGTGGCGATGGCACCTATTGCTCCTGATATACCTCTGCCGAGCGAGCCGTGGGTGGACGCCGCCTTCCGCATAAAATTGTGCAGGATTCGGGCGCGCAAAGCGCACGCGGACGATTTGAGCGTCCTGTTCAGCGCGGATGAGGCCGCCAAGAGACGCTGTCCAACCGTGCCGAGATCGCGGCGAAAAGCGGATGCGAGAAGGCGAAGCGCACGCTTGCTTTCGGTGAAGACTGGCGGGTGCGGCTCAGTCATTTGCGGATCGCCTTGCCTGGACGATGCAATCACTTTCCCGCTTTCTTTGGGGCTCAGAGCCGGTGCGTCCGCTGCCTGAAGGGTCGCTGGTTCGGCGCCCACTGAAGCGGTGGCATTTTCACCGTCAGTCTGATTTGAGCTGCTGTCTGCGGAATGGGTCATTTCCTGCCGGCGCTATTGTTCCGTGTAAGAAATTAGTGCGCGAAAGGGCAGAAGAAAGGCGATGATGGCAACCGGCCGTGATGGATACGGAGCGCTGCAAAACGGCAACGGGTTTTCGTCCCCTCCGCGCCGTCGTGATTGGCGTCGATATCGGGAACCTTAGTCTGCCTTCCTCGTTAGGTTTTCAATAGGTTCAACTGAACTCTATTAAGGAGGCGGACATGCAAAAGTCCATTCACAACTTTCTGGCGGCAACCCTGGTCGCGGTCGGCGCCCTCTCAGCCGCTTCATCCACGTCGGCGCAGTCGCTGGACCTCTACATCGGGCCCGACGGGCGCCCTGATCTGGAACTGCGCGATAGAGAACGAGACCGCCGATACTACGACGACGAATACGAGCGGCCTGGCTGCAGTGAGCGCCAAGCGCTTCGTCGTGCATCGAGGCTCGGAGTCCGTGATCCGGAAATCCAGGCTGTTACGCGAAGACAGATCGTCATCGACGGACAACGACGCGGGCGGTTCGTGACCGTAGCATTTGCCAATCGACCGGGCTGTCCTCGGCTCAGCTAGGCCCGTGTCGGGGACAAGCATCGGAGTTGCGGGAGTTGCGGTGTAATCGATAACGCTGATGTCGTTTTTGCGCACGGGGGCACGGATGGAGCACGTACCAACCTTACAAATGTGGCGAGCGTACTGGATTAATCCCCCGCGCTCATGACCAAAGCGGTTGCTAAGGTGCCCAAGCCGAATGAAGCACCGAAAGCATAGATCTGCAGCCGCATGATGAACCTCACGATCCATCTTAAACCTCAAAATCGAGCGTGAGTTCCAATCGCGCGGAACAACGTGGCAAAGTTTGAGCGGAGAGACATGTCCGAACGGGTGACGGCTTGGTTGGATCGTCCCGGCTAGAGCCGCCACGGAGTTATTGCA
Source organism: Ensifer sp. 4252 (assembly GCF_050434565.1). Taxonomy (NCBI): domain Bacteria; kingdom Pseudomonadati; phylum Pseudomonadota; class Alphaproteobacteria; order Hyphomicrobiales; family Rhizobiaceae; genus Ensifer; species Ensifer sp. 4252. Next base: position 5,396 of record NZ_JBNDIU010000057.1, read on the forward strand.
ACAGTCGCGCCTTTATCGCTTGCCCGACAATGGTCAGTTGCAGAAACGCCTCGCCACCCACGAAACTCTCTTCGACGAGGTCCAATTGCTCCAGTCGCGCCACGATCTTTTCCGACAGACGCTTGTCACCAACAAGCCAAACGTTACCCACTTTTCGCTGCCGGCGGAAAAACGCGATCGCTCTCAACGCATTCTGCTGCGAGCGTGTGAGTGTTTTCGCTGTCTCTAGTGCGTTGGGATGATCCATGGACGGGAGCATGTTGCTACTCCTTTGTCGTGGTGCGGCGATTATCGGCGCCCGGCCAGTCGTTTGCAGGCTCGTTGACATCTTCCTCAGCCGGATCGGGATCACGCTCATAGGCGTAACGCCGCTTTGCCAGAACGTCCTGCAGTGTTTCAATCACGACCGCAGTTCCATGTCCTTGACTTGCGAACTGGTCGATGATGTCAGCAACAAGAGCATCGAGCTGTTGAAACAGTCGTTCGGTGCTTTCAGATCTCTCGGTCATAATTCGCGCTCCTGATCAGATATCGGTCCGATGCTGTTGCCAATCCTTGTAGGGCGCTAGAAGCTGGCCCGGAAAGCGTTCCTCAATGGCCGTCTCCACCAAGGCGATTTTTGCGAACACATCACTGACGTCTCGTTGCTCGGAAGGAATGTCTGCGCTTTCCTCTTCAAGCTTTTGCATGACCGCAAACAGCTCGTCGTTACTCATCGCCGCGAGACGGTCGAAGAAGTCTTCGGCATCAAAGTCTTGCTCGGCGGGCATTCCGTCACTCCCTAAAGTCTTTAAAACCTTAGCGCCGCGCACGCTGGCTCATGATTTCGAGTTTGTTGATTGGCGAATAACCGGTCGACATATCGAGTTTCAATCGCACTGGCCCGAACCGCTTATAGAGTTCCAGAGCACGGTTGGCGCCCTGGTCATAAACCGTCGCGAATTCCTTGAGGCTGCAGGTCTCGCGGTCCGCGGAGGATGGTCGTGTAGTGTGGTGCTGGGTTTCCATGCATAAGCAACGCCGGAACTGCTCGACTGTTCCAGAAGAGTTGCGGATGTCCCGTCGCGCTCGGTCGCCTTGAAAATCGCGCACCGCCCAAGGGCAACGTCCTCCGTCCGCGGAGAGTTAGCCTCGCGACGCTATCCGGCACCCGGCTGAAGCAATTCTGAACGGCAGATCCAGACAGTCGAAATGACTGGAAGTCGGTCTGACATAAGCGTTAACTGTATTGATCTGAAGGAGGAGGCAAATCCATGGCCATGTATCTCACGCGCTTCAGCTACACGCCCGAGACCTGGGCCCGCATGATCGAAAACCCTGAGGACCGCCGAGAGGCGGCGCGTACTTACATCGAGTCCGTTGGCGGAAAGCTCCATGGGTTCTGGTACGCTTTTGGCGAGCATGATGGTTGGAATCTGTGGGAGGCTCCTGACAACGTATCGATGGCGGCTGTCGCGCTTGCAATCGGTGCGGGTGGCGCCCTCAGCTCTATTGAGACTACTGTCCTCCTCAGCGTCGAAGATACCGTGAACGCCTTGCAAAAGGCAAAGTCGATCCGGTATCGCCGACCCGCAGCGTAGGCGGCCGCGGGCTGCTTCCGATCCATCGCTCTGTTCCTGTCCGATGGCGCGTTTTCGGAGTCATGCAAACAACGGGTCAAACGGGCAATACGCCTGCCACGCCACAGGTTGATTCAATGGCCCCCTCACACGCCGTCTTTGCCGAGACATAACATTCGGCGCATATATGGACTGCTCCTCGTTCAATCACCCTCTGGCGAGATAGCTCCGCACCCTGCAGATACAGTGGCCCACGTTGCGCGCAGCAGGTGTTGATATGACAGAACGCTGCCTTTCGGCTATATTCCGCGCCATAGGAGCGCTCACTGGTGCGCCATACGCGGCTAGCGTTCTTCCCACCAACCAACGGATTATAGGGGAGGGAATGGCATGGCACAGCTTGACGAAGCTAAACTTCATTTGTTCGTTGGCAAAATGCTCGGCGATCTAGGCGGAGCGTTCAGCATCCCAACCGTCAGGGTCGGCTTGAGACTAGGTTTATTCACGGCACTGCATCGAGACGGCCCGGTCACGGCCGAAGGCCTCGCGGCTGCCGCGGGCGGGCTGACGGAGCGATACGTCAGGGAGTGGGCATTGGCACAGGCGGCCAATGGATACATCGACTACGACAGTCGTTCTCAGATGTTCAGTCTCTCACCCGAGCAGGCGATGGTGTTCGTCAATCGGGACAGCCCAGTCTACCTCGAGGGCGCTTTCGATCTCGCGGCTGCGATGATCGAAGGAGAACCGAAGGTCGAACACGCCTTCCGGACCGGCGCTGGCGTTCGGTGGGGTGATTCAGCAGGATGCCTGTTCTGTGCGACGGGGGCGTTCTTCCGCCCGGGCTATGTGAACAACATCGTTCAGGCCTGGCTGCCAGCACTTCAAGGCATCGAGGCGAAGCTCGGGTCGGGCGCCAAGGTTGCCGACGTCGGGTGCGGCGTCGGTTTCTCGACAATTCTAATGGCGGAAGCGTACCCAAATTCCAGCTTCATAGGCTACGACTTTCACGAGCCTTCGATCGCAGAGGCTAAGAGCCATGCCCGGACCCACGGGGTGGATGGCCGGGTCAAGTTCGTCGCGGCAACAGCCAAGGAAATCAAGGATACGGACTTCGACCTCGTGACCAGTTTCGACTGTCTTCATGACATGGGCGATCCGCGTGGCTGTGCCGATCATATGCGCCGCATTCTCAAGAAGGACGGTTCATGGATGGTTGTGGAGCCTATTGCAGGCGACCGTCCCGAAGAAAACATGAATCCCGTCGGTCGCCTCTACTATAATGCGTCGACCATGATCTGCGTGCCAACTTCACTCGATCAGGAAGTGGGCGAAGGGTTAGGTGCTCAGGCTGGCGAGGCAAAGCTTTCCGAGGTCATCCGCTCAGGTGGCTTTGAGCAGGTCAGGAGAGTTGTCACGGGACCATTCAACATGGTTCTGGAAGCGCGCCTGTCATCGTAGGGCAAGGCGGACGATTTTCGCGGCATTCGGAAGCCTGGTCGTTTTTTTACTAATGCCGACGTTCAGGGCGGCTGAAGCCGCCCTTTTTGCGTTACGTTGGATCAGCGAAAGGTCCTGCCGTTCGAGATCTTGTCCGACGATGTCGTAACTTGGCCCGGACGGTTTTTGCCTGCTGCCAATTCGAGCTGCTTGACCTTAATTGATGGCCGCCTCTCGTCGGATGTCGACGGTACAGCAGCGAAGGCAGAACCCGCCATGGCGAGGGATGCCACTGCGGCGATAACGATTTTCATTGGTAGTCTCCTTGGTTCGATCCACCGCAAAAAGCGGAAACCTCGGGTAGAGCCAACGTGGAAGGTAGGACATACGACATGTGTCGTATTTCGACATCGCGCCCGCCCGCCAAACATGGGATTGGTTACGGAAGCTTTGAGACGTGACCGGAACTTGTTTCGAACACAATGGCCCCCTATACACCCCTCATCGGTATTGCTTATGAGCGCTGAATGAATCGCCGCTCGCAATCACCGCGTCGCTTTAGACTTTTGACCACGGATGTACTGGCACTGGTTAACTAGCGATGATGAGGAAGGTCGGTGCGGTTTCGCCCCGGCCTTTTTTGTTAGCCCGAGAGCCTCTTTGTTTCTTCAGCCGGGGATGGCTGCCCTGAATATCGCAAGCTTCTTTTGTCCTGTTCTTTCGGCGCAGGATCGTTCAGGCGGTTTTACGCCGGCCTGAGGCTGGGTAAAGGCGTTGCAAGGCCATGATCGCACCGAAGGCGGCGAATGAAACCGTCGGCAGCAGCTCGGAGCGGCAAAAGCCAGGCAGATCGGCGCGATAACATGAGCTACCTGTCGCGCGGTTTACGCTAACGAGAAAGATCGCCGCCGCGTGCACAGGCTTCGATGTTGTTGCCATCGGGGTCAAGCACGAAGGCTCCATAGTAATCGCCTGCCCCCTGTCGTGGTCCAGGTTTGCCATGGTCTTTTCCACCCGCGGCCATGGCTGCTCGATGAAACTCGTCAACCATGGCCTTGCTTTCGGCTTGAAACGCGATGTGGGTCTGGTTTAGTCCAGCCCGCGAACCTTGTGCCCAGTAAGAAGGGCGCGTCGTACCAATCCACAGGTAGGGGATCGGTTGCTGTACGCTCTTTCCAAGCAGAAATGCCCCGTCGCCGTTGTCGATGGTCTGGAGTTCCAGGGCGGCGGCGATAGCGTCATAAAAGGCACGAGCGCGCTTAAGGTCGGTTACAACGAATCCTGTATGATCAAGCATGGCTGTCTCTCCAATGAAAGAACTCAAGGGGTAAAACACCTTCATTTGGCGGCTTTTCCCTGGGTTCGGTTATATTTTGACCGGCATTGGCGCCGATCGGCA
>NZ_JBNDIU010000058.1:0-9178 GCF_050434565.1 Ensifer sp. 4252
GGGCGGAGCTTTCCATTGAGCTGAAGAAGCCCGGCGTGACACTGCTGATCCTGTGGGAAGAATATCGCAGCGTCCATCCCGATGGTTATGGTTATTGTGTCCGGCATGAGATTGGAATACCTGTCCGACTTCAGATTGGAATAGCCGTCCGGCATCACCGGAATACGCATCACATTAGCTGTGTTCCGGCTGAAGCAGCTCCAGAGGACACGCGGCGCGCCTGCGGAACGCTTCGCACTTCTAGATTCTGATCAGGCCGACCGCGACCCTATGCGCGCCGAACTAGCGGGTAAGCTTGCCGCGGACAACAACATTACGATCCTCTGGCAACGGCCCTGCTTTGAGGCAGTGCTTCTACGTCACCTGGCAGGAAAGACGGCCAATCGCCCACTCGACACCCCGGGCGCAATCAGGGCGCTCGAAAAGGAATGGCCGGCGTACCGAAAACCCATGTCACGCGTGGACTTGGCCCGCAGACTTGATCTAGATGGCGTCCTTCGTGCGGCAAGCGTAGAGGCCGAACTGCGCGACCTGCTACGAAGCGTCGGACTGTTGTAGCAAAAGGGCGCGCTCGGCTTTCATGCTCAGCTCGGCGCTTCATCACACGTGATCATGGAAGCCGAGGCGTGCATTCCACAGAACATGTCCGAGAACCTCGATACCTTCGTGAAAGCCTCTAGAGACCAGCGCCGTGGACTTGAGCCATCCCCTCATTTCCTTCCCGCAGCAAACTCCGCAGTGAGCGACCTTGAACCTCTGGTTCATCCATCGGCAGGTCCATCGCGGGACCTAGCATCGAGCCGTAGGCATGCTCCTCTCCTGAGAAGCTTCGGCTTACAACACCACGAATGACCGCGCCCCGTGCACCAAAAATGGGAGCGCCGCTCATTTTGCCCGGAACTCGGGCGTTCAAATCGAAGCAGGGTCCAGGTGTTGATACTTCCTTTACGATGTGGTTCTGGGGGAATGTCTGCAGGATGTTACCGGCAGTTACGAAGAGGTTCAGCCGAAAATCGTCATCAACAATCCGGCCGGTGGCTGGATTGATCTCAATGTCCGGCATCTCAGCATACCCGAGTGCGTAAGCATCCTCCCCTGGCGTGAATGCGTTCAGAGACATGTTCAGCGGCTGATGGGCTTGGCCGCCCGGCATCTGGGGTATCTTGCATACAGCGACGTCAGTTAGGTGCTCCCAGCGATCATCGTCGTACAGAAGCGGACTTTGCTTCCAATCGCCCCAAGCCCACATTTTTTCGAAAGGAAAGAACCTAAAGGCCTTTTGTAGATAACCCCCTCTGCCTTGCATCCAATAGGGTATAAAGACCCCGAAATTCAGTTGGTCGCGATGCTGTACTACTCGGCCGACACGCACTGCCCCGTAGCCCGCTTCCAAAGGATCAAGCAGCACATGCGCAGCTGTGATCAGGTAGCCTGTGCAGCTAATTATGGATGCAGTTCCTATGCATCGGATCGCGCTTTCACCTTCCAGCCACGCCACCACGGGAACAATGCTCTGCTGCATCAAGAATTCAGTGGTTCCAAAGAGGGAGAGAACGTCGTTAAATCGGCCATTCGGATTGTTCGTCAAAACCTCCACGTTGCCCTGCAAAAGAAAATACCGCTGATCGTCTTCCGCCTTCGAGGCAAGGGTAAGCCCTTTGACGTTGTCTATAGACCACCGCCCGTCGGGGCGATTCACCCAAACGGATTTTAGTATCTGAAGCGGGAATTCAATCGCCATATTGCTGATCTCTACTGGGGATCATCTGAAAGATGGGGCCTCCGAACTACTTCTCTCTAGCAGCATCGAGAATAGACGCGACGTGCTGGGACGAGACTCATCAGGCCATATCATTCAATGCGGCAACGCGCGCATCGACGATTTTCATAAGGTGATTGGCCAACATGATGATCTCCACTGCCTCCGCAGGATCCTCCATGTTCACATCACGATGCGAGTTAGGGTTTTTGTAGGATCCGATGGCACCCGTGAAAAGCTCCATACGTGCGGTCCGTTCGCCGGCTTCAGCCGTAGTATCCGTCAACGCGCCACCTTCAGGGCGGAAGGCATCACGCATCAGCCGGACACCGATTTGATCATTCCCGGAATTGGCCGCTTCTCGAACGTAAACCTCGACCGCTTTCATAGCCTGGAAGACCGCGCTGTCGTACTCGCCGCGAACAAACGACGACCAAACCAGATCAGCGAAGCGCGCGTGCAGGATGTCCTTTGGTAGCAGACGCGAGACCTGGTGCGCGGCGAAAGCGCGTTCATCTTCAAAGGCCTGGCCGCGTCGGCTTACGATCGAGAACCCGTTTTGGCCATTGCTATCCGGTGTGGGGATAAGCATTCCCTGGGCGATCAGCCAATACCATGCCTCTGTAATCGCCACTTTAATCGGCTCGGCGCGTTGAACCGGCCACGGAGCGTCGCTGCCGAAATGGCCGTTTACCTCATTCAGGGCGTTGCCGAGATGAACACTTCGCGCGCCATTGGCCAACCTTCGCCTAAGGACGAATAGAAGCTTTCCCGCAAGTTCCTCCGGCTCCAATTCCAGCAACAGATCGGCGTCAGGAATCTCAGCGGCAAGGTCTTTCATGCTTTTCTCCAGACTGATGACAAGGGATATGATCAGGGCTAGTGGTCGCGCATTCAGTGCGGGCTGACCTTGGAAGATTGCCTCGCAATCGCTCTGATATCTTCAAGCATGTTCGAAATCTGCTCATCACGTTGGCGGAGCGCCTGTGCCACGCGGTCGGCTGAAGCATGATTGGTTTACGATAATTCCCGTAGGAGCCGATCGTTTGCTACACGGTCTTCTGCTTGGCGATCAATGATCTGTCGCGCCAAACTTTCTAGTTTCGCCGGTGTTTCATCGGGCCAGAAGTGGTCGATCGCCATTGGAATGAAAGGTGTGACGACGGAAATGAATAGGGCGAGAATAGCCACGCGAACCGCGCTTCTTGCGGATCGGTCCGTCTGCTCGGAAGCCTTATCAAATTTTTCTAGGAAATGCGCTGCGTGCCCCTGAATATCATTGGCGATGTTCGCGGCGCCTGACATGACCGTCAGCATCTGTTCAAACTTTGCTTCGATATCCTCGAGCTTCTTATTGGTGTTTAGGATGGGGTTCGGCGGAATGGTCGGCAGACGCTTTGGTTTGACTTCAATTTCCGTGGGGAAACCGGTCGGCGAGCGCATGGCGTTGATACGGCTACGTTGTGCCTCCAGGTCACTGTAGAGCTTTTGCATGCCCCCCAACGGACCGATTGCGTCCTCCATGCGTTTTCGATGCTGCTCTATCTTGTCGAGAACTTTTCCCACCTCGGCCGGAGGTCGAGTCAGCTCCCTGATTCTGCGCTGTTCTTCTTCAATTTGGCGCGTCAGTAGATCGCTCGGCCCTGGGCTATGGAAGGCATCGAACTTCTTGGCGGCAGCGCCGGTACGATCCTCTAAGTCCGATATATCCAACGGCTCTGTGCTTTTAAGATCCGACAACTTCACTTTATAAGGCGTCTTGCCTTCAACCGGATCATCTTCGCTCATGGGAGTTCCTACGCATCGTCGCGACTAAGCCGCCATCCAATGTAAATATGGGCGAGCTCTAAGCTCATGCCAGCAATGTAGTCGTGATTTGGCGGTTGGAGGTGCTCGCGACCGACGCAAGCGGCTAATCGCGATAGCCTGCCCGCCGTCTTCGCGCTTCGACGATCCAACCCGCCTGGGTGGGGGATGGGCATTCAGAGCGCCAACGCAGCGAGGAACATTATCCCACCTTCTACACGCTGGCGGATATTCAGAAGCTTCGTGAATCCATGCTTGCCCGCTGCTCCATGCGTGGCTTCATTGAACACTTTGAATAGTTGTAGGATATCGTCGATATCTCTTTCAACGAAGCCGAGCATTTCAGGAGAATCCGCCCCTTTTTTCTTGAGCAGGTAACGGATTTTCGCCCTTCGTGACGGAGTGCCCTGCGGCGTCTTCTCGCAGCCGCCATCTGACTCCAACACATCGTCATTGTTGGCCCACTTGTCGAGAATTTCGGTGAAGATCTCTCGGACGCTTGTGCAGAAATGGCGTGCGGCGTCTGTATTCGCCGGGTTGAGGGCGAAAATGGCCCCCCTCCAGCGATCACATAGATCTTCGGAAAAGCCCTCCAGATATTCAATGATTCCTGAGTCGGGGATCACCTCAGGCACGACCGGAGCTTCCGAATTGAAGGCTTCCGCTACCGCAATGCTATTCGCAGCTTCCCGCTCGGAAAGTGTGAGCAGGTCCGAGACAGCGGTATTGTGCTTAGCCTCGCGTTCGACCCTCTCGAAACGATCGTAGATATCGTAAGTAGATTGGCTGACCTCGATATACCGGCTCGAGCTGCTGCCGCTTTTAAGCGTGGCAATTTGCCTTGCTAGATCATGCCGCTCTTTGCGCGCGTTTGCATTGTGGGTTCTCACGGCCTGATTATACTTGCGGACCGCACTCTGGGTATTCTGGTTGTGTTGACGGATCGCGCGGTTGTATTCGTCCACGACCCGCTTGTTGTGCCGGTTAACGCGATCAACCTCGGCATTGTATTCCCGCACAGCCTTTTGAGCGGCCGCGCGGTTTGCCCTGTTTACTCGATCGACCTCGGCGTTATAGCGCCTGACCATGGCATTGTACTGAGCTGGCGTCACCTTGCGGACCATATTGTGCCCCAGAACCGGATTGCTACAATTCAAAGTAGGTGTTGGGGAAAGCTGAAACAAGTAGCGGATGCTTTGTCCACAGCTAAGAATCAATTTTCTTCACGTGTATATCCCTTTGCCTTTGAAAATATAAAAATAAACTCTTTTATCGACGTAAGGACAAACCGTTAGTTGGTTTTCTCAAAAAAGTTGGCGAAAATGCCGCCGAAAAGATCTTCTATGTTTGACGACCGCTCATTTTCCCATTTTCGTTTAATATACCTCGATGTGTACTCAATCTCCGGGAACATTGATCGAGAGTTAATGTTCAGGATATCAAGTTCTTTAAGAATGTCCGGCTTTGCGGGCGCGGGGACATTTATGACTGATTGTTGGAACGAAACTATGTTCTCAGTTGACTTGTACGAGAGCAGCCCTGCGGCGACGAAGGCACCAGACTGCGCGGTCACTCTCTTGTTTGCCTTAGACGGATAAACGAAGAAATATTTGCGGAAGTCGGCCGATCGCATCTTGTTAAGAAAGTAGGGCTTCTCCATGCGCACGAAGTGAGCTAGTCGCTCAGCGCTAGGAAGCTTTTGAAATTCTTCGTCGGGCAGCTTTCTGTTCAAACCCGCAGTTTTCAGCTCCTGTCTTTCCTCGTCTGTCAAGCGACAGAGATTACATATTAGGCTGACCGTGTCGCTGTCCGGATAGCGTACGTTCGTCTTTCTGAAATCCAAGATGAGAACTTTACCGTCGTGCTCCATTTGGGGTTCGTCGGAGCACGCGAAATAGAGAGCAACCAATGGGTTAAGGGAAACATCGAGAAGGCGCGTGGGCAGGCCGTAGTGCTGGGCGCGTACTAGGCGTCCGAACATGCTTCGATCGTCTGCGAACTCGTTCGGTGCTTCTGCCATCAATTCGCTAAAGATGTTATTCTCGGCGTCCACGCGGAGGTTCCTCATCACTGAAGGCATTAGCCTCCAGCGCGCATCAGCCTCTCCTCTAAAACAGCGGACGCCTGCGGAGGGGGCTAGTCTGTAAATCTCAGTGAGAAATTGAGTTACGCTCTCGACGCCGGTCGGTTCTTTCTTCTTGGCCGCGCTGGGCTTGCTCTGCATTTCATTCCCCCCAAAACCTTGTAAGCAGACGCCGTTCTTGAGCGTAAGTAGTTCGTCCCGTCGTGTGTCTTCCAAGCGGCGCCCGATGGACGCTAAGATCGCGTGGTCGGGTAAATTATCCACTTACGATAGAGTGATGCTGATTGTATAAGTGGCGAATGCTTGTGAGGCGTCGCCTGTTGTCGAGGTGAAAACACTCGAGTATCGCATCGCGAAGAAGGCCAACGCTGGGCATATCATCTGTACTCGACGCGTACCGCCGGTTAGAACCGGCTGATCGTTTCATCGGTTCGCGAGGAGCTCCATGGACGTTAAATATTTCGCCGACCTGCGCACCAACTTCATCCGTATGTACTACCGCGAAGGACGTAAGCCGTTCGTTGAAATCCAGAGAGCAATTGACGAGGAAACGCCACCTTTTGACGAGCCGCCGCGCGGATACGACATGGAAAGCGGCGAACCGCCATATCTAACGGAATGGCTGCAGGCCGAGATGGCGCTAAACGTGCTGGGCTACTCATGTCTCTCGATGCTGTCGAACTCGCTCAAAATTGCCTTCATGAACTTCGAGCGCGAATTTGGATTCAGCCCGAGCGCCAAGGCGAAGAAGACCCTTTTCAAGCAAGGATTCGTCAACGGTTATAAAGGGGTCCTCTCCGAAGTTATCGACACCGACTGGAGCGACTGCCCCGCGGATCTTGCGATCATTGAGCAGGTGGTTCTGGCTCGCAACCTCACCCAGCACACGGACGACTACGCAGGTTTCGACGCATACTACGATGAGCCTACGATCCGTAAGCACCCGAGCCTCTTCTTTGTAGGTGGCGACAAGGAAGATCTTAACCCGGAGGATCCCGCTTCCTGGTTCGGGCGTCGCGTCGAAGTTGCCGAAGCGGATCTGTTCCGAGCCATTGAGGAGGTAGAGAAGCTCGTCGGGTACATCATCGGACGTGAAGGCAAAGCTTTCGAATGGCGAATGGGTCGACAGGAAAAATCCTAGTCTCGGCTTGCAGAAACTTCATCACTTGACCGGGATACTTCCAGGGGTCGGCCGCTCGCTGCAAACGATCACGTACAGTGACGGCGGGCCGGGCACTCCGCACGGCGGGTTGCTGTGATGTTCACGTTCTGTGCGGAAATGATCGCATAATGTATCGACTGGAAACGAACATCATCGCTCCGCTGAACGAACGCTGAGGCAGCTAGTTCTCGGAATTGGCCGCCCGTTCGAGCTCAGCAAGGTGTTCTGCGCAGATTGTTTTGACCAGATCGTAGAGAACCGAAGTTCGAGCGGTCAGCCATGTCACGGCCTCCTCGCTGACCTCGTAGTGTTCCGAGTAGCGGGCTTTCACATACGCTTCATTCAGCGTGTTGAACCATGACTGATAGCGATGTTGATCCCGGGGCCAGGCCTCCGTCAGGCGTACATCCTGACCCTCAGCCAGACCCCGAAGGAACTTTAGATTGTGGGAAGGAGGGCTGTAGTTCGTCAGGGTCAAAAGCAAGGTGGAATACGCTTGCTCGATGGCCTGGTGGAGCATGAATGCTGTACTTTTCGTGTTGTGTTTTTGTAGGGCGAAAAGCGTATGGTCGATAAAACTATCAACAATTTCGAGCCGAGTGGCGAAGTGTTTTTTTGCTACTTCGTAGATCTGCTGTGCAGTGAGTGGTTTCGGCGTGACGAGCGGTCGATCGTCGAATTCGTAGAGAACGATACCGTCACGTCTGATATCGCTGAAGAAATACTGTCCATCCCGTAGGAAGCTGTTCACTTCACGGACCCCGTGAACAATGATGCTAACCGGCGTTTGAATGGTTTTGTCCCACATCAGCCGGTCGGTGGCTTTATCCCAATATTGCGCCTCGGCGAGCTTCTTGCTGTTGACGATGACGAGGACGTCGAAATCCGAGCGATAGCCTTTCATCGTGTGCGGTTCATCGACCCAGGTGCCGCGGGCGTATGATCCGAACAGGATGATCTTAAAGATTCGGCCTTTCTGCTTGAACTCAGCTGTGCCGCCGCTGAGCTTGTCGGCGAATTCCTCGTGAATGATTTCAACGATGCGGGCGAGCTCGCGCTGTTTGCGCTCCGGCAGGTGTTCAAGGCTTGTTTTCATCTGTGATCCGCCCGTTCCAAGCTTCTTTTATCCTGCGTCATAGAGCCCTGTGAACTCTCGGTTTTGGTAGTAGACAAGCTTCTCGGCAATGATCGGCCGTTGTCCGGCGAGGAATAACAGTTCGGCGTTGGCGGGCAAGTTGCACACCTCATCCGGTGTCAGCAAGGCCCGGGCGATATGCTGCTCACTGTAGGAGATCCCCGATTTGTCGGAATCCAGCGCCTGGCCCATCGCCCGAAACACGACGGTTTCCTGTCCCAGCAGGTCGGAGATGAGCCGAGCGCTGTCACGATCGTTGACGCCGAAGACTTGAAGGACGCCGGCATTGGACAGGAAGGTACCGGCTCGTCGTCCATAGGTGGCGCGCAGTTGATGGATGTCCTGCAGGATTGGCCAGAGCTGGACGCCGTAGCCCGCCATCAGGCCCATGGCATGCTCGATAGGCGCGAGATGACCAAGGCTGGCAAACTCGTCGAGCAGATACAAAACCGGAGCGGAGGGTTTTGATGGCGTTCTTGCCAAGGCTGTGAGGCTCTGGGCCAACATTAGCCTCAGCCATCGATTGTAGCTGCCGAGGCGGTCTGGCGGCAGCACCAAGAATATCGTTCCAGGCTGGGCTTTCAAATCGCCGAACGCAAAATCGGATCGACCAAGAACCGCCGTGATGCGCGGGCTATCGAGAAAATGTGTGTGGCGCTGAGCAGCCGAGAGCACGCCGGACGCCTCGCGATCGGATTTTCCAAGGTGCCGGTTGGCGGCGCGGGCTATAAGTCCACCCGCCGCCTCATTGTCCTGCATTCGCCTGAGAAGGGCAGCAAAGGTTTCCGGCGGCAAGGCCAGATACTCCCGCAACGTCGAGAGGTTTCGCCGTGATGGCGATTCCTCTGCAACGATGTTGAGGATGAGACCGCGATCAGTGCCTTGGCTTCCTCGTTCCAATGGGCCTCCCCGGACATGGCGGGTTGGTCGCAGACAAGGGCATCGGCTAGCGTGCTGGCATCTTCCGCGACATCGAGGCCGTCACGGTCGAGAGCATCAAGGGGATTGAACGCGCCAGAAGGCTGTCCCGACACACCAAAAGGATCCAGCACATAGACCGGTCCGAACGGTTGGCGGTCCCGATCGAGTATGCCAACTCATTCGTCAGATCAGGATCGATCCTTGTCGACATAGGATTGTACCGAGTGCCGCGTGTCATCACCAGTAAAGGCCAAACGTTGTTGCTTGAAGGCGAGACGACCGCAGCGTAACCTCGTCCAATGCCGGACAATG
>NZ_JBNDIU010000059.1:0-8819 GCF_050434565.1 Ensifer sp. 4252
CCCCATGGACGTGAACGAGCCGCCCGGACCAGGGATGCCACGGATACAAGAGCTCACGAATCTCGGTCCCGTGGGTGTTCTGTCGTCGTGTTGTATTAGTGCAGTAGTGCCCACAGAGCCCCTTCCACCTTCAGCGTTCAGCTTGTCGAGAGACAAGAGGCGCTCAATCGGAGATTCCGGGGAGGGCGTTTCCTTCAACAATGTCATTTCCTTTTCAAGGATGCGCACGCGCTTCTCCAGGTTCACGAGATGATCCCCGTGTAGGTCATCTATCCCGTCGAGCGCTTGCTCCCAGAGTCGCCATTTTGCCAAAAAGCGTTTCAGCATCGTAATCTCCTGCATAGGCTCAAGTTCCGGGAAAGTCGCTAGGCGACTTGGGCGATAGGAGAAGGCACTTGCACCGCATCCTAAGGTCGGTTGTGCCAATCGACCCCGCTCCGGTCCTTAGGAGTGGCATCAAAGGTTGCGTCGAGTAGCCGGTGGCGACTTTTCGGTTGATGCTCACGCCCGTATTGCGGACCAGCGCTTGAACAGCGCGCTTGCGTTCACACCTCCAAAACCGAACCCATTGGTGATCGCGTAGTGCATTGGGACCGAACGGGCCTTGTGCGCGACGATGTCTATACCGTCGCTTGACGGATCGGGCGTGTTTAGGTTCAAGGTCGGTGGCGCAATCTGGTCTCTAAGTGCCAGGATCGTAAAGATGGCCTCCAGCCCGCCGGCCGCACCGAGAAGGTGGCCGGTCGCGGACTTCGTGCCGCTCACCGCGAGACCGGACCCTTTCCCGAACACCGCCTTGATCGCCTCAATTTCCCCACGGTCTCCAACAGGGGTCGAAGTCGCATGTGCGTTCAGGTGCTGGATCTCTTGCGGGGCGATGCCTGCCTGTCTGATCGCAATCTGCATCGCCCTTGCCGCGCCTGACCCGTCCTCAGGACCCGAGGTAATGTGGTGGGCGTCGGCCGTGGTGCCGTACCCGACCAGCTCGGCCAATGGCTGGGCGCCGCGCGCAAGCGCATGGCTCAAGGATTCGATCACCAACACACCGGCGCCTTCGCCCATCACGAAGCCGTCACGCAACATGTCGAATGGTCGTGACGCCAGCTCAGGTGTGTCGTTAAACCCAGCGGACAGCGAACGCGCTGCGGCAAAGCCGCCAAGGCTCACGGTGTTCATGCAGGCTTCGGTTCCACCGCAGATCGCGATATCGGCCTCATTCGCACGAATGAGCCGCGCGGCGTCGCCGATGGCTTGCACACCCGCTGCACACGCCGTTACCGGCGCCCCGAGCGGACCTTTGAACCCATGTAGGATCGACACCTGACCAGCTGCCAGATTGATCAGGAACGAGGGGATGGTGAACGGCGACAGGCGCCGCGGCCCCTTTTGATCGACGGTCCTGACAGCGTCGGTTATGGCCGGAAACCCACCGATCCCCGACGCGATGATCGTTGCCGTCCTCAGGCGGTCTTCTTCCGAGTTTGGCCTCCAGCGCGCTTGCGCGAGCGCCTCTTCCGCTGCTGCGAGCGCGAACAGAATGAAGCGATCGATCTTGCGCTGATCCTTTGGCGGAAGGACGGTATCGGGGTTAAATCCCCCCTCGGCATCTTCATTCATCGAAGGAACGACGCCGCCCACCTTGGCAGGAAGATCGCCGACGATGTCGTCCGGCAGACGGCGAATGCCCGACTTGCCGGCCAGAAGCCGGCTCCAGGAAGTGGTTACATTGGCACCGAGCGGGCTAACCGCTCCCATGCCTGTGACGACGATACGACGCATGACGACTCCAAGATGTACTGCATGGCATTGCGGGATCAGGACAGGCGTTGTCCTAATCGTTGTTGAGCGGGGCGAGGCGCTTGACCTCGTTCGCGGCCGCTTCGAGCAAGCGGTTTGACATATCCTCGTCGGTCACGATCCGGGAGAGCGTGACGGCGCCGACCAGAAGCGACAGGACAACCATGGCTTTTTCGTCCGGATTGGGTTCACCTTGCTCCGGCATCAATTCCTCCAACACCTGGAGGTGGGCCTTGATGCCATCCTGGAAGGGTGTCCGCACCTCCGGACTCTGGCGAGCCGCGTCCGCCCCGAGCGCCACGAGCGGGCATCCGTCCGCGGTTTCGCCGCGATGACCGGCCGAAAGATAGAGATCGATGACGGCTCGAAGTGGATCGGAGCTCGAGGCTGCGACGGATGACCATCTGCGCGTCGCGCTTTCCATGGCCCGTCTTGACGCGAGTGCGGCCAAATCCTCTTTGGACTCGAACTGCTTGTAGAAGCCGCCCTGGGTTAGACCAGCGCCCTTCATCAGATCCTTTAGACCGATGCCGTCAAAGCCGTGCTCACGAAAGAGCCTGCTGGCAGCATTGATCACGGCCTCCCGGTTCGCTTCCGCTTGGGCTCGACTGACTCTCATGATGATCTCCATTTAGATTTCATTTGACATCTATATATGATTTAGAGTTAGGATGCAATCTATTCAGAGCGCGTCGACCGTCAAGAAGGGTCACCACATGAAAAAGAAGTTTGTTCTCTCCTCGGCGGCTGTCCTCGTCGGAGCGGGGGTTGCGACCGCAGCTTTTGTCTTCTGGCCCAATGAGAAGGTCGCGATAGCTGCTGATCCTCGAACCGCTGTCCCCTTTGTGAGCGTCATCAAAGCGCGAACGTCGGACGCGGGGGCTCGCAGTTTTACCGGAACCGTAGCCGCACGTGTGCAGAGTGATCTCGGCTTCCGCGTTGCCGGGAAAATCGTTGAACGCCTGGTGGAGCTCGGAAACGAAGTGCGGGCCGGGCAGTCGCTGATGCGGATCGATGAGACAGATCTTCGTCTGGCCGTCGCCGCCAAACGCAACGCGGTTGCGGCCGCCAAAGCAACCTTTATTCAAGCGCAGGCTGACGAGAGGCGTTACGCGGCGCTCGTCAAGAACGGGTTGGCGGCGTCTCCACAGAGGTACGAACAGTCCAAAACTGCGCTCGATACCGCGAAAGCGCAGCTTGCTGCGGCAGAAGCTGAGGCGAAGGTTGCCGAAAACGAGGCGACATACACGCTCCTTGTGGCAGACGCCGACGGCACCATCGTCGAGACGCTTGGCGAACCCGGCCAGGTCGTATCAGCCGGTCAGCCAGTCGTCAGGCTTGCCAAGGCGGGGGCGCGTGAAGCGCTGGTCTGGATGCCGGAAAATATCAGGCCTGAGATCGGCGCCCTTGCCCGTGCCACCGTTTATGGCCGCGACGCGGAAGAAGCGGCGGTCCTGCGGCAGATGTCTGCTGCTGCGGATCCTCAAACCCGTACCTACGAAACGCGCTGGGTATTGCAGGGAGCAGCCGCAACTGCGCCGTTGGGTGCAACGGTGACGATCAGGATACCGAACAAGGACGCCCAAATTCATGCCGAGGTGCCGGTCGGCGCCGTCCTGGACGATGGCACCCGGACTGGCGTCTGGGTGGTCGATGCGAAAGCGTCGAGCGTTCACTTTCGCGAAGTAGAGGTCGAACGGCTCGACGAAGAAAACGCGATCGTGACGAACCTGAATGCCGGCGAGGCGGTAGTCGCGCTTGGCGCGCATCTTCTGACCGATGGCACGACCATCCGCACCAGCGTCGAAAAAGCAGAGGCGGCGAACTGATGAACTTCAATCTTTCCGCGCTCGCCGTTCGTGAGCGGGCGATCACCCTGTTCTTCATCGTCTTGCTGGCTGCGGCGGGTGTCTACGCCTTCGTCAAGCTGGGGCGCGCGGAAGATCCTTCGTTCACGATCAAGACGATGACGGTCACGGCCGTCTGGCCGGGCGCGACCGCCCGAGAGATGCAGGACCTCGTCGCTGAGCCGCTGGAAAAGCGCATCCAGGAACTCACCTGGTATGATCGGGTGGAGACGACAACCCGCCCCGGTTACGCATTTTTGACGGTCACCCTCAAGGACAGCACGCCGGCGAGCGCGGTGGAAGAGGAGTTTTATCAGGCCCGCAAGAAACTTGGCGATGAGGCGAGAAACCTGCCGGCGGGTGTGTTCGGGCCCTTCGTCAACGATGAATATTCGGACGTAAGCTTTGCCCTTTATGCGCTGAAAGCCAAGGGCATGCCGATGCGCGACCTCGTGCGCCAGGCGGAAGGTATCCGGCAAGATCTCCTGCATGTGCCAGGCGTCAAGAAGATCAACATTTTGGGGGAACGGCCCGAGCAGATTTTCGTCGAATTCTCGTTCGCCAAGCTCGCCACGCTCGGCATTTCGGCGCAGGACATCGCCGCCGCCCTTCAAAATCAGAACAGGGTCACGCCAGCCGGCTCGATCGATACGCGCGGGCCGCAGGTCTTCATCCGCTTCGATGGGGCCTACAACAACATACAAGCGATTGCCGATACACCGATCGTCGCGGGCGGCCGCACGCTGAAGCTTTCCGATTTCGCTGACATTCGCCGCGGCTATGAAGATCCTGCGACCTACATCATTCGGCATGACGGCGAGCCTGCCATCATGCTCGGCGCCGTGATGCAGTCGGGCTGGAATGGACTGGAGCTTGGCAAGGCGCTATATGAACGATCAGCGGCGATTGCGCAGTCCCTTCCGCTCGGCATGACATTGGCGAAGGTCAGCGATCAGGCAGTCAACATCCAGGAGGCCGTTGGCGAATTCATGCTGAAATTCGCCATGGCGCTCGGCGTCGTCCTGTTCGTCAGTCTCGTCAGCCTTGGCTGGCGCGTCGGCATCGTCGTCGCCTTGGCCGTGCCACTGACACTGGCCGTCGTCTTTCTGATCATGTTGGAGACGGGCCGCTTTTTCGACCGCATCACGCTCGGCGCGCTGATCCTGGCGCTCGGGCTCCTCGTCGACGATGCCATAATCGCCATCGAAATGATGGTCGTGAAAATGGAAGAAGGCATGGACCGTATCAAGGCGGCGGCCTATGCCTGGAGCCATACGGCGGCCCCCATGCTGTCGGGTACGCTGGTGACAATCATCGGCCTGATGCCGGTCGGCTTTGCCAGATCCACGGCCGGTGAATATGCCGGCAACATCTTCTGGGTGGTCGGCTTTGCTCTGATCGTATCCTGGATTGTCGCGGTGATTTTTACGCCTTATCTCGGTGTGAAGATGCTCCCCGACATCAAGCCAGTCGGCGGTGGTCACGCCGCCATTTACGGCACACCGAACTATCAGCGCCTGCGCGCAGTCATCAAGTTTGCGGTACGCTACAAGTTCGTGACATGCGCTGTCGTCGTCGTCGCCATGGGCGTTTCCGTTGTGGGCATGGGCGCGGTGAAGCAGCAGTTCTTCCCGACGTCGGACCGTCCCGAAGTCCTGGTCGAGGTTCGACTGCCCGAAGGCACAAGCATCGAAACGACCACCGCCACGGTCGCAAAACTCGAGCGTTGGTTGCAGGAGCAAGCCGAGTCGAAGATTGTTACGAGCTATATCGGCCAGGGCGCGCCGCGCTTCTTCTTTGCCATGGGGCCTGAACTGCCGGATCCGGCATTTGCCAAGATCGTGGCGCTGACCCCCGATGCCGAGGGTCGCGAAGCGCTCAAGCATCGCATGCGCGCCGCCATCGCCGGCGGCCTCGCTCCGGAAGCATCCGTGCGCGTCACACAGCTCGTGTTTGGACCCTATACCCCGTTTCCGGTTGAGTTCCGGATCATGGGGCCTGATCCCCAGAAGCTCTATCAGATCTCGGAGGAAGCTCTTGCGATCATGAAAACCGTGCCGGACGTTCGTCAGGCAAATCGCGACTGGGGCAACCGAACGCCTGTGCTCCGGTTCATTCCGGACCAGGAACGCCTCAACCTCATCGGGCTTTCCCCGGCGGAAGCCGCGCAGCAGATGCAACTCCTGCTGACCGGGGTTCCTATCACCCAGGTCCGCGAGAACATCCGCAATGTCCCGGTGGTTGCACGCAGCGCTGGCGAAAACCGGCTCGATCCTTCGAGATTGGCGGACTTCTCGCTAATCAGCAGGGATGGCCGGCCGATTCCGCTCGATCAGATCGGCCACTCTGAAATCCACTTCGAGGAACCGATCATGAAGCGCCGTGACCGCACGTCGGTCATCACCATCCGGTCGGATATCAATGAGGCGATGCAGCCGCCGGAAGTCTCCCAGGAGGTGATGAAGGCCCTGCAGCCCCTGATCGCCTCGCTGCCGGCCGGATATCGCATCGAGATGGGTGGCAATATCGAGGAATCGCTCAAGGCAAACGTCGCCCTTGTTCAGATCTTCCCGGTGATGATTGCGGCGATGCTGATCATTATTGTCCTCCAGGTTCGCAGCCTGTCGACGATGACGATGGTCATGCTGACGGCGCCGCTCGGTCTTGCCGGCGTGGTGCCGACATTGCTCCTCTTCAACCAGTCCTTCGGCTTCAACGCCATTCTCGGACTGATTGGGCTGGCGGGCATTCTTATGCGAAACACCCTCATCCTGACCGAGCAGATCAAGGAAAACCAGGCAGCCGGCCTCGATGACTATCACGCGGTCATCGAAGCGACCGTGCAGAGGACGAGGCCCGTCATCCTAACCGCGCTGGCGGCGGTTCTCGCGTTCATTCCGCTCACTCATTCGGTCTTCTGGGGATCAATGGCCTATACGCTCATTGGCGGCACGGCCGTCGGCACGGCGATGATCCTGTTGTTTCTACCGGCGCTCTACGCGGCCTGGTTCCAGATCAAGCCGACGGAGCAGCAGACGCATCGGCATGCAGAGGAGAAGGCTCCGCAATTGCAGCTCGCGAACGCCGCGGAGTGACCACATGTTCAAATTGTGTATAGCCCTATCCCAAAGTGCTGCGAAGGAGAATGTCGACGGTCCAGCATCAAGGATCCCTAATCTTCGTCCGGCGTCGCCTCGACCCGGACCCGGGACCCAGGAGTTCGGCGGCCTTTCTTTGCCAGCTTCGGACGGCGCTTCTTTTCCCCCTGATAGTTTGCGCACGAACCCCAGGCCAAAAGCCGACGACGCGCTTGTCGGGTGGCGGGATGCGGGGAGCCGCACGCGGGGCAGTAACGGTACTAGTCGGACAAAATAGAAGATAGGAGGCAGCTGTGCCCGAACAGAAAGTAGTCGTAATAACCGGGGCATCCTCGGGCATCGGCGAGGCCTCGGCCCGTCTACTCGCGCACAATGGTTACCGAGTGTTTGGTGGCGCATGTGACCCAGACGCGCCAATCCTATCCCTGGGGTAAGGTTCGGGACCCTAGACGTACTCCCTGGTGGGTCCAGTCGAAAATACATCGATCGCCGAAGCAGCGTCCGTTTTCGACACAAACGTCTTCGGTCCCCTTCGCATGATCCGGGTCGCTCTGCCGTCCATGCGGACAGCACGAAGCGGGCTTATCATCAACGTAAGCTCCGTCTTGGGTTTCTTGCCTGCGCCGTTCATGGGGATCTACGCCAGCAGCAAGCATGCCCTTGAGGGGTTATCCGAATCCCTCGACCATGAAATTCGAGGTTTCAACGCCCGTGTGGTCCTGCTTGAACCGACGTTCACGAACACCAAGCTCGACGTAAATGCCGCGCGTACGCAGGCGCCATTGGGAGTTTATGAGGGTCAGACGAAAGCGACCCTCATGGCTGTCCATGCTCAAATCAAGTCAGCGCCTTCTCCGCAGGTGGTAGCTGAAAAAATTCTGGCAGTGATCAACGGCCCATACAAAATGCGTCAGCCGGTTGGCGGGCAAGCAACCCTTCTTAGCCGCCTGCGCAGGTTCATGCCAGCAAACGCGGTCGATGGCAGTCTGCGGAAATCATTCGGCCTCGGCAAGGTGCGAATGTCGTAGACTGACGTTCGTCACGATGCCAACAAGCGTCTCCAGCAGGCGCGAGCGGTATCGTGTGCGATCATTCCTCGCAAACACCCCCGGTCAGTTTTCGTTTCTTGACAGACACGGCAGCCACCGGTTCGACTTCACCCAAGAGGGGATAGCGCGGTTGCCGAAGCGTTCACCTTCTGGGCCAAAAACATCGCATAATGTATCGGGTGGAACGCTTTTACGCCGTTGCGAGCGATCGGACTAAATTATCAGTCGAATCCCAGGCCCGCCGTCTCCACTATATTGGCCGTCGATGAAAATTACGCCGGCAGCTTCGAACGCGGAACGAATTGTCCGCGATAGTTCGTGGTTTAGGTTCTTCACCGCGTTCGAGCGGCACGATTGTGTTGGTCGAGACGTTTGCCGCTTCGGCCGACGCGAGGTCTTTCATTTAGCCTCGCCAGTCCCGGTCGATATGACCTTCTTCGGCTTTGTGAAAGTGTTGGGAGTGATCTAACCCTTCAGACCAGTTTGGCTTGAGTTTTCCGGTGTCTATTCCTGACTGGGAAAGGAACGGAAGACGATGAAGGCATCGCAGATTTCGGACGCCCAGAAGTTAGATCTGCCGGAAGGCAGGAAGCCCCTGGCCGCTCGAAAGGTGAGTGCGAAGCAGTCACCGAAATGCAGCCAGGCGACCTTTTTCAACTGGAAGAAAAAATACGCCGGGCTGTTGCCGCCGGGGATGAAGAAGCTGAAGCAGCTGGAGGACGAGAAAGCGCGGCTGACTCTCGCACGGGCGATCTGCGACGCAACTGATGGTCTGGCTTCGTCCTGGGGTTCGCTTCCACAATGAGTCGCACGCGATTTATTCGCGCAGTTGACATGATCCTTTCGAGGTAGTATATATTGCGCACAAACTAATCGTGCGCCATCAAAACCCCTCGCGCCTGAATCTAAATCTCAAGCCACAAACGATATCAGCATGTTCAAACTCGCCGCCACCCTTGCCTTTGCCGCAGCTCTCCTGTCCGGCAGTGCAATTGCCCAGCCCGCAAAGCCCACAGTCATTCTCGTCC
>NZ_JBNDIU010000060.1:0-2500 GCF_050434565.1 Ensifer sp. 4252
GCGGGCTTTTTTGATTTGGTTGCGGGGGCAGGATTTGAACCTGCGGCCTTCAGGTTATGAGCCTGACGAGCTACCGGGCTGCTCCACCCCGCGCCAAGCGTAAATCCCGAGGGGATTTATCGCGGTAACGTAAATCCTTTGGGATTTATGGTCTCTGCCGAGCAAATCCGAAGGATTTGTCTCGTGTAAGGGGCACTGTCTTCTCAGCTTACCTAAGCAAAAGGGCCGCTTGAGGGCGGCCCGATGTTCGGCAGGGCCGAAGTCGTGTGTCGAGAAGATTTTCGGTTTGTTTTCTTGCGATTTGCAGACCTGGCAGCGACCTACTCTCCCGCGTCTTAAGACGAAGTACCATCGGCGCTGGGGCGTTTCACGGCCGTGTTCGGAATGGGAACGGGTGCAGCCACCCCGCCAGAACCACCAGGTCGGCAAAGCGCAAGATTTGCCCTTAGCTTAGGGCAAACCGAATGAGAAGCTGGTGAGGCCGGGGTAAACCGCCTCTTTTTGTTTTGAACACGTCACTGTCTGCGCCTCGGCCGTAAGGCCGCAAGCGCAGAGCGCGTCGCGCCTTGTGGCGCGCGCCGTCGGCAGCGCAGCGATCTACAGATCGCGTCAGCGTGCGGACAAAGGTCGTTGCGATGCTCATCTTCGATGAGCATAGGCAACAAGAACGATCAAGCCAATCGAACGATTAGTACTGGTAAGCTTCATGCGTTGCCGCACTTCCACACCCAGCCTATCAACGTGGTAGTCTTCCACGGTTCTCAAGGGAATACTCGTTTTCAGGTTGGTTTCCCGCTTAGATGCCTTCAGCGGTTATCCATTCCATATATAGCTACCCTGCTATGCCCTTGGCAGGACAACAGGTCCACCAGAGATATGTCCATCCCGGTCCTCTCGTACTAGGGACAGATCCTGTCAATATTCCTACACCCACGGCAGATAGGGACCGAACTGTCTCACGACGTTCTGAACCCAGCTCACGTACCGCTTTAATTGGCGAACAGCCAAACCCTTGGGACCTGCTCCAGCCCCAGGATGCGATGAGCCGACATCGAGGTGCCAAACAACCCCGTCGATATGGACTCTTGGGGGTCATCAGCCTGTTATCCCCGGCGTACCTTTTATCCGTTGAGCGATGGCCCTTCCACGCGGGACCACCGGATCACTATGACCGACTTTCGTCTCTGCTCGACTTGTCAGTCTCGCAGTCAGGCGGGCTTATGCCATTGCACTCGACGACCGATTTCCGACCGGTCTGAGCCCACCATCGCGCGCCTCCGTTACTCTTTCGGAGGCGACCGCCCCAGTCAAACTACCCACCATACACTGTCCCGGATCCGGATAACGGACCGCGGTTAGACATCCATGACGATAAGGGTGGTATTTCAAGGATGGCTCCACAAGAACTGGCGTCCCTGCTTCAAAGCCTACCACCTATCCTACACATGCCGACACGAATGCCAGTGTAAAGCTATAGTAAAGGTGCACGGGGTCTTTCCGTCTGACCGCAGGAACCCCGCATCTTCACGGGGAATTCAATTTCACTGAGTCTATGCTGGAGACAGCGGGGAAGTCGTTACGCCATTCGTGCAGGTCGGAACTTACCCGACAAGGAATTTCGCTACCTTAGGACCGTTATAGTTACGGCCGCCGTTTACTGGGGCTTCGATTCAGAGCTTGCACCCCTCCTCTTAACCTTCCAGCACCGGGCAGGCGTCAGACCCTATACGTCGTCTTGCGACTTCGCAGAGCCCTGTGTTTTTGATAAACAGTCGCTACCCCCTGGTCTGTGCCACCCTTTTCGACTTGCGTCAAAAAGGGTCACGCTTCTTCCGAAGTTACGCGTGCAATTTGCCGAGTTCCTTCAGCATAGTTCTCTCAAGCGCCTTGGTATACTCTACCTGACCACCTGTGTCGGTTTCGGGTACGGTCTATACGGTGGAGCTATTTCCTGGAACCGCGTCCCTGCACACCCAATCCAATAAGAGCGTACAAGTTAAGCAATCCGTCACTACCACCAGGCCCACGAATATTAACGTGGTTCCCATCGACTACGCGTGTCCGCCTCGTCTTAGGGGCCGGCTAACCCTGCTCAGATTAACTTTAAGCAGGAACCCTTGGTCTTTCGGCGAGAGGGTCTCTCACCCTCTTTATCGTTACTCATGTCAACATTCGCACTTCCGATACCTCCAGGACCCCTCACAGGTATCCCTTCACAGGCTTACGGAACGCTCCGCTACCACTGCACATTCAAAGAATGCACAATCCTCAGCTTCGGTGCATGGCTTTAGCCCCGTTACATTTTCGGCGCAAAGACCCTTAATTAGACCAGTGAGCTGTTACGCTTTCTTTAAATGATGGCTGCTTCTAAGCCAACATCCTGGTTGTTTTGGGATCCTCACATCCTTTCCCACTTAGCCATGACTTGGGGACCTTAGCTGGAGGTCAGGGTTGTTGCCCTCTTCACGACGGACGTTAGCACCCGCCGTGTGTCTGCCGA
>NZ_JBNDIU010000061.1:0-5882 GCF_050434565.1 Ensifer sp. 4252
ATTCACACTGTCGCTCATAGGTTTCTCCGCATGATTCATGCCGAAAATGAGCGATCTTTCGAAACCGCGCTACGTGGGATGGCCTACCCGCTTACTGTGCTTCTGAACCACGGAGCCATTTACCCCATCACAGTGACCGCCCTAAGCGTTCATGCAGCTATCTACTCTTTTTCGGCTTCGACGGGAGCAGGCCTTCGCGTTGCATTGCTTGCGAGTATTCTTGCGCTGGCGGCTCACCGCCTCACCCGCCAAAGCGGGGCAAACAAGGTCACCAGGTTTGACGGCCCAAACAATGGATAGCAGCGAAACGCTCAGCGGACTTATTTGTTCACCGGTCGGTCGTGATTGGCGATTCATGTTGGAAGCAGGTATGCCTCCGAGTGGTTCGACTGCGCCGCCGGCCTCTCGTGGAGTTGATGGAAGAGATCGAACATCCGATCAAGAGCCTTTGAGTGAGGCCTCCGTCGGACGGGCCGTGGAGCGCGGAGATGACTTGCCAGTTTGGTCGTTTTCGCTGGCGTTCAGCCCATCTCTATCGATGCGAAAACCGATCTCGGCGCTCGCTAGCCATCGCCTGCGATCGGGAGCTACTATTTCTCTTTCTTGGCACTCGTGGGGCCCGTCGCTAGTTTGAAATAGGACATGTCCTTCGTCGTCAAATAGTAGAGGCGATCAGGAGGCGTTTCGAGCGCATTGATCCAGAGGCCGGGACCAATCCCCATCGCGTCGAGATGACGGGCGACTTGGGCAGTGGTGGACTGCGCGGCCGACACGGCTTGTTCTGCAGTCGGTCGGTCGTCGCCGCCACTGAACAGCTGGTGTACGCCTACCACGGCGTCCTTTTCAGCCAGACGTTCTACACCGCCTGCAAGGACAATCGGGCACGAGGATGCGCAAAGCGCTCTTTGAGCCACTTTCGTATTGAGCCCCTTTTCGCGGATGAGCTTGGAAATGGCCAGCGCGTCGCTCACTGAGCCGCCCGGGGAATTCAGCGCTACCGTTCTTACGTATTCGCCGCGCATCTCGATCTCCCGGGCAAAGCGCGAAGCTGCCCCGATGTCCAGGGTGCCTTCGACAAATAAGACACCGCCCGGGCCAAGTTCCAACCTCATCGGCTTGGTCAGCACCTCAATCGGGCTTGAGGGGCTAACCGCAGGACCGTTGAGATCCGTCTTACTTCCTGCCGGCGGCAAGAAGGGGTGATCGTGTGCTGGATCGAAGTTCGGCAGCTTGGCATTCGTTGCCAGAATGTCGCGCACGTCGATCATGAAGAACACTACCGACAACGACAACAATACCACGAAAGCCCCCCGCATCACTGTGCCGTCATCCAGGCGCTTGAGCGCCGTGAGCGTTTCACCGATCCTCATGCGATCGATCCTTCGCACGTGTTCTGGGGTCGAGATTTGTGATGTTGTTCGGCTCTTCCGCTTTCTCGGAATCCGCGTTGATGACTATCTCCTCCAGATTGTTCCCGGTCGCCGTCACGGCCCGCTGGACTTCCAGCGCCTGCAGAAGCTCGGCTGCGGTGATGCGCTCGGCGAACGGCAGCCTCTCCTCCTGTTTGCGGATCGCGCCATGCACGACAGCAAGAATGAAGACCAGCACGCCCGGTAGGAGATCGATGGAGATGGCGCCCGCCCATGCCGGAATAAAGTCCGAGGCATAGCGCAACACGGCTTCGGCAGACGACAGGGGAACGAACCGGCGTTCCGTCACCGGTGTGCGCGCGAGAATTTCGTCAGCCGCCTCTGAAAGGACCTTCGACTGCGCCGCCACCGAGGCACGCACCGTTGCCATTACTTTGTCCTGGCGATCAATCAGGTCGGCATCACCGCCGTCAGCCACGGGCGCGATAAAACCGAGGGACAGATCGTCAGCCGCACGCCGGATCGAAGGTGCGATCGAAGTCTGTCCGAGCGAAGCAATGACCCCTGTCAGCGCTACGACTTCGGAGGAGAACTGGTCGGCGCGCGGCTCGATCGCACCGGGTGCCGAGACCAAGGTACGCATGGTCTCCAGCCGCTTTTGTCCTTGATTGAACAGAGTCGTTACCTGTTCGCGCGAAGCGTTGATGCCGTTTTCGAGATCCTTCATCTGTGCTGACATCTGCGACAGGAGTTGCACAACGCTTCCTGAACCTGTCGTGCCGGTGAGGGCGCCCGATTGCCGTTCCGAAAGGGCAAGCTGGGCAAAGCGCTCGGATGCACGTTGAATGTCAGGCAAGAGGCTTTGCGCGGCAAGCGCGTTCTGATGCGCCTGGTCGAGGTCGGCGGTATAATCCTCTACTGTCTCGGCAAGATGTTGCTCAAGCGCGGCAGAGCCTGCCAGTGCAGCCGCATTCAGCCAGCTTGACATTGCCATGATCATGGCTGCGCCCATGGCCATCACACCCAGCATAGCGGCGCGCCCCGTGTGGGTCGTGATATGCGGATAGAATCGGGCCATATAGGTCCAGAATGCGTAGATGCCAACCGAGACCGAAGCCGAGTAGATGATTGCCGCAAAGAAAACTGCTGTCGGAGAACCGTCCAGAATGCTTCGCACGCCGAGGTATGTGTAAACGCCTGAGGCAAGTGCTAGCACGGCAACGGCAAACCGCGTCATGGTTTCGACGGCAGCGACCCCGTCATGCAAACGCTGGGATGCGCCGGTCGCCATGGGCAAGCCTCCACAAAAGGAATGTATTCCTTATCAGAGGATTAAAAAACGGGCGGAATAAAGGCCGGTTTCTACCATCCAGCGTGATGGTTTGGGTGCATCAACGGCCCGCTGGCCGCCCTGGCGAAACTCTTGAGCGGAGTCTGCTGGCCTCCTTTACCCGTCGTCGGTCGCGATTAGCGGTTCAGGGTTCCATACACTTTGCAAAGCCGTGCCTCTCAGCGAGAATTTGCACGGGCGGCCGCGGGCGGCACAGGCCTGCCAGCCGGTCGGCACGCGGGAGAAGCCGAACATGCTTATTTCCCCGAGATAGGAGTGCCCATTAGTTATCCTCCGGCGGCTGGTTTCAATTGCGGGTCGGGAAGATGCCCTGCAACGCAATGCAGAAATTGATGACGTTGTATGGCTGCATGTTTGGGTGCGGCTGTCCGCCGCCCGCCGACGCCACGCTCTGTGGCGCCAGCAGCACATTTCGCCAGAAGGCGCGTAGATCGGCAATGAGGTGGCGCCGTAAAGCGTGTTCGTCGGGGTGCGCTGATTGGCTTCAGCTATCGTTCCGTTGCCCTGATGCTGGTGGTGGGGGAAGGTGCTGCTGCGTGGTGGTTCCAGCCGTGAACGACGTTGGCTGTTTCGCACGACGTGACCGGGCTGCTTGACCCAACAAAAATCGCGTTTCGTGAAAAAAGGTTCCCAGTGACTCGTGAACGTCACTGTGCGTCCTCGGCTATCGGCTTCAACGCATGGTCCCCGCACGCGGCGGTTCATTCTAAATCGAGCGACTGCTTCAGTTCGTCGATCTTCTTGGATGCTTCCGCCTTCGTCAGATCCTCAGCATAGGCCTCGGGCTGATGCGCCTGTTCCGACAGGGTCTTCAGATAAGACCGCTGAGCACCGGTCATTGGCTCGGCGCCGCTGACCCAATCGTCAGGATCTTTCTGTGTGTTGGAAGAAGGATCGGTTTTCGGATTGACAGTCATAACACACTCCTGAATTCGTTCTCAAAACGTTCCAAGTGGCCCGCCGGTTCCAACCATCTGTCGATCGTCGCCTGTATCGTCGGCCCTTTATTAGGAAGTGAGCGCCGCAACCCGTAGGCGGAGGAGAGAGTTCAGTTTGCCGATGACACCTTTTCCGTGGTGTCTCTGGTCTCGACCGGTCTTGGTATCGGCTTTGCGCCGGAATGGACGCTGGATCTGCCAATCGGAGTTTCGAGCTCGGGAAGGTGCGTGGCGTCGACTTCCGCATGGGCTGGGCGTCGCCTTGGTCCAAGGATAACCCGACAGCCGCTCCCGACGATATCGCCGATATGGCGAGGTCGCTGGTCAGGCAGGGCAGCTAAGGGGCGAGGTCCCGAAAACCTCGTTGTCTGCGATCCCTCAATCAAGCGGGAGCGGCTTGCCGAGCCTAGGCTTGCCGGATCCCGGCCGTTGGCCGTACACGATCCACTACTACGTCGTGTCCGGGTATTCCGATGATGGCAAGGGCAAGAGGCTTCTGGTCCAGGACCCTTGGCCGGCGGGCAGGGGAGGCTAGAAATCGGTCCTCCTATTCGATGAGTTCTTAGATACGGAAGGAAAGGTGTTCATAGCGTTTCAGCAATGATTTCGCTGAAACTTAAGCGACCGCATTTTACGGACGAAACATCGGGGTCGCTGGTTCGATTCTGATCAAGGCCTCAGACCTTCAATATTTCTTTTTGCGAACGATCTTGTTGCCGCGTGGTCCGCTGATGACAGGTGTTCTGTCACGGTTTTCAGAAACAAGACTTCGCCAGCGTTCAACGCGGTCGGCGGCCAAAGTGCCGCTTTTGACAGCTGCCTGAACCACGCAGCCCGGTTCATGCGCATGGGTACAATCGCGAAATCGGCAAAGCGGTGCCAGTTCCTTTATGTCGGAAAAAAGCGTGTCGATCCCGTCGGTGATATCGCTGACGTAAAGTGTTCTTATTCCGGGGGTATCTATGACCCAGCCGCCGCCCGGAATAGCATGCAGCGAGCGCGCGGTCGTGGTGTGACGACCTTGCGCGTCATGTTCGCGAATAGTCCCGGTTTTCTGCTTTGAGTCAGATGCAGGTCTGGTCAGCGTGTTCACCAACGTCGACTTTCCTACTCCGGACGATCCCACCAGGGCGATCGTTTGGCCAACGCCGCACCAGGAACTCAAAAAGGAGCTTGCATCGGCAGAGCGCCCATTCAGGGCAACGACAGGTAGGTCACGCTGCAAAGCCTCGGCTTTGGCCTGAAATATGCCAACGTCGTCCGCGGTGTCAGCCTTGGTCAACACGATTACCGGTTTGCTGCCCGCCTGGTTGGCCATGATTAGGTAACGTTCCAGCCGGTCAATATTGAAATCGGCGTTGCACGAGGTCACGATCAACAGTGTGTCGATGTTGGCAGCAACAAGTTGTTGGCCACGTCCGACCTCCGGACGTCGCTTAAACACGGTTTTCCGGTCAAGCCGGCGGACAAGCATGTCGGACCGGGGATCGGCAAGCACCCAATCGCCCACCGCGAAGTCAGCCGTACTGGCATTGGCAGGTAGCTCTAGCCTGACCGACCCTGTGGCGCCCATCGCCTCAATGCGTGCCCGGTGAACCGACGCGACGCGCTTGGGTACGAGGTCTGCTTCTGTCGGCTTGACCTGATCCGCAAAAAAGCCAGACCAACCAAGCAATTCCAACGCTGAGTCGACACGGGAGTTCGTCAAATTTTGCTTCGCCTTTGATTATTGCAGGCTTCTTGCCTAGGTGCGCTGATGATCTCGCTTTGGCAAAGAATTTGCGTAAGCAGCAGCCTCGCCGGAGTAGGGGAAATGGTCCCCTAACTGACGGTCACCGTCATAAACTTTGAAGGCGGGTCCATCGACTTCGACGATCTTATACCCATTCACGTATTCAAACTTTGGCGTTTTCAAACCCATAAATGCTCTCCAGTTTCGGTCCAGCGTTTCCAATCTCTGAAAATGATGTCCGGCTGTCATACTTCGCAATCTATCGCAATATCACGTGCCTGCACAAAAGACGAACTAGCCAACGCCGGTTCGTATCCGATCAGGAGCAAGATTAAGTGATCGGCTTCCGGCCCGTTGCGGACATTTGCGATTGATGCGTTCAACGGCCGCTTCGCGCCTCATGCACGAACCCGCTTCGCGGGAGGGCGTGCGCGGTGAGGTTGGTGTGATTATCTGAAGTTCTAGGCAGGCTGTTGGTGTTGCCTGACCAT
>NZ_JBNDIU010000062.1:0-5438 GCF_050434565.1 Ensifer sp. 4252
TTTTGGTCCAGGCCATTGTGTTCTCCATCGAATCTCGCAAATCCGAAGGAATCATAACCTGTTGAAATCACCCACCTCTTTTTGAGGCAGCCTCTTAGGAATGCACGCATTCAGATCGCACTAGGCTGGGTGCTAATGATCGTCGGCGCGCTCCTCGGCGTAAACTTAATGGCAGATATAGGTTTGGTTATCTGGGGCATTGGATTGATCCTACAGATCGTAGCTTCTGT
The DNA here is from genome assembly GCF_050434565.1 of Ensifer sp. 4252. Taxonomy (NCBI): domain Bacteria; kingdom Pseudomonadati; phylum Pseudomonadota; class Alphaproteobacteria; order Hyphomicrobiales; family Rhizobiaceae; genus Ensifer; species Ensifer sp. 4252. Next base: position 231 of record NZ_JBNDIU010000062.1, read on the forward strand.
TGTGTACCTCGCTTCGAAGACCGGCGGAGAGGCCGTCTCGGGGGCGCATGAGTCAATCACGTCGTAGTTGACCACCGTGATTAGCAATCGGAACAATACCCCTTCGCCTGCGTTTTTTAAGCGCATAAGCGTGGCGTATTATGAAGCAACCAACGCGAACCCCAGACGGTCTGGCTACCTACCCAACCACCACGGCCGTCTGGATCCTCCCCGCAATTTCAGAGTTGAAACCCGGCAGCGACGGAAAAGCCAGGCTGTTCGCCCGAGCATTTCGCCATCGGCACTGTTGATCCGTAGAACGCCGTGCACCGCGTCGACGGCTAGCTTCGAGGAGTCAGGGATACGGCCGGGCGGCCATTACCGTCGCTCCCGAAGACAACGCGCGACGGTTGTCACATGGGAGGGCGCGGTCTCGCAGAAGCTTACCTTCGTTCATGAACACCGCGTCCGTCAGAACGACGGCGTCTGGCGCTCATTCGCGATCCCCGCCGTGCCGCTGATGACCGGAAACAGCGAGATTGGGGAACGGGTCGGAGTAATTCGCAAACTCGACCGCGCCTTGCTGGACAGATCAACCTACATCGCGTCGACTGTGATGCCCTGAAGACCTGATTTGCTGTGCGGCCGCCTCGTATAGTCCACGCCCACATCTTGGTGAATTTTTCCGGCTTAAGCGCTCGCAACCTGAGAAGAAGCCGCGCGTGCATGCTCTGTCACCCTCCCCTGTTCCAAACTCCGCCATGTCGGCGCCCCGGGTATAAGGCTCGTCTTGAGCTGAATGGTTATCGACGACGTCCATGCCGCCGGATGAGGCCGACGGAACATCCGTGTCTGCAGCCGGTTAGGTACCCATTCACCTGTCGATCAAGATATTCGGGAGCAGCGCCATGACAACTGTTTCGAACCATGAACCGCAAGATCTCCTATATGGCGACGCGGCAGCGACCGTCGCGTTCAGCAAGGTTAGTTGGGGGGCAATTTCCGCTGGCGTTGTGATTGCCCTCGCCACGCAATTCCTTCTCAATCTTCTCGGCGTGGGTATCGGGGCGGCTGTGCTCGACCCTGCTACATCCGACAATCCCGACGCCAGTTCATTTTCGATAGGCGGTGGCATCTGGTTCGTCGCGGCTGGGATCATCGCCGCATTTCTCGGCGGATATGTTGCAAGTCGCTTGTCCGGTCGTCCTAGCGGATCCACGGGAGGCTACCATGGGCTGACTGCCTGGGCCGTCACGACATTGGTGGTTCTGTACTTGCTCACAACTTCGGTTGGAGCAGTCGTCGGCGGCGCCTTCAGCGGCCTGACGTCCATAGTCGGCGGAGTCGGGCAGACGGCCGCTACGGCCGCCGCACCCGCCCTCGCGAATGCGACCAATCCGATGGCCGGAATAGAGCAGCAAATTCGCGCCTCGACTGGTAGCGACCCCCAAGCGCTGCAGAGCATGGCCGTCTCCGCGATGCAGGCCTTGGTGACAGGTGACGATGCAACGGCGGATGAGGCACGGGCGCGAGCCGCTGATGCGATAGCCAAGGCCCAAGGAATTCCGGTCGATCAGGCGCGCACCCAGGTCGAACAATACGAGCAGGCTTACCGCGCAAATGTCGAAGCCGCAAAGCAACAGGCTATTGAAGCTGCAGAGACGGCCACCGCTACCGTATCGGCAGGCGCCTTCCTCGGTTTTGTCGCCCTGGCGCTCGGTGCAATCGCGGCATGGTTCGGCGGTGTTTTCGGAACCAAGGGAAATGCCTTCGTCATCGAAACAGCCGACCGAAACGCCGATAGACCCTGAAACGCCGAGGAAATCGGTTGTTAAGGCCTGGTTGTTGCAGTGGGTCCGGGAGCGGACAACACGCGCGAAAGCATTGTCACGCTTGCAAAGTGCATGGAGGCCACCATGAAATGGACTAACGATCGTCCTGAGCCCCTGTTGCAACCCTGATCGGCATGATGCTCACTGGTCGATCAGTCTACAACGACCAATTGATGCAGCATGGCGGACAGGTTGTTTCGATGTCCGATTACCTACTGACGGGTCATTTCCTCTCGGCGTTGTTCGAAATTGGGAAAGCGAGTTTTTGCAGTCGGCTTACGTGGTGCTGACCGCTTTCCTCTTCCAGCGGGGTACGGCTGAGTCGAAAGATCCTGACAAACCAGCACAACAGGACAAGATCCGCGATGCCGTTTCGGCCAGCACGCGGCCCCCGCTTCCATTGCGGATCGGCGGTTCCTTTCAGTCACTCTATTCCTATTCCTTGGGCATTGTGCTTTTCGCCCTCTTCCTTCTCACCTTTGTCTGGCACCTGCGAGACAGTGCTGCAGCGCAAGCCGAAGAAGCTCTGATGCACGGGCAGGACCCCGCCCCGGTTTACGACCACCTGGCGAGCGCCCAGTTCTGGTTCGAGTCATTCCAAAACTGGCAATCGGAATTCTTGTCGACAGCAGTTATTATCATTCTGTCTATTTTTCTTCGCTTCCGCGGATCGCCGGAATCAAAGCCCATTGCAGCGCCGCATTCCAAGACCGGGACTGAGGAGTGACGGCACTATTGTCGGTGTCCGATGCCACGGGCTTTGTCCATCCGCCGGGACCGACGAAAATCGAGCCACGCTATGAACTGGTTCCGGGAGACAAGTGCCCGAGGACGGAAGCGGCAGCTTTTTTATCCTCTCCCCCCTACTTTAGGAATGCGTTGAGAAACGTACGGTAGCGCACAGGAACTTCAAATCTCCCCTTCCGTTATTTTGGGAAGGAGAACAATCATGAATAATATCGACGCATTCATCCAACGAAACGAGGTCCGGGACGGCATTACCGACTTACTTCCCGCCTTGCAAAAATTCGCCTGTCGTTTAGCCCGCTTCGAATGCGACCGGGAGGATCTGGTGCAGGAAACGATCTGGCGGGCGCTCAGATCGCAGCATCTGTTTCGCCCGGGTACCGCCTTGAAAACCTGGCTGTTTACGATCATGCGAAACACGTTCAATACGGAATATAAGAGGCGCCGTCGCGAGGTCGTCGGTATCGACGATGGGTACGTGAACGTTGTCGGCTGCGATGGCGCACAAGAATGGGCCGTTCGCCAGACTGAATTGTCGGCCGCGCTCGAGCGGCTGCCCGAGGAGTCTCGCAACACTCTGCTGCTTGTAGCATCCGGCACAAGCTACATAGAAACTGCAAGATTATGCGGGTGTGAGGTCGGGACCGTGAAAAGCCGGGTAAACCGAGCACGGAAGGTGCTGGAGGATGAAATAGGGACCTCTGCCTGATGAACCCAATGGGTCCGCTTAAAGCAGAGCGGGCGATGTTCCATCGCCCGCATTCCCTTATTTATCGCCCTTGGTCTTCCGCGCATCAGCTGCGCGTTTGCGATCCGGATCCTTGTTTGTTTCACCAGCCGCGTCGCGAACATTGTCAGGGTTGTCCTTTGCAGGAAGATATCCGCGTGGCCTTGTCTCCTCGGGCCCCTCCCAGCGCGGCGATTGATCAGTGGTGCCAGCAGCGCCATCTTTCGGTTTGATAATACCCATCGCATTCTCCTTCCGGTTACCCAAGACTAACAAGCCCACGGCCGCATTGTTCCCTGCCGGCGACGAGCCGAGCAAACTACACCAGACACGAGCCGTCACAGCGCGGTCAGCGACTGAGGCGTATGGTCAATCGGAAAGGCACTGTGCTCATTACCTGCCCGTCTTCAGTTGTGATCTCAAAACTCTCTGCCTCAAGGGGATCACCTTGCTTGACGCGTTGAGCAAGGATTTCGCGAGCCGAGGAAACAGCTTCCTCGCGTGCGAGATCAATGGAGGGAAACTCAGCCCCCTCTGGATCAAGCACCAGACTGTCGCCATAGCGAATATGGAAGAAGTACCTTGTCATGGGTCGTCCTCGGTTGACTTCTCCCTAACAAGGGCCGATCGAGAATGTTTCACTATGGTGGCTTTTAATCCATAGACACCGAAGGAAGTCGTCCTATTTCCGAGAGTTGTGAATCACCAAGACCGTGTAGGTGAGCCGGTGATGAGAAACGGACTTATTAACACCCTTTCCGATGAGGATCGGGTGCTTGTTCAGCCTCTCCTTGAACGCGTCAAGCTCGACCAGGCAGACTCGCTGTTCGAACCGTTCGAGCCGATAAGCCACGTCTATTTTTTTGAAAGCGGCCTCTCGTCAGAAATCGTTATTGGTGCAAGGACGAACCAAATCGAGGTCGGGTGTATCGGACACGAAGGGTGTTCCGCAGTTCCGGTCTTGCTGGGCATCGAAGCGACACCCCACCGGGCTTTCATGCAGGCCGGAGGGGAAGCTCTGCGAATCCCGACCCCAAAACTTTGGCAGGCGATGGACACCAGCCCTACCCTTAGGACAGTACTGCTTCGCTACGCGCATGTCTTCATGATCCAGGTTGCCGAAACAGCGCTCGCGAATGGGCGATGCGGCGTCGAACAACGGCTCGCACGCTGGCTTCTTATGTGTCAGGACAGGTTGGGTGACGAGCTTCCTCTGACGCACGAATTCCTATCTCTCATGCTGGGCGTACGTCGTCCCAGTGTAACCGATGCTCTCCATATTTTGGAAGGACATCGAGCCATCAGAGCGGAACGGGCCCTGATCAAGGTCCGCGACCGCGCTGTTCTGGAGACTACGGCAGGAGACGCTTACGGCGTTCCCGAGAAAGAGTACCGGCGGCTGCTTTCTCCGCTTTTGGATACGTCCAAACAGTAGGCGCGCCATTCGTGGGCCTACCATAAGTGAGGCGATGGCACGACTATTGCCGCGACTTGAAAATGGGGAGATCCGGTGATGCATCTTATCGAGATCCTTGTGCCTATCCCGAATGGCAACGCGCGCGCACCACTCGAGCGGATCCGGCAAGAGCTGACGGCGACGTTCGGCGGAGTGACAATGCATGTGACAGCGCCGGCTGAAGGGCTGTGGCAGTCGCCTGGAGGCGCCGAACGGGACCGTATAGTCATGGTCGAGGTGATGGCAAAAGATTTGGAGCGGGTGTGGTGGGCCGCCTATCGGAAGGAATTGGAGGCGCGGTTAAATCAGGACGAGGTAGTCATTCGCTCGAGTGTGATCGAGCGGCTCTAGCGTGATCGGGGTGTGACTCACCGTAAGCGGTGACGTGAGGCCGTTACTTCTTGAAGTTCCAGGGCATCAGAGCGTCGAGATCGCTTGATGGCCAACCTGCGGCGATACGCTCAAGC
>NZ_JBNDIU010000063.1:0-5431 GCF_050434565.1 Ensifer sp. 4252
CAGACATAGCAATTCATACCAAGCTCATTCCCTGAGCTCACACGAATAAACCCGATCCACCGCTATCGCCAGACGGGGTCAATGCACCGCTTACGACTCACCATTCATTCAAATACGAAAAGAAATATTGTGCGGTGCAGCAACCTTATTGCCGCCCCCGTACTACCCGGATGTCTTTGCTGGCGGTGCCATTGTCTCTGGCCTTCCCTATGCCGCCGCCTCGAGCATCCTGAAGCGTTCGATCGCATGCGTGGCCATGGACTCCCCCACACCGGGCCGCCTCCGGCATGAGGGCGCGGCCGACCATTTCTGTTTGGCATGGAACGAGCGACAACGCCGTGGCGATCGAAAATACGGCCGCAATCGTTGCCCAGTGGCGAGGATTGCACGCGCTGCCGAAACATCCGACATCATCCGAAACCTACGAGCGCTACTCTCGCGCCGTCTGGCGCGACGACCTCGGCATGGATGCCATTGAACTCTACCGGATACCCGGCATGGGCCATGGCGTCCCCATCGACGCTTCCACGGGTTATGGTCGGCGCGCGCCTTTCATCGATGTCGGCGTCCCTTCCACAATTCAGATCGCAACAAGCTAGGGTATCGCTGCATCGTTCGAGCGCAGAGAAAGCGCACGAGGTGTAACATCAGAGGACAATCAGCAGCGGCCAACGGGGCCAACCGAGAACGACGGCAGTAAAATCCAATCGGTTATCGAGAGCGCACTACGATCGGCGGGTCTGATGAAGTGAGTTCGGGGCACGCGCCACCGATCAGAAGTTTTATTTTCCGACCGATGGAACGTTGGCCATTCCCGATGGTTGGAGGAGTCCACACCTCACTCGAACATTTGATCGGACACCCACATGGCCACCGAGAAAACCTTGAACGACCTTTTCCTCGACACCCTCAAGGACATCTATTTTGCCGAGAAGCAGATCCTGAAGGCGCTGCCGAAAATGGCACGCGCGGCTCAATCCGCGGAGGGCAAGGCCGGGTTCCTCAAACATCGCGACGAGACTGAAGGCCAGATTGAGCGCCTGGAGCAGGTGTTCGAATTGCTCGGCAAGCCCGCCCGCGGCAAGACATGTGAAGCAATCCAGGGGATCATCGCCGAAGGTGAGGAGATCATGGAAGAATACAAGGGCACTGTTGCTCTTGATGCCGGCCTTATCTCATCGGCCCAAACCGTCGAGCATTATGAAATCGCCCGTTACGGTACGCTCAAGGCGTGGGCAAAGCAGCTCGGTTTGGACGAGGCGATCCTCCTTCTCGACGCCAATCTCCAGGAAGAAATCGCGACGGACCAAATGCTGACGGCGCTCGGCGAAAGCTCTGCCAACGCCAAGGGGGCGTTGAAGAAAGTCAGCTGATGATCAGAAACCTGATCAGGCCGTCTCGAGGGGCGGCCTTTTCGTTGCCCGACACATCTGACCCCTGTACCCGAGCGAGGAACCACAATCATGGCCAAGAAAACAACCGCTTCTGACACAGCCACAATTCACGACGTGAAACTCCAACGCGGCGCCGGTGGCGAGTTGCATCAAATTGCCGAAGGCGAAACGCCCTCGCTGACCACCGCTCAGGGTGGTCCCGTGGCAGACGACCAGAACTCGGTACGCGTTGGGCCACGCGGTCCCCTCGTCATAGACGACTTTCACTTCCGCGAGAAGATCTTCCACTTTGACCATGAACGCATTCCTGAGCGGGTGGTTCACGCGCGTGGTTACGGGGCCCACGGCTATTTCGAGACCTACGAGTCGCTTGCGGCCTATACCCGCGCCGATGTTTTTCAGCGAGCAGGTGAGAGAACACCGGCTTTCGTGCGCTTCTCGACAGTTGCCGGCAGCAAGGGATCGTTCGATCTTGCGCGCGACGTTCGCGGGTTCGCGGTCAAGATTTATACCAACGAAGGAAATTGGGACCTCGTTGGCAACAACATACCGGTCTTCTTCATCCAGGACGCAATCAAGTTCCCCGACATTATTCATGCGGTGAAACCGGAGCCAGACCGGGCCTTCCCGCAGGCACAGTCAGCCCACGACACATTCTGGGACTTTATCAGCCTGACACCTGAAAGCATGCACATGATCATGTGGGTGATGTCGGATCGCGCCATCCCCCGCTCGTTCCGGTTCATGGAAGGATTCGGCGTTCACACCTTCCGCCTCGTCAATGCCAAGGACGAATCAACCTTCGTGAAGTTCCACTGGAAGCCAAAGCTCGGGCTCCAGTCCGTCGCCTGGAACGAAGCTGTCAAGATCAACGGCGCAGACCCGGACTTCCATCGCCGCGATCTCTGGCAGGCGATCCAGTCCGGTAATTTTCCAGAGTGGGAATTGCAGGTCCAGCTTTTCGACCAGGAGTTCGCAGACAGTTTCGACTTTGATGTCCTCGACCCGACGAAGATCATTCCCGAGGAGATTCTGGCGCCCCAGCCCGTCGGACGGCTTGTTCTTGATCGCATGCCTGACAATTTCTTTGCTGAGACCGAACAGGTGGCATTCATGACGCAGAATGTGCCGCCCGGCATCGATTTCAGCAACGACCCACTTCTACAGGGTCGCAACTTTTCCTATCTCGACACGCAGCTGAAACGCCTCGGCGGCCCTAACTTCACGCATCTGCCAATCAATGCGCCGAAGTGTCCCTTCGCGCATTTCCAGCAGGATGGGCACATGGCGATGCGCAATCCCGCCGGCCGCGTGAACTACCAGCCCAATTCTTTCGGGGAAGGCCCGCGGGAATCGCCGATGGGTGGCTATCGCCACTTCCCGGCCCAAGAGGATGGCACCAAGGCGCGGCTCCGGCCGGAAAGTTTTGCCGACCACTACAGCCAGGCTCGACAATTCTACATCAGCCAAACCTCGCCCGAGCAACGTCATATCGCGGCCGCGCTGACCTTTGAGTTGAGCAAGGTCGAGACACCGGTCATTCGCGAACGCATGGTTTCCCATCTCCTCAATATTGACGAGACGCTTGCGACCACGGTCGCTCAGAAGCTGGGCTTCCAATCGATGCCGGAGCCAGCAGACGCGGCGGTGCCCACCCGGCAGGACCTTGAGCCGTCACCGGCGCTCAGCATCATCGAGCGGGGACCTAAACGCTTCGAGGGCCGCAAGCTCGGTATTTTGATCACCGATGGCGTAGATGCGAAAATGTTGAAGGATTTGACGGCTGCAACGATCAAGGAAAAAGCCGTCTGCGAGCTGGTTGCCCCGAAAGTCGGTGGCGTTACGGCCTCGGACGGAACCTGGATCGCGGCGCATCATATGATCGACGGAGGACCTTCCGTCCTCTTCGACGCTGTCGCCTTGCTGCCCTCGGCCGATGCTATCGATGATCTGGTGAAGGAGGCGACCGCCCGCGATTTCGTGGCCGACGCATTCCAGCACTGCAAGTTCATTGGTTACGATCCCACGGCGATGCCATTACTGGAAAAAGCCGGGATCGCCGATGCACTCGACGAAGGGGTGCTTCCCTTGTCGGGTGAGGATGGACTGGCGGCCTTCGTCGCCGAGCTCGGCAAACTGCGCGTCTGGGGCCGGGAACCATCGGTGAAGCTTGGACAAGCTTCACCGCCAGTGAATTAGCATTACGGGAGAGGCCCTCCGTTCCCTTCTTCTCTTGGAGCGCGTGGCGCCCCAAGAGGCCGCTTTCGTCAACCAGAAACAAGATTTTGCTTTCGGCTCGGATCGGGATCGCCCTAGGTTGGCCTCGCTTCGAGCGCGAGATGATTGTATTCGGGCCATGGGCTGTTCCTCGACGCGGTTCTTGCGGGCCCGCCCCCTCCGGCCATCGAAGCTTGCGCGAGATATGGCCGGCTTGGGAACCTTTCGTCAGTTCCGGCTTTGACTCCGCACACGGCTAGACGTTGGAGATTGAAGTGGACTTTGAAACAATCGGTCGTGCACGGTTGATTACACGACTGCCGGCGTACCGTCGGCACCTCGAAGCGTTGCGATTCCCGGCGCTAAAGGAGCTCATGCAAGCCTATGGCTTCACGGCTGCACAACGGGATCGGGTGCAGGCGGTAGAGGGCGGGACGACCCGCCATGTGGTGGAGCTAGAATGCGATTGCTCACGGATGGAGGCGGACGTCTCGCGACTGCTGAGTAACGTGCTTGTTGGAGTAAACTTGAAGCGGCCGGACTGTCGTCTTCGCTAAAAATGCTCGAACATCATCGCCGACATTTTTGCGATCGACGCTAACTGTGCGCAAGGCCCTATCAGCCCGGTAGGATCGATTATGTCGCGGCTCTTTCTGGGTGTTGCTATAGGCGCTAGCCTCAAATGGGCGGCGGTCAAAGGCGGTCGGTTTCTGCCGTGCCGCAGATCGCGCTCAGTTTTGGGGGGCTGCCCGCGCTGGCGATGGCACAAGGGGTTGGAAAAAGCGCCGTTGGATGCCATCATCGTCTCTGCCGGTCCGCTATTCCCATGACGTTAAAAGTCCAGTTGGCTCTCGGGGGTCGCCTAGTCATTGCTGCTCTCGCGCCGTTGTGTATCGCTGCGTGTTTCATCGTCATCGACTGGTCGCCCTTTTCCTCGCCCAATCAACTCCATCATTCCACACCGGACACGAGAGACATCGCGCGCTGCGAATGCCGAACCCAACTCGCTTGAAGGGCAGTGTTCCCTGAAGGACAGGTGATAGATAGGGGTGTTTAGATTGCGTTCGGATGTAGGCCGTTTGCCAGAAGTGGCTGGCGACGCTTGCTACGAATAGTTGGTCTGGTGGAGCCAGTGTTTCGCGCCGAGACGTCGCTGCATCACGGTCGGACACGGTCCTGATTGCGCTGCTCGACCGAGTCCGCGATCAAATTATTGCAGGCAATTGGAACTCATTCTCCATAAGGTTTGAGATGATTCGTGAGGTTCATCAATGCCGACGCCGATCCGTTTCGTCTTACTCAATTTTGGTGAGATTTCTGCCAGACGCAGCGACCTTCTCTCTGACCCCGCGCGCTCTGGGCCACGGCGAGGGGCTAGACCTGCTTGCTGTCGGACTGCAAATCTATGCTTTCGGCGCATCCTTCGGTCTGGGCGCCCTGGCAAACGCCTTGAGCACAGAGGGATGACTGCGAAACACTCCTCGGCGCGGGCACCAGGCCGCCCATGTGGGCGGCCTTGATGTTTTATTGTCAGATAAGCGTCCCACGGCCGGCATATCTCGCCCGCTCTTTCGATCTGTGCCGGGCTGTAGGATCGAGCGTCTCGTCGAAACCGCTCCAGCCTTGCTCGGCATAAGAAGCGCGACGCTGTTCGAGGTCGACCCAGTTGGAACGCTGAAGAATGGCCTGTGCCTGCGCGACCTCCTCGTCAGCAACGCGCGCCGTTGTCATCGGGCGATGAATATTCCGCAAAAAGGGGCAACGAAAATTCCCTAGTTGACGCCGTCGCCGCCAATGCCGGGACGCGTCCCGGCATTGGC
>NZ_JBNDIU010000064.1:0-3390 GCF_050434565.1 Ensifer sp. 4252
AACGATCTGCATTCATACTGCATCTCTCTTTCGGATTCAGTTGAAGGTTTTGGCTTGGCTGGCATTTTACTGACGCGCGGCGGCGCGATCGACGAGCTGGTTCCATCGACTGCATTGCTTTTGCGGTAAATCCGTCTGCGGAAGCTCGTACAGGTAGTAGTGCCCGTTGTAGGCATGGCTGGCGACGAGGCCGTGTTCAGCCCATCTGGCGAGAGTATGCTCATGGATATTGAGGTGTGCGGCCGCCTCCTTCTTTGTCAACATCCCACGATCCCGGAGTCGGTCATAGCGTGATCTCAGCTTGTATTCGCGAACAAGATAGGTGACGCGTTTGGTTGTGAAGCGTGCGTTGCGCTGGTCACGGCGCGTCACCGAGCCCGGACGGTATCCCTGATTGCAGAGAATCTCGGCGATCTCGGAAAAAATATGATCGTCGAGGAGCTTATCGATCAGCACGATGATGTCGGGATTCGTCTTGACCTGCTGGCTGGGCGATTTTGGGCTGATGGTGACGAGTGTCTGGGTTTTGCCGCCCTTGAAGCGAATATGAGCCTTGGTTGTGCCTCTCTTCGGTAGTTTGAGGAGGGTGACGTCCTCAATGATGTGGGCAAGCAGACGCTTTCGTTCGCGGTTGGGGGTCTCTGAATTGGTCCAGAGTTTTTTGAAGTCCGCCGTCATTGCGACCAACCGCTCGTGGACGGCCTTATCGAGGATGAATTGATCGTGCTCCCGGGCGCGCTCGCGCTCTTCGCGGGCGTTAGCCAAGATGCGGAGCTTCCCGTTCCATTCGCCTTCGAGCGTGTCGGCGACAAGGCGGTTATTGGGATCGACGAGCATGAAACGGCGCTGGGCGAGATCGGCTTCCGTTTGGGCTCGCTCGATCGCGCGACAGCGCAGCCGATCCGCCTCTTCATGCCGCGCTTCGATCTCTTTGCGGACTTCGATTGCCAGTTCGATGGCTGCCGGCGTCATCTGCTCTGCGATCAGCATACCGATGGCTTCGTCGACGGGAGGTGCGGCGATCGCCTGGCATAAGGGTTCACCGCGATTGGTACGGGCGCGATCACAAACGTACCAGGCTTCCTGCCGACCGCGTCGGGCAGCGTAGCGCATGTGAAAATGCCTGCCGCATTGCCCACACACGGCCCGCCCCTGCAGCAGCGCCGGGCCTTCGCGCGGGGGTGATGCGACCCCCGCGTTCCATTTATGGCAGATGTTCGACTTCAGCATCCTCAGGTTCTCCTGATGCTGCTCCCAACTGATGTAGCCGGGATGGGCATCTGGAATACATGCCGTCCAATCATCATTATCTTGTTCACGCACAATCCTCTTGCCATCGATGGTTCGTCGATAGCGACGGCGGCCATAGGCATAGGCTCCGGCGTAACGTGGATTGTGCAGCACGCGCATCGCCGTCGAAGGCGTCAGTGGCCGGAAAACCGTCTGGCTGTCGTGCAAGCGGGAGGGAAAGAGAATGCCTTCCTGCCGAAAGGCCTTGACGGTCTGGGAGGCGGATCCGACGCGAGAGAACGTCTCGAAGAAATGGGCGATCGTCTCTCTGACTTGCATGTCTGGATCAAGCGTCACATTGCCGGAATGGTCATAGACCAGCCCGGTCGGCAGAGGGCAGCGGAACTCGCCGCGCCGGGCCTTGTTGAGGATGCCGCCGCGCAGCCGTGCCTTGATCACATGGAGTTCGGCCTCACTCATTGTTCCCTTTAGGCCGAGCAGGAGCCGGTCGTTGAAGCTTGCCGGGTCATAGACACCGTCCTCGTCTAGGATCAGGGTGTCGGCAAGAGCGCAGATCTCCAGCAGCCGCTGCCAGTCGGCATTGTTGCGCGCCAGACGGGAAACCTCCAGGCCCATGACGATTCCGGCGTGTCCCATGCCGACATCGCTGACCAGCCGTTGAAACCCTTCGCGCCAGACCGCCGATGCGCCGGATTCGCCTTGATCGTTATCAATGACGATAATCTGCTCCTCGCGCCAACCCAGGGCGATAGCGCGACCGCGAAGCGCATATTGGCGCATGGCGCTCTCGGTATTGTCGATGACTTGCCGCATCGAAGATTGACGGATGTAGAGGTAGGCGCTGCGTTCGCGGTGATGAGGCTGGACTTTGAGATGTACATTCATCGTGATCTCCGATCGTTGATGCTCATGGCGATTGTCGCAAGGACGTGAACGACGGCGCTGTGTCCGCGGTGCAGCGGCCAAGCAGTTGACGACGGGTAACTCTGCTCTCGCGGGGTGCTTGCTGTTGCGGTCAACGTCTGAGCCCATCCCCACATGCCCCGGCGCAAAAAGAGCATCAGGCCGCTACGGGCCATAAGCGGCAGCGCTGCGCCGAGAGCAGCCTTGCGCAAGACCTCGTACTGGGACGCGATGGTCGACGGTTGGATCGGGCATGCCGCCGTCGCGGCAAGATTTACCTGCCGCTTTTTTTTAGAACCCGCTCGATCGATCTGGGATGAAGCTCGATGTCGAGTTCCTGGCGGAGCAGCTTGGCAAGTTCCCGAGCGCGAACGGGTTCTCCTGGAGCGAGCTGCGCCTGCAGAAATGCCACGACCTTGTCGTCGATCTTGTGGGGGCCCCGGGGCCCCGGCTTTGTAGGCACCAGTCCGGCAATGCCGGCCATATCGAAGTTCACCTTGGCCTGGTAGTAGGTCGGCCTGGAAACACCGTACTCGTCGGAGGCCTCCGTCACCGACACCTTGTCGATGGAGACGCGCCGCAGCATCTCGTATTTGACCTGGACGGCGTCGTGCGGATCGAAGAACTCGCTGCCCCGAAACTTTGGATCGCGCACCTTCTCGGGGGCGGGATTGAACGTACCCTCTTCGATGAGGACATCGGTCTTTGTGCGCTTGCTGTCGTACTTCGCAGACATTGATGGCTCCGAGGACATGAAGCGGCGTAATAGTAATGTTAATTATGACGCGTTTTGCTGCCTCGTCAAGGCATTCCTCATGGTTTAACATCATAAACTCCCTGTAATTGCGAGAACAACTCCATCAAAATAAGGCCTATGCGGCATAATCCGCTTTACAGTCGCGGCATATTTAGCTTTACACATCTGCCCATCATCATGTTCTGGAAAGGCGCTCCACCAGGGCGGCCAATTCCATTAAGTCGATGACCCGCAAGAGCGACCGTCCGTTGCCCATGACAACTTCAGGATCTGGGCTCACAAGGTCAGTCCATTGCGGGGGAACGGACCAAACGGTGGCATCCTCGGTCTGCAACAGCAAACGTTTGCCCTGCGAGTTAGCTCGCTCGCCGACGCAAGGAAGCTGTTGTCCAAAAAGAGGATGAAACGGGTGCATGACCCGCACTAACTGCTGACCTGCGCTGGCCGGGGCTGCATTCTCTTGTGAGGTACAAGCGGCT
>NZ_JBNDIU010000065.1:0-3258 GCF_050434565.1 Ensifer sp. 4252
CTTCAGAGGCTCATCAGGAACTGCATGAGCTGGTCCGGCGGACGATATCGACCTTGACTGGACGTCATGGGCTGCAGTCGGTTGAGTGTACGTTCCTTCATCGCGAGATCTGCTTGAAGGTACATATGCGTCGTCGCGGAACTCTCATGACGGAGCCACAGAGCGATGACGCTGATATCGACGCCGGACTGCAGGAGATGCATCGCCGTGGTGTGGCGGATGGTGTGAGGCGTAATCGAGCGGCTCGCGAGTTGCGGGTAACGTTCCGCCGCAGCCGATACCGCAAGTTCAAAGCGCTGTGTGACGTTTGAGCGCGCCATGCGCCCTCCGCTTCGGTTCGGAAACAGGAAGTCCTCCTCGCTTGTGAAAGCCAGCCGACGTTTCCAGTTACGGATCAAGCTGACTGTCGTACGCCAAAGCGGCACGCTACGGTCTTTACGTCCCTTACCATGCAAGTGTGCAACCGCCGCGCCATCGACGATAACCTCGCCGACGCGTAGGCCGATGGCTTCGGACACACGGGCGCCAGTGTTGTACATCAGGCTGAACAGCGTGCGGTCCCGTTCACCTGCCCAGGTCCGCGCATCGGGCGCGTCAAGGATCGCCTGCATCTCCTCGCGCGAGAGAAACCCCAGGACCGGCCGGTCGAACCGTTTCATCGGAATGGCCAATGCCTGTTGGATGACGATGAGCGCAGTCAGGTCGTAGTGGGCGGCATATTTCAGAAAGGAGCGAAGTGCCGCCAAGCGGGCATTGCGCGTGCGCACACCGTTGCTCCGTTCCTTCTCCAGATGGTCGAGGAAGTCCAGGATCAATTGCGCATCAAGATCGGCCAAGATCAGCCGGGTGGGCGCCTTGCCAATCTTCGCTTCGGCGAAGCCAAGCAACAATCGAAAAGTGTCCCGGTAGGCTGCGATGGTGCGAGGGCTGACAGCTCGCTGGTTGCCCAGATGTTCGACAAAGAAGCGTTGAAGCAGGATGGGGAAGGACGGTGTCGGGTTGAGATCAGACACGATAATCTCCTCCGACATTTGCTGCGAAAAGCTCGAAACGCCTGCCAGAGACCGCCATGAGTTCTGGGACGGCGGTCAGATACCAATAGGTATCGGAGATTTTGGCGTGGCCGACGTAGGTCGAGAGCGCTGCCATCCTATTGTCGATATCGGCGCCATGTTCGTGCCAAAGCTGAACGCGGCGGCAAATAAAGGTGTGGCGCAGGTCATGGATGCGCACTTCACGATGGCGGCCCCGCGGGGCCCAACCGAGTTTGGTACGAAGCTTCTGGAAAATCTTATTGATCCTCCGCTCCGCGATGAATCCGCCCTCTGAGGAGAGGAACAGCGGCGAATCCTTGGAGAGAGCGCCATGACGCGCACGAACCTCCAGATAGCGCCGCAACGCGGCTACGACGGTGGCATGCATAGGCACATGCCTGGACTTACGGAACTTCGTATTACGAATCGTAAGGACCGCGCTGTCGAGATTGATATCGCCGTAGCGCAGCTGGAGTGCTTCCGAGCGTCGTAGCCCGGTAGCCGCGATCAGTCCGAAGATCGTTGCGTATGTCGCGGGTCGCAAACCGCCCTTGGGAGTCAGCCGCGAAGCGGCAGCCACGAGATCGCATATCTCCTGCTCTGAATAGATATGCGGCGTGAGGCGTCGATGTGCACGACCAAAGATCGCGGTCTCAGGGAACTCAGTGTCGGGATCAACCCGCGTCAGATACCTCGCGAACGGGCGAAGGACCTCGAGGCGCCGGGCCCAGGAGAGCGGGGTAGCTTTTTTGGCCTGACCTTGCACCCAGTTCAGAACGACACCGTTGGTGAGTGGGCCGCGATGACCGTGTTGGTCTGCGAACAGGGCGAAAGCGGTGATGTAATGGCCCTCCATCCTGAGTTTAAAACCGAGGGTTCGGCGCTCGGACAAATAGTCCTCGGCCAACGAGAGCATCGTGCGTGCGTTGATCATTGTGCGCTCCCCGGCCAAGGTAGAGCCACAGCAGATAGATTGTTCAGATCAACCTTTGCATAGATGGCGGACGTGTCGAGGCTTCGATGCCGCAAGATGTCCGCAATCTCCTTCATCGGCGCGCCGGCGCGTAGAAGCCGGCTGGCAGCGCTGTGGCGGAGAATGTGGACCCCGGTTCGCGTCCATCCACATCTTCGGTAGCCGGCCAATACTGCGCGTACGACGCTCTTGGTTGTGATCGGTTTGTCGTAGGGTGCGACGTGACGAACAAATACGGCTCGGTTCGCCGTCGTAGGACGCTCCTCACGCAGATAGGCCGCAATCGCCGCTCCTGTTGAAACTGGCAGGGGCAGAGTATCAGCCCGTCGACTCTTGGTGCCGACAAGGTTGATTGTACCATTGGACCAGTTGATGTCGTCAAGTTGCAGCTTGACGACTTCGCCGGATCGCAGGCCGAGATCGATTAGGCACCGCACCATCGCATAAGCTCGCAGGCGCGACGGAAACGACTGATCAAACGAACTCAGCAGTTGGTCGATCTCGGCGTCGGTCAGAACCTCCGGTAATGACGCCAACCGCCAGCGCGCGACTCGGGGAATTGCGGCCTTCAGTTCGTTTACCCGATCGCCGGATATACTGCGAAAGCGGAGATAGCAGGCAATGGTGGCGCCTATCGCGGCGATGGCTGCGGAGCCTCGCCCCGGCTCGCCGAGGATGAAGTGACGGACGGTCGTGGCTTTGACTGTCGCCATCGAAATGGGCTGCTCGCCGACATGTTCGACAAGAAACTCCTCAACCACTTTGCAGCGCCGCCGACGGGTCCTGTCTGCCAAACCCCAGACGTCGCGCATGTGGATATCGAAACGCGTCAACTCCTGTTCGATAGCGAAGTTCCGAGCCGGATACTGCGGCACCACGCCGCCAGCTTTGAGTACCGCCACAAGGTGGCCAAGTGCCGCCTGCAGATCATGACGAATACGTCGGACCGGATCGGGGCAGACGCATGCCGGCAAATGTTCCGAGAGAAAGCGAAGGACGGCGACTTGACCGATCGCTTCCAGGCGGTACCCCTCCTGTGTTAGCCAATGGGCGAAGTGCGCGATGCAGCACATGTAGGCGCGCTGGGTGCCCGGAGCATATCGCCTTCGTTGCAAGTGCTCCCCGTATTGCGAAACGTAAGGCTGAAGAATACTTCCTTCCAGCCAAGCGCGCGGCCGTGGCTGTATGACGATCATCTTTTGCATACTGATCTCCTATTGAGCTGATTACGCTCGATAGGAGACACAAGAA
>NZ_JBNDIU010000066.1:0-3055 GCF_050434565.1 Ensifer sp. 4252
CTTCGGGAAACTAGAGCGGCGCGCCCGCTGCTGTCCAAGGCCATCGAAATTGATCCGGACTTTGCAGCGGCATACGCTTGGCTTGCGATGAGCCACCATTTCGGTGCGTTGTACTGTGGTGAGCCTGTCGAGGAACACCGCATGTTGGCTCGATCTGCTGCCCGAAAAGCCGTGGAAATCGATCCGGAAAATGCGGACGCCCACATCGTTCTGGGATTCCTGCGGGCTTACGAGGGCGAACTCGAAGCAGGTGTGGCCGAATTCGAAGAAGGGCTTCGGCTGAACGCCAATCATGCGGAGGGCTGGGCCATGCTTGCCGACCTCAGGGTGTTCGAGGGGCGGGCTGCGGAAGCGATAGTATGCGCACAGAACAGCTTTCGTTTGAACCCATATCCTCCCGGAGACTATTTTTCGTTTCTCGGCTGGGCCCAATACGCCGCCGGTCAATATAAGGATGCCGTCGAAACGCTTCGCAACGCATTGGCAGGTGGACCTGGCGCGAAACGCAATCTCGCGGCGGCGTTGGCGCAACTTGGGCAGACAACGGACGCGCGCAAAGTGGCGAGAAAATTCCTTGCGGAGTTTCCGCATTTTGACGCCGGGGAGTGGGGGAAGACGCAACCGTTCCGCCATGATGCGGATCGCCAACATTTTATCGAAGGTTATCTCAAGGCCGGCCTGCCAATTCGAGGACCTCGGGTGAGCGCCGAAGAGTGAGCGTTCCGCAAGTCCATTTTTGCGAACAGGTTTAGTGGTCTACAGTTCGGGTCCCCTCAAGGCGGGGGATAGGAGACATCCGTGCTGCCGGCTCGGTCGTCGAGTGATCTGAACGCCCGAGGAGCGTCAGGAGCGGATACTTGGTCAGTGCGACCCGAGCGTCTCAATTGGGCCGAAGGAGACTGGCCGCATCTGGAGAGTTGGCCAGAAATGCAGACTTAGCGCAGTTGCAGTTCGGGTCTCCCCCGGAACACCATTTCGCGAACAGCCCGCTCCCCATCACCAGACGTTCAGGAACCGTCCGCTTTCCGTGGATGCTCATTTCCGTGTCGTCCACTTCGACGCCGTCGGTCACAAAGAAGGATAACAGCTCGATGGAGATGGAGGTCGCCTGGACATTACCTCTTACCACTTGTTGACTCACCCGCGGTTGAACAATAATTTGCGAGCTCGGTCGTTAGGCTTGTCCTCACATGACGGATCAATCTCTTCAGCGTCGCCTTGCCGCCATCGTCGTTGCCGATGTGGTGGGATATTCACGCCTAATGGAGGCTGATGAAGTCGCAACGCTGGCGAACCTCAGGGAACTCCGTTCTGGCGTTATCGAGCCGACTGTGATGCGCCACAACGGTCGCATCTTCAAGGTCATGGGCGACGGATTCTTAATCGAATTCGGTAGCGCGGTGGACGCGGTCGCAGCAGCGTTGGAAATGCAACGGGCCACCACTGCTGTTGAGGCTTCACGAGACCGGCGCCTGCTTTTGCGTGTAGGCGTCAATCTGGGAGATGTCATTGACGACGGTTCAGACGTGCTCGGCGACGGCGTCAATGTCGCGGCGCGCCTCGAGACGCAGGCCGCACCGGGAGGTATCTGCATTTCAGCCAAAGTTCACGGCGAGATCGTCGGCAAGATCGGCGACCGGTTCTTTGATGCGGGCGAACGCTACCTAAAGAACCTGACTCGCCCGGTCCACGTGTGGCATTGGCCGGATGCGCTGCAGAGCATATTGCCGCTGCCCGAATGTCCCTCGCTCGCTGTATTGCCGTTCACGAATATGAGTGGGGATGAAGCGGACGCACCTTTCGTCGACGGCTTGACCGAAGACCTGATCACCGACCTTTCCCGTACGGCTGGCCTGTTCGTCATCGCGCGCAATTCCGTGTATGGCTACAAGGGCAAGCCGGTCGACGTACGGCTGGTCGCCCAGGAACTCGGCGTCCGCTACGTCCTCGAGGGGAGCGCCAGACGCGCAATGGGCCGTGTCCGCATCAATGCCCAATTGATCGACGCGCTTGGCGGCCAGCACTTGTGGGCCGACCGGTTTGACAGGACGGTGGAAGATGTTTTCGAATTACAGGATGAAGTTAACGCCAAGATTGTTGAAGCCCTCGTCGGCCGGCTGACCATCCCGACTCAGCGCAATCGGCCGAAGAACTTTGAGGCGTACGATCTGTGTGTGCGCGCCCGCCTCCTGACGGAAGAGTCGCCGCAAACTGAGCGTGAGGCCTATATGCTGCTCCAACGCGCGGTTAAGCTCGAGCCATCATATGCCGAGGCGGTCGGTCTGCTCGCCTATAACCGTTGGCTTGCCTGGACTCATTTCGGCGAGCCCGAAGATCCTAACCGTCGGATGGCGGCGACGTTCGCGCAGAAGGCGGTCGACCTAGATCCCAACGATGCCGGCTGCCGTTACGTTCTGGGGACCATTTTGGCGTATGAGCGGCGATGGGAGGAATCGGACGCCGCCTTCGCCAAGGCCCTGGAGCTAGACCCCAACCACGCCGACACCTGGGCCGCCATGTCCGACATGTCCGTGCTGGACGGCAGGGTTGCCGACGGACTAGCGCAGATCGAAAAAGCTCTGCGGCTCAATCCCTATCCAGCCTGCTGGTATCTTTGTCATCTTGGGCAGGCGCAATACGCCGCGCGTGACTATGAGGCGGCAACCGCTACACTCCGCAGGAAAGACACGTATCGTACCAACTCACGCAAATTCCTGGCTGCTACGCTTGCGCAGTTGGGCCACCGTGAGGAGGCTCGGCGAGAAGCAGAATTGTTCCTGATCGCCCACCCACATTTCACGATCGGCCATTGGCTCAGCTCCCAGCCGCTGCGCGATGCGTCTGTACGAGACCACTTTGTCGACGGCTTCCGAAAGGCTGGCCTGCCGGAGATGTGACCGCGGGTGGGGACAATCCCGACGGGTTCGAGGATTTGATCAACGGATGTGCGCTGCGCGAGAACGGCGGTCTGGATCGCAGTGCCAAGCTTCTCAAGACGCTCCACAAAACGCGTCAACCAGCCCGAGTCTCGCATGACTTTTCCGCTGGACCGCCT
>NZ_JBNDIU010000067.1:0-2873 GCF_050434565.1 Ensifer sp. 4252
TCCGGTAATTGATTGGAATGCTGTCCGGCTTCAGATCGGAACGCTGTCCGGATATTAATCGGAACCCCGTCCGGTTAATTCCTGGAATCCGCACGCTAATTCCCGGACAGCGATTCGGGTAAATCCCGGACAGTCTTTCGGCGATTAAAACATCGACTTTCGCACGCGCCGTTTTGCCATTCTGGACCCCGATTTGAGAGGGGTGCGGGGTACTCATCCGAGGTGGGCCGCCTTGTCAGAGTTGTCGGATTTCGCACTGACTGTCCTTATTGACGTCAATAAGGACAGTGCGGAATGGAACGGCTTGAGATTATCGATAGCGGCCGGCGGCGACGCTTCAGCAAAGAGATGAAGCTGCAGATTGTCGCCGAGAGCTATTCGGAACCCGGCTTGTGTGCGACGACGGCGCGGCGACATGGGATATCGCGTTCGCAGTTATATGAGTGGCACCGGCTCGCACGAGCGTGGCAACTGGATGTTGCGTCGGCCGTGGGCGGCTTTGTCCCGGCGCTGCTTGTCCCAGAGGTAGAGCCAGCAGCAGAGTCATTGCCAAACGCCGGCCGAATGGAGGTTGTCAGCGTGAACGGTCGCCGTGTGATCGTGGACCGCGATGTCGACGTTGAAGCGCTGCTTCGGATCATGCGTGGCCTGGAGACATTGCGGTGAATCCGTTTCCGATGGGAACAGGGGTCAATGCACCGCTTACTTCCGGCGGGGCTCTCCGGAATGATTGGTGTATGAACAGCGGTTGCGCGACGAACGCCCCACCTTCCTTTGCTGTCTCAGATGTTGACAACCGGGCTTTGTAGCGCAGTCGGTTAGAATTTCTGCTTTTTGCGCTTTGGCATGAAGTAGTTGCGGATCTTGGCAAGTGCTCAAGCGACCGCGGCGACGACGCGCCCGCATGAAGGCCGGTTTCGACCGCGGGCGGGATACCGATCGCTGCCACATAAGTCAATAACTGGTGGCCACATAGCCGCCTTGTCGGACTGCCTCTGCAAGTAGTCTCTCGAGGGCATGCGCCGTCGTTCCATCAAGCTGTCCGTTCTCCGCTTCAAACAGATTTTCCAATCCGTCTGCGTCAAAAATTCCGGCCAGTGCGCTCACCCGATAGAAGGCCATGGATCCCGCAGGATACTCGCGTAGCGCCTGGAAGTCACCCCTCAAACCTAGCGTTTGCGCCACGGAGCGAATAGAATCACTATTCTGCTCCTTTTCCGTGAAGTGCCTAATCATGCAATAGTTTTCTGGATACATAATACCCGTATGAGCATGGTGCTGAAAATAGTTAATCACCCCCTCTAGCAACGGCTCGCCCCCGATCGTGCGATCAATTAGATATCGACGCCAATTGTTTCCCCACGAAATATGCGGGCTTCGTTTGGTATGAAGATGCAAAACCAAATCTGACTTCCGCCATATGGGTCTGGCATCGATAAGAAATGGAGCAATGTCGCGACCTCTGTTCGCAGCGACTAAAACATGGAAATCTTCATGACCTTTGAGGTCACCCAGAAGTCTCCGCGCTGTTACCGCGTCGGCATCACTGCAAACGGTTACGACAAAAGAAAAGGGCATGGTCAGGGGCCGAAGCCGATCGACAACCTCATGCAATAACTCAATATAAAAACAGTGAAGGTGAATACACAGGCTCAGTCGCGCCTCTGTTGTCTTCAGGTGCGAAGCGACTTCACCCTTTTGTCGAAAATGCTCAAGGGAAGGGACCTGCTGGTCCAGTCGGTCTTCCACGTTCGACGGAAAACCTTCGCCATCTCGTAACTTATCCACGCAATGGCGGAAGGGATTTTGTCCGCGTGAGAGGCCGTTTTTCTTACGATAACGATAGCCATCGAAGTCTCGCCGCGGCTGCCGGTCTTCCGAAAACCCGCGATGCATGTAGTGCATGAATGCCTCGTCAGAGGTTGAGGCCGCTTCCTGATATTCCTTTAGGTAGAAATCCGCATCGAAAAAACTTCGATATTTCTGCCAATTCTTGAACAGACGCCGCCGCTCACGCGATGTAAAGGTTTTCGCCGCATCCGACCCTCCGGCGTATGCCGCAGGCACAATCTTGTCATCGACTTTCCATGCGTAAGATCCGTAGAGCCGAAGGCAGACTTCCGCGAGATCGAGTCGCAGCCCGTTGAGATGAGAATGGGTCTCGGAAAAACCCTCGGCGTCGAAATACCGCGAGGGTGAGCGCAGCTCACTCCAGCCATGCTCCAAGTAATGTGAGACAGGCTCCAGTCCGGCCTCTCTCACATCTTGGCTTGCCTCGTAGTAATAGCGATTATCAAAAAACGGCGAAGTACAATTACTCCAATTGTGCCGATATCTCAAGTAACACCAGATACTGCAGCCTTGGAAAGGTTGGCTGCGAGCAACAAAAAAACCTCCTGAGAAGTATATCGTTCCTGATAGTCTGGCAAAATGGCGCGCCATTTTAAAGATTCGATATATTAACAATAGAAACCCATTCGAAGATCGAGATTGTTGAACGGCCAAATTATCCCTGAGCTTTGGTAATCCTCCCGTTTTTAACAGGGGAGCTACATTAGAATTCACGCAACCATTCTCAGTTTCTGTACGGGTGTGATGTCGCCGATACCCATATTGCGCCGTTGGTTGTTATAGGTCCATAACCACATTGCGGGGCGAATTCCTGTGCCTCCTCGATGTTTTCGATAATGTATTGGCCGAGCCATTCATGGCGAACGTTGCGGTTGTAGACTCTCGACATAGGCATTCTGTTGCGGTTTGCCGGGCTGGAGATAGCTCAGAGGCTGCCTCAAAAAGAGGTGGGTGATTTCAACAGGTTATGATTCCTTCGGATTTGCGAGATTCGATGGAGAACACAATGGCCTGGACCAAAA
>NZ_JBNDIU010000068.1:0-2637 GCF_050434565.1 Ensifer sp. 4252
TTCGCTGAATCTGCTCGTCTTCATCAAAATCTCCTCGATCATAAAGCCCGAGAAAATTCTACTTTTGAAGTCCGTTATTCGGCGGGGGGATTACCGGTCAACGCTGGCGGCAAGCGGGTGAAGGGCCTCGTCAATCGCCGCTCGGCCGAAGCAGGACTTTGGGCCAAGGGCGAGTTCGTTTCCAGCAACACCGTGCCCGCCGCGCCGAAGGCGCCGGAAGTGGTGACGAAGGAAAATGTCAGCTGGGTGGCCGGCATCGTCTCGACCCTCGGCTTCGCCTTTACCGGCAATGGGCCGCTGCAATGGGCGCTGGCCGGCATCATTGTCGTCTCGTTCGCGGGTGGAGCTTATCTTTTCATCCGCAATCGGCTCGATCCGGCATGATCCCCTGGCAGAAAATCTTCGGCGGCGGGCTCGTCCTCGCCGTCATCACCTGGGCAGTGCTCGAGCTGCGCACGAGCGGCGCCCGCTCCGTCACCCATGCAATCGAAAGGCAGAACAATGCGGCGGCACATTCCGCGGGCGATGCTCGCTCTAACTATGACACTTGCCCTGATAGGCTGTGGGATTTCGGCGCCAGCAAATGTCGACGGCCTGCGGCGGATCGTCGGCACTGACCTGGTCGGCGCGCGCCGGGCGACGCCGGCGGATCACGGAAGATCGACCGGACGGTTGTCGGCCTCTGTGCCGGCGGCGTCTGGACGAATGCGGAATGCGTCCGCCACGGCGAGGCGCGATAGCCATCAGCATTGCATGCGCAGACACGAGGAGCATTGATGGGGCAGGAGCTTGGAACGATGGAACTCCCAAAACGCGCTCAGAGGCTCGAATAGAACCTCAACACGATCATCCAACTCGTCACGCTCCTTGGAATGTGCGTCGGCGGCGTTGCGATCTGGGTTGAGAAGAGCCGGGACATTGAAGAGCTGCAGAACTGGCGGGCAGGTCACGAACTGCTACACTGGACTGCCCCCACTTTCGACCGGACACTCAGCATAAGCAGGAAGGCTCAAGCACAGGCTTGAGGATAGGCTTATGTCTAACGAGTTTCGACAGGTTGACCTGATGATCGGTGACGTCCGGCGGCGATAAAGGATCTGCAATCCCTCGTCAGCCAGCAGTCGGGCGACCTGAAGGTGATGAGGGAGATCCTGCAGCGGATAGAGGGCGGCCAGCTTCGTAGGTGAGCAGTTTCCGGGCTTAGTCCTTGGAGACGAGGAAGTAGATGCTCCCCTGGTCCTCGGTCCTTCCATTGCCTTCTAGCACGTTCATATGACTGTCGATTATTTTCCAGCCTTTCGACTGGATCATTTTCGTGAAGGAGCGGGGGTTGTATCGACTGCCCCAATCCCAGCCAGGCGCGGGAGTTTCGAAGTAATCTTCGTCGTCGTTTGCCAATGACACGACGTTCTGGACGATCAAGAACCGCTTCGCCATGTCGTATGATTTTTGCAAAACGTCTTCCGGATTAGGAATGTGGTAGAGGCCGCCGATGTTTGCGACGACATCAACGCGTCCCATCGTGTCGATGGTGTTGATGTCGGCCTGCACGAAAGAGCAATCAGTGATCTCCAAGCGCACGGCAATTTCGCTAGCGTTGGCGAAGTGGCCATCTCTGTTATTGTCGATTCCGACACTGCTGTTGTAGCCGAAATGGCGCGCCAGCATGCAATAATAACCGTCAGCGCAAAACAGCTCGGCGAACGACACAGGGTCAGTCAAATTTGCGCGGCTCTTCGCGAGCGCGATCATCATGTACCCAGCAATGATACTCTCTTTTGCCTTTTGATTTTGCTCGTAGATCCCGGGTATTTGGGTATTGTCTACCCCGAACAGCCGATAAGAATGGTAGAGTGGTCCTAAGCTAGTTAGCAAGCCCATTGAAAATCGCCTCACGTAAGTGCCCTGGAGCCGAGTTAGATTGTATTTGGGACGTTGACAATGGTGTATTGGCCAGCGGTATGGCAACCCGCCGAACAGAGTTTGGCACATCCATCAGCGCAGGCGCTACCTCTGCGCGCGACCAGCCAGTGATTGAGATTCGGCCTCGATCGACTCCTGGCAAAGGATGTCGCGAGCCGGGTGGTATTTCGGGTTCGAAGCGGTATCTTCGGCATGGTTAATCCTCCACAAAGCGGGGGGTAGGGCGGCTGGACACTTTTTCAGAAAGCCTAATGAAAAAGCTGGACAGGTGAATGTCCAGCTTTTCGGCAAGTCATTGATTTGGGCTGACTGAGGTAGCCCGCCCAGCCATCAACGGAGCAGTCCTAAAGCTCCCACGTGAACGCTGTCCTGACGGATCTGATCCGGCATGCACGCGACGTGGTGGACTTGAATCTGTATTGGGGATTTATTGGGCCGCGACTAATCACCCCAAAATTCAATGAATCCGTTTTATCGAAGTTTGCGAGTGCGAGGGCTGATTACTACCCGATTTCACATTTCGATTTCTGGAGACTGTTGTTGCCGGGGGAAAGAGAAAACGTGGAATCGGCTGCGCGCTCATCCAGACTCCTGCACCTTTGGCATCACATGTTTGAGGGTAAGCGGGTAGGCCATCCCACGTAGCGCGGTTTCGAAAGATCGCTCATTTTCGGCATGAATCATGCGGAGAAACCTATGAGCGACAGTGTGAAT
>NZ_JBNDIU010000069.1:0-2624 GCF_050434565.1 Ensifer sp. 4252
TACAATCCTGTTTCATAATGCCCATCTTTCTATGTTGTTGAAGAGAATAAGGTTTCCTGATCTGGATGCGATCCTGTGGGGTGTCGAGGGTTTTGCCGGGCACGATCGAGGATCTGACGTGCTTGTGGAGTCGCGAGTCTTGAACGGCTGAAGATCCATGGGCCATCGGGTAGCGGATGAGTCCCCTCGATCTCGCCGGCCTCGGCCGCCAGACGTAGCGTCTTTGGTGTTATCCCGAGTAACTTCGCCGCACCGCCCAGATTAAGCCACGGCTCGACCCCGTCGATCTGGGGACGGAAGACCGGAATCTTGCGATATGACCTCAGCGCAGTAACCCGCTCCCGTGTCCAGCGATTACCATTGCCGGTCGTCAGTCCATTGCGATTGAGGACACCGGCAATCACATCGTCATTGGCAATAAGGACGAGCTGTCGCACAGCGTCGACAATGTCGTCAGGCGTCGCGTTTCTTTGCCCGCGGCGCCGCTTCGGCAGGCGCAGCTCGGTATGGACGCCACCAACCCAATGAATGACGAGGACGATCTCAGAGGTTCCATCATCGAGATCGGCAACCACTTCATTGATGAGCGTGCGCACGATGCGCTTCTTCAGCCTTGCATCGGTTGTCGGCGCCGTCCAGACGGCGCGGAGGTTCCCCGCAAGTGCGGCTACCTGGGAGGCGGACATGGGGAACGGTTGCGGCGTAATTGTCCGATGTTTGGCAATCTTGGCCTCGATCTCGCCGACGCGAGCGAGCGCCTTGTTCCAACGTACTTCGAGCTCCGACGTCACCAGCCTATTGTCCGGATCGGCCGCGTCGTATTGCCGGAATGCCCGGTCGGCGACATAGCGCGCTGCCTCGAGGTCGCGCAGCAGGGCATCCTGAACCTGGTCGCGTTGGCTGGCCAAATTACGTTCCGCCTCGATGGCGGCGGCAATGGCTCCCGGTTCCACCACCCCGAGCAGCGCCTCTTCGATCGCGTCATCGACCCGCATACCGCCGAAGGCAATGCAGCGGGGCTCGCCATTATCGAGTAGACCCCGCCAGCAGGAATAGCGCGGAATGTTATGCTTGCTTCCGGTGTACCGGACCGTCAGCTTCCGACCGCACCTCTTGCAACGGAAAAGGCCGGCAAGCAGAGCGTCACCATGTTTCGGCGCTCCGTGATGGCGGCTAGCCGGCATATTGTCGCTGACCATCTTGCGGATCTCCTCCGCCCGTTCCCAACTGACGTAACCTTCGTGTGCATCCGGGATCAGCGCCAACCATTCATCACGCGTCTTGCGACGAATTCCAGATCGGCCATCGTATCGGGGCACGGAGCGACTCTTACCATAAGCGTAGGCGCCACCGTAGATCGGGTTCGCAATCATCCGGTGGATGGTGGCATAATTTGGCCTGCGCCAGATGACGTCACCATTGGCGTACCTGACCGGCAGGTCCAGCCCCTGCTCGAGGAACCATAGCAGAGCCTGCCGCGCACTGCCGAGTTCGGCAACCTTGTTAAAGACGAGTGCAATGGCTTGCTGGATGCGTCGGTCGGGATCCTTCTCGATCCTGTCACCGGCCTTCACGAAGCCGACCGGAACAGTGACGACGAGTTCACCGCGGCGAGCCTTTTCATAGCGGGCGGAAAGGGAACGCTGACGCAATAGATCGAGCTCATACTCGTTGAGGCTGCCC
This sequence comes from Ensifer sp. 4252, assembly GCF_050434565.1. NCBI lineage: Bacteria > Pseudomonadati > Pseudomonadota > Alphaproteobacteria > Hyphomicrobiales > Rhizobiaceae > Ensifer > Ensifer sp. 4252. Next base: position 1,684 of record NZ_JBNDIU010000069.1, read on the forward strand.
TTCAAACCCAAGAGCAGGCGGTCGTTGCCCTGGCGGGGCGCATAAACCGCTTCCTGGTCGACCAGAACGGTATCGACAACACGGCACATCTCGATGAGTTGCTGCCAGTCCCGGCTGTTGCGGGCGAAGCGCGATACCTCACGCGCGGCCACGGCGCCAACCTTGCCGAGACAGACTTCCGCCACCATCCGGTCAAATCCAGCACGGGTCACGCCGCCGGCGGCAGAACGACCGAGATCCTCGTCTACGGTCTCAATGTGCGACCATCCAAGCGCTGCCAGTCGGTCGCGCATGGCGTACTGGAGGGCGCTGCTTTCGCGATTGTGCAGAACCTGGTGAGCCGAGGATTGTCGAACATAGAGGATGGCCTTCCGCTCCAGATGATGCGGCCCGATCTTCTCATGCATCATGACCGGCCTCCTTCTGCTGGGAGGCGCGCCCGCAGTGTGCGTGATTGACGAACAGCCGCACGATGAGCACCGTCAGCGCTTGGCGCGTCTCCTCTGGCAACTCCGGCCATTGCGGCGTCCCTGCCGTCTTCCCCCGCTGCGGGGCCGAGAACAGATCGAACTGGTATGGCATGGACTGGCGAGGCATGGACATCTCTCCGATTCGTTTCGTGAGAGACCAATGCTGCGCCCATTACCGCAGATTGCGATGAAGCATCGGCGCCTTCCAGTAACTTTGCCAAAGCATGCAGGCTTGCGAGATCGACGTGCGGAACCGGCAGGCTGCGCCAATATCCGCTCACGGAGCGGTCGAACATCCACGACGGGACTTCAAGAAGTCGATCAGAGGAAGCACCAGAAAGGCTGCAACGGAAAATATGCGTCCCTTTGGCGAGCGCCCCATGGACGTGAACGAGCCGCCCGGACCAGGGATGCCACGGATACAAGAGCTCACGAATCTCGGTCCCGTGGGTGTTCTGTCGTCGTGTTGTA
>NZ_JBNDIU010000070.1:0-2534 GCF_050434565.1 Ensifer sp. 4252
GCAACCGCGCCTATAGCTCATCCGGCCAACATGAGCCTATCGGAGCCCCAAGGCCGATTCCATCTCTCTGGCTTGGGTGGCAGGGGAGGAGGAGTATTGAAGGGACGGTCCTTGTCTTCACAAGACGCGCTCAAATTACCGCCATCGCCCATTTTGAGAGGCGGCTGATATCGGACCGAACGAAGGATGGCATTGCCGAGGCGGGCATTCATTGAAATCGGGCAAGAAGGGCGGCAATTGTGGGGAATGACGCCGGGCGTCCTCTTGGTTCGCTGGCGCGACGGGTGTTAAGTCGACGGCGTCCTTGACTGAGACATAAGCTCCCGTTCGGTGAACAAAGGCGGGATCGGTCGCGACTCGAACGATCACTAGGTGACCAACCGAGCCGCTCTTCCCTGTTTGCGTTCCGCATCGTTGTAATAGCGAGCGGCTTGCACCACCGACTTGTGCAACGACTGCTGCATAGCCTCGGGGAGGGGGATGCCGCGGTTGGCGGCTTCGGTCAGATAACCTGACCGCAATCCATGCGCCGAAAACAGTGTCGGATCGAGCCCGGCTCGTTTGCATCGGCTTTTCAGGATTAAGTTAACCGACTGCGGCGTTAGCGCTAGCCGATCGATATTCCCCCATTGGTCGATGCGTCGGAACACCGGCCCGTCGTTGATACCGGCTTCATCGATCCAGCGTTTCAACGCCGTCACTGGCCGGCCGATCAAGATCACATGTTCATCGTCATCGCTCGTCGTCGTCTTCGTGCGGCCGAGGCGGATCGAGAGGCAGGGGAGGGGAGGGGAATTCTCGTCGTTTGGATCTGTCCGAACCGGGTCCTCATCGGTGAGATCCTCAACGCGCATCGCTGCCACTTCTGATCGGCGGCGTCCGCCGGAGGCGAACGCGGCCAGAAGCACCGCTTGGTCGCGTACATCGACCAGACGCTCGCCGGCGCACGCGAGTAGAAGCTTCGCCAGGATATCGCCGGTCACCGCCTTTTTGCTCTTGCGTTGCCGCGGCCGCGCGCTGGCGCGAACGGCCAGCCGTAGGGCGGACTTCAGCGAAGGGCCGTCAAAGGAACCGACGAGACCGCGCCAACGGGTCAGGATCGACCAGCTTGTTAGCCGGCGGCGAACGGTTCCGGGGGCGTGTGGCCCGTCGACGCGCAGGAGGCGTTGGGAACGCAAGCCGCTTTCCACCTCTGCCGGCATGCCATGGCTTGTATCTTCGGCACGCTTAGCCGGGTCCCAGAGGTGATGGGCGACGAATTTGAGCAGCAGGCTTTCGGGTACGGGCCAGGGGAGGGGGCTGCCGGTCGCAAGCTGGCACCACGCCTCCAGGTAGCCGAGGTCGGAGGCAAGTGCGCGCAGCGTATTGTCGCCCATGCCCTCGCTGGCGAGATGTTTGAGCGTGGCGACATCGTCATCGGTGAGAAGGGCGGCGAGTTGGTCTCGTCGATCGAAGGGCAGGATGGAATCGAGCGCGTCGAGTGCCACCGCGCGCCGCTCTATATCCTGATCAATGCTCATTCTCGAATGGCCCCAACACCTGGATCCGCTCGGAGCGCGCCGCTCCTGCGAGTTTGCGGTCGAGGGTGGCGAGCGGTAGGGACTGGCGGACCGCAAGGTCGAGGTAGGCGGCATCGTAGGCGCTTAGCCCGTGTGCACTCGCGAGCTCGAGCACTGAGCCGTCCTGACCGGCACCCATGTCCTCAAGGGGCAATCGGCGCAGCCGGGCCATCGCGTTATGGGCCTGGCCAGCGGCAATCCGTTGCCGCCGCTCGGCGCTGATCAAAATACTGCGCGTCTCGTGCCAGAACAGGTTGGGCACCGGGCAAGGGCTGGAGATCCCGGCGATCAGCCGCTCGGCCGCTTCGCTGTATTCTTCCGGCAATAGCCAGGCAGCAGCGATCGACGCGTCGAGAACAAAAATGCTCAAAACCGCTGACCCTCACGTTTCCAGTCGAGGATCTCGTCGTTGGACACCGGTTTTGCCCTCATTCTCGCCGCCCGCACCTCGGCGATGAGTGTCGTGAGCTCGTTGTCCTTCTGCACGCGCGAGAGCCGGGCGACCGGATCGTTGCCGCGGGAAATGATAACCTCCTCGCCGGCTTCGACGCGGGCCAGCAGTTCTGAGAGATGGGCTTTGGCCTCGGCGACCTTGACAGTGACGCTCATGGGGAACTCCGTTGAACAGTGTCTCTCGTCGCGGAGATGGCGGACGATCGTGATTTTAATGTTCTGCGCCAAGATAGGACGCGTTTACGAGTTGGTCAACTAGTGGACCATATCACTATCGATACTTGCAACCTATCGATAGTGATCTGCCACGGAAAACGGCGTCCAGACGACGGAATTTTATGGTCGGTTGACTTCCGTTAGGAGAATTTGGTGCATTAATTCATATGGTTAATCTTTGATAAATTCGCGAAGCGTAGCGCTGCGACCGGTACGTGGGGCAGAAAGGGTGGCAAGCGCCGACAGAACGTCTTCTCTCTGCGAACCCGACACGGAATTCAGTTAGTTGTGCATAATGCGCGGGCT
>NZ_JBNDIU010000071.1:0-2526 GCF_050434565.1 Ensifer sp. 4252
ATGGTGAAGGGTTTCGGGTGCCGTCAGGCGTACGAAAGCCTCTCATGCAGGAACCCGCGGTCGGCATTCCGTGAGCTATGGGGTTTTGTGTATCGGATCTTCCGGCGGGCCGCTGCGCGCAGCGGCGCTTGTCGGTCCCAACGGGTGAAGATTGGTGTTTTCGGGTGTGATCGCCGAGAGTTTCGTGGTGATTGCGAGAGCGTTTGGCCGGCTGGAAGCCAGCGCCGTTCGAACTGGCGCAGGTCCTCCCGTTGGCCGGCTCTGTTTTGAGTGGACCATATGAATGGATCTGCCATGCCGGGTCATGACGCACTCTCCCGGTTCGTTGTCGCCGTGTCTGGCGGTTCGCGCGGTTGCCGCCAACGTTGGAACACATCGATGACGATCATGCGTCCGCCGCAGCATGGGCATGGTGGGCGGATGTCGATCGGCTCATCGGCTGTGTCGTCCGCGGGCGGCGGGACAGCGTTCAGGAGTTCGCGGGCGCGAGTGATGCTGATCTTTCGGGAGCTGCCGGCGAGCAGACCGTAATGCCGGATGCGGTGGAACCCGCGTGGCAGGACATGGAGCAGGAAGCGGCGAATGAACTCGACGGTCGCGAGCGTCATGATTTGCTGCCGGTCGCGGCCCTCGCGGCGGTAGTCCTTGTAGCGGAAGGTGACACCGGTCTCGTCGAACGAGATCAGACGACTGTTCGAGATGGCCACCCGGTGCGTATATCGTGAGAGATAGGCAAGAACCGCCTCAGGTCCCGCGAAGGGCGGCTTGGCATAAACGACCCAACGCTTCTTTCGCACCGGCGACAGGTACCGTACGAATGCCCGGCGGTCAGTGAGATGCGCAGCCGAACCGAAGAAGGCGAGCCGCCCGGCATCGTGGAGTTGGAGCAGTCTCGTGAGGAACAAGCGCCGGAAGAGCTTGCCGAGCACACGCACCGGCAAGAGGAATGCAGGACGTGACGATATCCAGCGTGCCCCATCAAGGGAGATGCCGCCGCTTGGCACGATCATGTGAACATGGGGATGATGGGTCATGGCCGATCCCCATGTGTGCAGCACGGCGGTCATGCCGATGCGCGCCCCGAGATGCTTCGGATCGGCGGCGATCGTCAGCATCGTTTCCGATGCGGCCTTGAACAGAAGGTCGTAGACGAGCGCCTTGTTGTAGAAGGCAATCGCGGCGATCTCGGCAGGCAGCGTGAAGACGACATGGAAGTATCCGACCGGCAAGAGATCAGCCTCGCGCTCGGCGAGCCATGTGCGTGCGGCGACGCCCTGGCACTTCGGGCAGTGCCGGTTCCGGCAGGAATTGTAGGCAATGCGCCACTCTCCGCAATCCTCGCAGGCCTCGACATGACCGCCCAATGCAGCGGTGCGGCAGTGCTCGACCGCCGACATCACTTTGAATTCGGCCAAGCTGAGGTGTCCCCCATGGGCTTTCCGATAGGTCGGCCCGGCAACACGGAAGATATCGGCGACCTCGATCGAGGTGCGCATGGCTCAGCCGTCGGGCGTTTTGCCTTCCATCAGCGCCATCAGCCGGTCGAGGGGCCCTGCGACCGCGTGAATAGTCCGGGTGGAGACCTTCGCATAGAGCGCGGTCGTCTCCAGCTTGCTATGTCCGAGCAGAACCTGGATGACGCGGATATCGGTGCCATCCTCCAGAAGGTGGGTGGCAAAGCTGTGCCGTAGGGTATGCGGGCTGACGCGCTTGTGGATGCCGGCGACCTCCGCAGCTTCCTGAACCGCGCGATGCAGTTGCCGCGACGAGATCGGGTCGGTGCGACTGCGCCCCGGAAACAGCCAGCCATGAGGCAGCATCACGCCGCGCCGCTTTCCTTCGCGCCACCACAGTCGCAGCAGTTCAAGGAGTTGCGGAGAAAGCATGGCATTGCGATCCTTGCGTCCCTTGCCTTGTTCAACGCGGATCAGCATGCGCGTCGAGTCGATGTCATCGACCTTGAGATGCGCGACCTCGGAGACGCGCAAGCCCGCGCCATAGGCCCCGCCAAGCGCCGCTTTGTATTTGATGCCTGGCGCCGCCCCGAGCAACCGCGCAGCTTCCTCCATGCTCAGCACATCGGGTAGCTTGCGTGGATTGCGGGTTATCACCAGCGCTCGCGCCAGATCCCGCCGCTTTAGCGTCACCGCAAACAGAAAGCGTAGCGCCGAAACCGTGCTGTTGATCGTGGCCGGACCCACACCGTTCTCATGCTGATACAACTGGAAATGCCGTATGTCCTCGACCGTCGCGGTATCAGGGGCACGCCCAATAAATGTGGCGAAGCGCCGGACATGACGGATGTAGTCCTGCCGAGTGTGGGATCCCAACCCTCGCATCACCATGTCTTCCTGCATGCGCTGGCGAAGCGGTGTGGTCGGGGCATCGTGTGGAAAGCTGGCCATTGAACGTTCCTCTCGTTGAAGGGAACGCCATGGTCAGGCAACACCAACAGCCTGCCTAGAACTTCAGATAATCACACCAACCTCACCGCGCACGCCCTCCCGCGAAGCGGGTTCGTGCATG
>NZ_JBNDIU010000072.1:0-2216 GCF_050434565.1 Ensifer sp. 4252
TGTCGGGCGAAATGAGAAACTGACCCCCTAACGAAGCGAAGAACTGACCCCTCGTGTCAAAACGAGGAGAGTTGGATGACGAGCGAGATTTCATTGCATTCTGCATTGTCGCGAACGATGCAGGGCGGGGATATGCTTCAGGCTGATGAGGTGGTGGCAATGTTGCGACTACACGCGCTTGGTTGGGGTGCCAAGCGGCTGTCCAAGGAATTTGGATGTGCGCGCAACACGGTTCGCCGATATTTGCGGGAAGGCGGCGTCTCGCCTTTCAAGAAACCTGTTCGGCGCAGTTCGTTTGACGGGCTGGACGATTGGCTGCGAGAACGTTTTTTCCGTCATGACGGCAATGCGGATGTAATCCGCCAGGAGTTGGCGAGCGAGCACGGAATTGTCATCGGCCTGCGTTCTGTAGAGCTTCGAGTTCGGCAGTGGCGACGGGAGTTGAAGGCACAGAAGCGTGCGACAGTTCGGTTCGAAACTCCACCAGGTCGCCAGTTACAAATCGACTTTGGCCAGACGCGCGTATGGATCGGCGGTGAGCGGCTTCGGGTGTACGTGTTTGTCGCAACGTTGGGTTACTCGAGACGCATCCATATCCGAGCCTCGTTGCGAGAGGGGCAAAGCGACTGGTTCGAAGGAATGGAAGGTGCGTTCCTTCGATTTGGCGGCGTTCCCAATGAAGTGTTGCTGGATAATGCGAAGCCGCTGGTCGAACACCACGATGCGGTCAGCCGGGAGGTGCGGTTCAATGCGCGATTGCATGCCTTTGCTCGCTACTGGGGCTTCACGCCACGAGCTTGCGCACCATATCGCGCCCGTACGAAGGGCAAGGACGAGCGCGGAGTCGGCTACGTCAAGAAGAACGCGATCGCCGGTCGCCGGTTCGAGAGCTGGGCGTCGTTCGAGGCGCATCTGGCCCGGTGGATACGCGAGGTTGCCGACCAGCGTGAACACGGCACGACCGGCGTAGCGCCGACGGAACGCTTTGCTGCGGAGGCTGACGCGCTTCGTCCGCTGGCTGGCCGTGCACCGTTCGGACAATTGCGCGACCTCGTGCGCAAAGTTCAGGCCGACTGCGCGATAGACCTCGACACGAACAGCTATTCGGTACCTTGGCGCCTAATCGGCGAGAGCGTTCAAGTCGTTGTGCTGGCAGGCCGTGTGATCATCCGTCACGCGGGCCAGGTAGTGGCCGATCATGCTCTCTGCCAGGGACGGCGACAACGGATCGTGGACCGGTCCCATTTTGTTGGCGTGGCTGGTAGCGAAGGTCTGGTGCGCACAGCTCCAATTGAGATAGCGCCAGCCGCCTTGCTGCGGCCGCTTGCCGAATACGAGGCGGTTGTTGGAGGAGGCTGGTGATGACGAACGTGGATCACGACCTACTCATCGCAACACTCGATCGACTGAAGCTGACGGCGATCCGCGATCAGCTCGACACTCTGCTTGACGAGGCGGCTCGCTCGAAGATGAACTTGCGCGAAGCTCTGGCATTCCTAGTATCGCGAGAGATCGCCCGGCGCGATGAGCGGCGCATCTCCATGTCGAGCAAGCTGGCGCAATTCCCCTTCGTACGCGAACTCGACGGCTTTGACTTCGAGGCGCAGCCATCGCTGGATCAGGGGCAGATCAGGGAATTGGCGACCTGCCGCTGGATAGCTCACGGCGATACGGTGCTATTCCTTGGACCGCCTGGTACGGGTAAAACCCACCTTGCTGTCAGCCTTGGCCGCGAGGCGATACGTCAGAACTACAACGTGCAGTTCGTGACCGCTGCCACGTTGGTCGCGATGCTGGCCAAAGCACACAACGATGGTTCGCTCGACAAGCAGTTGACGATCTTGTCGCGGCCGAAATTGCTGATCATCGACGAGCTCGGCTATCTTCCGTTCGAAGCCAACGCCGCCCACCTGTTCTTCCAATTGGTCTCTCGGCGCTATGAGAAGGGATCAATCCTGATCACCTCCAACCGCTCTGTGGGAGAATGGGGAAGCGTCTTTGGTGACCCCGTGGTCGCCACGGCGATACTGGACCGCCTGCTTCATCATTCGACCGTGATCACCATCCGAGGCGACAGCTATCGGCTTCGCGAAAAGCGCCGCTCCGGCCTTCTGCAGAAGGCCGGAGCGGCGCTTGAAACAAACGAAACGACCAATAAATGAAGGGGGTCAAATCTTCGTTTCGCCCAAGGGGTCAATTCCTCGCTTCGCTTGACA
>NZ_JBNDIU010000073.1:0-2166 GCF_050434565.1 Ensifer sp. 4252
AGCGCCGGCCCCGATTCCGCCGATTGGGCAAATCATGATTCCCTCCAGCCATGAAGAAGCGGCTGCCCTCGGTCGATCATGTTGAGACGCTGTCGCTTGTGGCGATGCGCCGGCTCGTCGGTGGCCTTGTCGAGGAACTGCACGCGCTCAAGACCGAGGTCGCAACACTGCGATCCGAGAACGAAGCCTTGCGGGAAGACAATGCCCAGCTTCGGCTCGAAAATGCTCGCCTCAAGGCTGAGAACCAACAGTTGCGCGACGAGATTGCCCGCCTGAAGCACCTGCCGCCGCGTCCGCCGTTTCGACCGTCCGGCATGGAGAAGGCGACAGAACCCGGTAACGGTGATCGTGCGGCTGGCAAATCGCCACGCGGCCCCAAGCGTGACAGCAACCGGATCACCCGCACCGTGACACTGAGGGCAGACGCGCCTGAAGGCTCTCGGTTCAAAGGCTACAAGAGCTTCTTCGTGCGCGACCTGGTGCTGGCGGCAGAACTTGTGAACTACCGCCGCGAGCGTTGGCTGACGCCAGAGGGCAAGGTGATCATCGCGCCGTTGCCGGAAGGGGTCTCCAGCGGCTTTGGCCGGAACCTGCGCCGCGCCTGTCTGGCGCTGCATGCCCAGGGGCAGGTCACGACCCCGCGCCTGACCGCGATCCTCAACAGCATCGGCGTTGAGATCTCCAAGCGGCAGGTTGTCCGGCTGCTCACAACCGGCCTCGATCCGTTCGTCGAGGAAGACAATGCGGTTCTGCATGCCGGGCTCGTGTCGGCGCCGTTCATCACGGTCGACGATACCGGTGCGCGGCACAATCGGCGCAATGCCTTCACCACCCAGATTGGCGGCGAGCGCTTTTCCACCTTCCGCACCAGCCTGTCGAAATCGCGGCTCAATTTCCTGTCCGTCCTGCGGGCGGGCCATCAGGACTATGTTCTCAATGACGAGGCGATGAACTGGCTGAAGGCGCAGGGCGTCGAGCACTCGATCATGGCCAGGCTCAAGACCAATCCCCCTGCAGTATTCACCGATCAGATAGCGTTCCTCGAGCACTTGGCCGGCAAGGGCATCGATATCCTCGACCGACAGCTTTTGCGTCCTGTTGCGGAGGCGGCGATCTGGGGCGCCATCCGCCATCACGGCCTGCTCGGCAACACGGTGATCGTTTCGGACGATGCGGGACAGTTCCGTGTCGCCAACCACGCCTTGTGCTGGATCCATGCAGAACGCTTGATGCAGAAACTGATGCCGGCGACACCGAAACAGGAACGGCTGGTCACGACGATCCGTGATCTCGTCTGGCGCTTTTACAAGGCGCTGAAGGTCTGGAAACAACAGCCTTCACCGCAGTTGATCACCGGGTTTCGGCGCAGGTTCGACAAAATATTCGCCCGACGTACCGGCTATACCGAGCTCGACAAGTTGCTCTTGCGCCTCCATCGCCGAAAGGCTGAACTGCTCAAAGTTCTCGAGCACCCGCATATTCCACTGCACACCAACGCGTCGGAGAACGATATTCGTTCCTTCGTCACCAGGCGCAAGATCTCCGGCGGCACCATAAGCCTCGACGGCCGCATTGCCCGCGACGTCATGCTCGGGCTGATGAAGACCTGCCAAAAGCTCGGCATCTCCTTCTATCATTTCCTGGGGGATCGCCTCGGGTTGGGTAGCTCAGGACGGCCAATTCCACCTTTGTCGCAACTCGTCATGATGGCGAGTTAAAGTCAGGTCTTTCTCGAAAACGGCACCAGCTTGCCGCTCTGGCCCTCATCAGGTCGCTTTTCCTTTCGCAGCAATTGCGGTGAGACATTCCATTGCCGGGCGTTGTCGCCGTGCACCGTGACCGTTTTGCGGTTTCGACGGATGACGATTCCGGCCTGCGTCTGGCCGTTATTGTCTTCGAACATCACGCGCTCGCCGATCGCCAATTCAAGCAAGGCATGCGTCGTCTTCTGCTGATGCAGAAAGTGGAGCCGATCGACGACCGCATCGTGCAATTCGATCAGCTCAGCTTCACTCAAGGTGTCAAGGTTGATCCCGTGCATCCTGGGCCTCCGTTCATGACGATGGTCGCCCCGAAAATGCGCCAATGCAATCGCGCTCCACGGCAACCCACAAGATCCTCCGGCAAAGAAAAATCCGGCCTGCCACCCGATTTGCCCCACGTACC
>NZ_JBNDIU010000074.1:0-1960 GCF_050434565.1 Ensifer sp. 4252
GCTTGAGCGTATCGCCGCAGGTTGGCCATCAAGCGATCTCGACGCTCTGATGCCCTGGAACTTCAAGAAGTAACGGCCTCACGTCACCGCTTACGCTTTGCTTCCGTTCCCGAGATCCGAGCCTAATCATGCTTTTCTCCATGCGGAAGCCGCAGCTCGCCTTCATTCTGCAATGGTTGATTTGGCGACGAAAGCACCAGTCTCTGATAATGATCGCTCAAGACAAAACGCGAGTACCTCTACAACTGAATTGCTAAGTCCGACAGGCGTTAATCAATTGTTCTTGTTCAAAATCGGAGCGCCGGTTTACGCTATCCGCTCGCGCGAGCGGCGCGTTCGCCCGCTTTCTGAACGAAATGGTATAGAAGCAGGTCAGCTTCCAAGATGTGCTCGATCCGGCTGAATCTACGAAGTAGGTCCGCCAGTTGACGCACGACCTCAAGTTGCGGTCGCATCGGCACAGCACCCGGCGGGAGGCCAAGTAATTCGCTGATATTTTTTGGATATATTTCGGGATCACCTCCTGCCTCGAAGAGCGTAAACTGAGATAGTCTGTCTAGCGCTTGGGAGACATCGTTGAGTGTAGGAACCTCCGAGGGGTTTGCCGCAGTCAACTGCTGCGTAAAAGGCGATGAAAGCAAATTCATAGCATCTTTTGGAGCACTGCGAATAGCTTTATTGACGGCCGCCTCATTCTGAATGTCTAGTCCCTCAAGCCACGAGATAACCGGTCTAAATAACGTCTTATCACGAGGCGGCACGAAATTAAAATTCTGCTTACTTATTCGGCTGAAAACGATCAATCGCAATGCCAGTTCGTAGAACGGATCCCTCAACGAAATCATGGTTACATCTATATTATAATCTATGTATACTTGAAAATTCTTAAGCAAAATTCTGCCAGAAACATAAACGGATGGTTGATGAATAATCTCAATCATCTGTCGAATTGTCTCATAGCCATAGCGTTCCACACGATGCTCAAAGAATTGAAAATGAGATTTAAGGCTGACATCTATTTCGCTGTGGGGGACGTACGCTGTTTCTATTCTCAATACCTTCTTCGAAACAAACTCCCCAGGCTGAGCGCGGCGATAAAAAATGAGTCCGCTGTCTGGATCCGATAATTCCACACGGAACGCCGTACTAAGACCCGGTATGTTGTCCTCGCTGAGGATGAAGCCTACATTACCAGTTTGATGAACTCCCTGTGCTCTCGCTCCCTCGATGAAAATCCAAGTCTGAATCTCAGTTATTCTTTCGTCATCATTGATGCGTACATTTATCTTTGGGGATGTCGAGAAACCGTCCGGCACGAAGTAACCGTGCACTTCCGCTCCGTTATCGAGGTAGACGCAGAAATTCATGATGCCTCAAGAGCCCTTCTCTCACCGATCCGTTATATGAAGCGGACCTAGCGAGCGCAAGCAGCGCGCAGCAAGAACATGAACGCGACGGACAGCCCACAGAGGGCACAGCAACTTCTGCATGTTTCGTCATATTCTCTACGCTTGCCATACGCCTATGCGGTGTGTTTGCGAGTTGGGGAAGTCTGCGGATTAAAGGTTGGAGGATATCGACCGTTCCCGGATGGTGATCCATGTCCGTCATGGCAAGGGTGGCAAAGCCCGCTATGTCACAGACGACTGGAGAAGCATTCAGCCTTGAATAGAAGCTTGACGAACCTTAGCGAATTACCCGGCCGCTCTCGTTTCTGCAGGCAGCCAATTGTTGAGCTGCAGCCTGAGCTCATCGGCATCGTAAGTTCCGCTGAATCGGTGCAATGCGCCTACGCGCTCAAACGCGCCATGCAAGCAAGACCCCTTGGGAGGAGCGAGTTCCTTTTCATAGCCCGATACCTCAAACGTAAGCGGTTAGCCGACCACGCTCGACTCGAAGTTCCACGGCATCAGAGCGTCGATATCCTGCGCGGGCCATCCGTTGGCCATGCGAACTAAGG
>NZ_JBNDIU010000075.1:0-1950 GCF_050434565.1 Ensifer sp. 4252
TACCGGCGTTTTCGATGAGACCGAGTTCGTCGATCAGCTCGAGATTGGCGATTCCGGCGGCAGCGCAGATCGGATGGGCGGAATAGGTCCAGCCGTGGCCGATGGCGCCGAGTTCGTCCGAGCCCTGGACCAGAACCTGCCAGACCTTGTCGGAAACGATCGTTCCCGAAAGCGGCGCATAGGCGGAGGTGAGGCCTTTGGCGATGGTGATGAGATCCGGCTTCATGCCGTAGTGGTCTGAACCGAACATCGTGCCGAGGCGGCCGAAGCCGGTCACGACCTCGTCGGCGACCAGCAGGATGTCGTATTTGGCAAGCACCGACTGGATCTTCTGCCAGTAGCCCTTCGGCGGCGGAACGATGCCGCCGGTGCCAAGGATCGGTTCGCCGATGAAGGCGGCAATGGTGTCGGGCCCTTCATTGACGATCATCTCCTCCAGCTTGTCGGCGCAATATTGCGAGAACTGTTCCTCGTCCATCGAACGGTCGGACCGGCGGAAATAATAGGGTGCCTCCGTGTGCAGGATCGGCGCGCGCGGCAGATCGAAGGCGTTGTGAAAGAGTGCAAGCCCGGTCAGCGATCCTGTCATCACGCCGGAGCCATGATAGCCGCGCCAGCGCGAGATGATCTTCTTTTTTTCCGGCCGTCCGAGAATGTTGTTGTAATACCAGATCAGCTTGATGTTGGTTTCGTTGGCGTCCGAACCGGAAAGCCCGAAATAGACGCGGGACATGCCCTGTGGTGCCCGGTCGATGATCATCTTGGACAGCGTGATCGATGCTTCGGTACCATGCCCGACATAGGCGTGATAGTAGGCCAGGTTCTTTGCCTGTTCGGCGATCGCGTCGGCGATCTTCTGGCGGCCATAGCCGACATTGACGCAGTAGAGACCGGCAAAGGCATCGAGACTGGTGCGCCCGTTGACGTCGGTGATGTAGACGCCCTCGCCGCCGGCAATCACCCGGGTCGGTGTCTCGCCGCGCGCATGCATGCCCATGTGGGTCGACGGATGGAAGAAATGGTCGCGGTCCCAAGCGGTCAGTTCGTTGTTGCGGTCGAGCATGATTTTGTCCTTATGCGTTCAGTCTTTGATGAGGTTGTATCGCGGCGTCAGGCCGTGGTGTCGATGCAGAGATATTTGAGCTCGGTGAAGGCCTCGAGCCCGTGTCTTGAGCCCTCGCGGCCGAGACCCGACTGTTTCCAGCCACCGAAGGGAACAGGGCCGCCGGTGATCTTGACCCGATTGATCGCCACCATGCCGTAGTCGAGCGCCCGACCGAGTCGCATCTGTCGTGCCCCGTTTTCGGTGACGAGGTAGGCGGCCAGGCCATATTCCGTGTCGTTGGCGCGGGCGACCACCTCCGCCTCGCTGTCAAAGGCCGTGACGGCGGCCACCGGGCCGAAGGTCTCTTCCCGCATGATCAGCGCGTCGTCTGGAACCTCGGTCAGCAGCGTCGGTTCGTAAAAGAGGGGACCCGCCTTATGTCGCCTGCCGCCACAGACCAGGGTCGCTCCGCGTTTCAATGCGTCGGCCACCTGCTCCTCCACCTTGGCGAAAGCACGCTCGTGCATCAGCGGGCCGATCTCGACGCCGGCATCCAAGCCGACTCCGACCTTCAGGTTGGCGATGCGCGCCGCGAAAGCTGCGTTGAAGGCCTTCAAGATCGAGCGCTCGACGTAGATCCGGTTGGCAGCCAGGCAGTCCTGGCCGGAGGTTGCGAACTTGGCGCTGATGGCGATGTCGACCGCTTTTTCGATATCCGTGTCGGCAAATACGATAAGCGGCGCGTGGCCGCCAAGCTCCATGACGAGGCGCTTCATCGTCGGCGCGCATTGGCCGGCAATCAACCGGCCGATCTCGGTGGACCCGGTAAAGCTCATGGCGCGCAAGCGCTTGTCCGCGCTCATCTGCCCAACGATCGTCGCGGCATCGCCGGTGACGACGTTGAA
>NZ_JBNDIU010000076.1:0-1704 GCF_050434565.1 Ensifer sp. 4252
TGGCGTTCGAGCGGCCTCGGCTGGTCGCAGTTCATGACGCTGGCGCTCGATACCCGCACCTTGAATGCCTTGCGCATCAGTTTCGGCACGGCCTTTGTCGCCGCCATCGTCAATCTGATCTTCGGCGTCATCCTCGCCTGGGTGCTGGTGCGCTATCGCTTTCCCGGAAAACGGGTGATCGACGCCATGGTCGACCTGCCGTTTGCCCTGCCGACGGCGGTCGCCGGCATTGCGCTGGCCACACTCTATGCCCCCAATGGCTGGATCGGCGCGCTCTTGGCGCCGCTCGGCATCAAGATCGCCTTTACCCCTGCCGGCATCGTCATCGCGCTCATCTTCGTCGGCCTGCCCTTCGTCGTCAGGACCGTGCAGCCGATCATGGAGGAGATCGACAAGGAAGTGGAGGAGGCAGCCGCCACCCTTGGCGCCAGCCGCTTCCAGACGATCCGCCGGGTGCTGCTGCCGGGACTGCTGCCGGCCGGGCTGACCGGCTTTGCGCTCGCCTTTGCCCGCGGCGTCGGCGAATACGGCTCGGTGATCTTCATCGCCGGCAACCTGCCTTACGTCTCCGAGATCGCGCCGCTTTTGATCGTCATCCGGCTGGAGGAGTTCAACTATCCCGCCGCCACCGCCATTGCCGCGGTGATGCTGGTCATCTCCTTTGCCATGCTGCTCGTCATCAACTCGATCCAGGCCTGGAGCCGGCGGAGATATGTCTATGTCGCATGATGCCGCCGCCGCCTCCCATCACGTGCGTGCCGCCACCTCGGAAAGCCGCTTTGCCCGCCTAAGCCTGACGGCGGCAGCGCTCGCCTTCGTCGGCCTGTTCCTGCTTTTGCCGCTGGCGGCGGTCTTTACCGAGGCGCTGCGCAAGGGGCCGGCCGAGTTCCTGGCAGCACTTGGCGATGCCGAAACCTTTTCCGCCATTCGGCTGACGCTGATCGTCGCCGCCATCGCCGTGCCGCTCAACCTCGTCTTCGGCGTGGCCGCCGCCTGGGCGATCGCCAAATTCGAGTTCAAGGGCAAAGCCTTCCTGACGACGCTGATCGACCTGCCGTTCTCGGTCTCGCCGGTGATCTCCGGTCTGGTCTTCGTGCTTCTGTTCGGCTCGCACAGTCTCATCGGCCCGTTTCTGCAGAGCCATGGCATCCAGATCCTGTTTGCCGTGCCGGGACTGGTGCTGGCCACCGTCTTCGTCACCTTCCCCTTCGTTGCCCGCGAACTGATCCCGTTGATGCAGGAACAGGGCACCAGCGACGAGGAAGCGGCACTCTCTTTGGGCGCATCCGGCTGGCAGACGTTTTGGCATGTGACGCTGCCCAACATCAAATGGGGGCTGCTTTACGGCGTGCTCTTATGCAACGCCCGTGCCATGGGCGAGTTCGGTGCGGTGTCGGTGGTCTCGGGCCATATCCGCGGCCAGACCAACACCATGCCGTTGCAGGTGGAAATCCTCTATAATGAATATAACTTCGTCGCCGCCTTTGCAGTTGCGACGTTGCTGGCGCTGCTGGCGCTGGTCACCCTCGTCTTGAAAACGGCGCTCGAGCTTCGCTACAGCGCCGAGATCGCCGCCAGCCGCAGGCATTGAAAGGTCCGGATCGTCATGGAAGTCCGCGTTCAGAACATACGCAAGGAATTCGGCCGCTTTCCGGCGCTCGACGACGTCACGCTCGACATCCGCTCGGGCGAGCTGATCGCGCT
>NZ_JBNDIU010000077.1:0-1700 GCF_050434565.1 Ensifer sp. 4252
CGTCTGGCTGTTCTCGCTAGTGCTTGGCCACTCCCGATACATCTTCGCCCGCTACGTCATGCATCAGGATCTTCAGACGCTTCTTCGCTGCCACATGCAGGCCTTCGACATGATCGGCGGTGTCCCGGCGGAGATCCTCTACGATCGGATGAAGACGGCTGTTACGGGAGAGGATGGCAGTGGCCATATCATCTATAATCGCAGCCTGATCGCGTTGGCTCAGCATTATGGATTCCAACCGAGAGCCTGCCGACCATATCGCGCAAAAACCAAAGGGAAAGTCGAGCGGCCCTTCAGCTATATCCGCCAGGACTTCTTCCTCGCACGCTCCTTCCGCAACCTTGAAGACCTGAACGAGCAATTACGCGATTGGCTCGATACCGTGGCAAACGCCAGACTGCATGGCACGACCCAGTGCATCGTCAACGAGGCGTTCGCGAGAGAAAAGCCTGAGCTTCAGTCCCTGCCATCAACGTCCTTTGGTGCGCTGCTCAAACTGGAGCGTCGCGTCAGTCATGACGGGCTCGTTTCGATCGGCGGCAATTATTATAGCGTTCCGGACCGCACACGCAGGGTCGTCGAAGTTCACCAGCTACCGGACCAGATCCGTATCCTCGATGAAGGCGTGACTGTTGCCACGCATCCGGTTTTGGAAGGACGCCGGCAATACCGGATAGACCCTTCGCATCGTCATGACGCAGCGCGACAAAGAACCTGGAAGAGCCCGAGCGAAACGATCGTCTCCGGTCGCACGGGCGATCACGTCGCCCGCCGTTCGCTCGACTTCTATCAGGCCGTCGGTGACCGACTGGCATCGGTGGGATCACGATGATGACGGTCCATATCTCAACAATCGACAGCATCCGCCGGAGCCTCGTCGCATTACGAATGCCGCGTGCGCTCGAAGCTCTCGATGCCACGCTACGGCGGATCGAACAGGGCGACATCGATGGCATCCAGGCATTTGATGAGTTGTTGGTCGAAGAACTGACACTGCGCGAAACGCGCCGCATCAAAGCAGCCCTATCGATGGCTCGGCTGACCACCGTCAAAACCCTGAGCAGCTTCGATTTTACATTCCAGCCATCGCTCGACAGAAACCGTGTAATGGCGCTGGCTGAATTGAAGTTCATCGATCGCGCCGAGGTCGTCCATCTTCTGGGGCCACCAGGAACCGGAAAGAGCCATCTTGCAACGGCACTGGCTGTTGAAGCCGTGAAAGCAGGAAAAAGCGTCTACTTCGCAACGCTGGCCGATATCATCACATCGCTGGCGAAAGCCGAACGAGAGGGTACGTTGCGCGAACGCATTCGCTATCTCTCGCGCTCAGCACTGCTGGTCGTTGACGAGATCGGCTATCTCCCGGTGGTGCCTGGCGGCGGCAACCTGTTCTTCCAGCTGGTCAACGCCCGCTATGAAAAGGGCGCAATGATCCTGACTTCCAACCGCGGGTTTGCCGAATGGGGAGAGGTGTTCGGAGACGCGGTGGTCGCAACGGCCTTGCTCGACAGACTACTGCATCATGCCGTCGTCGTTCAAATTGAAGGCTCGAGTTATCGCCTGCGCCAACACGCTGACCTCATTCCGGAGCACGTCCGCTCCAAAGCTCTCATCAACCCGCCGCCCGTGCCGAAAAAGCGCGGCAGACCACCAGGATTGAAAACCGATCGCGACAACGGCTGATCACCGAAATTAAACCC
>NZ_JBNDIU010000078.1:0-1663 GCF_050434565.1 Ensifer sp. 4252
CCCGCCATGACCAGTGCTTTTCTTTCGCATCTCCGCTCGGAACTCGACGGGTTGAAATCGTCAGGTCTTTACAAGTCGGAGCGGGTGATCGTCTCGAAGCAGGCGGGCGAGATCGAGGTTGCCTCGGGCGAGCGGGTGCTGAACTTCTGCGCCAACAACTATCTCGGCCTTGCCGACAATGCGGAGCTGGCTGAAGCCGGCAAACGGGCGCTCGACCGCTACGGCTATGGCATGGCGTCGGTGCGCTTCATCTGCGGCACCCAGGAAGAGCACAAGCAGCTGGAGGCGCGGATCTCGTCGTTCCTCGGCCTGGAAGACACGATCCTCTATTCCTCCTGTTTCGATGCCAATGGCGGCCTGTTCGAGACGCTGCTTGGCGAAGAGGATGCGATCATCTCCGACGCCTTGAACCATGCTTCGATCATCGACGGCGTGCGCCTCTCCAAGGCCAAGCGTTTGCGTTATGCCAACAACGACATGGCAGCGCTCGAGGAAGAGCTGAAGAAGGCCGAAGGCAGCCGCTTCAAGCTGATCGCCACCGACGGCGTGTTCTCGATGGACGGCATCATCGCCAATCTCGGCGGGGTGTGCGACCTCGCCGACAAGTATGGCGCCATGGTGATGGTCGATGACAGCCATGCGGTCGGCTTCGTCGGCAGACATGGTCGTGGTTCGGCCGAACATTGCGGCGTCGAGGGCCGCGTCGACATCATCACCGGCACGCTCGGCAAGGCGCTCGGTGGCGCCTCGGGCGGCTATACCTCGGGCAAGGCCGAGGTCGTCGAATGGCTCAGGCAGCGCTCGCGGCCCTATCTGTTCTCCAACACGCTGGCGCCGGTGATTGCCGCCGCCTCGCTGAAAGTGTTCGACCTGATCGACAACGGCGATGCGCTGCGGGCGCGGCTGTCGGCCAATGCGACGCTGTTTCGCGCGGAGATGTCGAAGCTCGGGTTTACGCTGGCCGGCGAGGGCCATCCGATCATCCCGGTGATGCTCGGCGATGCGGCGCTGGCGCAGGAGATGGCGGCGCGCATGCTCAAGAAGGGCGTCTACGTCATCGGCTTCTCCTTCCCGGTGGTGCCGAAGGGGCAGGCGCGCATCCGCACGCAGATGTCGGCGGCGCATAGCGATGACGACGTGCGCCGGGCGATTGCCGCCTTCGAAGAGGTCGGCCGCGACCTCGGCGTGATTTGAGGATTAGGTCGATGACGAACATGATGAAGGCACTGGTCAAGACGAAGCCCGAAGTCGGGCTGTGGATGGAACGCGTGCCGGTGCCCGAGGTCGGACCGAACGACGTGCTGATCAAGGTGAAGAAGTCGGCGATCTGCGGCACCGACGTGCACATCTGGAACTGGGACCAATGGGCCCAGAAAACCATTCCGGTGCCGATGGTCGTCGGCCACGAGTTCATGGGCGAGATCGCCGAGGTCGGCTCGGCGGTGACAAAATACCATGTCGGCGAGCGGGTCTCGGGCGAGGGCCACATCGTCTGCGGCAAATGCCGCAACTGCCGCGCCGGCCGCGGCCATCTCTGCCGCAACACGCTCGGCGTCGGCGTCAACCGGCCGGGCTCGTTCGGCGAATTCGTCTGCCTGCCGGAATACAACGTCGTGCCGATCCCGCCGGATGTTCCCGACGAGATCGCCGCGATCTTCGATCC
>NZ_JBNDIU010000079.1:0-1446 GCF_050434565.1 Ensifer sp. 4252
CCCCATGGACGTGAACGAGCCGCCCGGACCAGGGATGCCACGGATACAAGAGCTCACGAATCTCGGTCCCGTGGGTGTTCTGTCGTCGTGTTGTAGTCAGGCAGTCGACCGCATCAGCTCGCTCGCAAAAGCCCTAGATCTTGTGCCCGTAGGTCGAAGCAGTGAGCTTGTGCAGTCCTCAAACTCGCGCGATCATCAGTTTGAAATCACTTCGCACGTAACCCCCAACAACAAAATGAACGAAGCCGAAACGCGGCTGGCCAAAGAGCTGCTTGTGCTGTTGGCTCCAAGGAAACCGGGCGTAAGCGTTAAAATGGTGGAAAGTCAGGACGCACCCTCTTTCGGCGTGAGCCGTTTCTTCGGACAGGCTCCGACCAGACTGCATACTTCGGTTCAGTTGAGAGATGGAAAGTGGTTGAGCAGCATATCGACGCTCCAGCCTTCAGCACGAAGGCTTTGGCGATGGCTGATTCCGATGGCAGCCAGCGGCGCGCTGGTTCTCATCGTGGTTGCCACTGTCATTCATTGGATCACGCGGCCTCTCTCGGTACTCGCACATGCGGCCGAACGCATCGGGCGTGGAGAAGACGTCCATAGCCTGCCCCCCGAGGGACCGGTCGAGGTCAGGGACACGATGACAGCATTCAACACCATGGAGCAGCGTCTCACTCAATTTGTGCGTGATCGGACGCAGTTACTTGCGGCTATCAGCCATGACATCCGTACGCCACTCACCTCCTTGAGACTCCGCGTTGAAATGGTGGACGACGTCGAGCTGCGGACGGCGATGGTCCGGACTATTGATGAGATGCGGCAAATGATCGAAGCCACGCTCAGCTTTGCACGGGACGACGCGCATTCCGAAGAAGCGCGAACTGTCGATCTTGTGGCCCTGTTGGAGGCGGCGGCTGATGATCTTGCGGGGGGTGGTCACGAGATACCTGTTCTTGGTCCAGATCGGCTGCCGGTTCGATGTCACCCATTGCGACTGAAGCGGGCCGTCTCCAATCTTATCGAAAATGCAACTCGGTACGGCGGCGGGGCACAGATCGGCGTGGGTCTCGTTGAAGAGACCATTGTCATCACCATTGATGACAATGGTCCTGGCATTGCGGACAGCGAACTGAAGACTGTATTCGAGCCGTTTGTGAGATTGGATAAATCCAGAAGTCCTGAAACAGGCGGCTTTGGGCTGGGGCTGGCCACTGCCCGTTCTATCGTGAAGTCACACGGTGGAGAACTAACACTCGTGAATAGACCGGGTGGTGGACTGAGGGCTCAAATATGCCTGCCAGCCTAGGTTTCGTTTAAGTGCAGCCCCGGGCCGCCGAGAACGGTTCAGCATCGCTGGTGTCAGGCGACATGTAAAACTGGTCCGGTAGCGACACCTAAAACTGGTCCCTCTTTCAGACCTTAGGAGGGACTAATGGACGTTGAGACAGGTAC
>NZ_JBNDIU010000080.1:0-1300 GCF_050434565.1 Ensifer sp. 4252
GATCGGCCTGCGCGGCTTGCTTGACAGGCATGCCGAAGCCGCTGACGCCGACAAAATGGGCAGGATCCGTCAGGCGACGATGACGCCCGTGTGACTCGGCGTGGCTCGCGACAAGCTGACCAGCATGGAACACGCGGACCTGGCCACCGCTGATCGTCACCTCGACAATCTCGCCAATGAGCCGCCAAGGGACTGAGTAGGCGTTGGTGTCGACCTCAACGGCGCAATCGGCGTGAACCTTGCGCAGCAGTTCTCGGATCTGTCGAAATGGCGGCCTGCCATTTAGTGGGCGTAGCGTCACAGCTTCGTCGCGAACAAAGCGCTCAAGTGGTGGTTCGCCTGTCGTGCCATGGCATCGAAGATCGGCAACCGTGCGCATCCACCACGCAAGGTGCAGGTGAAGCCCTTCCATGCTGTCAAAGCTGTGTCCGGCAAGTGCGTTGTGCTTCACATACCCGACGCCTCGCTCGTCCTTGCCTTTGGTACGAGCCCGGTATGGTGCACATGCGCGAGGACGGAAGTCCCAATAGCGGGAGAAGGCATGCAGCCGATCGTTGAACACGACCTCGCGGGTCACCGCGTCGTGCCGAGTCACCAATGCCGCAGCATTATCGAGAAGGACCTCGCTTGTGACACCGCCAAAATGCCTGAACGCTGCCTCCATCCCATCGAACCAGGCAGACTGACGGTCGTGGAGAAACGCAGTCGCGTATGTGCGACGCGAATAGCCAAGCGTTGCCACGAAGATGTAGACGCGGACTTTCTCGCCTCCGATCTCCATTCGCTTCTCGCCAAAATCAATCTGTATCTGATGGCCTGGCGGTGTCTCGAAGCGCATCGTCGCTAAAGCCGATGCCGCCAATTGCTGCCGATACCCCGCGACCGCCCGCTCAACCGTGCGGAGACTGACCTCAATGCCGAGTTCTCGAGCCAGATCCTGCCGCACGACATCAGCATTGCCCCCATGGCGAAAGAACCGCTCACGGACCCACGCTTCATGCTTCGAGAGCTGCGTTTCCCGGCGGGCTCGCCGATACCCGCGCCAGCCACCCGTCTCGATATATCGCTGCACCGTCGTGCGCGAGCATCCCAGCTCCAACGCGATCCGCCGCGTGCCCCACCCCAGCTTCTTGAGCCGCAGCATCGCAGTCACCTCGTCCGGTTCGAGCATCGCTTCTCTCCGCGCCAATCTCGCGGAGATCTTCGTACCTGTCTCAACGTCCATTAGTCCCTCCTAAGGTCTGAAAGAGGGACCAGTTTTAGGTGTCGCTACCGGACCAGTTTTACATGTCGCCTGACA
>NZ_JBNDIU010000081.1:0-1175 GCF_050434565.1 Ensifer sp. 4252
TGATGGTCTTGCAGGTCAATCCGCCGATCTCGACGGCACGCGCCGAAACGGCCTCGGCGCGGTCGCGGGTGATGTCGCGATAAAGGCGCAGGATGCCCAAGCATGTTCTGAAGCCTTGTTCCGGATGCGGCCGGCTGGCGAGAATGGCGACGACCAGCCCTTCGGTCTGCGGACCGATGGACGCGCCCCAGCGCCGGAAGCGCTCCGGTGTCCACTCGGCATAGCGGCGATGGGAGCTGGGCATGTGTGCGGGATCTGTTCCATAGCGCGGACCGCCATAGCGGCGCTGATGCGCAGCGACGCGTTTGCCGCGATGGAAAATCTCGATCATCCGCGCGGTCGCCCGGATATCGATCTGCTGACGGATAAGGGCGTGCGGAACGGAATAGAAGAAGCTCTGGAACTCGACATGATAATCCGTCGACACCCGCGCAAAGCGCCATTCGGCGAACTCGTAATTATCGGCGGGCAGGCTTGCGAGCGCCGCGTGTTCAACCGTCTCAAAGAGATGTCGGCGGCTGACGCCCAGCCTTCGCATGATGTGATTGTTGATGCGCTCCAGCACGTCGGCGATCGCGGTATTGGCCTCGGCGAGCGAGAAGAAAGTCTGCTTGCGCAAGCGGCCGAGAAGGCAACTCTGGGCGAAGCGCATGCCGTTCTCGACCTTGGCCTTGTCCTTGGGGCGTCGCGGTCGCGCCGGCAGAACGCCAATACCATAGTGGGACGCCATCATGCCGTAGCTGCGGTTGATCTCGGGATCGTAGAAGCTTGCGCGGCTGACGCCGGACTTCAGATTGTCGGGCACGATCAGGCGGGGCACGCCGCCGAAGAAGGCGAACATGCGCACGTGCGAGCCGATCCAGTCCGGCAAGGTCTGGGTCCAGGTCGCCTCGGCGAATGTGTAGCTCGACGCGCCGAGCACGCCGAGGAACAGCTCCGCCTCGCGGATCTCGCCAGTCTTGCGATCAACGATCGGCACCTTCTTGCCGGAATAGTCCACGAAGACCTTGTCGCCGGCAGCATGCTCCTGGCGCATCGTTGGCGAAAGGCGCTGCTCGAAACCGCGGAACAGCTCGCAGAAACGGCTATAACCATAACCATCGGGATGGACGCTGCGATATTCTTCCCACAGGATCAGCAGTGTCACGCCGGGCTTCTTCAGCTCAATGGAAAGC
>NZ_JBNDIU010000082.1:0-1093 GCF_050434565.1 Ensifer sp. 4252
AAGCGGCTCGAAAAAAATCAGTTCGTCTGGCCGAAGATCGGACCGGCCCGCGTGCAGCTCAATCACGCGCAACTGCTTGCACTCGTTGACGGCATGGACTGGAAACGGGTCCGCTCGGCTACGGTGAAACGACCGGAATTTGTTGGGTAAAAGCCCTGCGGCAGAGTGAATCAGGCGACTGAAACTGAGGGTAAATCTCGCCGAAACATGCTCTACATAAGGGCATGAAACCAGCCGATCTCGAGCTTCCTGATGACGTTGATGCGCTGAAAGCCATGGTCATGGCGATGGCAGCAAAGGCTGCGCGCGCCGATGTTCTGGAAGACGAAGTCGCTGATCTGAAGGCCCGCAATACGGACGCGGACGAACAGATCGCCAAGTTGAAGCTGATCCTCAAAGCTTTCAATCGATACAGGTATGGCCGCCGTTCGGAAAAGCAGGGCAAGTCCATCGAGGCAGACCTGGACGAACAGGGCGCGTTTGTCTTCGAAGAAATCGACATTGGCATTGCCGCGATTGAGGCGCTGGTTTCCAAGGGCCGCAATCCAGGCGCTGCAAAGCGTGCGCCGCGCCCGCGCAAGGGCTTCCCGCCGCACCTGGAGCGGGTCCATGTAGTCATCGAGCCGGACGAACTGCCCGAACACGCTGGCAAACAGAAGGTCCTGATCGGGGAAGATACCTCCGAGCGGCTTGATGTCATTCCGCCGAAGTTCCGGGTGATCGTCACCCATCGCCCGAAGTATGCCTTCAAGAACGAAGACGGCGTCATCCAGGCCTCAGCCCCGGCGCATATCGTCGAAAGCGGCATTCCGACGGAAGCGCTGCTCGCCTATATCGCGGTCTCCAAATATGGCGACGGGTTGCCGCTCTATCGACAGGAGGCGATCTTCCTGCGCGACCATGTCGAGGTCGAGCGCGGTATCATGGCGCGGTGGATGGGTAAGCTCGGGTTCGAACTCGAGCTCCTCGCGGACTACACCTTCAGCCAGATCAAACGAGGTGAACGAATATTCGCCGACGAGACGACATTACCGACACTTGTTCCCGGATCGGGGTCGGCAAAGACAGCGTATTTATGGGCGTACGCGCGGGA